>NZ_LMNZ01000021.1:0-178 GCF_001423445.1 Rhizobium sp. Leaf311 | reverse complement strand
GGGCAAGCACGGCAAGCGGATAGACTGGTTCAAGCCTTACACCAAGGTCAAGAATACGTCGTTCAAGGGCAAGGTGCCGATCAGGTGGTTCGAGGACGGCCTGACCAACGTTTCCTACAATTGCATCGACCGGCATCTGAAGACCCATGGCGAGCGCACGGCGATCATCTGGGAAGGC
>NZ_LMNZ01000020.1:551057-551166 GCF_001423445.1 Rhizobium sp. Leaf311 | reverse complement strand
GCCGTTGCCACCGCCATTGCCGTTGCCACCGCCATTGCCGTTGCCACCGCCATTGCCGTTGCCGCCGCCATTGCCGTTGCCACCGCCGCCGCCGCCGCCGCCGCCACCG
>NZ_LMNZ01000020.1:413315-550951 GCF_001423445.1 Rhizobium sp. Leaf311 | reverse complement strand
CGCCGCCGCCATTGCCGCCGCCGCCATTGCCGCCGCCGCCGTTATCGCCGCCACCGCCGCCGCTGCTGCCGCCTCCGCCGTTATTTCCCCCGCCCTGATTTTGACCGCCGCTGCCCGAGGTGCCGCTTCCGCCATTCCTGCCGGACCGTGAGCCTCTGTCATTCCTGTCGCTGTCTCCCTGCCTGCCGGTCACGGTCTGGATCGTGGCTGTTGGCTTGCAGAGAGCATATTCCAGGGTGCCAGGTTTGGCCCGGTCACAGCGTTGCACACGTGTTTGCGCTCCCACCAGTGCAGTGCTGGACAGCAAGATTGCAATACACGAAAACACAGTTGTTATCTTACTGCTCATGATAGTCCTCCTAAAGTGATCGCAAAAAACGTCACGATAAAAGGTTATGTTACTTAAAAATAACCCGCAATATATCATATATACTGTCACTATTATGGGCTAGTACGAAATAGGTAAGCAGTATTTGCTATTAATTTCTGGAATTTTACATCGGTTGTTTGGAGTATTTACTCGTTTTTCTGTCTTTCCAGAGTCGGCAAACCGAAAGCGGGCCGGTGCGTCGGTTCGTCTGTGTCGAATGCGTCTTAATGGGCTACGTTAATTTTATTTTGAAATTTTGGGCTAATCATGCAATTGGGTGGCGCAAGGCGCGTTCAAAGGTGTTGTTGGTTTCAGCCTCGGCTTCGGCTTTGGCGTAGTTTGGTCCACCTTCAGTGTAATGCCTAGTTTCATAAGCGAGCGGGACACCTGTGGAGTCCCCGTCATTTCAGGCAATATTGAAGGGCGTGGCATGATCAAAAAGATTTCTGTTCTGGCTTGCGCGTTGATTGGCGCATCAAGCCTAAATGCGCCTGCATTTGCGGGGCAACTTCAAGCAACGCGCGCCATTTCGGCGCCAGAAGGCTTCTCATCGGCCTGTCAGCGTTACAGCTGGTTGTGCTCCTCCAGAGGCGGCGCGACCATGAGCGATGACAAGGCGTTGGAGTTGCTCTCGCGGGTTAACCGCAAGGTCAATTCCTCAATTCGTCCGGCAGAAGACAGTGCCGTTTATGGTCGAAGCAATTACTGGTCGATGCCAGAAGGCGGGCGAGGCGATTGCGAAGACTATGCAATGGCCAAAACCAAGGCGCTGCTGGATGCCGGATTTCAAGCGAGCAAGATGGCCGTCTCGGTCGTGCTGGATCGCGGCGGCAATAATCACGCCGTGCTATTGGTTCGCCTGTCCGGGGGGGATTTCGTTCTCGACAGCCTGACAAGCACGATCAAACCGTGGGATCAAACGGGCTATACATTTCTTGCGCGTCAGAAATTCGACCACAAGGCCGCTTGGGAAGTCATTTTGTCGGGACCTCGCGCCAAGCAATTCAACGAGATCTAGCGACTTCCTGAAGCTGGCACGTCTACAACGGGGCGCTGTCTTTATTGATTGCGCAGTGTCAACTTGTCCGTCTGCATCTGAAGCGAGCCGAGGGTGGACAGGAATGTCATACCCAGCAAACTCTGCTCAAGCTGTCCGTCTTGCGCGACCAGCGCTGAGACGTTGCGCCTGACGATTGGACCAATGGCAATTTCTGACAGGCGAACGGGCGCGACGGACGTGCGGCCATTGGCTGTCATGACGGAAACCGTATAGGCCAGATTGTCCACGTCGATGCCCACGGCTTCGGCATCGCTTTTTGAGAGAACGACGGAACTCGCGCCGGTGTCGACAAGCATATGAACTGGCGCTCCATTGACCAGAGCATCGGTCTGGAAATGCCCGCTCACGGACTTGTTGAGAATGACTTCCTGCGTGCCGTCCTGCGCCGTGACAACGACCGCACGACCCGGTATGAGCCCCGCCAGAAGCGTTTCACCGAAACGTTGGAAATCATAGCGATACAGATAGGCTGAGACGAGGCCGAGGATGATGACGAGCCAGATGGCAAGCTGGCGGATGACTGTAGCCAAGCCTCCACGGTTGCCTGCCAATATACCGACCGAGAGAAGGGCCGCGATGGGAAGCAGATAGACCGCTTCTCCGAATTGATCGTTGTTGATGCCGAATGTCTGGCCGCTTTCGTGGTTGAAGATGAGCAAGGCCAGGCCTATTCCCATCAAAAGAAAAACGAAGGTCAGCCTGTTCATGCGCAAACGGTCTCCTCGCCACTCATTGTGTCTCGCGCTGCGGATCGCTGAGGAAGGTCGTCCATGATCCGGCGGCGCTGCTGGCTGCTGTAACCTGACCAGGCCATGATTTCCTCTATCGTGCGGTAGCAACCGTCACAGAGCCCATCAACGGGATCGAGCGAGCAGATATTTATACAAGGCGTTTCCATCAAACCTATATCTGACCTTCAGGCAAAGAGAGCAAGTGAGGCCAGCATCACGATCTCTGTGATCTGCTGCGTTGCGCCGATGGTATCACCGGTATGACCATCGATCTTACTTCTGCAGAACCGGCTGAAAAGGTAAGTCGCAGCAATTGACGCGGCAAGAGCGGCTAAACAAGCTTTGAGGGAGATAAAGGGCAGGGCAATCAGGATTGCGGCAGCGAAACCGAAGGCGAGGGCGGTCCTGGCCTCCGCCTTGCCGGGCTGTCCTGCCGCAACGGCAATGCCTGCCTCCTTTGCCGGCGGCAGAGATTGCCAGTGCCACACCATCAAGGCGCGGCTCACGCAGGCTGTTGCCAGCAGAATCGCTGCCACGGAAAGCGCCGAGGCCTCTCGGACAAGGGCAGCCAGACACGCCGCTCTGATGACAAAGGACGAAATGAGGGCCATGGCACCATAGGTGCCGATGCGGCTGTCCTTCATGATTGCGAGGGCTCTCGCCTTGTCGTGACCGCCGCCGAAGCCATCTGCCGTGTCGGCAAGGCCGTCTTCATGCAGGGCGCCGGTCACAAGGGTCGCCACCACCAGCACGATGACGGAAATGACGAGCGCATCGGCACCGGTCGAGGCAAGGCAGGAGGCGAGAATGGCAATTGGCAGGGTGATGAAGAGACCAGCCAAGGGAAATGCCCCGGCAGTCTCTGCTATGCTTCGCTGCGGTCCTTCAAAGAAGATATCATGCACCGGAATGCGGCTGAGAAAGCTCACGGAACGCATCGCATCGTTCAGAAATTCACCGGCCCGCAATCGCATCTCCAACAGTTGAGGCGGCGCATGTCGTATTTGAGGTTGTTCCTCTTCGCGTCCCCGATTATGAGAGGCGCAACAAACCCCGATTTGCTGGAAAACACAAGCGTCCGGCGCGACCAGAAAGACCGATATCATGAGCATGAGCGGATTGCCCTTTGATGATTTTCGTACGCTGCTTCGAGACCTGCCGGGACCGGATACGCACGCTCTCGTGGCTGCCAAGGAGCGCAATGCGCAACTGACAAAGCCTGCCGGATCGCTCGGACGTCTTGAGGAAATCGCCATGTGGCTGGCGGCCTGGACGGGGCGCGCACCCGCAGTCAACCGTCCGCTCGTGGCGATCTTTGCTGGCAATCATGGCGTGACCCGTCATGGTGTCACGCCCTATCCGTCTTCCGTGACGCAGCAGATGGTGGAAAATTTTGCCGCTGGCGGCGCCGCGATCAACCAGATCTGCGTGGCAAATGACCTTGGCCTGAAGATCTTCGATCTCGCGCTTGACTATCCAACCGGCGACATCACCTGCGAGCCGGCCCTTTCCGAGCGTGATTGTGCAGCCACCATGGCGTTCGGCATGGAAGCGATTGCGGGCGGCACAGACCTTCTTTGCATCGGCGAAATGGGCATCGGCAACACCACGATTGCGGCTGCGATCAATCTTGCTCTGTATGGCGGCAGCGCCGAGCAGTGGACCGGCCCGGGCACGGGCTCTGAAGGCGAGGTTATGGCCCGAAAGATTGCAGCGGTGAAGGCGGCTGTGGAATTCCACAAGGACCACCTTTCCGACCCGCTGGAAATCATGCGGCGTCTTGGTGGTCGTGAGATCGCGGCTATGGCAGGGGCCATTCTTGCTGCACGCGTTGAAAAAATTCCGGTCCTGATCGATGGTTATGTTGCCACCGCTGCGGCGGCTTTGCTGAAGGCTGCGAACCCGGCTGCGCTCGACCACTGCCTCATCGGCCATGTTTCCGGCGAGCCTGGCCATCTGGCCGCAGTCGAAAAGCTTGGCAAGACCCCGCTGCTGGCCTTGGGCATGCGACTTGGCGAAGGCACAGGTGCCGCGCTCGCCGCAGCTATCGTCAAATCTGCCGCCGCGTGCCATTCTGGCATGGCGACATTTGAAATGGCGGGTGTCGATACTCGCCGAAATAACTGAGCCAGCCATGGATAACGCTCCATTCACGCCGTCACCAGAGCCGGTTTTCCGCAAGGAAACCGGTTTTCGGCATCTCTTTGCTGCTGCGCGCTACTCCGCGCAGGGGCTGGCGCGTTTGTGGAAGGAAGCCGCATTTCGTCACGAGGTGCTGGCACTCGGCGCCGGGCTGGTACTGCTGGGCGTGATCGGAGCGCCATTGGCGCATTATCTGATCTTTTCGGTGCTGATGCTTCTGCTGTTTTCCGTCGAGGCGCTGAATACTGCGATAGAAGAAATCGTAGACCGTGTTTCGCCGGAGTTTTCTTCCGTCGCTCGCAACGCAAAGGATTTGGGCTCGTTCGCGGTTTTCTGTCTGCTGCTCGCCAATGGCGGCTTCGTGCTGTTCTCGCTTGTCAGCACGTTGTTCTTTTCACCCGTAACGCTGTAAGCGCCCGTAACGCTTTAAGCAAATGAGCGTTTGCGCGGCTGTACGAGTGTAACATCCTCGACTGCGGGAATGCTTTGCAGAACGCGCTTTGCGGGCAGAATGGCGATGACTTCCGTGCCTTCACGCAGTCTCGACTTCAAAACGAACTGACCATCATGCTTGGCCAGAATTGCCTGAACGATTGGCAGACCCAGGCCGGTGCCCTGTTCCGCACTCTTTATCGCAATTGAGCCCTGACCGAAGGCGGATAGAACGATCGGGATTTCTTCCTCGGGAATGCCGGGGCCATTGTCCTTGATGGACACATATTGTCCACCGCCTGCGGTCCAGCCCGCCTTGATGGTGATCTCGCCGCCCTGGGGGGTGAACTTCACTGCGTTGGACAGCAGGTTAAGGACAACCTGGCGGATGGATTTTTCATCTGCCCAAACCTGCGGAAGGCTGGTCTCGAATTGCTGCGAAATGCGGATATTCTTGGCGCGCGCGCGCAATTGGATCATGCCGACGCAATCTTCTGCGATTTCAAGAAGCGCTATTGCTTCTTCATGGAGGTCGTAGCGGCCTGCTTCAATGCGCGAAAGATCCAGAATCTCGTTGATGAGATCGAGAAGATGCTGGCCGGAGCGATGAATGTCGCCGGAATATTCCTTGTAGAGCGGATTGTTGAGCGGCCCCAGAACCTCCGACGCCATGACTTCGGAAAAGCCCAGGATAGCGTTCAGCGGTGTCCGAAGTTCGTGCGACATTGACGCCAGAAAGCGGGATTTGGCCATATTGGCTTCTTCCGCCCGTCTGCGCGCCTCGTCTGACATGGACTTGGCGACTTCCAGTTCGGCAATCAGATCGTCCTTTTCTGATTGGAAGGACAGGAGCTTGATGCTGGATTGATAGAGGCGTTTGGTCACATGGTTGCAGAACAGCATGGCCAGCGAGAACATCAAGGCCAGACCGATATCCAACGGGTTGCGTGAAAACACCGCCGTTACGCCGAGGGCGACCAGGACAGGCAGAAAGGTCATCAGCGTCGCACGCCGCAACAAAACGTTCGACGATGCGGTGATGGAAAGCGCAATCAGCAGCGTAGCGCCTTTGTAGAACATGATGAGCGATGCGTCGCCCGGCTCTATCTTCTGAATGGCAAACAGAACCCAGACCAGTCCTATTACGATCTGCGTGCCCAGGAAGATGTTGTTCCAGCCTGCCAGATTTGCGGGCGTGAGTTCCTGTCGCGATGCACGACGGGCAAACAGCAAAGAAATTGCGTGGATCGTCAGCGCCAGAAGCGACCAGCCCAGGATTTGCGGATCTCGGCTGATGTAAATGCCAACGCCGGTGGCGAGCACGATGAACAGCGGCATGATCGTGGCGCTTTGCAGTGTTTCTGCAATGTGCATCTGGAGCATGTCGCGCTCGAATGCATTGACGCTGATCGGGCCATACTGAAGTCGCTCACGGGTCGATTTGACCGTATCGAACACAGCCTTGTTGCGTCGCGTCCGGGACCGGTCGACGATATTCTTGTCGGCAGTGGTGCTGGCGTTCTTACTCATGACACAACGCATTTCATCTAAAGACTTGCAGCCTAGTGGCAAAATCTTAAGAAGATGCTGATGTGAAAGGATTTGTTTGCCATCTATAACAAGGATTTGTTGTTACATGCGACAAAAGTCAGGCAGAGCCTTCCGATTGAAGGACGGCATCATCGCCGCGCTTATCCTTGTGATGGGCACATTGATCGCCGCGAAGCTGGATGGTCTAGGCCAGGAGCGTTTTTCAGGCCGTTTTTACGCCGTGGATGGTGATACGCTCTCCCGCAGTGACGAACGTTTTCGTCTGGTCGGCGTCGATGCTCCGGAATTGCAGCAGACCTGTGGACGTGGCGAGCGGGAATGGTCCTGCGGCGCAGAGGCGAAGGCCTATCTCGCAACGCTCCTGAAGCGCGACGTTGTAGAATGCTCTGGCAACAAGCGCGATCGTTACAAACGTCTTCTCGTGCGGTGTTCGGTCGAGGGCAGGGATGTGGCGGCGCAGCTCGTCGCTGCGGGTTTTGCCGTCACGACCGAATATTTCCTGTTTTCGGAAGAACAGGCGCTGGCGCAATCGGAAAGGGCGGGCATCTGGTCTGGACCTTTCGTGCAGCCCAGAGACTGGCGGCGTGAGCACAAGGCTGCGGAGATGGATGCGCCATTTGCAGGGTTTCTTTCCCTGGTCCGTCATTTGCTGGGATGGTAAGACAGGAAATGACGGGGACTTCACAGCAGGATGACGAATTAATAGCCGCACTGCGTCGCGATATCAGCGGATGTCGAATTTGCCGCGACGCGCCCTTGAAGGGCGAGGGGGACCGTCTGCCGCATGAACCGCGTCCCGTCGCCGTTATCTCGACCAAGGCGCGGATACTGATTGCCGGTCAGGCGCCGGGCTTAAGGGTTCATGAAAGCGGGTTGCCATTCAATGATGCTTCCGGCAACCGGCTGCGCGAGTGGATGGATGTAAGCCGTGACGAATTTTACGATTCTAACCGCTTTGCGATAGTCCCCATGGGGTTCTGTTTTCCGGGCTATGACGCGAAGGGATCTGATCTGCCTCCGCGGCTTGAATGTGCGCCTCAATGGCGTCAGACCGTGCTCGACGCCATGCCGCAGATAGAGCTCGTCCTTGCCGTCGGGCAATATGCGCAGGCGTGGCATCTGGGCGCGGGCAGAATGAAGACAATGACCGAAACCGTCCATAACTGGCGAAATTATTTCCTTGTCAACCAAGGGATTTCGGTCCTGCCGCTTCCGCATCCAAGCTGGCGAAACAGCGCTTGGCTCAAGAAAAATCCATGGTTCGGCGAGGAAATGTTGCCGGTGCTGAGAGGATGTGTGGACAGATTGACGCGCTGAAACAAAATTCTTTTTTTCCGTTTTTTTTAGTGTAAATAGAGGAAAATAATTCCGGAGGAGAATGGATTGGACCGCCTCGATCGAAAAATACTTCGTATTCTGCAAGAAGACTCCACTTTGGCTGTCGCCGATCTGGCAAAGAAGGTGGGTCTCTCCACCACGCCATGCTGGCGGCGTATTCAGAAGATGGAAGAGGACGGCGTTATCCGTCGCCGTGTTGCCATTCTGGATGCTGCCAAGGTCAACACCAAGGTCACCGTCTTCGTTTCGATCAGAACCGCGTCGCACTCCATCGAATGGCTGAAGCGCTTCTCCGAAGTGGTCTCGGAATTTCCTGAAGTGGTCGAGTTCTACCGCATGAGCGGCGATGTGGATTATCTGCTGCGGGTCGTCGTGCCTGATATCGCTGCCTACGACGCTTTCTACAAGCGGCTCATCGCCAAGATCGAAATCCGCGATGTGTCTTCCGTGTTCGCGATGGAGCAGATCAAATACACGACCGAACTGCCGCTCGATTACATGCTGCTGGATAATCCGAAATCCGGCGAAGAGTGAAACAGAAAAGGCGCGCTGGTGGCGCGCCTTAGCACTGCTGACGAAGCTCTTTCAAGGATTGAGAACTTTGTCACCGACATTCCGGCTTTGAGCCCGAATCCAGCTGCGCCGCGGTGGCGGCGCAAACAGCCTTCATCAGCCGTTGAGCTTCGCGATCACGAGATGACCAGGCGTCGGGTGGCCTTCCTGCATTCTGACATTGATGTCGGTAACTTCGACAACTTCAAAACCCGTGGATGCCAGGCGTTCGCGGATATAGGCCTCTGAATGCGCAAAGCGCTGATGGGGGCCGACCATATAGGCGCGGCCTGCCAGAACCTCATCCGGTAGCGTTTCTGATGAAAACACAAAGATGCCGCCCTCGACCATGTTTTCAGCTGCTCCGAAGAAGAGCGGCTCCAGGGCGCCGAGATATGGAAGAACGTCCGTGGCCGTGATCAGATCGAAGGGCTCGTCGTCATTGTCTTCCAGAAAATCCTCGACCTCTGCTACGTAAAGCGTCTCATAGAGATCTTTTTCATGGGCGATTTCGACCATGTTTTCCGAGAGGTCGATACCGGTAATGTCGGCCGCCATATCACGCAAGGCCTCGCCAGTAAGCCCAGTGCCGCAGCCCAGATCGAGCATCCGTTTGAACGAGCCCAACTCCAGAGCCTGAAGGCGCTGCCGCACGATCATCGGCACGGCATAGCCCAACTGTTCTACAAGAATATCCTCGAAGGCTTCCGCCTGCTGGTCGAACAGCGTCTCAACATAGGCGTCCGGTGCCTTTGGCGGCGTTTCCCCGCGACCCATGGCGGCAATGCGAACGGCAGCGCCGCCATGATCCTCGGGATCAATAGCCAGAACCTCTTCGTAAGCCTTTACCGCAGCGTCAATATCGCCGGCCTTTTCCAGGGCTAGAGCGCGGTTATAGGCTTCGGCCAGAGCCTCTTCATCGACCTTCTGGTTCTTCATCATTGCACGCTTCCGGGCTTTCGTCAGGGTTTTGACGCCTGCTTAGTCGCCAATTCCTTCAGGTGCAATGCTTGATTTGACTCAATGAAGGATGAACTCTCCTTTGAGCGAACGCCATTCCTGCGCGGATATCAGCTGGCGGTGGACATATCGAACGGAGTGGAGGGGGCCGTCGAGCTTTTCCTTCCAGAACTTGAGAAAGCCCTTCATCTCGGGGAAGTCCGGCGCGATATCGTAATGTTGCCACAGGTAGGTCTGCAAGACCGTCGGATGATCGGGCATGTGATACAGAATTTCGGCCGTGGTCACGCCGTAGCCCTTCATCATCATTTCCATATCGTTGTTCATTGCATTTGCTCCCGTCGTTGGTGGTCGCCGATACCGAGAGGTATCACCTGCAATGGGAACATGAGATGATTAACCCAAGCTTGACAAGAACGCGGGTTGTCACAATTTTGTAAAATAAAATCAGTGTGTTAGCAGCGTTTTTGGGTGAGTGCTGCCAACGGTTTAGCGAATGAGATGGCGGGTGAGGCGGGCTTCGAGATACGCCCAGGTGTGGCGTAAGATCTCGACCATCGAAAGGTAGAAGATGGCCGCCCAGAGATAGGCCTGATAATCGAAGGTGCGCGAGAACGCATATCGTGTCTGACCCATCAGGTCATAGACAGTCACGATGGATACGACAGCCGACCCCTTGATCATCAGGATGATCTCGTTTCCGTAGGGACGCAATGCGACGATGAGCGCCTGCGGCAGGATGATCTTGAAGAATGTCACAGGCTTGGAGATACCGAGCGACGCCGCACCCTCCAACTGGCCTTTCGGCACACTCTGGATAGCGCCTCTAAGTATCTCAGCTTGATAGGCGGCGGTGTTGAGCGTCAGCGAGAGGAGACCGCAATACCATGCCTCCCGGAAGAACCACCAGAGGCCAACGGCTTCCATTTCTGGCCGGAAACTGCCTAGCCCGTAGTAGATGAGGAAGAGCTGCGCCAGCAACGGAGTGCTGCGGAATACATAGACGTAGGCATAGGACAATGTATTCAGGACACGATTTTTGGACATCCGCGCAAAGGCGATAGGTGCGGACAGAAGCGCGCCGATGAAGATTGACGTTCCAACCAGCGTAATCGTGGTGATGAGACCATCGATGTAACGCGGGCCATAGCGTGTGAACTTGTCCATGTCCCAGCCGGCAAACATGCTGTAGGCAAGTCCGAGCGCGAGAAGCAGCCACAGGCCAGCAACAGAAACGCCGATAACCTTCGAAAGGGACAGCGACTTGACCGGGGCTGGCGGGGCCGGGCGGGGCGGGATGAGGTGTTCGGCGTGGCTCATCGCGGCACCTCCGAACGCCGGGACCAACGGTCGATGAAGCCCAGGCCGAAGGAAGAGATAAGCGCAAGGACCAGATAGAGCAGGCAGGCAATGCCGTAGAAAAAGAATGCCTCTTTGCTCACCCGTGCGGCAATGCCGGTCTGGCGCAGAATGTCTGATAGCCCGATGATGGACACATAGGATGTATCCTTGAGCAGGATCATCCAGAGGTTCGTCATTCCCGGCAGCGCAATCCGAACGAGTTGCGGGATGATGATGAGCACCATCGTGCGATTGCGTGGCATTCCCAGCGCGTCGCCAGCCTCGTATTGCCCCTTGGGAATGGCGCGGAATGCTGAGAGCAGAACTTCCGCCGCATAGGACGAAAAAACCACCGAGAGGGCAATCATCCCGGCCACGAAAGCATTGATTTCGATGGGCCCGGTGATGCCGATATAGCCTCCAGCCGATTGCAACAGCATCTGGATGCCGTAATAGACGATGAAGAGTGTGAGCAGTTCCGGAAGACCCCGGAAAATCGTGGTGTAAATGCCGGCAGCCAGGCGAAGCGATTTTTCTTCGGATTGAGCCGCAAGGGCAATCAGAAACCCGATGATGAGCCCGACCGGTAGCGTCGCAAGTGCCACAGATATTGTGATCTTGACGCCGAAGGCAATTTCATCGCCCCAGCCCGCATCGCCACAGGCAACGAGCGTTCCGTTGCCGAAAAGAGAGAAGATGCCGACCGGTCCGCAGAATGGATCCAAGAGATGAGTGAGATAGGTCCAGAACGAACCTATGGCGGAAAGTGCTCCGCTCATGCCAATTTCCCCTGCGGACTTTGCCGCGCTTCTCGTATTGTTTTATTACCCTGTTCTCAAACAAAAATGGCGGAAGGGCAAGCCTTCCGCCACAATATTCAACAAACAAATCGCTTACTTGCCGTAAACGTCGAAGTCGAAATACTTGTCGTTGATCTTCTTGTATTCGCCGTTTGCGCGAATCGCGGCGATGGCGGCGGTCAATTTGTCAGCCAGCGCCTTGTCGCCCTTACGAACGGCAATCCCTGCACCCTGGCCATTGATGGCCTCGTCAACAGGCATCGGCGTCAGGATCTTGCAGCAGCTGCCAGCATCGGATTTGACCCATTCCGAGAGCACAACGATATCGTCGATAACGCCATCGATACGGCCGTTGGTGATATCGAGCTTGTACTCGTCAGCCGTCGGGTAAAGCTTGAGCTCGGAATCGGCAAGATGCTTCTCGGCATAGTTGGCGTGGGTGGTGGAACCCTGTGCGCCGATGGTCTTGCCCTTCAGCTCTTCGACGGACTTGATCGGTGAGTCCTTCGGTACGGCAATGGCGGGCGGTGTGTTGTAGTATTTCTTGGAGAAATCGACTTTCTCAAGACGCTCAGGCGTGATCGACATCGAAGCAACGATGGCGTCGAACTTCTTGGCCTGCAATGCAGGTATGATTCCGTCCCAGTCGTTGGTGACGAATGTGCACTCTGCCTTCATCTCAGTGCAAAGCGCCTTGGCGATATCGATGTCGAAACCGGTCAAGGTGCCGTCTGCTTCAAGAACGTTGAAGGGTGGGTAGGCGCCTTCCGTGCCAATGACCAGCTTGTCCTGCGCCATGGCGGCACCGGAGAAAAGCGACATCGCGGCAATCGATGCAGCAGCAAGCAGACGGGTGGAAATACGCATTTCGATCCTCTCTTTCGGCGAGTCTTCCGCACGGTTTGTTTCTTTTTTCCGGGCGGTAAATGTTTCGCGACGCCGCTGTCTGGGTAACGCTGGCGGCAGCGCTTGGCGGATAGTCTTATCCTTGTCGTGAAAATGCAACCCTAATCGTTTCGCATTGCGATGATCGCCACAATCGCTTCACGAAAAGACCTTGATCTGTTCATTTCCGGTACAGAACGCCTTGGTCATGATTGGAACAAGACCGCACCTCAGGCGTTGTTCACCGCCCGCATGTGCAGAAGGTTTAAAATGGCCGTGAGACAGCGGTACAGCAGTATAATTCGTTGATAGGTGAGGAAATACAATGCTCAAAAAGAACAAGCTGCTGACAGGGGTGGTTTTTCCGCTCATGTCGATTGCGATGGTGGCTGAGCCCGCTTTGGCTGCGTCCAATATAGGCTCGGTGCACTACTCGTCACAGCAGAACGCCGCCGATCCTGTGAACGCACCTTTGCTGCTTGCGCAGGCTGATCCTTCCGCCGAAGAGCTTTTGAAGAAGCAACAGCAGGAGCAGCAGAAGGAAGAGCCAAAGGCCGAAAAGCCACAGGAAGAAGCGCCGCGTCCCCGTCGTGAAGCCGCTCCGGAGGCTGCGCCTGAACAGCAGCGCCCGCGCCGTGAAGCACAGCCGGAAGCTGAGCCTGAACAGCAACAGCGTCCACGCCGTGAAGCAGCACCGGAAGCCGCGCCCGAAGCACCGGCCCGTCCGCGTCGCGAAGCACAACCAGATGCCGCTCCGGCAGAGGCCCAACCAGAACAGCAGCAGGAGCGCCCCAAGCGCCAGCGCGAACAGCAGCCTGCAGCCGAGGGCGAACAGCGCCCGGAACGTCCGCGTCGAGATGCGCAGCCAGATGCAGCCAAGCCCGGCGCAGCCCCGGCAGAATCGCAGTCCGAGCCAGCGCAGGAACGCCCACGTCGTGCACAGGGCGAGCAGCAGCCGGGAGCCGATCAGGAGCAGCCTCGAAACGGTGAAACGCGCCGTCCTGCATCCGAGACCGCCCCAGCTGCCGGTGAGAACAACGCTGAAAAGCCAGCCGTTCCCGGCAAGAAGCCAGCCGCGCCGGAGCCTGATGCAAAGACCGCGCCAGTTCCAACCGAACCAACAACTCCGGGCCGCTCTCCGCGTCCGGCGGAACAGCCTAACCCGGCACCGGGTCAGCAGCCTTCCGAACAGCCGCGTCCACCGCGCGCCGAGAACGGTGAGCCACCAGCGCCTATTCCAACATCGCCTACACCTGCACCGCAGGATGGCGCCACGACAGGACAGGCACCAGCAGGCGAACCGGTTCCAAGCCAGGTAGCGACACCGCAGCAGGAAGCGCCAGCATCCACACCTGAGCAGTTGAACAAGGCGAGGGCCGTTGCAAAGGATCCTTCGAAGTCCGCCGATACGGTTATCTTGCCGGTAGACAAGGGCGCCGCTGTTCTCGACAGCGACAAGGAAGCGGAACGCAGCGGCAACCAGCAGTCCCGCGATCAGCGTCGTCAGGAACGTGAAGCCGTTCGCGACTTCAAGGTTCCGACTTCAGATGCCGAAGCGCAGGCAGCGGCCCGTGGTGACAAGCCAGCACCGCAGATCAACATCCAGGCAATCACCAATATTCAGGGTGAGCGCATCGACCGTCGTCCGGATTATGACCGTCCAGAGGGCGTTCGTGAGTGGCAGCCTCGCGACATGCCACGCGGTGGTCCGCGCGACCGTGACATGGGCGACCGTGTGTTCCTGCAGTTCGGCGATCGCGTTGTCGTGCGTGGCAACGATAACGACCGCTTCATTCGTGACGGTGCAAAGCCCTATTACGAGCGACTGCCCGATGACCGTTACCGCGAAACAATCGAACGGTCTGACGGTACGCAGGTCGTGACAGTTCGTAACCGCTACGGCGATGTAATCCAGCGGTCCCGTATCGACAGACGCGGTCGCGAGTATGTCCTGTTCTACGCACCTGAGCTCGTAGACGAGCCGGACCGCGAATATGTCTATCGCGACCCCGGCCTCGACCTGCCGCCGATGCGCCTGCGTATTCCGGTTGAGGACTACATCATCGACACTTCCACCGATCCGGATCGCGATTACTATCGCTTCCTGGAACAGCCGCCAGTGGAGCCGGTCGAACGTGTCTACACAATGGATGAAGTGCGCTACTCCGCCCGTATCCGTGACAAGGTGCGTCGTATCGACCTCGATACCATCACCTTCACGACGGGAAGCGCAGAAATTCCGATGAGTCAGGCCCAGTCGCTGCGCAAGGTGGCGGACGCGATCAATAAGGTGCTTGAGAACAATCCGGCGGAAACCTTCCTGATCGAAGGCCACACCGATGCGGTTGGCAATGATGAAAGCAACCTTGTCCTGTCGGATGAGCGCGCCGCATCTGTCGCCAACGTCTTGACCGACGTCTATGGCATTCCGCCTGAAAACCTGACGACGCAGGGCTATGGCGAACGCTTCCTGAAGGTCCAGACACTCGGCGCATCGCAGGAAAACCGACGAGTCACGATCCGCCGCATCACCTCGCTGGTGAAGCCGGTGGCTCAGAAGTAACCTGAAAACGTTCTGAGACCGATTTATGCAAGTAAAGAACGCCCCCGAAAGATGATCTGTCTTTCGGGGGCGTCTGATTGTGACGGGCACTTTCAGGCGGCAATATCTGCTTTGTTGCGAATAAAAATACGTCGCGGTCATGCCAACATTCGAAAAGAAGTGGCGCAACTCTACCGACGCTTGGCGCTTAGGGGGCGAGTCGCACTTTCCGGAGCAATTGAACCACCCCCGTAAAACCGATCATTTCCGGGGGTGGTTTCATGTAAAAGCAGCTGGCGTTTAAACGCTGTCCGCTCAACCAAGGGCGACGGCGATCTCGGCTGCCAGGCGTGCATTGTTACGCACAAGAGCGATGTTGGTTTCGAGGCTGCGGCCTTCTGTGATCTCGAAAATCTTGGCCAGCAGATAGGGCGTTACAGCTTTGCCGGCAATCTCGTCTTCTTCCGCGTAAGAGAGCGCGCGGGTAATATAGATTTCCATCTCCTCGCGCGAGATCTCATCGGCCTCGGGAACAGGATTGGCCACCAGCATTCCGCCATCGATGCCAAGCTGTTCGCGCGTCGACTGGAAATTCGCGATCGCGGCAGGGCTGTTCAGTGAGAGAGGGCTCTTGAGGCCAGATGCTCTGGACCAGAAGGCGGGAAATTCAGTCGAGCCGAACGTTACCACGGGAACACCGTTGGTTTCCAAAACCTCAAGCGTCTTCGGGATATCGAGTATGGCTTTGGCGCCAGCACAGACAACGATGACGCCAGTCCGCGCAAGCTCCGTCAAATCTGCGGAGATATCGAAGCTCTCTTCTGCCCCGCGATGAACGCCGCCGATACCGCCGGTGGCGAACACTTTGATACCTGCATGTTCTGCAGCAATCATCGTGGCGGCGACCGTGGTGGCGCCGGTGCGCCTCTCAGCAATCGCAAAAGCGATATCAGCGCGCGACACCTTCATCGCATCCTTGGTTTGCGCCAAAGCCTCAAGCTGGCTCTTCTCTAGCCCGATGTGCAGGTTTCCGTGCAGGACGGCGATGGTTGCGGGGACGGCACCCTGATCCCGGATGATCTGCTCGACGCTTTCAGCCATATGGATATTGCCGGGGTAAGGCATTCCATGAGTAATGATTGTCGATTCGAGCGCCACGATTGGTGCACCGCGCTGCTTGGCGGCGGCAACCTCATCCGAGTAGGTGATTGGTAAAAGCGGGGGCAGGGGTTTTGTCATCGTATCATCCAGTTCGAGGTTTGTGCTCTCTTCACAACATTTCGGCGTTTGGAACAAGGGCCAGCATGTTTGCGAGCAAATCCACGTCCAGTTCCGCCGCCGTCGCGCTAAAGGACTGAACGGTTATGGCCGCAGCCGCCGCTCCCCAGCGTAATGCTTCAGATGGCAAGCGGCCCTGGGCAATCGCGGCCAGATAGCCGGACGCCATTGCGTCTCCAGCGCCGGTTACGTCGCAGACATTATCAATGACGGGAGGTCTGAGCACAGCCGTCTCATGCTCCGAAAATGCAATGACATGTTGGGCACCACGGGTGACAACGCCACCGCGCAGTCCAAGTGCTTGCAGGTGGTCGGGCCATTTGCGAATGTCTGTCACAGTTTTGCCGGTCAAGGCGCCTGCTTCCGCCTCGTTCATGAAGAGAACATCGATTTGAGGCAAAGCTTCCTTCAGGCGAACGACTTTTGCAGGCGAGATGGCAATCGCCGCCAAAGGCTTTTGGTTCGCCACGGCGGCGGTTGCTATTGCCTGCAATGTATCCTGCGGCAGGTTTGCGTCACAAAGCAGGATGTCGCTTTCCATAACGGCTTCGCGAACGGCGCGTACCCGCAGTCGACGCGGCGTAAACAGTTTGTAAAGGTCCATATCCGCGATGGCGATGACGAGGTTGCCGTCCCGCTCCAGAATTGCTGTGTAGCTCGGCGTGCGACGATCAAGGAAGGTAAAAGGCATGTCCTCTACGCCGGCCTCTCTCGCCGCTGCGGCGACGGTTTCGCCATTGGCATCACCGCCGCGCGGGGCAATGATCCTGACGCTGAAGCCCAGCCTTGAAAGATTGCGGGCCGCATTGAAGCCACCGCCTCCGGCTTCTTCCATCCAGGAACCGGGATTGCTGGCACCGGCGATGGTTTCACTCTCGATCATGCCACGGCGGTCCAGATGTGCGCCGCCTAGAACGAGTATCTTCTTCACTGCAGTTTCCTCTTTTTGACCGTTCAGGGGCGGCGCGATTCGTCACGGACGCCGGTACGGCACGCTAGTTCATAGAGCGCTTTTTCCACAGCGCAAAAAGAAAAACAAAAGTAGAACAAAGGACTTATCCATATTTGTTTTCAATATGATGATCGGCGCTTGTGGCATGAGAACAAATAAAGTACAAAATCGACACAGAGAGCTTCATTGCCTGTGCGGCTTCAATAACCTAAAGGTGGTTTACAGATGGCACAAAATTCTTTGCGTCTTGTAGAGGACAAAGCAGTGGATAAAAGCAAGGCACTGGAAGCGGCGCTTTCCCAGATCGAACGTTCGTTCGGCAAGGGATCGATCATGAAGCTCGGTTCCAATGAAAGTATTGTCGAGGTAGAGACCGTTTCGACCGGTTCGCTCAGCCTTGATGTCGCACTTGGTATTGGTGGTCTGCCGAAGGGCCGTATCATCGAGATCTATGGACCGGAAAGCTCCGGTAAGACGACGCTCGCCTTGCAGACCATTGCCGAAGCGCAGAAAAAGGGTGGCATTTGCGCCTTCGTTGACGCGGAGCACGCGCTTGATCCAGTCTACGCCCGCAAGCTGGGAGTCGATCTCCACAATCTGCTTATTTCCCAGCCAGACACGGGTGAGCAAGCCCTCGAAATTACCGATACGCTCGTGCGTTCCGGCGCGGTTGACGTTCTGGTGGTCGACTCGGTGGCGGCGCTCACTCCACGTGCTGAAATCGAAGGCGAGATGGGCGATAGCCTGCCGGGCCTTCAGGCGCGTCTGATGAGCCAGGCGCTGAGAAAGCTGACGGCTTCGATTTCAAAATCGAAAACGATGGTGATCTTCATCAACCAGATTCGTATGAAGATCGGCATTTCCTACGGTTCGCCTGAAGTGACGACCGGCGGTAACGCGTTGAAGTTCTATGCTTCTGTCCGCCTCGACATCCGCCGCATTGGCGCCGTTAAGGACCGTGAAGAGGTTGTTGGTAACCAGACGCGCGTGAAGGTCGTCAAGAACAAGATGGCGCCTCCCTTCAAGCAGGTCGAATTCGACATCATGTATGGCGAAGGTGTCTCCAAGACCGGTGAACTCGTGGATCTCGGCGTGAAAGCCGGCCTGGTCGAAAAGTCGGGTGCCTGGTTCTCCTATAACAGCCAGCGACTGGGGCAGGGGCGTGAGAACG
Source organism: Rhizobium sp. Leaf311 (assembly GCF_001423445.1). Lineage (NCBI taxonomy): Bacteria > Pseudomonadati > Pseudomonadota > Alphaproteobacteria > Hyphomicrobiales > Rhizobiaceae > Rhizobium > Rhizobium sp. Leaf311. The sequence continues at coordinate 532,846 of NZ_LMNZ01000020.1, read as the reverse complement.
CCAAGACCTTCCTCAAGGAAAACCCTGCCGTTGCCAACGAGATCGAACTGGCGCTGCGCCAGAATGCCGGTCTTATCGCCGAGCGTTTTCTGGAAAATGGCGGACCCGAAGCCGACGGTGACGCGGTCGATCCAGACGCTTGATCGCGGGCGCAGCCTGGCGACACGTCTTTGTATTTCAGGTTTAGGACGTTCAAGGCCGTGCGATTGTTTCGCGCGGCCTTTATTTGTGACGGAACGTCATCCTCTTTGGCTGGACAGGCAATGACGCGAGCGATAAAAGCCATTGATTTTCATGCTATGGCCGGGTGAATGCGCGGCAATGAAGGACTTCGTATGAGCGGTGTAAATGAAATCCGGTCGACCTTCCTCGACTACTTCAAGAAGAACGGCCACGAAATCGTGCCATCCAGCCCTCTGGTGCCGCGTAACGACCCGACATTGATGTTCACCAATGCGGGTATGGTGCAGTTCAAGAACGTCTTTACCGGATTGGAAAGCCGCCCATATTCCACGGCTGCGTCATCGCAGAAGTGTGTCCGCGCCGGTGGCAAGCACAATGACCTTGATAATGTCGGCTACACCGCCCGCCACCACACATTCTTTGAAATGCTGGGCAACTTCTCTTTTGGGGATTACTTCAAGGAAGAAGCCATCACCCATGCCTGGAACCTGATCACCAAGGAATTCGGGATCGACAAGAACCGGCTGCTGGTCACGGTGTATCATACCGACGATGAGGCTTTCGATCTCTGGAAGAAGATTGCTGGCTTCTCTGATGATCGCATCATCCGCATCCCCACGAGCGACAATTTCTGGGCCATGGGCGATACAGGTCCATGCGGTCCCTGTTCTGAAATCTTCTATGACCATGGCGATCATATCTGGGGCGGGCCTCCGGGTTCCGCAGATGAGGATGGCGACCGCTTCATCGAAATCTGGAACCTCGTCTTCATGCAGTATGAGCAAGTGACGAAGGAGGAGCGGATCAATCTTCCGCGTCCATCCATCGATACCGGCATGGGACTTGAGCGTATTTCAGCGCTGTTGCAGGGCAAGCACGATAACTACGATACGGACCTTTTCCGCGCGCTGATTTCTGCCTCGGTGGAAGCGACTGGCGTTCCGGCCGAAGGTGACAAGCGCGCGAGCCACCGCGTGATCGCAGATCACCTTCGCTCTTCGGCGTTTCTGATTGCCGACGGTGTGCTGCCATCGAATGAAGGGCGCGGTTACGTCCTGCGCCGCATCATGCGCCGCGCCATGCGCCATGCCGAATTGCTCGGCTCGCGTGAGCCGCTGATCTGGAAACTCTTGCCGACGCTTGTCCAGCAGATGGGCCGCGCCTATCCGGAACTTGTCCGCGCAGAGCCGTTGATCTCCGAGACGCTCAAGTTGGAAGAAACCCGCTTCCGCAAGACGCTTGAGCGTGGCCTGTCCCTGTTGTCGGACGCAACGTCGTCGCTGCACAAGGGTGATATGCTCGACGGAGAAACGGCATTCAAGCTCTACGACACTTACGGCTTCCCGCTCGATCTGACGCAGGATGCCTTGCGCGCTCGCGAGATCGGTGTCGATGTGTCGGGCTTTACCGACGCAATGCAGCGCCAGAAGGCCGAAGCCCGGTCCCATTGGGCCGGTTCCGGCGACAAGGCAACCGAAACCGTGTGGTTTGAACTCAAGGAAAAGCACGGCGCAACCGAGTTTCTGGGCTACGACACGGAAACGGCAGAAGGCGTCGTGCAGGCAATCGTCAAGGACGGCAAGTCTGTCGATGCAGCGTCCGAGGGCGAGAGCGTTCAGATCGTCGTCAATCAGACGCCATTCTATGGTGAATCCGGTGGCCAAATGGGCGACACCGGTGTCATCTCGTCGGACGGAGGCGCTTTCACCGTCAGCGATACGCACAAAAAGGGCGAAGGTATTTTTGTCCACATTGGCACCGTCGCAAAGGGCGGCATCAAGGTGGGCGATGAAGTGGAACTGACCGTAGATCACGATCGCCGCTCGCGTCTGCGCGCCAATCACTCCGCAACGCACCTTCTCCATGAGGCGCTGCGCGAAGTCCTGGGCACCCATGTCGCCCAGAAGGGCTCGCTGGTAGCACCAGAACGCCTGCGCTTTGACGTATCTCATCCCAAGCCCATGTCGGCTGAGGAGTTGAAGATCGTTGAAGACATGGCGAATGAAATCATTCTCCAGAACTCGCCAGTCGTCACCCGCCTGATGAGCGTTGACGATGCTATTGCCGAAGGTGCGATGGCGCTGTTCGGCGAGAAATACGGTGATGAGGTCCGCGTTGTATCGATGGGCACCGGCATTCACGGTGCAAAGGCCAATCGTCCTTACTCGGTAGAACTTTGCGGTGGCACTCATGTCTCTGCAACGGGCCAGATCGGCCTTGTTCGCGTTCTCGGCGAAAGCGCTGTTGGCGCTGGCGTTCGTCGTGTTGAGGCTGTGACGGGGGCAGGTGCTCTCGCCTATCTGGCCGAGCAGGATGAGCGGGTCAAGGCACTTGCGTCGTCGCTTAGGGTTCAGCCATCTGAAGTGCTTGGCCGGGTCGAGGGCTTGCTGGATGAGCGCAAGAAGCTCGAACGCGAACTCGCCGATGCCCGCCGCAAGCTGGCCATGGGCGGTGGTTCTTCCGAAGGATCTGCCGGCGATGTCAAAGAGATTGGCGGCGTGAAGTTCCTCGCCAAGTCGCTCTCCGGCATTGACGCCAAGGACCTGAAAAGCCTTGCCGATGAAGCCAAAAGCGGGCTTGGTTCAGGCGTTGTTCTGCTGATTGCGGTTTCTGAAGATGGCAAGGCAAGCGCGGTTGCCGCCGTTACCGAGGACCTGACCTCACGTTTCAGCGCGGTTGATCTGGTGCGCACGGCATCCGCTGCTCTCGGCGGCAAGGGCGGTGGTGGCCGTCCAGATATGGCGCAGGCCGGTGGGCCCGACGGCGCAAAGGCGGATGAGGCCATCGAGGCCGTGGCCGCTTCACTCGCTGCTTGAGTATTTGAAGAAAGGGCGGGTCAAGACCCGCCCTTGTCATATATGGCGCTAGATAGCGTCACGCTGGCTTACTCCGGCAGCGTCACAGTTCGAGGTCGGCGGTCACGCACCTCTGGGGCGAGAAATCAAGTTGGCAGACGGCCGAGGCGCGCTAGCGAGTATTCGGGCGTGTCGGCCGCATCCGATCAGCTCGCCGCCTGCAATTGTTTCGTCGCCTCTTCGTCAATCTGATGTGCGCGCTTGTAGGCCGGGCGCTCGCTCATCTTTCCGAGATAATCCACAAAATGCTGGCGTTTCTCTATCGTGCCGAATTGCAGGCCCCAACTGATATGTGAGGCAACATAGACGTCGGCAGCGGTGAAGTGTTCGCCAGCAACGTACGGGTTCTCGCTGACGGCATGTTCCAGCGTTTTCATTACGTCAGCATATGCGCCGCAACCGGCCATCCGCGACTTCTCCAGCGAAATTTCAAATCCCATGGCCTTCATAGTTACAGCCATTTCCAGCGGGCCAGCCGCGAAAAATAGCCAGCGGTAATACAGGCCACGGTGTTTCAGTGGTGGCGCAAGATCTGCTCCTGGAAAGGCATCAGCCAGATAGGCGCAAATGGCTGCGCATTCGGTGACGACGGTGTCGCCGTGTTTTATGGCCGGAACCTTGCCCATGGGGTTGATCGCCCGGTAAGCGCTCGTTTTCATCTGCTCGCCGAAGCCGAGGATTTCGGTGGTGTAGGGCACACCAACTTCCTCCAGCATCCATCGAATGATGCGGCCTCGTGACATCGGGTTGGTGTAGAAAGTCAATTCGCTCATGATGCTCCTCCTTGCTCCATCCGGAACGTCAAACGCCACTGCGTGCGTCCATGCCCGAATATTGCGCCCGACCTGCAACGTATTCAAGACATCGCTTTTGGCAAAGAAAAACCCGGCACAGTGGCCGGGTTTCCGTTTCTTCCATATGGCGTGCCAATCAGGCGGCCATTGCCTTCTTCAGGTTTTCGTCGATCTTGTCGAGGAATGCCGTGGTGGAAAGCCATGGCTGATCAGGGCCGATCAGCAGTGCGAGATCCTTGGTCATGAAGCCAGCTTCGACCGTGTCGACGCAAACCTTCTCAAGCGTTTCCGCAAACTTTGCGAGCTCGGCATTGTCGTCCAGCTTGGCGCGGTGTGCTAGACCACGGGTCCAGGCGAAGATCGACGCGATGGAGTTGGTCGAGGTTTCCTGGCCCTTCTGGTGCTGACGGTAGTGACGTGTCACCGTGCCGTGAGCAGCTTCAGCTTCAACCGTGCGACCGTCTGGCGACAGCAGAACGGAGGTCATCAGGCCGAGCGAACCAAAGCCCTGGGCAACGGTGTCAGACTGAACGTCGCCGTCATAGTTTTTGCAGGCCCAGATGTAACCGCCAGACCACTTCAGAGCGGAGGCAACCATGTCATCGATCAGGCGGTGCTCATAGGTGATGCCGAGTTCGTCGAACTTCGCCTTGAATTCGGTCTGATAGACTTCTTCGAAGATGTCCTTGAAGCGACCGTCATAAGCCTTGAGGATCGTGTTCTTCGTGGACAGGTAGACAGGCCACTTGCGCATCAGACCGTAGTTCATGGAGGCGCGTGCGAATTCGCGGATCGACTCATCCAGGTTGTACATGGCCAATGCCACGCCAGCGCCGGGAGCGTCGTAAACGTCCTTCTCGATAACCTGGCCGTCTTCACCAACGAACTTGATCGTCAGCTTACCCTTGCCTGGGAACTTGAAATCGGTTGCCTTGTACTGGTCGCCAAATGCGTGACGGCCGACAACGATCGGCTTGGTCCAGCCGGGAACGAGACGTGGCACGTTTTTGCAGATGATGGGCTCGCGGAAAATAACGCCGCCCAGAATGTTGCGGATTGTGCCGTTCGGGCTCTTCCACATCTGCTTGAGGTTGAATTCCTTGACGCGGTCTTCATCAGGCGTGATCGTTGCGCACTTGATGCCAACGCCGTGCTTCTTGATGGCGTTTGCCGCATCGACCGTTACCTGGTCGTTGGTAGCATCGCGGTTTTCAACGGAAAGATCGTAATATTCGATATCGAGATCGAGGTAAGGCAGGATCAGCTTGTCCTTGATGAGCTGCCAGATGATACGGGTCATTTCGTCGCCGTCGAGATCGACGACCGGATTGGCTACCTTGATCTTTGTCATGAATTCCTCACCTTCGAGAACGATTGCGCCGGGAGGGCGCGATATGCAAAAAATATCCCGTGGCGCTATAGCATCGTGTGCGTAGAAGGCAAAGCCATGCACGTGCTTTTTTGGTTCCGATGCACGCTGAAACACGTTGCCAAAAGCCATTGGAGAATTACAGTCTGGCGAATCGCTTACGTTGGGTAAGCCTTCTACCAGGACACCATCATGCGGAAATTTCTGCTCGCCACCGCCGCCATCCTCTTCGCCACCACCGCATCTGCCGCAGACCCGGCTGAGCCCGTCAAAAAGGTGATGGATATCACCGTCAAGAACTGGTCTGGCGAAGCGGATGACTGGAAATACATCTTTGACGAGGACCTGCTGACGACGCTGTTCAGCAAGGGGTTCGTGGCGCAGTACCGCGAAGCTTCAAAGAAGCCGGCATCAGACGTAGAGAGTGGCGACAAGGGTGACCCCTTCGGCTATGACGTCGTTACCAATTCGCAGGATGGCTGCCCACTACAGGACGTTACAATAACGCCCGCAGCACCCGAAGATGGCGTGACGGATGTGACGGTGAAGTTCAAGCTTTGGGCCTGCATGGACGAAGCCGAAATGAAGGCAACCGTTGATCAGGTCAATTTCGATGTGATCGAGGAAGATGGCCGGCCTGTCATCAACGACATTCATCGTGTGGGCGATGAGGGGCGTGATTCCCTTCTCCAGGAGATGACCAACATCATCAAGGGCGAATAAGCCGCTTTTCGCGGATCGCTGCCTTTGATTTGTCCAGAAAACTGTGCCAGTGAGACGCCGAAATATTGGAAGGCGAAGATGGCAGGTACAAACAGCGAGCTGGAGCTTCTGGCAGAAGGTCCGGCAATCATTCTGGTCGAACCGCAACTGGGTGAAAACATCGGCATGGTGGCGCGTGCCATGGCCAATTTCGGTCTGGCCGAGCTTCGGCTGGTCAATCCGCGTGATGGCTGGCCGAATGAAAAGGCCCGTTCCGCCGCATCCAAGGCCGATCACGTCATCGATAATACGCGGGTGTTCGATACGATTGAGGAAGCCACCGCCGACCTGCAATTTACCTATGCGACGACAGCCCGAGAGCGGTATGGTTTCAAACCCGTCCGCGCACCCGTCGTCGCCGCAGAGACCCTTCGCGTCAAGTTCAAGTCCGGTGAAAAGACCGGCATTCTCTTTGGTCGCGAAAGATGGGGCCTGACCAATGAGGAAGTGGCGCTGGCTGACGAAATCGTCACTTTCCCGGTCAACCCTGCTTTTGCCTCGCTAAACATCGCCCAGGCCGTGCTTTTGATGTCCTATGAGTGGATGAAATCCGGCATGGAAGATTTGAGCCAGACATTGTTCGAGCCACTCGAGCAGAAGCAGGCGACGAAAGAGCAGCTTTACGGTCTGTTCGAGCAGCTGGAAGAGGCGCTGGATGCACGCGGTTATTTCCGTCCCGAAGGCAAGAAGCAGCGTATGATCGAAAATCTGCGGGCCGTTCTGTCTCGTCGGGCGCTGAGTTCGCAGGAAATCAGCGTTCTTCGCGGCGTCTTCGGAACCTTTGATAAATATGGCCGCCAGACACCGCGTGGCAGCAACGGTCCTTATGCTGAGGGGAGCAATGCGGACGATGACGGTAACAACGGGTGATTCCACACAGACGGCGCTCAAACCGGTCCTGGTGCTGGACAGCGGCATCGGTGGGCTGACTGTTTTGCGAGAGGCGAGGGTGCTGATGCCCGAGCGCGGTTTCATCTATGTCGCTGACGATGCTGGCTTTCCCTATGGTGGCTGGGAGGAAGATGCCTTGCGGGAGCGGCTTCTTTCTCTTTTTGGGAGGTTGATCGCCACCTATCAGCCGGAAATATGCATCGTTGCTTGCAATACGGCCTTCACTCTGGCGGGGGCAGCCCTGCGCGAAAAATATCCCGAAATGACATTTGTCGGAACCGTTCCTGCCATTAAGCCGGCGGCAGAGCGGACGCGTTCCGGCCTCGTTTCCGTTCTGGCAACGCCCGGAACCGTCAAGCGCGCCTATACGCGGGATCTGATCCAGTCTTTCGCCTCGCAGTGCCATGTGCGGTTGGTAGGATCGGAAAATCTTGCGCGAATGGCAGAAGCCTGGATCCGCGGTGAACCGGTCTCGGATGAAGCGGTGCTGGCGGAAATTTCCCCGTGCTTTATCGAGGAAGAGGGCAGGCGCACCGACATCGTGGTGCTCGCCTGCACGCATTATCCCTTCATGGCCAATATCTTCCGGCGTCTCGCGCCATGGCCGGTGGACTGGCTCGATCCAGCGGAAGCCATTGCTCGTCAGGCGCGGCGAAAGGTGGAGCTTGTGCAAGGCGCCGAACATCCCGAGGGATTTGATTTCGCGCTTTTTACCTCCGGTCAGCCGGATTTCACCACAAGGCGACTTATGCAGGGCTTTGGACTGAAAATCGCCGCCAAATGAGGTGGTGTTGCTTTTTTGCATCGTGCGGCTCTATCGGTTGCAATTCGCGATTGCGCCTCTTGAAATCGTAAAAGAGCTGTGTCACAAAATTCAAGCTCGCAACTCGAACCACAGGAGGCGTTATATGAATACATTTATGCATCATTGCCTCTCTGGCGCAGCACGATGGGTGCCAACGGTTTCTACCGCGTTTATTGGCGTCGCCCTCCGATAATAGTCCTTCTCTAAAGGGCTTTCCCCTGCCTTGAGGCATTTCAACATCTAAACTCGTTGCAGATCGATCTGTCGTCACAGCACCGCTGCGTCCTTCGGTCATGCACGTTTTTCCCATCACGAAAGGACCTGGCCGCTTGCTCGCGCTGGGACGGATTTCCTATGCCAAAAGAACACTTTTTGCGTGTAAATGATGTTGCCGAGACGGTCGAAGAACTGGTCGCCCGGCTGGGTCTATGGACAACCTTGAAAGCGGTGCTGCTCGCAGCGTGGCAGCAGCGACGGACGCGGACGCATATCTCTCACCTTTCTGACCGCATGCTGCGTGATATCGGTCAACCTGTCCGCAAACCTTTGCCCGGCCAGCCGCTGATACCCCCCTGGTTTCCGCGCTTTTGAGCCGACCGCCTTCCCGGTGAAGCAGTTGCCGGGAAGGCTTTAAGATATGAACAGAAAAGCAATGGAGATGCTTATGACCGTCACGATACGGAAATTGTCCGGTTCTGATGCTGCGGAATATCGTGCCATTCGGCTGGAGGGTCTCTTGGCGCATCCAGAGGCTTTCGGCGCTTCCTGGGAAGACGAGTCTCTTATGACTGTCGATGATTTCGCTGAACGTCTCGAACGACAGCCTGTATTCGGCGCTTTTCTGGCCGAGACGGGTGCCATGGTCGGTACTGTCGGTATCAAGGTGCCCACGGCTTCGAAAACAACGCACAAGGGCATGATTTGGGGAATGTATGTGCGACAGGAGGCGCGCGGCCTCGGTGTTGGTGTGGCGCTCATCCAACATGTTCTGGATTATTCCCGGCCGTTTCTGGAGCAGATCACACTTGTCGTCGAAGCATCGAATGTTTCGGCCCAGAAACTCTATCGGAAAATGGGGTTTGAGCAGTACGGATATGAACCGCGCGCGCTCAAGATCGGCAATACCTATTATGACGACGTGCTGATGACGCTCGCTCTAAAGGACTGAGTGATCGTCATAACGGCGGCGCGAACCACATCACCGCCGAAGCCACCCGTTAGTCCGCCGACCAAAAAGCAGATTAGTTCGCATCGGCTCTTGATGTTGCTTTCGCTCGGTGGCTTGCTCTGTCTTGTAATCAAAGAAAGGGAGACAATCATGCCTATTGAAAACTGGCTGGCCTTCGTGGCCGCATCCGCCATAATGCTTGCAATTCCAGGGCCAACCATTCTTCTGGTCATCTCCTATGCCCTTGGCCATGGCCGCAAAGCCAGTTCGGCGACGGTTGCCGGTGTGGCTTTGGGCGATTTCACCGCCATGACGGCCTCGATGCTGGGCTTGGGCGCGCTGCTTGCGACATCCGCAGCTCTGTTCACTGGGTTGAAATGGGTGGGTGCAGCCTATCTGATCTATCTCGGCATCAAACTGTGGCGAGCGCCGGTCATGGGGCAGGGGCTTGCGCAGACGGAGACGGAGACGGCGGGCAAGGAAAGGCCGTTGCGGATTTTCCTGCACACCTATGTCGTCACGGCACTCAACCCGAAAAGCATTGTCTTCTTCGTGGCATTCCTGCCGCAATTTCTGACGCCATCGCTGCCATTCTGGCCGCAGGTCGTGATCTTTGAAATCACATTCCTTGTTCTTGCCACCTGCAACGCGGCCCTTTATGGAATGTTAGCGAGTGCCGCACGCAACACCATCCGCAAGCCCCATGTTCAGCGCATCGTCAACCGCACGGGCGGCAGCCTGCTGATTGGTGCTGGCCTGCTCACGGCGGGCTGGAAGCGCGCTGCCGGATAGAAACGCTGCAATCCCCAAGCGGCACCTGATTGGACAAAAACAAAATGGCCGTGCCGCATATCCTTCTCGCCCTCGTCACTGTGTTTTTGTGGGGCTTCAACTTCGTGGTCATCAAGGTCGGCGTCATGGATATGCCGCCCTTGTTTCTGACGGCGCTGCGGTACCTTTTTGCAGCGGTGCCCCTTGTCTTCTTTCTGCCGAGGCCAAAAGTGTCGTGGCAGCATATGGTCATCTACGGCATGGTCATGGGGTGCGCGCAGTTCGGGCTTCTCTATACGGCCATCAAACTGGGACTGCCGGCTGGTCTGGCTTCGCTCGTCATGCAGTCGCAGGCGTTTTTCACCATGGCGCTGGCTGTCACACTTCTGGGCGAAATTCCGCTGAAGTCGCATATTGCTGGAGCTGCCGTGGCCTTCGGCGGTCTGGCCGTGATCGGTCTGGAGCGGTTGAATGTCAGCGCCATGGTGCCGCTCGTGATGTGTGTCGGCGCGGCCTTCAGCTGGGCAATCGGCAACATCGTCAACCGCAAGGTCGGCAGGGTCAACGCCGTCTCCTTCGTGGCGTGGACAAGCCTCGTGCCCGTGCTGCCGTTAATCGCACTGTCGCTTGTTTTGGAAGGTCCGCAGGCCATCTCTGACGGGCTTGCGTCCGCCAACCTCATGACGGTTTTCGTTGTCATCTACATGGCCTATGGAGCAACGATCGTCGGTGCTGGCATATGGAGCTTTCTGTTGCTGCGTTACCCCGCTGGCACGGTTGCGCCTTTCTCACTTCTGGTGCCGATTGTCGGTTTCCTTGGGGCGTACTTTGCTTTTGCGGAACAGATCACGCTTCTGGAGGTCATCGGCAGCACACTTGTGGTGGCGGGGCTGGCGCTCAACGTCTTCGGCCGTCGGCTGTCTTTGAGACGTTTTGCGGCCTGAGGTCAGCGATATTCCCTGTGCATTGCGTTGACGTCACAGGCCATTTGCTGATTTTTTTGGTAAGGAAGACGTTCGCTGTCGTTTCAACGAATCGGCGCTCATCCATTTGCGTTGCAGGGAATTTGAACATTGCAGGTCGGCATCGACATGGGGACCCTATCGGGCGGGCAAGCTGCCAAGCTCGATATTGAGGAATTGCTTGCCACACGTTTGTTGGTGCAGGGCAATTCCGGGTCTGGCAAATCGCATTTGCTCCGCAGGCTGCTGGAGCAATCCGCACCCTGGGTGCAGCAGGTCATTATCGATCCGGAAGGCGATTTCGTGACATTGGCCGACAAGTTCGGTCACGTGGTTGTTGATGGCGAACGCACCGAGGGCGAGTTGGCGGGGATTGCCAATCGCATCAGGCAGCACCGCGTTTCCTGCGTCCTGACGCTGGAAGGTCTCGATATCGAGCAGCAGATGCGGGCAGCTGCCGCCTTCCTCAACGGCCTGTTCGATGCGGACCGCGAGTTCTGGTACCCGGTTCTGGTCGTGGTGGATGAAGCGCAGATGTTCGCGCCATCGGTGGCCGGTGAGGTGACGGAAGACGCACGCAAGATGTCGCTGGGCGCCATGACCAACCTCATGTGTCGTGGCCGAAAGCGCGGCCTGGCAGGCGTCATCGCCACGCAGCGTCTGGCTAAGCTTGCCAAGAACGTCGCTGCCGAAGCCTCCAACTTTTTGATGGGCCGTACCTTTTTGGATATCGACATGGCCCGCGCAGCGGATCTCTTGGGGATGGATCGCCGCCAGGCGGAAATGTTCCGCGATTTGCAGCGCGGCAATTTCGTGGCGCTTGGACCTGCGCTGTCGCGCCGTCCGCTACCGATCATCATTGGTGCGGTCGAAACATCGGCCCGTTCGTCTTCACCGAAACTGATGCCGCTCCCCGACTCGCCGCAGGACGTTGAGGACCTGATCTTCACGCCCGACCCGGAAGAGTTTACCCGCGCGCCTGTGCGCCGCACGCCGCCCGCACCCCGTCCGACGACAGATATTCTGGCGGAGCTTTCGCGCTCCACACCGGCCATTGGCGGATCAGAGCCGCAGCAACAGGTTCAGCGCAGCAGCCAGGCGGATATGTCGCCCGAGGAGCGTGCCGAGAAGATTTCCGCCGTGCTTGCCGAGATCATGGACGATCCGCAGTCGGCCTATCGTACGGATGCCGTTCTCTATCAGGAATTTCTCGTGCGTGCCCGAATGCGCCGCATTCCCGGCACGCCCATGGCACTTTCTGAGTTCCGTCGTCAGGTGGCCATCACCCGATCCGGCGTTGATCTCGAAATGGCATCGACTGAGGCCTGGGAAAAGGCCCTTGAGCTTTCATCAAACGTTTCTGATGATCTCCAAGGTGTCTTTCTGCTTCTGGTCAAGGCCGCACTTGGTGAAGAGCCGTGTCCTTCAGACGCCCGCATCGCCCGTGCCTATGGCACCCATTCCGCCCGTCGCGCCCGCAGGTTGCTGAGCTATTTCGAGGAAAAAGAACTCGTCGTTGTTCATGCCGATTTTTCCGGCAAACGCATTGTGGCTTTCCCAGACCTTGACGCAAAAACCGCGCCCGGGGATGCGGACGCGGCTGAAGATGATGCGAAGCTGGCGGCCGAGTAGGATTACTCGATCGTTTTCGCTTCCTTACGCGTAGCCAGAAGCGAACCGACTACACCCGTTACCAAGATGGCAACCGTGATGCCAAGCGAGAGGGCAGGCGGGATCTTTGCGATGCCCAGCATATCAGCCACGAAGATCTTGGAGCCGACAAAAACCAGAACCGCAGCCAGAGCATATTTCAGGTAAGCGAAGCGGTGCATCAGAGCTGCCAGCGCAAAGTAGAGCGCACGCAGACCAAGGATCGCGAAGATGTTCGACGTATAGACGATGAACGGGTCTGTCGTGATCGCGAAGATCGCAGGGATCGAGTCGACGGCGAAGATCAGGTCGGCGATTTCGACCATCACCAGCGCAAGGAACAGCGGCGTTACGAAGGTCTTCAGCTTGCCGGTTTTCTCATCGACTTCCTTGACGAGGAATTTCTCGCCGTGCAGCGTGTTCGTCACCGGCAGGTGACTGCGCAAAAACTTCAGAATCTTGTTGTTGCCGATATCGTTTTCGTCATGGTCGGACGAAAACAGCATCTTGAGACCGGTGAATACAAGGAAGGCGGCGAAGATATAAAGAACCCAGTGGAAGTTCTCAACGATGGCAGCGCCAGCAGCAATCATGATGCCGCGCAGGACGATGACGCCAAGGATACCCCACAGCAGCACACGATGCTGGTATTGGCGGGGAATGGCGAAGTAAGAGAAAATCATCGCGATGATGAAGATGTTATCCATCGCGAGGCTTTTTTCCACGACAAAGCCCGTTACATATTCCATCGCCGACTGCTGGCCGGACTGGTACCAGATCCAGCCACCGAAGGCCAAGCCGATCGCAATATAGAAACCGGACATCAGCATGCTTTCGCGTATGCCGATCTCCTTGGAGTTTTTATGCAGGACGCCAAGGTCGAGGGAAAGAAGTCCCAAAACCAGTGCAATGAAGACGCCCCACATCCAAGCGGGAGTGCCTAAAAAATCGATGAGCAAATAGTCCATCAGTCAACCTTTTTCCGGACGAGGTTGGCTTTACGGATGGGGAACGTGTGACAGACATAGACGTGGCCCCAACCTTAAGAGACTCGACATCGCGTATTGTCCGGAATACGCCAGAGGGGCCCGAGTCCTGATCACACTTGAAAAATAACGTGGCGAAAGCCGGATTCAAGAGGTGTCGGAAACTTTTTTCTCATTGACAATTCGATGACACAGACCTAGAAGCCGCATCAACACCGGGCAGCAATGCTCGGTGTGTTTCGTTGACTGCCTTGCAGTTTATAAACTGACGTTCGGTAGTCAACATCACCGACATGTCCCGTGGCTTCTCCATTCGCAAATGTGAGAAACCTGTCAGAGGTTCTTAAACGGACCTCAGAGGAGGGCGTGTTTCCTTGATCCGGTTTGGCAACAAACCGGTGTAACATTCTGAAAGGAAATACGATGAGCAAGCGCGAATCGTCCAAGTATAAAATTGACCGCCGTATGGGCGAAAACATCTGGGGTCGTCCTAAGTCCCCTGTAAACCGTCGCGAATACGGCCCAGGCCAGCACGGCCAGCGCCGCAAGGGCAAGATGAGCGACTTCGGCACGCAGCTGCGCGCCAAGCAGAAGCTCAAGGGTTACTACGGCGAACTGCGCGAAAAGCAGTTCCGCGCAACCTACGACGAAGCAAACCGTCGCAAGGGTGATACATCCGAGAACCTGATCGGTCTGCTCGAGTCCCGTCTGGACGCGATCGTGTACCGCGCAAAGTTCGTACCGACCGTTTTTGCTGCTCGCCAGTTCGTAAACCATGGCCACGTCACGGTTAACGGCGTTCGCGTCAACATCGGTTCTTACCGCTGCAAGGTTGGCGACGTTATCGAAGTTCGTCAGAAGTCCAAGCAGCTCGTAACCGTTCTGGAAGCTGTTGCTCTCGCAGAGCGTGACGTTCCTGACTACATCGAAGTTGATCACAACAAGATGGTTGCGACCTTCGCTCGCGTACCAGCTCTGTCTGACGTTCCATACCCGGTCGTCATGGAACCACACCTCGTGGTCGAATTCTACTCGCGTTAATAATCGCGTGTCAGCAATTGAAAAAGCCGCCCTTCGAGGCGGCTTTTTTGTTGATCGATTTTCGCGCAGATTTCGTCATTCCGACTTTGATGTAGACTGCGATACGGTCGAGCCTTTGATCGAAAAAGACGCATTCGATGAAGGACGTTTTACTCGGCCGCAGCAGCCTGTTTTGAAATCAGCCGCTCGATCATCGCGGCGTCCAGTTCGTCGTAACTATCGATCACCACAGAAGGTTCAAGCTCCGCCATCGGCACATCCGTATAACCGAAGGTGACCCCGACCGATGGGATGCCTGCATTTTTGGCGGATGCGATATCGTTGAAACTGTCACCTACCATCACGCTTTTTGCCGCATCGCCGCCAGCCTTCTCGATTGTGCCGGTGATGTGACGCGCATCAGGCTTGCGCCATTCGAAGGTGTCACCACAGGTGACAGCAGCAAAGTGATGGGCAAGACCAAGCTTTTCGAGAAGAGGCAGTGCCAGTACCGTTGTCTTGTTGGTGCAGACCGCGAGTGTGTGGCCCGAAGCCGTCAATCTCTCCAGCGCCGCAACGGTGCCGGGGTAGGGCTTGCTGTTACCGGGCATGGTCTCGAGGTAATAGGCAATGAAGCGCTCATAGAGCGGCTCCAGGTCGTCATCCGAAAGCGGCGTATTTCGCAGGGCGAATGCCCGTTTGATCATGACGCGTGCGCCGTGGCCAACCAGATGCTTGAGGTCATCATAGCTTGTGGGTGCCAGCCCGGCAGCGGCAATGGCGTAGTTCAAACTGTCGATGAGATCGGGTGCCGTGTCGACCAATGTTCCGTCGAGGTCGAATATAACAAGGGGAGAAGTCAAGGAATGCCTCACAATGAGAAGGGGTAGGTCTCTCCAAGGCTAAGCATTGACACGAAGATTTGCAATGAAACCTTTGGATCGTCACCTCATGCATTCCGAGGGGGCTTTTGTTTGGCAGTCGACCCGTGTAAACAGCACGCCAGCGTCCGGCTCCGAGAGTGGCCCCGATGCGGATTGAGTTGTTGTTACACCCGGAGTTTGCAGCCGCATGGATGCCCGCCAAATGAAGATCAAGGCCGCAGAAGCGGCGTTGTCCCATGTCGAAGACGGAATGCGTCTTGGAATTGGTACCGGGTCTACGGCAGAAGAATTCGTCCGGCTTCTGGCGGAAAAAGTATCGGCAGGGCTGCGGGTTCAGGGCGTTCCAACATCCGAGCGGACGGCTCGTCTTTGCGTGGAGCTTGGCGTTCCCCTCCAGTCCCTCGATGACCTTCCGGAACTGGATCTCACGATCGACGGTGCCGATGAGGTCGACCATGCCTTGCGGCTGGTGAAGGGTGGTGGCGGTGCGCTGCTTCGAGAAAAGATCGTTGCCGCAGCATCGACACGCGTCATCGTGATCGCAGATCAGAGCAAGGTCGTCGATACACTGGGCGCGTTTCCGCTCCCGATCGAGATCAACATATTCGGTCAGGTCGCAACCCGCATAGCAATTGAAAAAGTGGCGTCGAGGCTTGGCCTTTCCGGCGCTATGACATTGCGTTCGCTGGAGGATGGACCCTTTAAAACCGACGGCGGACACCTTATTCTCGACGCATCTTTTGGCCGTATTCCTGATGCAGAAGCACTGGCACGCGAGCTGAACGCCATACCGGGTGTTGTCGAGCACGGACTTTTCATTAATCTGGCATCGCTTGCCATTATCGCCGGGCCGGATGGCGCGCGCGTGATGCAGGCGAAAATATAACAGGAGCGAGAGATTTCATGATCAACCTTGCGGGACTCGGCAAAGCTGCCGCTGCTTCGATCCTCATTTCCGGTATCGTCTTCGGTACCACAGTTCGGGCGCAGGAAATTTCCGAAGAGCATGTTGCCGCTGCCAAGCAGGCTATCGCCGCTCTTGGCGTCACGGATCGTTTTGACAACATCCTGCCGGGCCTTGCCGAGCGCCTGAAGGCCGAACTCATCCAGGCCTCGCCAAACGTCCAGGACGCAATCACCGAGACTGTCGATGCGAAGGCTTTGGAGCTTGCGCCTCGCCGTGCCGACCTCGAGCGTGAAGCTGCCCTGACCTATGCACGCGCTTTCTCGCTGGAAGAACTCAAGGCTATCTCGACATTCTACGGTAGTGAAACCGGCAAGAAGCTGTTGAAGGATGGTCCGATCGCAACGCGCGAACTGATGAAGGCTGCTGATATCTGGGCTGCGGGCATCAACCGCGATCTGAATACATCGAGCATGAGCGAACTTCAGAAGGTTGCCGGTGCTGATCTTCAGCCTCTGCCAGCCAACAGCGCCAACGTTGGTGGCGCGCCCGGCGCACCTGCTGCTGCAGGCGCTGCACCTGCAGCCAAGCCGAAGCAGTAAGACTTTTCCCAAGGTCAGAATTTTTCAAAGCCCGGATGACAGTCCGGGCTTTTCATTTGTGTGCGGCAACACCTATATGAATGCCCAACGATATGGCCTGCGCCACCATCTCTTTCAGAGGCTTTTCCATGACATCCTATGACTATGATCTCTTCGTTATCGGCGGCGGTTCCGGCGGCGTCCGGAGTGCCCGCGTGGCCGCGTCGCTCGGCAAGCGCGTTGGTATCGCGGAAGAATATCGCTATGGCGGAACCTGCGTCATCAGAGGCTGTGTGCCGAAGAAGCTGTTTGTCTACGCCTCGCAATTTCCCGAGCATTTTGAAGACTCCGCCGGCTTCGGCTGGACTGTGGGCGAGAGCAGCTTCGACTGGAAAAAGCTGGTCGCGGCAAAGGACAAGGAAATCGAGCGTTTGGAGGGGCTTTATCGTAAGGGCCTGGAGAATGCCAAGGCAGAGATATTCAACAGCCGTGCCGAACTTGTCGATGCGCATACCGTCAAACTCGTGCAAACGGGGAAAACCGTGACGGCGGAACGCATCGTCATTGCCGTCGGCGGCACACCGAATCCGCACGTGTCACTGCCTGGGCATGAGCTGACAATCTCTTCCAATGAGGCCTTCGACCTCCAGGAATTGCCAAGTTCGATCTTGATTGCCGGCGGTGGTTATATCGCTGTCGAATTCGCCAACATCTTCCACGGTCTCGGCGTCGAGACGACGCTGATTTATCGCGGCAAGGAGATACTTTCCCGCTTCGACAACGACATGCGGCAGGGTCTGCATGCGGCAATGGTCGAAAAGGGTATCCGCATCATTCTGGAAGATGTGATCCACGAGGTGAAGAAAGACGAAGCCGGTGGACTTGTGGCGCAAACCAAGCAGGGACATTCCCTGAATGTGGGGCAGGTGATGCTGGCGCTTGGCCGCGATCCCAACACGCAAGGGCTTGGCTTGGAGAATGCGGGCGTTGCCATCAATGATCGGGGCGCGATCATCGTTGACGAATACTCTCGCACAAACGTACCCAGCATCTTCGCACTCGGTGATGTCACCGATCGGGTACAGCTCACGCCGGTCGCCATTCATGAAGCGATGTGCTTCATTGAGACCGAGTTCAAGAACAATCCCACCAAGCCTGATCACCACCTCATCGCGACTGCGGTGTTCTCGCAGCCAGAAATTGGCACCGTCGGCATTTCCGAAGAGGAGGCCGGCGCCAAGTTCGAGGAAATCGAAGTCTACCGCGCACAGTTCCGGCCAATGAAGGCAACGCTTTCCGGTCGCTCGGAAAAGACGATCATGAAGCTCATCGTCAATGCAGCGGATCGTAAGGTCGTTGGTGCCCATATCCTTGGTCATGAGGCAGGCGAAATGGCTCAGCTTCTTGGCATCATCCTCAAGGCCGGCTGCACCAAGGACGACTTCGACGCCACCATGGCCGTCCACCCGACCGCATCCGAAGAACTGGTAACGATGTATTCGCCGAGCTACCGGATCAAGAACGGGGAAAGAATCTAGGTTCGCAACTTCTGACGGGATTTGAGTGCGAAAATTAAATCGGTTAGATTCGTTTTTCTCACTCGAATTGGCGGAAAATCCGGCTAAACGGCGCGGCGCTTCAAGGATCGGCTTTGCAAAGGTCGCCCTTGAAGCTATAAGCCGCGCAACTTTAGAGATCGCCAATAACGACAGAGTTGGCCTTAACCAGGTGGAAGACATGGCACAGAATTGGACGCCCGGTAGCTGGAGACACAAACCGATCCAGCAGGTTCCCGAATATCCGGATGCGGCAGCACTTTCGGCAACGGAAGCGACGCTTGCAACCTATCCGCCGCTGGTTTTTGCGGGTGAAGCGCGGCGCCTGAAAAAGCAGCTTGCCAGCGTTGCCGAAGGTGAAGCCTTCCTGCTTCAGGGCGGGGATTGCGCAGAGAGCTTCCTTGAGCACGGCGCTGACAATATTCGTGACTTCTTCCGCGCGTTCTTGCAGATGGCGGTCGTTCTGACCTATGGCGCGCAGCTTCCTGTGGTGAAGGTTGGCCGTATCGCTGGCCAGTTTGCCAAGCCACGCTCGTCGAACATCGAAACACTGGATGGCGTCAGCCTTCCGTCTTACCGTGGTGACATCATCAACGGTATCGAGTTCAACGAAGCATCGCGCATTCCAAGCCCAGAGCGCCAGCTGGACGCATATCGCCAGTCGGCTGCTACGCTGAACCTTCTGCGCGCCTTCGCGATGGGTGGTTACGCCAACCTCGAAAACGTGCACCAGTGGATGCTCGGTTTCGTCAAGGATAGCCCGCAGGCGGACCGTTATCGCAAGCTTGCCAGCCGCATTTCCGAAACCATGGACTTCATGAAGGCCATCGGCATCACTGCGGAAAACCAGCCCAGCCTGCGAGAAACCGATTTCTTCACCAGCCACGAAGCTTTGCTGCTCGGCTATGAAGAAGCCTTGACCCGTATCGACTCGACATCGGGCGACTGGTACGCGACATCGGGCCACATGCTGTGGATTGGTGATCGTACGCGCCAGCTTGACCACGCCCATGTGGAATATTTCCGTGGCATCAAGAACCCGATCGGCCTGAAGTGCGGCCCATCCTTGCAGCCGGACAATCTGATCGAGCTCATCGATGCGCTGAACCCATCCAACGAAGCCGGTCGTCTGACGCTTATCTGCCGCTTTGGTCATGACAAGGTTGCCGAGAGCCTGCCGAAGTTGATCCGTGCTGTGGAAAAGGAAGGGCGCAAGGTCGTCTGGTCCTGTGATCCTATGCATGGCAACACGATCACGCTCAATCACTACAAGACGCGTCCATTCGAGCGCATTCTGTCGGAAGTCGAAAGCTTCTTCCAGATCCACCGCGCCGAAGGCACCCATCCAGGTGGCATCCACATCGAGATGACCGGCAAGGACGTGACCGAATGCACCGGTGGTGCGCGTACCGTTACTGCCGATTCGCTATCTGACCGCTACCACACGCATTGTGACCCGCGTCTCAACGCCGACCAGGCGCTGGAACTGGCCTTCCTGCTGTCCGAGCGCATGAAAAGCGGCCGTGACGAAAAGCGTATGGCTGTCGTCAACGGCTGATCGAGATCAATGAAAACAAAAAGCCGTCGGAGCGATCCGGCGGCTTTTTTACGTTTTGGCAGAAACAACAACGCTTATTGGACAAGGGCAGGATGCATACAGCGAAGATCAGTGACGCGAACATCTGCTGCGCCGAGCTTTACGCCCAGAACAAGCAAAGTGTTGTAAAGCAGGGTATCGATAGGCGTCGTCGCTGCTGAGAGTGTTTCCGAGAGTGCCGCCTGGACGGTCGCGTTGGAGCCGAGCGAGATAAAGAGAAGGTTGATATCAAGATCAGCATTTTTGAGAAGCGTCTTAATTAGTGAAGTCGAAGCGTCTTTTGTCGATATTGTCTTTGACAAGGCTTGGTCAATCTCACTTTGCCGGAAGGTGAGCTTCGTCTTTGTCAGGTTGGCGCTGTCCACATGGGACAATCCGCTCACCTTGAGAACGAGAGAGTCGACGATGGCCGTTCTGGTTACCCTTGGATCTTTGCCAAAATTGTTGAAGGCTGCCATATCCACCTGACCGAGGGAGAGTTCTGCGATGCCCGGCACCACCTCCACATCCACTGAGCCTGTTCCATTGGCACTGCAGCGAACGTCAGACAATTTCGCTTCGCCTGTCGCAACTTCCACATAAAGGGGAATATTGACGGCAAGCCCCAGCAGCGCTTTCAAGCCGTCGACCTTGGTATTGATGGACAGGCGCGTTTGAGCCGTTCTGATGATGGTGCCTGTTGCGCCCACGGCAAGCGGGGGCGTGCCAACCGGGGGCTCACCGATTGCCAGCGTCAGCTGGGTTGAGGCAAGTCCCGGTACAGTGATGCCGGTGTCGAGTGAAAGCTGCTTGCCGCCATTGGCAGCCGTGGCCGCGGCGGAAATGAGATCGAAAACGCCAGCTTGCAGGTTGAGATTTTCTGCAGTTCCTATCTTCTTATCGAGAATGGGTTCCAACGCCATCAACCGTTCAAGCCGAAGCTTGACCGTTGTCTTGTTGACCAGCTTTTCGAGAGACTTCAGCGCAGTGTTGACAGCAGGTTTTCCCCCAGACGCCTTGTTCAGTGCAGCCAGAAATTTGCTGTAGGTAATTTCGGTTTGAAGAACATCTCGGTAGGTGCCCGCCGTCAGGTTGATATCGCTCGCCAGCGCGTCGACAACGGCCAACGCGTTCACGTCAGCGGAAACGAGTGCCTGATAGTCCATCAGATTTAACGATATGTCTGTTCCCAAGAGCCCGCCGAGCAGGCCGTTCAATAGACCGTTGTTCAAACTTGCCAGGCGCGTGCCTATTGAAAAGGCTGCCAGCTTCTGGGCTGCCGCCGTGCCTGTCGCGCTGATCGTTGGCGATTGTGCGAAACTGCTGGCAAAATAGATGCGGCCCTTTTCAACGATGTTGACCTTCACCGCATTGTAGGGTGTCGCATTGGGAACGAAGCGTTGCCCCACAGCTATGCTGGCGTCGGGATAATATCGGCCTTTGACTATTTCGGCATAGCCATCGGTCGTTGAGAAAACGGTGTCTGGATCGAATGTGACGGTTCCGCTTGTCGTCAAGAGGGTGGAGTTCAACTTGACGCCCAAATTCTCATTGTTGATCTGAAAAAACTGCAGCACGGCCCGTTCGGGATTGATTGCCGACGCCGCCGATACCGCCGCAAGATCAGCGGTGTTTTGCAACTGTCGCTTTTGCAGGGTGAGCGAACCATAATCCACACCCAAGGCCAGAACCCCCATGATGAGCGGGGAGGTGATGGCCGCCATGACAGCTATATTTCCGGAGCGATCCAAGGCGAGATGCCTGAACAAGGTCGTCCATTCCCGCATGTCATACTCCCCCGATACGGATCGTCGAAAAGCGGCGGATTGTCTTGTCAGGAAGGGCGTAGGTATAGAGGCTCCAAATCGGCAGTTCCGTGGCGTCATATTCGACGGTCACCGTGAACTGGGTTACGTTGAAAGGATCGCTGTCTACGGAAACATTCAGGTGGTTCTTGTCGAGGAAGACGTAATTCAGCGCGCTTTTGTCAATGAAGTCTTTGGCAAGGGCTTGCCGCTCAGGGGTGCTCATGCCAGCGATTGCCGTGCGAGCAGCATCTGCGGCGACCTGTTGCACCGCATAGGCCGCTGTCAGGTAGATGCCGTAGGCAATCATGGTCAAAATCACGAGTATGAAGACCGGAGCGACGATCGCAAATTCGACCGCTGCTGATCCAGATCGATTACGGAAAATGTTTGCCATTCCCATGATGGCGCCCCCTGAAAATATGTTATTTTCGAAAAGGCTAAAACACGGAAATTGATTTTCTGTTAAGGAAAAGATTTCAACCCAGGGGCACAAGCGCAAAAAAAATGCAAATGACGGAACTTTTTTTGGGCTAGGTCGTTTTGGGGCGGCGTAGCCGTCAGATCAGCCGTAGGCCCTTGAAGCTAACGTGCCCATCCTTCCCGATTATGATGTGATCATGCACGGCAATTCCCAGCGGTTTTGCCGTGTCGACAATTGTCTTGGTCATGTCGATATCGGCTCGGGACGGGGTCGGATCTCCACTGGGATGATTGTGGACGAGGATGATCGCGGTAGAGGAAAGCTCGAGAGCCCGTCTCACAACTTCCCGGGGATAGACCGGCGTGTGATCAACAGTTCCTTGCCCCTGGACCTCGTCTGCGATCAGCACATTTCTCTTGTCGAGAAATAGAATACGAAACTGCTCTCGTGACTCATGCGCCATTGCCGCATGGCAATAGTCAATCACAGAAGACCATGATCCCAAAACCTGCTTGTTTCTGATTTCGCTCTTCAGCATTCGTTGTGATGCAGAGGCGATGAGTTTGAGATCGAGCGCAACCGCTTCCCCGACTCCTTTTACCTCTTGTAACAAGGCAACAGGGGCTCCCATGACGCCACCGAACGTGCCGAAGCGAGCAATCAGCGCCTTCGCAATTGGTTTTGTGTCACGCCTGGGAATCAGCCGGAACAGGAGAAGCTCCAGCAACTCATAGTCAGCCAGGGCTGCGTCGCCATTGTCGCGATATTTGGCACGGAGTCGCTCACGATGACCGAGATAGTGGGCCCCATCGGCGTCAGGGGCAGGCGTCAACTCGCCCTTCATCTTCTTTGCGACCTGCCTGGGCTCAGCAAAAAAGCCGCGCTCATCCATGACTTCCGCAAGATCGTTGCTGTCGCCTTCCACGCCTGTTTCCGAATTGAACAACGTCGTCTGATCAGCGGGGCTTTTGGCCATTGGCATCGTCTCTCAAAGATTAGAGCGGCGGTAGTCCAGGGCGGTGGAGACCACCTGGCGAAAGTGTGAAAATCTCGCAGCCTGTTGCTGTCACGCCCACAGCATGTTCGTACTGGGCGGAGAGTGAGCGGTCCCGCGTGACTGCGGTCCATCCATCGGAAAGGACTTTGACATTCGGTTTGCCGAGATTGATCATCGGCTCGATCGTAAAGATCATGCCCTCGCGGATTTCGGGACCGTCGCTCTCCTTGCCATAGTGGAGAATGTTCGGCGTATCATGAAACAGACGCCCCACGCCGTGCCCGCAGAAATCAGTAACGACTGAGCAACGCTCGGCTTCCGCATAGGCTTGGATTGCCGCGCCGATTGCCCCGGTGCGAACGCCCGGCTTTACCGCCGCAATGCCACGCATCAGGCACTCATAGGTCACTTCCAGAAGACGCTCCGACGCACGCTTGATCTGACCGACGGGGTACATGCGGCTGGAGTCGCCGTACCAGCCGTCCAGAATATAGGTCACGTCAATATTGACGATGTCGCCTTCGCGCAGGGGTTTATCATCCGGAATGCCGTGGCAAACAACATGGTTGATGGAGGTGCAGACGGACTTGGTATAGCCGCGATAATTCAACGTGGCGGGCAGGGCGTCGTGATCCATCCCGAATTCGAAGACGAACCGGTCGATCGTATTGGTCGTGACGCCGGGTTTGACAAGGCTGGCCAGTTCATCAAGGCAGCGTGCCGTCAACTGACTGGCCTTGCGCATTCCTGCAAAATCCTCTGCGTTATACAAGCGAATAACGCCGGTATTTTTCATGGGTGCCGATGTTGCGTCGATGTAGGTGACCATTATAAAGCTTTCTTGTCCTTCAATGCTTTGTTTCATAAAGCAGCAGGGTGCCGGTCGTCTATTGCAACCATCTCGTTTGCTACGATTTCCTGTGCCGAAACGCTACATTTCATGGCGTAGGCCTCTACGCCACGGTTCCTGGCATGGTGGAATGCGACGGAGTAGGCGGGGTCCAGGTCATCGCAGATCCGGAAAAGGTCGCAGTCTGACCGCTGGATGACGTAGAGCATGACAGCGCGATACCCTGCCTGCGCTGCGTCGCCCAACTCTTCCAGATGTTTGACGCCCCGTTTGGTGGCCGTGTCCGGAAACTCTGCGAGCCCTTTTTGCCGAGTGAAATGTACGTTTTTCACCTCGACATAGGCATCAGGCCGGCCATTTGCAGACAGGAGAAAGTCGATTCGCGAATTTTTGCCGTATCTTTGTTCGCGTTTTATTGTCGAGTATCCGGCAAGAGATGGAATGGCCGCCGCACCCAGCGCCTCCTGCACAAGTTTGTTGGGCGTTGAGGTGTTGATGCCAACAATCGTCCCGTCCGCCTCCACGAGTTCAAGCATGTATCGATGCTTGCGTGTGGCGCTATCGTGCTGTGACAACCATATGCGTGACCCTGGCGTCGTCAGACCGCGCATCGACCCGGTGTTGGGGCATGAACCTGTAATGGCCGTGCCATCTTCCAGCACCGCATCGAAGAGAAAGCGTTTGTAACGGGAAACGAGTGTCGCGGGGACAAGTGGCGAATCATACAACATGCCGCAGTGTCGTGTTCGCGGGTTTCTTATTCAAGAACATAGGTTCCGGGCGCGTCGCAAAGCGGTGGCAGAGCTCCTTCGCCGGGTATGCGGGCGGCGACCTGTTGTGTGTTGTGAGACGCAAGCCATTCCTGCCAGTGCGGCCACCACGAGCCCTTGTGAGCATCTGCGGACTGCTGCCAGTCATCGAAGTCACCTTCGGGTGACAAGTTGCGCGTCCAATACTGGTATTTTCCCGCGTCCGGTGGATTGACCACACCTGCGATGTGGCCCGAAGCGCTGAGCACGAACTCTACCGGTCCGCCAAAAAGGGCAGCACCAGTAAAGACCGATTTTGCCGGTGCGATGTGGTCTTCCCGGGCAGCGAGATCATAAGCCGGGATTGTGACATCGCTCAGCTTGATGACCTTTCCAGCAACCTTCATCCGGCCTTCAGCAAGATTGTTCTCCAGATAGCAGTTTCGCAGATAGAAGGAATGGTTGGCCGCTGCCACGCGGGTGGAATCAGAATTCCAGTAGAGAAGATCAAAAGGCGGCGGCTGTGCCCCCCGCAGATAATTGTCCACCACGTAAGGCCAGACGAGATCGGATGCCCGGAGCATATTGAAGACACTGGCCATGATGGCGCCATCCAGATATCCGACCGCCTTCATGTGAACATCGAGAGCCGCCAGTTGCTGCTCATCGATAAAGACCTTCAGATCGCCGGCATGGGTGAAATCCGTCTGGGCGGCAAGAAACGTCGCGGTCTTGATGCGGTGGTCGCTCGTCTGGGCGTGCAGGGCAAGAGTAGAGGCGAGCAGGGTTCCGCCAATGCAATATCCCACCGCGTTGACGTCATTTTCGCCTGTCGCCTGTTTGATGCTATCAAGGGCGAATTGGATTCCCTCTTCAATATAGTCATCCCAGCTTTTGTCCGCATGACGGCTGTCCGGATTGACCCAAGAGATCATGAAAACGCTGTGGCCCTGATCGACGCACCATTTCACGAAGGATTTTCGCGCGTTGAGATCGAGAATGTAGAATTTGTTGATCCAGGGCGGAATGATCAGCAGCGGCTCTTTCCACACCGTTTCCGTTGATGGCGTGTATTGGATGATCTCGCACAGTTGGCTGCGGGCTATGACCTTGCCGGGCGTCACCGCAAGATTCTGGCCGATGACGAACTTGCTGTAATCCGTCTGCCGCAGTTTGATGTTGCCATTGCCTGCGGCCATGTCTTCGGCCAGCTGCGCCATTCCCTTGACGAGATTGGCACCGCTGGTTGCCACCGTCTCACGAAAGACCTGCGGGTTCGTAAAGGCGAAATTGGCGGGTGAAATCGCCTCCGTTACCTGCCGCATGTAAAATCGGGCCTTCTGCCGCGTCTTCTCATCCAGACCTTCTGCCTCGCTGACCATTTTTTCCGCCCAGGCGGCCGTTGCGAAGTAAATCTTCTGCAAGAGATCGAAGAACGGGTTCGTCTGCCAGGCCTCATCGGCAAATCGTTTGTGGGTGGTTTGGGCGCGCTCCTGCGCCTTGGTATCGTCCTGCCCGGAAGAATATTGTGAAAGCGATTGTTGCCAGATGTCGAAATAGCTCGAAAGAAGATGCGTTTGCGCCTCGATGGACCGTTTCGGCTCGGCCATCCAGTATTCGGCGACGTCGGACATGGTCCGGACGAGATCACTCATCGGGCTGGCAGAGGTCGGTGGAATCTCGCCCCGCTCACGCGGCGCCAGCCATTCCGACGCCGCCCTGCCAAGATTTTCCAGAGCCCGCGCGACGTTCATGGCAAAAGCCTGAGGATCCCGCACGATATAGGCTTCGGCCGATTCGGCGGTAGAGCCCTCGGGCTTCTCCCCCTTGTCGTTCACTTCGCCATTCGTGCCCGCCATACATTGCCCTCCGGCGCATTTTTGTGTTTGCACATTCTGCATGAAAACGAATACAAGTTCCAGCAAAGCGACGCTCTGGATTCCGGCGTCCGGCATTCGAAGACTACGTTACAGGCGGGGCATAGACATGGGCAAGCATCTCGAACGCGTAAGAGCGGTAACCGCCCTGTCGATCTGCGGCATTCTTTTGCCACTGATGGGCGGATGCAGGAATCTCGATCCGGTGGTTGCGCCTGCGAATATGAAGCGCCCGGCAGCCCAGGTCGTCGGTCCGAGAACTGTCGATTCGTCGCCAGTTGCACAGAAGCGCGACACGGGAACCTATCCAACATTTGCAACGCCGATGACGGCTGCCTTGCCGCAAATGGAAAATGACGAAGCCAACACGATGGAAACGTCGATGACCCGGCTCGGCAATGCGCGCAGCAAGGGGCAGATTTCCGAAGCGGAATATAAGCGCCGTGTCGCGGAACTGCGCGCACTTTCGGCCCAGCAAAACCCCACGGCCACGCCTGCGGCGTCCCAGTGAGGCTTCGGTTAACGGCGCGTAAAAGCGCCTGATTGAATCCTAACCGTTCGGGTAAGCGCCGGATTACTGCGTTCCTTAAGCCAGCATAGTAAAGTTGGACGTATAATGCCCCCTAATGGCACAGAGTGTCGGTGGCGCTGGGGGGCGTGAAAAAAAATGAAATGCTTCTTTGTCTGTCTGGTGTTTGCCGCTACGCTGTTCAATGCAGCGCAAGCCAAGGCGCCCTACGTGATGGCCGCTCATCTCGGCCATCCAACTTGAGCGCCTTTTTAGACTCAGTCGTTGCCCGCTGCAAAGTTCAGCGCAGCCATGTCCGGCACCGTGATGTGACGGTTATTCTCAATCTGGATAATGTTGTCTTTGCGCAGCTTTGTCATCTGGCGGCTGACCGTTTCAATGGTCAGACCCAGAAAGTCTGCAATGTCGGCGCGTGACAGCGGCAGGTCGAAGCAGGATTTGTCCGTTTTTTCAGGGTCGATATGAGTTGCGATCAGGTAGAGGAAGCTTGCTACTTTCTCCTGAGCGGATTTGCGACCGAGCGTTAGCATCCAATCGCGTGCTTCATCCAGTTCCTTCAGCGACTGGCTGTGAAGCTTCCGCTCCATCCCGGGCACACTGCTGACCATCCTGTCGATCACGCGACGAGGGAAGCTGCAGATTTCAAGATCCGTAGCCGCTTCTGCACTCATGCTGCTTTCGGCTATGAAGGGCCGCCCAAGAAAATCAGGAGCGAACTGCAAACCGACGATCTGTTGACGACCGTCCGACATCATTTTTGAAAGCTTTACGACGCCCCTCAAAATATTGGCGTAATAGGGCACCTGCTCACCCTGTCCGAGCAATTCCGTACCCTGATCAATCTTCTTTCGTGCCGAGTGTCGATTGAGTTCCGCCAGTTGGTCGGGAACCAATACCCCACACAATCCACCGTGCCGCGCTTCGCAAGCACGGCACACGACAGGAATTTCTGAATTATGTACGTTTCGTTGCAGCGTATCCATCGTTCAAGTTCCGATCAAAAGATCAAGGCAATGAAATGCAACTCTCACGATGTGCTCTCGCTCGCCCCGATAAGCCGATATCCCCCTCGGCTTTTAATGCTCGATGTTTACACCGGGACTTGATCGAAGTCAAAGTTGCAAACTGTCGCAGGTTGTATCGCTGGTCGCAGAATTGATACATGCCAAGGGGGGAAACACACCGTGACAGAGCACCTCATTCGGAAATATGCCAATCCCGTACCGCGTTACACGAGCTACCCGACAGCTCCGCATTTTCACGAGGGGGTTGATTCGCAGGTCTATGAGACCTGGCTCCACGCCATCGACGCTGACAACCGGATTTCGCTTTATCTGCACATTCCCTATTGCGACCGTCTTTGCTGGTTTTGTGCCTGTCACACCAAGCATACGCTAAAGTATGAACCCATAGCGGCGTACCTGAAGTCGTTGCACCGCGAGATAAAGAAGGTCGGCGGCATTGTCTCCAGGGATGCAAGGGTCACCGCCGTGCATTTCGGTGGTGGTTCACCCACGATGCTTAAGCCGGAGGACATGATTGCACTGATGGACTGTCTTCGCTCGTCCTTCTCCTTCGGCTCGGATGTTGAAATCAGTGTCGAGATGGACCCGAACGATCTGGATGAAGAGCGTTATGATGCTCTTGCTGCCATCGGCATGACGCGGGCTAGTCTGGGTGTTCAGGACTTCGATCCCAAGGTCCAGCGGACGATCAACCGTCTCCAGAGCTTCGAGCAAACCAAAAGCGTGGTCGATGCAGTCCGGGCGAGGGGCGTGCATTCCGTCAACTGCGACATTCTCTATGGATTGCCGCACCAGACGACGGACACCCTGCGCGATACCGTCCGGCAGATTGTCTCGCTTGATCCGGACCGCGTTGCGCTTTTTGGATACGCTCATGTACCATGGATGAAGAAGCATCAGACCCTGATACCGGAAAAGGCGCTGCCTAATGTAGCGGAGCGTTACCGTCAAATGACGACAGCTACCGAAATGCTGATCGCTGCCGGATATGTCAGCATCGGCATCGACCATTTTGCCAAGGCCACCGACACGCTGGCGATAGCGTTGAAAGAAGGCGCATTGAAGCGGAATTTCCAGGGCTATACGGATGACTGCGCGGATGTGCTGATAGGGCTGGGGGCTTCGGCAATCGGCAAGCTGCCTCAAGGTTACGTCCAGAACATGCCTGCCACCGGCGAATATGAACGGATGGCGGATGGTGACGATCTCTGTGTCGTGCGCGGCATCGAACTGTCGCTCGACGACCGGGTGCGCGCTTTCGTCATCGAGCGCCTCATGTGTGATTTTTCGCTGGATCTCGATTCGTTGGCAAGCCTCTACGGTCCGGCCGCTTCAGTTGCAATTGCCGAAGCCAGGCAATTTGCAGAGAGCGAACGAGACGGCCTTGTGACGATGCAGGGCGATGTTTTCAGCCTGACCGATACGGGAAAACCTTTCGCAAGAAGCATTGCAGCATCCTTCGATACCTATCTCTCGAATGGCCGGGGACGCCATTCGGTTGCTGTTTGAGCAACACTTTGCGCTGAAAATTCAATGATCCACCACGAAACCATTGGCTTTTTAGAGCAAGTTGCCTATGTGGTGCGTCTGAATAGATCTAATGGATAAGACACACGAAGGATTATGGGCGTGACAGCTACATTCGACAAGGTTGCAGACATTATCGCTGACACCAGCGAAATCGACCGCGAAACCATTACGCCGGAAAGCCACACGATCGACGATCTGGGCATCGACAGCCTCGACTTTCTGGACATCGTATTTGCAATCGACAAGGAATTCGGCATCAAGATTCCGCTCGAGCAGTGGACGCAGGAAGTCAACGAAGGCAAGGTTTCGACCGAGGAATACTTCGTTCTGAAAAACCTCTGCGCCAAGATCGACGAGCTGAAGGCTGCCAAGGCCTGATTTCGGAAGCCGCGATGACGGGTACACCGTATCCGTCATCACGGCGCCGCACTGAATCAGTTGCGGTCAAGTTGATGATCGCATGCGATTTCTCGCCGCGCAGAGGCGCGGCGGCTCGCTCCCGGATCACATTCGGGATGATGGACGTGTCGTGCGGCACCTCTCCGGCGCAGCCGAACCCTCCACACACCTATGTCATGGACGGAACATGCTTCTAGAATATTTTCAGATGGTGGACCGCATCGAGTCACTGGACAAGTCTGCCCGGATTCTCAAGGCGCGGTCGGTTGTTCCTGCTCAAAGCCCGGTTTTTGAAGGGCACTTCCCCGGGATGCCGCTTGTGCCTGGTGTGTTGCTCATAGAAACGATGGCGCAGGTCTCGGGAATGCTGGTTCTGGCAATGACCGATTTTGCCGCCATGCCATTTCTCATGAGCGTTGATGGCGCCAAGATGCGCACCTTTGTAGAGCCAAATGCCGTTCTCGACATTGAGGCCTATCTGGAGCACGACGGTTCTGGATTTGCCGTGACGAAGGCGAAAATCACATCCGATGGCAAGAAGGTTTGTGACGCACAGTTGAAGCTCAGAACCATGCCCTTCAGCGATATTCCCCTTGGCCCCATCGTGCGCAAACGTGCGGAAGAGGTGGGCCTGATGGCCGCGATTGCGGCCGACCAGTCCGTCTGACCCGGTTTTATGTGACGCGGGCAGGGTGGTACTAGTCCTGGCCAATCTCGCTCTCCTGCGTCCCAACTGCTTATAATTGACGAAAACTCATGCGTTGGGCGCGGTCTTTGGGCCTTCGCCATTGCAAAGCCGCATCGTGGGCATTATTCCGCATGGCACACGCGGTAACATACCGTTTTGGAAAGCTCGCCGGACCAAATCTGATCGGCAGGCGACGAAGGATGACAGATGATGAAATCTGACAATGATGTGGTGATCACCGGGGTCGGTATCGTGACGTGCCATGGCGTCGGTGTGGATGCCCATGTGGCGCTTCTTTCTGCAAAGGCAGCCCCTGATCCAATCGTCGAGACTGAGAAATTCGCGCCCTATCCCATTCACCCATTGCCAGAGATTGACTGGTCGAGCCAGATTGGCCGCAAGGATCAGCGGCAGATGGAAAACTGGCAGCGGCTCGGCGTTTTTGCAGCCGGTCTCGCGCTCGATGACGCCGGGTTGAAGGAAGATGCCGAAGCCTGCGGCACGATGGACATGATCGTGGCTGCCGGCGGTGGCGAGCGCGATATCAATGTTGATACGTTGATTGTGGATGAGGGCCTTAAACGCAACGACCGTGAGGTCATGTTGAATGAGAAGCTGACCACCGAACTGCGCCCGACGCTGTTTCTTGCCCAGCTGTCCAATCTCATGGCCGGGAATATCTCCATCGTTCACAAGGTCACCGGATCATCGCGCACTTTCATGGGCGAAGAGGCTGCGGGCATTTCGGCAGTAGAAACGGCGTTTCATCGCATTCGCTCTGGCGAATCCAGCCATGCGCTGGTCGGCGGCGCTTTCGCCGCAGAACGCCCTGACATGACGTTGCTGTTCGAGGCAATCGGTGCGCACGCGCAAGGCCAATGGCAGCCTCTGTGGTCTCGCTCCGAAGGCGAGGGCGGCGGCATGATAACCGGCTCCGTTGGCGCTTTCCTGGTGCTGGAATCCCGCAAGCGTGCCAGCGCGCGCGGTGCCAAGGTCTATGCGCGCATTGACGCCATCGAGGGCGATCGTGGCAGCCGTGAAGACGGAAAGTTCGAGACCCGACTCGAGCGTTTGCTGGCCCCTGCAAAGGATGGCGCTGAAACAGTGATTTTCTCCGGTGCAAGTGGCTATGACGCGGTAACCACGCGGGAGCGTGACGTTCTCTCAAAGGCCTTGCCTGCATCGGCCATCCGTGGCTTCGGTGGTGTCACCGGGCATGGACTTGAGGCGCAATTTCCGCTGGGGCTCGCCTTGGCGGCACTTGCGCTGGAAAGCGGCGCTGCGGTTCCAGCCTTTGACCCGGCATTTGAAAAGGCTGCAACATCCGCGCCGGCACAGGCCGTGGTGACGGCAGTCGGCCATGTTCGCGGCGAAGGCGTTGCCGTTCTTTCCAGAGATGTGTGAGGAGTAGACACCATGGCGTCCAGCAACTTCAAGGACCACCTCGGTCGCCCCATCGTTGCCGTTACCGGCATGGGCATCATCACATCGCTTGGCCAAGGGCTTCAGGACAACTGGGCAGCCTTGACCTCGGGCAAATCCGGCATTCACAAGATCACCCGTTTCCCGACGGAAAACCTTTCGACGAAAATCTGCGGCACGGTCGATTTCATCGACATTCCCAAGCCGAACTCAGTCGAGCGTTCCTTCGCCTTTGCGCGGGAAACAACGATCGAAGCCCTGGCGCAGGCCGGCCTTTCAGGTGACTTCAACGGACCACTCTTTCTGGCAGCTCCTCCCATCGAGCCCGAATGGAGCGCGCGCTTCGAGTTGGCTGACCGTTCGCCACCGGCTGCAAAGCCAGGCGATGCCTATGATCGCTTCATGGCCGCTCTTCGCGAACGTCCAGACCCGCAATTTCAGGAAGCGGCGCTGTTTGGCGCTATTTCCGAGCGTCTGGCCGATCGTTTCGGCACGCGTGGTCTGCCCGTTACGCTGTCTACCGCCTGCGCTTCCGGCGCAACGGCCATTCAGCTTGGTGTGGAGGCCATTCGGCAGGGTCGCACAGACCGGGCGCTAACGGTGGCTACCGACGGTTCAGTCAGTGCGGAAGCATTGATCAGGTTCTCGCTACTGTCGGCGTTGTCGACCCAGAACGATCCGCCAGAAAAGGCTTCTAAGCCATTCAGCAAGGATCGTGATGGCTTTGTGATTGCAGAAGGCGCAGCCACGCTTGTTCTGGAATCGCTTGAAGCTGCCGTGGCTCGCGGTGCGAAAATCCTCGGCGTCATCAAGGGAGCCGGTGAAAAGGCCGACAGCTTCCATCGCACGCGCTCCTCACCGGACGGCGGCCCTGCGATTGCTACGATCCATGCGGCTCTCGCTGATGCGGGTGTTGCTGCAGCCGATATTGGCTACATCAATGCGCATGGCACCTCGACTCCGGAAAACGACAAGATGGAGTACAGCTCGATGCTCGCCGTCTTCGGCGAAGGGCTTAAATCCATTCCCGTATCGTCCAACAAATCGATGATTGGCCACACATTGACTGCGGCGGGTGCGGTTGAAGCCGTGTTCTCGCTGCAAACCATGTTGACTGGGACATTGCCGCCAACCATCAATTACAACAATCCGGATCCGACAATTGCGCTGGATGTTGTGCCGAACGTGAAGCGGGATGCGCAGGTCAGCGCTGTCCTTTCGAATTCCTTCGGTTTCGGTGGACAGAACGCAAGCCTTGTCATGACGCGGGAACCCGCTTAATCGGTGTTCCAGTTTAAAAACAAAAACAACGCCTTCGGGCGAAGGACTTCATTATGCGCGCCTTGCAACTCGTAGATGATCGTAAGCTTGAAAAAGTTGAACTGCCCGAACCCGAGGCGCCAGCGCCCGGTGAGGTGACGCTGCGCGTCAAGGCGGTGGCTTTGAACCATATCGATGTCTGGGGTTGGCGTGGTATGGCCTTTGCCAAGCGCAAGATGCCGCTGACAATCGGCGCCGAAGCCTCGGGCGTAGTTGAGGCAATCGGTCCGGGCGTTTCCAATGTTTTGCCGGGTCAGTTGGTTTCCATCTACGGCGCGCGCACCTGTGGGCTCTGCCGTCACTGCGTCGAGGGTCGTGACAACCTCTGCGAAAACGTTGCCGGTGTTCACGGCTTCCACTTGGACGGCTTCGCTCAGGAAAAGATGAATATTCCAGCCCGTCAGCTCGTTCCGGCACCGCCTGGAGTTGACGCAATTGGCGCGGCTCTTGCCCCGGTAACATTCGGCACCGTCGAGCACATGTTGTTCGACAATGCCAAGCTGCAGCCCGGCGAGACCATTCTTATTCACGCAGGCGGTTCCGGTATCGGCACCGCGGCAATCCAGCTCGCCAAGAAAATGGGCTGCACCGTCATCACCACCGTTGGTTCTGATGACAAGATCGAGCGCGCAAAGGCGCTGGGTGCTGACCATGTCATCAATTACCGCACAGACCGGTTCGAGGGCGTTGTCCGCAAGCTGACGAAGAAGAAGGGCGTGGACGTTGTCTTCGAACATGTGGGCAAGGACACCTGGGCAGGCTCCATGTTCTCGCTCAAGCGCGGCGGCCGTCTGGTGACTTGCGGCTCCACTTCTGGCGTGTCGACGGACATCAATCTCATGATGCTTTTCCAGCAACAGCTCAAGCTGCTCGGATCCTTCGGATGCCGGATGGAAAACATGGCCGATGCCATGCAGAAAATGGCACGGGGCCTCGTCCACCCCGTTATCGATACGGAAGTGACATTCGACACGATCGAGACTGCGCTGGAGCGGATGGAAACCCGTCAGGTCTTCGGCAAAATCGTTCTTCGGATGGATTGACGCCATTGAAGATGTTCATTACGCGCGTCGTTCTGGCGCTCGAAAATTTCCGCCAGTGGTTTAACGCGACGCTCGCCTTCAGCGTTCTTAATCTGCTGAAGCTTGCGCCTGCGGATCCCGCAATCCGTTTTGCGGACCAACTCGCGCGGAAAATCGGTCCCCGAACGCCGCGTCACAAGCTGATGCTGTACAATCTCAAGCGCGCCTATCCGGAAAAGACGGAGCGGGAGCAGGAGGAGATTGCGCTCGACAGCTGGGGCAATATGGGGCGCCTGGCTGCGGAATATGTTTTTTTGGACCGCCTCTTCGATTTTGATCCGACGAAGACCGAGCCTGGGCGGATCGAGGTTGTCGGAACCGATACCTTTCTGGAGTTGCGCGACAATCCGCGTCCATTCATCGTTTTTACCGCCCATACCGGGAACTTCGAACTGTTGCCCGTCGCTGGCTCCGCTTTCGGCCTGGATACGACGGTGCTGTTCCGCCCACCGAATAATCCCTATGTGGCGGAGAAGGTCTTCAATTTCCGCAAGGAACGCATGGGTAATCTCGTACCGTCGCATGCCGGCTCTGCTTTTGCGCTTGCCCGTCAATTGGAAAAAGGTGGCGGTGTTGGCGTGCTTGTAGACCAGAAATTTCGCAAAGGCCTGCCCACCAAGTTTTTCGGTAACGACGTCCTTACCAATCCATTGCTGGCAAAGCTTGTAAGGCAATTTGGGTGCGATGTTTTTCCTGCGCGCTGCATCCGTCTGCCAGATAACCGCTATCGGCTAGAAATTGAACCGAAAGTGGATATTCCTCGCGATGCACTCGGAAACGTCGATGTGCAGAAAACCGCACAAATGCTCAACGATAAGGTCGAAAGCTGGGTCCGGGAATATCCCGGGCAATGGCTTTGGTATCATGATCGCTGGAAAATCAAGGCAGCGTTAAAGGACTAGAAGATTTAATGTCTGGTCTTGGAATCACGAAAACATCTCAGGATTGTGTATGTATATTTTTCTTCACAATTTCTGGGATTTGTTAAAGACGTTCCGCGTGTGTTAATTTGTCCAATGTTGTGATGGCAGTGCTGTCTCTCGTTACGCCATTCTTCATGGTGATCGTATGTAACGGGTCTCGGGGCCGCTGAACCGGTGTAAGTTTGAAAGTGCGAGTGGCGCACAATCACCCCCGGGGGAGAGTCGAGTTGAAAGCTTTGATTGACTTGTTCTGGCAAAGATATTCGGAGCTGAAGGGAGCCGTTGATCGCAACGACGCCCAGAAGATTACTATACTGGATCGCGAGCTTGATCCTTTGCTGGAGAGTATCACAAGCTTCAAAACCAAAAGCTCGTCTGAGGTGCTTGAGCAGTTCCGCTTTGCAATCGATCTTCTGAACGAAGAGGCGGAGGACACAGGCTGCGTCCAGCGGAATTCGGAATTGCTGCGCAAGCTTGTTGATCGTTACATCGGCGCCGGACTTCCCTACGATGGAGCAACACCAGACGGAGAACCCGCATCCTGGAGCCCATACGTCATTCTCGACGAAGACAGGCTCGATGACCTCGACGAGCGGGTATTCGTCGTCTCGCCAGGGTACCGCATCAACTACACCAACGCTTTGAATGCTCTTTGCTACGAGGCCAAGACCAACGACATTATCGGTCGTCACATTGCCGAATTCATCGGCATCCACCATTTCCAGCAGGCACTGCGCGAAAAGCTGGATGCTTGCTTCAAAGGCGAAGCGGCGAAATACACCTATGCCGAAGATATCGATGGACGCACCGTAGTGCGTTCCTACGAGATGTCTCCTTGCTATTCTCCCTCCTACAAGCTTGTCGGTGCCATCATCATCGTCAAGGAACTGGCTGACCGGCGCAATAGAGCCGTGGCCTGATCACTATGTCATTTGACACTCTGAGGACAGCGCACGTTCAGCACGCCTGCGTTTGAAAATTTACGATTGTCAATTTGAGGCCGTGCGTGCAGAGGCATGTCGGTGGCCATGTCGCAAATAGGCGATTTTTAGCCGCTTCCGACCAAGAAAACAGTATATTTGGCGGTCAATCTAAGTATTGTTTTGGCGGGATGTGTAACAATGTTACACAATAATCCCGACGCTCCGTTTAAACTTGTTATAACAAATATTAATTCGATATTTTGCGCGCTATAGGTGAAAACTAGTGTATTGACGGACCAGCCAATCGTCGTGTTCATAGTCGCGAGGAATGTCGTTCCAGCGTACTCGATGCAGCGCACGCGCTTTGCTCCAAGTCGCACCTCACGCCATAGCGGCAGGTGAATTTCGACGGGTCCAACAGCAGGCAAGAATGACTGAGCCTCTGGTGAGTCGAAAAAGGATTTTGCGATCGTGTCGAAGACAAGAATTCGTCTTGGGCACGAAGAACGTGTGTGTGGTGACAGGGAGGTGCCATTGCTAGGACTGTTCGACGCTTTCTCGCTCAAATGCACGCAATTGAGACAGGCCGTGGCTTGCGGATATGATGATCTTGTTCGCCTGCTGGACAAGGAACTGGAGCCAATGATCGCGGAAATTCTGGCCTACCGGGCAGAAACGCGAGAAGAAGCTCACATGCAGTTGCAGTTCCTCAACGGGTTGATCCGAGATGAGGCGGATGACAAGTCCACCGTCGTGCGCCGCAGCGCAGCCATGTCCATGTTGATCGATCGGTACTTCCGCAACAGCAGCAACGGAAGAGATGGTTTTCAACAGCCGCCAGTCGGCGGCCCTCAAAGCGCTCTCCCGTTTGATAATGTGGAGCAGCCTCTTTTCAATGAGGCGGTTCTCGATTGCTTGCCGGATCGCGTTGGTGTCATCACACGTGACCACCGGTATTTGTATGCGAACCAGGCCAACGCCCAGTTTATCGGCAAGTCGCCTCTTTCGATGATCGGATGCCACGTCGCCGAATTCATCGGGGAGGAGAGTTTCGAAAAAATGGCGCGTCCCGCCTTCAACAGATGCTTTGAAGGCAATGTTGTGGATTACATTCACAAGGGGCGACGTGGTTGCAGCACTTTCACCACGCGTTGCCGTATGACGCCGCTACGCGGCACCAAAAATGAGATCATTGGTGCCGTCATTGTCCTGCAGGAACCAACGGCGGTGCCCGCCCTGACCGGGTAAGTTCACCCGCCTAAGATGTACCGGGCGACCTCAGCCAAGGTGCCGGAATCGATCAGCAACTTTGTTGCCATGGCGATGCAGGAAATGACCAGAAGTGGACGGATGATCTTCGCTCCGTTCTTCATCGCGAGACGGGAGCCGATCTGAGCACCCAGGAATTGGCCTAGACCCATGATCAGGCCCAGCTTCCACATGATGGCGCCGCTGACTGTAAAGACAAGAAAACTTCCAAAGTTGGAGCCGAAGTTCAGAAGCTTGGTGTGGGCTGTGGCCTTCAACATGCCAAAGCCGGCAAGACCCACGAAGGCCAGCATGTAGAATGAGCCTGCGCCAGGCCCAAATATACCGTCGTAGAAACCGACAAGTGGGACGATGGTCAGCCCGAATAGAATCGGCGTGATGCGGCGATGGCTGTCGAGATCGCTGAGGTTGGGTTTGAAGGCGAAATAGATCGCAATGGCGATCAAAAGAAACGGCATGATCATACGCAAGATGTCCGGTGGCACAAATGCCGCTATGATCGCCCCAACAATGCCGCCCAAGAAGGCCATTAGCGCCATCGGGAACTGTTTCTTCAAGTCAACATGGCCGCGCCTGGCATAGGCAATGGTGGCCGATGCAGAACCGAACTGTGCCTGCAACTTGTTTGTCCCCAAGGCTTCAAGCGGAGGGATGCCCAGGATCAGCATGGCTGGCAGCACGATAAGACCGCCGCCTCCTGCAATCGAATCGACGAAACCAGCGAATATGGCGACAAGAAACAGCAGGAAAAACAGATTGAGCGCGACGTCTTGCAAGGCAGGAATTCCGGGAAGGAGAGAGACGGTCGCTTCTGTCACCGATCCGCTGCCTGCGCAATGATTTTTCTGGCGGGTTATCCTGATGCTTTCCGACACAAAAGGACGTGCTCTAAAGCATTGCGCACAATCTCTGTCCGTTTATGCTGAGAGCAGGTGCGGCGTCTTACAGGCCGATTCCGCCGCGATGTGATTTTGAGGACAGTAATGCACAAGGTAATTTTTGACACGGATCCCGGCATCGATGACGCCATGGCACTGCTTTTCCTGCATCGCCACCCCGATATCGACCTTGTGGGCGTAACGACGGTGTTCGGCAATGCGCCGCTGGATATCACCACCCGCAATGCGCTGTTCCTCAAGCAGCAATGGAACATGTCGGCACCGGTTGCCAAAGGCGCCGGCGTGACGTTCGATCCGTCTCGTCCCGAAGGGCATTGGCCGACGTTTATTCACGGTGAAGACGGTCTGGGCAATATTGGTGTTCCTGATGTCATTCCGCTTCCGCTTGACGCGCGGCCCGCGCATCATTTCATCATCGATACGGTCAAGGCGAACCCCGGCGAGGTGACGCTGATCGCGGTGGGTCGCATGACGAACCTCGCGCTGGCCCTGCGGGCAGATCCCGATATTGCTGCCCTTGTAAAACAGGTCATCGTCATGGGCGGCGCGTTTGACATCAATGGCAATGTTAGCCCTGCCGCAGAGGCGAATATTCACGGCGATCCAGAAGCAGCAGACCTCGTGTTCACCGCGCCGTGGCGGGTGGTCGTGGTCGGTCTCGATGTCACGACCCGCACCGTCATGACATCGAAGTTCATGGCGGATATGGCGCTGGAAGGAGGGCCGGATGTCCAGCTTCTTTCCGATCTGTCGCAGTTTTACATTGAGTTCTACAATCAAAGAACGGGCGATGGCATGGTGGTGCATGACAACTGCGCCTGCGTTTACCTCACCAATCCCGAACTGTTCGAAACCCGCAGTGGCGCAATACGGGTCGTGTGCGGAGGGCTTGCCGATGGGCAGACCATCCAGAAGCCTGATGGTGTCGGATTTCCGCCCGGCAAGTGGGATGGGCATCCCAGCCAGCTGGTGTGCACGGATATCCAGCCCGAACGTGTGCTTTCAGTCATCAACAGCGCAATTGTACGCGGTGAGCGAGGTTGATTGAGCCAAGGCGTCGGCAAACGCTGCCGGTCGCCTTGCATTTTTGAAAAAAGTCGCGTTATGCAACACCATTGTCACCGAAAGGTGCCGCGAGTCTTTTGGTTCGCGGCTGCCCGCTTCCTTAGGGGGACTGGGTAAACTTGACCCCTGCCGAAAACCAATTCGTGTTTTGCGGGCCATGCGGTACAATGAACGATACAGGTCCGATTTGTTCGTGTCGGCTGTGTTTCACATCAAAAACGAACGCTATGTGAGCCGGTTGTTCGGCTCATTTCCATGAGGAAAGAGATGGAAGAGTTTCACAAGGTCAAGCGTCTGCCGCAATACGTGTTCGAACAGGTCAACCGTTTGAAAGCGAGCGCGCGAGCGGGTGGCGCCGATATCATCGACCTTGGAATGGGTAACCCCGACCTTCCTACGCCCAAGGCCATTGTCGATAAGCTGTGCGAAGTCGTGCAGGATCCACGCACGCACCGCTATTCCTCATCAAAGGGAATTCCGGGTCTGCGCCGCGCGCAGGCGGCCTATTACGCTCGTCGCTTTGGCGTCAAGCTGAACCCCGACACACAGGTCGTGGCCACACTTGGCTCCAAGGAGGGCTTTGCCAATATGGCACAGGCCATCACGGCGCCGGGTGATGTCATTCTTTGTCCGAACCCGACCTATCCCATTCACGCCTTCGGCTTCCTGATGGCGGGCGGCGTCATCCGTTCGATGAATGTCGAGCCGGATGAGACGTTTTTTGGCCCGTTGGAGCGTGCCGTGCGGCACTCCATTCCAAAGCCGCTGGCGCTGATCATCAACTATCCTTCGAACCCGACGGCACATGTGGCATCGCTGGATTTCTACAAGGACGTGATTGCTTTTGCGAAGAAGCACGATCTCATCGTCCTGTCTGATCTGGCCTATTCGGAAATCTATTTCGACGAGAACAATCCGCCACCATCGGTGCTTGAAGTACCGGGCGCCATGGACGTGGCCGTGGAGTTCACCTCCATGTCCAAGACCTTCTCCATGCCGGGCTGGCGCATGGGCTTTGCGGTTGGAAACGAGCGCCTGATCAGCGCGCTGACGCGCGTCAAATCCTACCTGGATTACGGTGCCTTTACCCCGATCCAAGTTGCCGCCACCCACGCGCTTAACGGCGATGGCACCGATATTGCAGAGGTTCGCAATGTCTACCGCCGCCGCCGCGACGTCATGGTCGACACATTTGGCAAGGCCGGCTTTGAAGTGCCGCCGCCAGCGGCCACTATGTTTGCCTGGGCGAAGATTCCGGAAAAATTCCGTCATCTCGGCTCGCTTGAGTTCTCCAAGCTGCTGGTTGAAAAGGCCGACATCGCGGTCGCTCCGGGCATCGGCTTTGGCGAAATGGGTGACGACTATGTGCGTCTGGCCCTCGTTGAAAACGAACATCGAATTCGTCAGGCTGCGCGCAATCTCAAGCGCTTCCTGTCGACTGCGGACGAAACATTGCACAATGTGGTTTCGCTTAACGCCCACAGATAAGGGCAATCCACCAGGGTGGCCGGTTCCGGCCACCTCTTCACTCAGCAAATCAGGAATATACCAATGGCAGATTCATTGAGAATCGGCATAGCGGGACTCGGCACTGTCGGCTCTTCGCTTGTGCGCATCCTCCAGCAGAGAAGCAACGAACTTGCGATTACCTGCGGACGCGCAATTGAGATTATTGCCGTCAGCGCGCGCGACCGATCGCGCGATCGCGGCATCGATCTCAAAGGTATTACCTGGTTCGATACGCCTGAGGAACTGGCTGAAAAAGCCGAAATCGATGTGTTTGTAGAACTGATGGGTGGAGCTTCCGGCGCTGCCGAAAACGCAGTCCGCGCTGCTTTATCACGTGGTCTCCATGTGGTGACAGCCAACAAGGCACTGCTGGCGAAACACGGCGTCGAGCTTGCCGTGCTGGCAGAAGAGAAGGGGGCCTTGCTCAACTTCGAAGCGGCGGTTGCAGGAGGCATTCCCGTTATCAAGGCCCTGCGTGAATCGCTCACCGGCAACCACGTGTCGCGCATCTACGGCATCATGAATGGCACCTGCAATTACATCCTTACAAAGATGGAAAAGGAAGGCTTGTCCTTCGAGGTCTGCCTGAAGGAAGCACAGCGCCTTGGCTATGCCGAAGCGGATCCGGCTTTTGACATCGAGGGCAATGATACTGCCCACAAGCTGGCCATTCTGACTACGCTCGCATTCGGCAGCAAGATTTCCGCCGACAATATCTACCTCGAAGGCATCACCAATATTTCGATTGAGGATATCCAGGCCGCTGCAGACCTTGGATACCGCATCAAGCTTCTGGGCGTTGCGCAAATGACGGAATCCGGCATCGAA
This sequence comes from Rhizobium sp. Leaf311, assembly GCF_001423445.1. NCBI lineage: Bacteria > Pseudomonadati > Pseudomonadota > Alphaproteobacteria > Hyphomicrobiales > Rhizobiaceae > Rhizobium > Rhizobium sp. Leaf311. The sequence goes on along the minus strand of NZ_LMNZ01000020.1, from coordinate 491,016 downwards.
CAACGCGTTCATCCAACAATGGTGCCGCTCGACTCGGTCATCGCGCAGGTGGATGGCGTCACCAATGCTGTTGCGATCGAATCTGACATTCTTGGCGAATTGCTGATGGTTGGCCCCGGCGCAGGCGGCAATGCCACAGCTTCCGCGGTACTGGGTGATATCGCTGATATCGCCAAGAGCCGCCCCGGCGTCCAGCAGGTACCGGTTCTGGGTCGCCCAGCGAAGTCGCTGACGGAATATCGCCGCGCCAAGATGAAGAGCCACGAAGGCGGCTATTTCATTCGCCTCACGGTCAAGGACAAGGCTGGCGTGTTTGCTTCCATCGCGACTGCGATGGCTGACAACAATATTTCGCTTGAATCGATTGTGCAGCGTCAGCGTGTCCAAGTGGAGGGCGCCCCGCAGACCATCATTCTCGTGACCCATGCCACGATGGAAGATGCAATTCGCAAGGCTGTGGCCGCGATCAAGGACAAGAAGTATCTTGTCAGTGAGCCGCAGGTCATCAGGATCGAACGCACCTGACTTCTGGCAGGCGTCGCAAGTTTTAAAACCATCGGCGAAAGCCGGTGGTTTTTTTGTTCAGCGAACGCTGTCTGGCGGCGGAACAATCTTGACAGGCTGGCTTGAGAATCGGGAAATGAGCCTTTGGCTGCGGATGCAGCTTTAACACGTAATGGCGGTCCGTTATGCGGCGCCACACTCCGCGTTGGAGAGGAATGTGATCACGATTCGGCCCGCCAGGCAGGCAGACGCCCCCATCCTGTCAGCGATAGGTCTTCTGGCCTGGGCGGAAGCGAGCGCTGCGATTGGCGTGACGGAAGAACTGCGAGGCAATGCCCGCGTTGCGTTTGAGAGTTTCACGCAGTCGGCTTGGGGTGCGATCACACTTGCGGAGCTTGATGGGGCCGTTGCTGGTTGGGCGGCCCGTGAAAATTTCGATGACACGATCACGGACTTCTGGATTGCGCCCTCTTTTCAGCGACGTGGAATCGGTAGCCAGCTCCTGATCGAGGTCGAGCGGCAGATCACCGAGCGGGGATTCGCTTCTGCGAAGCTTGAAAGTCACTCGCAGAACGAAGCAGCGGTCTCATTTTTCTGCAAGCATGGATATCGCGTGAGTTGGCTGTCGGTGAAATATCTGCAGAAGCTGGATCGAGAAGTTCAGTCCATCGGTCTGGAAAAGCAACTCGTTGAATTCGAAAACGAATCCTATGGCTTCGACTTTTAAAGGCCCAAGCCGAAACTTGTCAGCAGATCCTTCCACCATTCGGGCACCAGAACGAAGCTTAAGATGGCCGCCATCTGAACGATTACAATGGCTAGGAGAATCGTCCGAAAGGGTTCTTTCTGCGTTTTGTGCCGTAGAAGACGTTGCGCAAGGACGGCACCGGCGCTCCCTCCAATAGCCGCAAGCCACAATAACGTGCTCTCTCTTATGCGGCGTCCGCCGTTTTTTGCCGCAGATTTGTCGAGCCAGTAGATGGCAAAGACCACGACGTTGAAGGCCAGGAAGAATGCGATGGCTGAGAAATATGCCATTATCGTCCCGGTAAGCGAATTTTGGAATGTGAACATCAGATCTTTCAGTCGGTGGCAGAAACGATGCGATATCTCCTAGAGTGTGACAAGCCTTGCGCCAAGTGGCCAATTGTTCTACCTCACAGAGGACAGAAATCCGTATATTAAGAGCTTGATATGACCCTTGTAGACGTGCGCACACCAGACCCGAAACGCTTCATTCCCGGTGCCACCGGCGATTGGGAAATCGTCATCGGCATGGAGGTTCACGCGCAGGTTCTCTCCAATTCCAAGCTGTTTTCCGGCGCCTCCACAACATTTGGCAATGCGCCAAACTCGAACGTGTCGCTCGTGGATGCCGCAATGCCTGGCATGCTGCCCGTGATCAACGAGGAGTGCGTGGCGCAGGCCGTTCGCACAGGCCTCGGGCTGAAGGCCAAGATCAACAATCGCTCCATCTTCGACCGGAAAAACTATTTCTACCCCGACCTGCCGCAGGGCTACCAGATTTCGCAGTTCAAGGATCCGATCGTCGGCGAAGGCAAGATCATCATCTCGCTAGGCCCTGACCGCCAGGGCAATTTCGAAGATATCGAAATCGGCATCGAGCGTCTGCACCTGGAGCAGGACGCGGGCAAGCTGATGCATGACCAGCACCCGACGATGTCCTATGTCGACCTCAACCGCTCCGGCGTGGCTTTGATGGAAATTGTCTCCAAGCCGGATATGCGCTCGTCCGACGAGGCGAAGGCCTATATGACGAAGCTGCGGTCCATCGTTCGTTATCTCGGCACTTGCGATGGCAACATGGACGAAGGCTCAATGCGCGCCGACGTCAACGTGTCCGTGCGCAAGCCCGGAGAAGCCTTTGGCACGCGTTGCGAAATCAAGAACGTGAACTCCATCCGCTTCATCGGTCAGGCGATCGAATATGAGGCACGCCGCCAGATTGCGATTCTGGAAGATGGCGGCACCATCGATCAGGAAACGCGCCTGTTCGATCCCGGCAAGGGCGAAACGCGCTCCATGCGCTCCAAGGAAGACGCGCACGACTATCGCTACTTCCCCGACCCGGATCTGTTACCGCTGGAATTTGACGATGCCTATGTCGCGGCACTGGGCAAGGATTTGCCGGAGTTGCCAGATGACAAGAAGGCGCGCTTCGTGAGCGAGCTTGGCTTGTCTGTCTACGACGCCTCCATCCTTGTTTCGGAAAAGGCGATTGCGGATTATTACGAGCTGGTTGCTGCAGGTCGTGATGGCAAGATCGCCGCGAACTGGGTGATCAACGATCTGCTTGGCGCGCTCAACAAGTCCAGCAAGGGCATCGAGGAAACTCCGGTATCTGCCGATCAGCTCGGCGGCATCATCGATCTCATCAAGGCCAACACCATCTCCGGCAAGATTGCCAAGGATCTCTTCGAAATCGTCTGGAACGAGGGCGGCAATCCGGCAGAAATCGTGGAAAGCCGCGGCATGAAGCAGGTGACGGATACGGGCGCCATTGAAAAGGCCGTAGACGAAATCATAGCTGCCAACCCGGATCAGGTCGAGAAGGTCAAGGCTAAGCCGACACTGGCCGGCTGGTTCGTGGGTCAGGTCATGAAGGCAACGGGCGGCAAGGCCAATCCGCAGGCCGTCCAGGAGCTTGTGAAGGCCAAGCTTGGCATCGAAGAGTAAGGATTGTTCGGCGGGGCTACTCCGCTGAGCAATCAGAGACAGAAAACATCTCTTCCGTCATTCTCGGGACAAGCCCGAGGATGACGTCGAGGAGAAGCGCAGCCAACCGAGCCGGGATTATTCCCGGCATTTTCATTTTCAGACGGAGTGAACATGGTGTTTTTCATTCGCACGGCCAGTGAGCGCGATATCGAGCCGGTGAGGGCACTCTTGGCGCGGACATGGCACGCCACCTATGACGGCATCTATGGCGCCGACAGGGTCGCTCAACTGATTGCGGAATGGCATTCTCCCAAGGCAATGAAAGAGCGTGTTGAAAAGAAGGGTGGCGAGTTTCTGATCGCGGACGATGGCAAGCGCATCGGCGGCATGGGCTTTGCCGCCATGTCCAGCAAAATGGCAAAGACCGCCTTGCTGCATCAGCTCTATGTCGATCCGCAATTCCAGCGGCAGGGCGTCGGTCGCGATATATTCGCGGAGCTCGAAACCTGTTTTCCGGATGCCGAAATCATGCGCCTGGAAGTCGAGCCGAAAAATGCGGCGGCAATTGCTTTCTACCAAGGTGTCGGCTTTGTGGAGGTTGATCGAGTGGAAAAAATGGCCGGGGTGGCTGGTTTGCCCGGGATCGTCATGGAAAAGACGCTTGCCCGATGAGTGCCGGTATCAACGACCTCGTCATTCGCTTGGCTGAGGAAAGCGATCTAGCGGCGCTCATCGCCATTTTTGCTGCCGATGAAATCGGCGGTCACGGCGACACGACGGACGACGCGGCATATCCGGACTATCTTGCTGCCCTTCGCGCTATCCGCGCTTCGCCCAATGAGACTCTCTACGTGGCGTGTCTCGATGGCGAGATCATCGGTACGTTCCAGACGGCGATTCTCACAAAGCTTGTGGGTCGGGGTGCGTCATCTCTGAAAATACAGGCCGTGCAGACGCGGGTTGATATGCGAGGCCGGGGAATTGGCGCCATCATGATCAACCACTGCATTGATGAGGCCCGCAAGCGCGGTGTCAAAACGATAGAATTGGGATCCAACATGGCGCGGCAAGACGCTCACCGCTTCTATGAACGGCTTGGTTTTGAAAAGCGGCATTACGGCTTCAGTATGAAATTGAAATAGTGCCGAGATTGCGGGAAATACTGGACAATCGGCCCATGGGGCGGCATAAGCTTCTGCTGTGTTGCGGACGTCATATCATCGCAGCACACTCAAGCCCGAGGAACGGATTATGAAGACTCTCCTGACGCAAATCTTCACCTGGTGGAACGGCCAGACTATTGGAACACGCTTTCATACATGGCGTTTCGGCAAGAAGGTTGGGCAGGATGAGTTGGGAAACACCTATTATGAAGGTGGCACCACATCCTGGGGAATGCCGCGTCGTTGGGTCATCTATAACGGTTATGCCGAAGCCTCGGCGATTCCGCCAGGTTGGCACGGCTGGATGCATTACCGCACCGACACCCCGCCGAGCCAGGAGAGCTACACGGCTCGTGAGTGGCAGAAGGCTCATAAGCCTAATCTCACCGGCACATCGCAGGCCTATCGCCCACAGGGCTCGCTGGCTGCAACGGGTGAGCGCCCCCGCGTTACTGGCGATTACGACGCATGGACGCCCGGTAGCTGAGTAAAACTGCGAGGGTGGCTGCCGCGTTCGATTGCGGTGTAGTGTGCAGCGCATCTGCACCCCTGCCACCCGTTTTCGCCACAATCCGCCTGTAGGCGTTGAGCCCGCACTTGATGGTGCGGGAAATCTTTCTGGAGACGCTTCGATATGGGAAAAATCACGCGAGATCGTTTTTTGCGTGTTATGGCTGTTTCGCTGCTGGCGGTCCTGCCACTTGCCGGTGCTGTCGCTCCCGCATCTGCCGCCCGTATTGAAAATCGCGTCGCCGTCTTTTCCGGCATCGACAAGATTACTGGTCGTATCACCTCATTTGACGTCTATCTGAACGAGACAGTGCAATTTGGCGCCCTTCAGGTGACGCCAAAGGTCTGCTATTCACGAGACGACACCGAAGCGCAGAAGATCGACGCGTTCATTGAGGTCGATGAAATCACGCTTGATCGCAAGATCAAGCGCATCTTCACGGGCTGGATGTTTGCCGATAGCCCCGGCTTGAATGCTGTCGAACACCCGATTTATGACGTCTGGCTGACCGGCTGCAAACAGGAATCGGATGTTCCTGCGCCAACCGCGGCCTCAAAGACGAATTGATTCTCCAAGCCGCAGGTTGAGCCTGCTTGTTTCCGGCCGATAATTCGAGCCGACTCAAACTCAGAACAATATGTCTGCCGAGTTGACAGCGGGCTCCAACAGCTTCGCGTAATCCGCTTTGGGCACGTCGATTGCGCCAAACGTTTTCAAGTGTTCGGTCGTGAACTGCGTGTCGAGAAGGGTAAAGCCCATTTCCCTCAATCGCTCGACAAGATAGACGAGGCAGATCTTCGATGCGTTGGTGCGTCTGGAGAACATGCTTTCTCCAAAAAAAGCCGAGCCAAGTGAGACACCATAGAGCCCGCCGACCAGTTCCTCGCCCTCCCAGGCTTCGACGCTGTGGGCGTGACCGATTTCGTGAAGTTCAGTGTAAAGGCGACGAATGGTTTCGTTGATCCAGGTGCTGGGCCGGTTATCGACTTCGGCGGCACAACCCGCCATCACCCCTTCGAAGTCCGTGTTGAAGCGGATGTCGAACGGTTTTTTTCTGATGACTTTGGCCAGGCTTTTGGAAACGTGGAAATTGTCGAGCGGGATGATGCCGCGCACCTCCGGCTCAACCCAGAACAGCTCCGGGTCGTCGGCTGCATCGGCCATGGGAAAAAGGCCGATGGAATAGGCGCGCAGCAGAGTATCGACGGTAATGTCGTTATTTCTGCTGCGCCTCGCCATCAATCAGCTTTTGTCGCCGGCCAGATATTTCTCCAGCCAGTGAATGTCGTAATCGCCTTTCAGGATGTCTTCGTTCTGAAGAAGATCCTGAAACAGGGGCAGGGTGGTCTTGATACCGTCAACCACGAACTCGTCCAGCGCGCGGATCAGACGACGGATGCATTCGTCGCGATTGCGGCCGTGCACGATGAGCTTGCCGATCATGCTGTCGTAGTAAGGCGGGATCTTGTAACCCTGATAAGCACCTGAATCCACGCGAACGCCGAGACCGCCGGGCGTGTGGAAATAGGTCAGCGTTCCCGGAGAGGGAACGAAGGTGCGCGGATCTTCGGCATTGATTCGGCATTCGATGGCGTGGCCATTGAACTTCACCTCATCCTGCGTCACCGAAAGTCCCTGGCCGGATGCAACGCGAATTTGCTCCTGCACAAGATCCATGCCGGTGATGGCTTCGGTTACCGGATGCTCCACCTGCAGGCGGGTGTTCATTTCAATGAAATAGAACTCGCCGTTTTCATAGAGGAACTCGATGGTGCCGGCGCCACGATACTTCAGCTTGCGCATGGCATCGGCGCAGATTTCGCCGATCTTCATGCGCTGCTCGACGGTCAATGCGGGCGAATTGGCTTCTTCCAGTACCTTCTGGTGACGACGCTGCAATGAGCAATCGCGCTCACCCAGATGGATTGCATTGCCTGCACCATCGCCAAAAACCTGCACTTCGATGTGGCGAGGCTTGCCGAGGTATTTTTCCATGTAGACGGCGTCGTTGCCGAATGCCGCCAGGGCCTCGGAGCGGGCCGTGGACACGGCTTCTTCGACTTCTGTCTCGTCCTTGGCAACCTTCATGCCGCGGCCACCACCGCCAGCGGTTGCCTTGATAAGCACAGGGAAGCCGATCTTGCGGGCGATTTCCAGCGCGTTTTCGGGCTTCACTTCGCCGTCCGAACCGGGAACCACGGGAATTCCGAGATCGGCTGCAGTCTGCTTGGCAGTGATCTTGTCGCCCATGATGCGGATGTGGTCGGCGGTCGGTCCGATGAAGGTGATGCCGTGGGCGTCGAGAATATCGGCAAACTTGGCATTCTCAGACAGGAAGCCGTAGCCCGGGTGAACAGCATCCGCGCCGGTAATTTCGCAGGCAGCAACAATCTGATGAATGTTCAGATAGCTGTCGCGCGATGGCGGAGGACCGATGCAGACGCTTTCATCTGCAAGGCGCACATGCATTGCGTCTGCGTCTGCCGTGGAATGGACAGCAACAGTGGGGATGCCGAGCTCCTTTGCAGCGCGCAGCACACGGAGGGCAATTTCGCCGCGATTGGCAATGAGGATCTTGGATACCATGACTGTGCGCCCTTATTCGATGACCACGAGGGCTTCACCATACTCTACAGGCTGGGAGTCGTTGACAATGATTTCCGTTACCTTGCCGGACTTCGGAGCAGGGATCTGGTTCATGGTCTTCATGGCTTCGACGATCAGCAGGGTCTGGCCTTCCTTGACCGAGGCGCCAACCTCGATGAATGGCCGTGCACCTGGTGCCGGGGAAAGATAGGCCGTACCAACCATTGGTGACGACACGGTGTTGGCCGGGTTGCGCGCAGGTGCTGCGGGCGCGGCGGCGGCAGCCGGTGCGGCCATTGGTGCAGGCTGCGGGGCGGCAGGGGCCTGCTGGTACTGCGGGGGTGCAGCAGCATAGACCGTGGCAGGAGGGGCGGAGCGCGAAACGCGAATACGCAGATCGTCCTGCTCGACTTCGATCTCGGAAAGGTCGGTGTCGTTGAGAATGTTCGCGAGGTCGCGGATCAGTTCCTTATCGATACCGTTTTTCTTTTCAGACATGACAAACCCTATTCTGATTGTTTCTTTTTATGCCGTGATGTTTTTCAAAGCGTTGAGCGCCATGATGTAGCCGTAAGGTCCAAAGCCGCAAATCATTCCCTTTGCGGCAGGCGCTATCATCGATTTATGGCGGAATTCCTCGCGCGCATGGATGTTGGAGATGTGAACTTCCAGCACGGGAACGGAGATGGCGCGAATTGCATCATGCAGTGCAATGGAGGTGTGTCCATATGCGCCTGGATTGATGATGACGCCCGCGGCGCGCTCACCGGCCTGGTGCATGAGGTCTACAAGCACGCCCTCGTGATTGGACTGGTGACACTCGACGACGAAGCCAAGGGCCTTGCCAGCCTCTTCACATTCGTTCTCGATATCTTTCAGCGTCTTGCCACCGTAAATGCCCGGTTCCCGTTTTCCCAACATGTTGAGATTGGGTCCGTTGAGGACGAAGATCGTGTTGCTCATTTGCCGTTCCGTCAAAAAATCAGCGCCACCTATAGACCGCGCGACCGCGAAGGAAAAGCCCCGAAGCACGTAAAGCACGGGTTGTCCTTAATCTTCTGGGCTTTGGCGGTGTTTCTGGCCTGCTTTTTTAAGAGCAGGTCGCCTTTCCACAGCTGCGCATGTTGGCAATCTTTTCCTTCAGCGGCACCGCACCGACCGCACCGAAGACAGCCTCGTTGCCAATGATGTAGGAGGGCGTGCCGGTGATGCCGAGATTTGTGGCCAGCTGATAGGCTTCCTTGACCTGCTCATCATTAGGATTTGCAGCCATGGATTTGCGGATATCCGCTTCCTTGATGCCAAGCGACTGAGCGACTTCCATCGCGCTTTCTTCATTGGCGCGGCCGGAGCTGCCAAGAAGCGTTCTCTGGAATTGTGGATACTTCTCAGGTGCGATCAGCTTCACGGCATTGGAAACCTTGTGGGCCTCCAGTGATTCCGGCCCAAGGATGGGGAATTCCTTTAGCACGAAGCGCACATTCTTGTCGGTTTTCAGGATCGTGTCGACATCCGCCATGGCCCGTTTGCAATAGCCGCAATTGTAATCGAAAAATTCGACAAGCGTGACATCGCCATTGGGATTGCCGAGCGAAAGGTCATACTTCGACTGGAAAATGGTTTTCTGGTTGTCGGCGACAGCTTCCGCAGCCTTGGCATTGCGGCTTTCATACTGCTTGCGCTCAAGCGCCTCCTGAACCTCCAGCATGATTTCCGGGTTTTCGATCAGGTATTCCTTGATGAACGCACCGAATTCCTTCTTCTGCTGATCATCCAGCGCATGTGCCGGTAGCGAGACGAATAGCGTGGAAAGAGCCGTCATGCAGGCCAGAGCCGTGGATTTGATCGAAAGCGCCATGTCTGTCCTCATAGATGCGGTTTGCGTGATGATTCCGTTATCCCACGCAATTACCGTAATTTAATTTAATTGCCATATCGCAAAGTAGTCTGTCCGTTGCGATGTCGCCATTGTGATGACAGCAATAATACGGCAAATCTCCGACAGTTTTCCAAGAAAGAACATGCCTTTGATAACCTTGTCCAAGCGAAGCGCGGTTGAGCCATTTCATGCCATGGATATCCTGGCAGAAGCCAACCGCCGCAGACAGGCGGGTCGCCCCGTTATTTCCATGGCGGTAGGCCAACCCTCTCACTCCGCTCCGAAGGTTGCGCTCAAGGCGGCAGAAGCTGCGCTGAAACATGGCCGCATTGGCTATACGGATGCACTGGGGCTTCGGGAATTGCGCGAGGCGATTGCCTCCAGTTATCGCCTACGCCACGGCGCGATTGTGGACCCGGCACGCATTGCCGTGACAACTGGTTCGTCTGCGGCATTCAATCTTGCGTTTCTGGCGCTGTTTGATGTCGGCGATGCGGTTGCGATCGCTCGGCCTGGCTACCCCGCATATCGTAATATCCTCAAGGCGCTTGGGCTGAACGTTGTTGAAGTTCCCGTAACGGCAGAGACCGGTTACACATTGACCCCAGCCAGCCTTGAGCGGGCGGAAACCAAAGCCGGTTGCAAGCTCAAGGGCGTGCTGCTCGCCAGCCCAGCCAATCCTACGGGCACAGTCACGGGCCGTGAGGCGCTGAAACGTCTGATAGGCTACTGCGACAGCCGGGACATAGCCTTCATTTCCGACGAGATTTACCACGGGCTGACATTTGTTGGTGACGAGACGAGTGCCGTTGAACTCAGCGACAACGCCATCGTCATCAATTCTTTCTCCAAATACTACTGCATGACTGGCTGGCGCATTGGCTGGATGGTTCTGCCGGAAAAGCTGATAAGGCCGATAGAGTGCCTTGCGCAGAGCATGTATATTTCAGCGCCCGAACTGTCGCAGCTTGCAGCAGCGGCTGCTTTTTCCGCAGAGGAAGAACTTGACGTCTACAAGGAAAGCTATCGCACCAATCGCGATTTTCTGACCAGCCGCCTGCCGGAGCTGGGTTTGCCGTTGGCTTCGCCCATGGATGGTGCGTTTTACGCCTATGTTGATACCAGCCGCTATTCCAACGACAGCATGGATTTTGCCAAACGCATGTTGGCGGAGATCGATGTCGCGGCAACGCCCGGTCTTGATTTCGATCCGTTGGAAGGTCACCGCGCTCTGCGGTTCTCCTATGCGGGTTCGGTGTCAGATATTGCCGAAGCGATCGGCCGGATTGCGGGCTGGCTCAAATAGATCAGCAGAAAACTAAGGAAGCTTGGAGGAAGCACCATGTCGACGGAAAAAGTTGCAGTCATTACGGCAGGCGGAAGCGGCATGGGTGCTGCGGTGGCGAAACGCATGGCCGCAGATGGTTATAAGGTCGCCATTCTCTCATCGTCCGGCATGGGCGAGGCCCTGGCAAAGGAGCTTGGCGGCATTGGCGTGACCGGCTCCAACCAGTCCACCGACGATCTGCAGAAGCTGGTTGATATGACGCAGCAAACCTTCGGCCGCATCGATGTTCTCGTAAACAGCGCGGGTCATGGTCCGCGCGCGCCCATTCTCGAAATTAGCGACGAGCAGTGGCATACCGGCTTGGACGTGTATCTGATGAACGTTATCCGCCCGACGCGCATCGTTACACCAGTGATGGTCGAGCAGAAAGCTGGCACCATCATCAACATTTCTACGGCATGGGCATTTGAGCCAAGCGAGATGTTTCCCACGTCCGCCGTTTTTCGCGCCGGCCTTGCGGCCTACACGAAAATCTTCTCCGACAAATATGCGCCCGACAATGTGCGGATGAACAACGTGCTGCCCGGCTGGATCGACAGTTTGCCCGCAACCGAGCAGCGGCGCGAGATGGTGCCCATGCAGCGTTATGGCAGAAGTGAAGAGATAGCGGCAACGGTCGCATTCCTCGCCTCTGACGGCGCGGGTTATATTACTGGCCAGAACCTGCGTGTTGATGGCGGGCTAACCCGTTCTGTCTAAATGAAATTCCCGTAAATGTTGAAATTTTTACGTCCATCTCGGCTGGCTTTTGATGGGCCGGGAAGCCTGTTTCCACAGCTATTGAAGGAACAAGCACCCTATCGGCACGTTGTTCAATCCAAGGGTTAAGGGTTCGAAGAACTCGACGCTCGGATGTGGAAGCAGGTGACTTGATATGGGACAGAGTAATCCATTCGCCAAACAGGTGGTGCTGGTCGTTGAAGACGACCCGCTCTTACGGATGATGGCCGTCGACATGGTCGAGGATGCCGGTTTCAACGCCATCGAAGCCTGCGGTGCAGACGAGGCTGTCGAGATTTTGGAGCATCGCTCGGATGTAGACGTCCTGTTTACCGACGTGGATATGCCCGGGAGCATGAATGGCGTAGCGCTTGCCAACTGGGCAAGGGCGACAGACATGCCACTTGGCATAGTCCTCACCTCCGGGCACCATCGTCCAGACGACGACGCGCTTCCACCGCGGAGCGTCTTCTTTTCGAAGCCTTACGATTTTCAGAAAGTGGTAGATACGCTAAAGCGCATGACGCTCTAATGTTCACTTAAGCTAAAAAGAGCTTTGAAAATCAGTAACCATAGTTGCGACACACGGGTCGCAATTAATTATTCCGAAAATACTGTCCCATATAGTGCGTCCAAACAATTGAGGTGTTTTGGGGGCACTATGAATTTTTTGGGTATCACAGGTATGCAGTATTCAGGCGTACCGTTTGACGAAACGAGAATACTGCTGGCTGAAGACTCGAATGTCTTTACCCAGATGATTGGTGCCCGCCTGAAAGAGTTGCTTGGACTCTCAGTCGAAATCTGCAGGAACTTTGAAGAGCTGCAGGAGTGTTACGAACATTCCACCGAACCTGTTACTCTCGCGATCTCTAATATTAATCTGCCTGGTGCAGAAAATGGCGAAGCGCTCGAATATCTCATTGATCTCTCGATCCCGACAATCGTTTTCACAAGTACCTTCCATGAGGATACGCGCGAGAAGCTCATCACCAAGGAAGTTGTCGACTACATCCTGAAAGACAACGTCTTTGCCGTCGACATGCTGACGGAATCGGTTTGCCGCTTCCTGACAAACCACCGCCACCACGTTCTTATCGTCGATGATAGCCCGACCGCACGCGCGCTTCTTTCAAGCCGCCTGAAGCGGTATAACTTCCGAGTCAGCCTTGCTGAGAGCGGTGCCAAGGCTCTGGACATTCTCAAGAACAACAAGGATATCGGTTTGGTCGTTACCGACTATAACATGCCCGATATCGACGGATTTGAGCTCACACGCCGTATTCGCACCATGCGCGGGTCTCATGAGCTGCGCATTATCGGCGTTTCTTCGTCTACGAACCGCCTGTTGTCCGCGCGCTTCCTGAAAGCTGGCGGTAACGACTTTATGCTGCGGCCCTTCATCGAAGAAGAGTTCTATTGCCGCGTCAACCAGAACCTGGACACGCTGGTACAGATCCAGGCTGCGAAGTTGCTTGGCAAAAAAGCTGCCTGATCGCCATTAGGGTAGGGCAGCTTCTGCGGGCTGCTCTACCGGACGACCTAGTGCCAGTTTCTGGGCAAGCTGAGGTCCAAGCTTTTCGACGTAGGCCGGGTCCGGTTGGGTGCCCAACGCGTCCAGTGTTTTTGAAAAGAAACAACGGGCTGCCGCTGCTGCGACAATGTCAAAGATTTCGGCGTCTGTCAGCGCGTGCGTCTTGAGCGCATCGATATCCGCCTGGGTGATCGATGTTGCATCATGGACGACCTTCGACGCAAATATCATGATTGCGCGCTCCTGTTCATCCAGTGGCGCGTTTTCTGCATTTGAAATGATGCCAACCAGTTCGTCTTCTGTAGCGCCTTCCCGAGCCAGAACAGAGGCGTGTGCCAACATGCAGTAAGAGGACCGCAGTTCCCGCGCTGCTGCCAGTGTGATCAACTCATAGCGGCGCGGCTCGATATTGCCTCGAAGGCTGACAAGAAGCGCACTCCAGCTTTCCATAACCTCCGGTCGATGGCCGAAAGCCCGGTACATATTGGGCAAGTAGCCGTAGGTTTCTTCCGCGTTCCTGTACATTTCAGCCGTTTTGCGGCTGGTTTTCGGCTCTGGCGGCGTGATGAACATGTGACTCTCCTGCATTTCCATATTTCTAAAATGCGTGAGCGCGAAATTCGATCAGTTGTTCGCAAGCTTTTTTCAAAGCTGTGATTCAAGCGGAAGAAAGCCCATGATGCCGGCAAGTACACGACGGCTGACGCTGGCATATGGCTCGTATCGATAATGTTGCGGCTTGCCTCGAACAAGGCCGGTCCATCTGAGGTTGTTGCGTTCGTCCAGAGCAAGCTCGAAACTCATTTCGCGGCTTGTTTCTTCCTTGAAGATTTCGTCCATTTCCCGAACCAGTTCTTCGGACGAAAAAAGAACACCCATTTCGGTGTTGAGAGACATCGACCGGGGATCGAAATTCAGAGACCCGATAAATCCGGTCCCACCATCACGGGTAAAGGCTTTCGTATGAAGGCTTGCCTGACCCGAGCCCCGCAAGGAGAAGGACTTATGGTCATCTGCGAGCAAGCGAAGCTCATGCAGCTTGATGCCATTGACCAAGAGCGGACGCCTGTATCGTGAATAGCCTGCATGTACTGCCGCGACATCGGTTGCGGCAAGCGAGTTGGTGAGAACGCTGACCGAAACCCCGCTTGCAGACAGGCGCGAAAGCGTTTCCACACCCTTCTGCCCCGGTATGAAATAGGGCGATGTTATCTTGAGCTTATGCTTCGTCTCTTCCATCAAAGGCAGAAGCGTTTCCATGAGAAAGTTGCGACCGGTGCGTCGCTTTCCGGCTGCTTTTTCAGGCGGGTCGGCGACCACTTGCGCATTGTCCACCCAATGAAGATTATCGGCCCTCAGGAAGTTACCGGAATGGTGCTGGCTTTCCACCTGTGCAAGATAGGGCGAAGCGGCGTCGCCTGAGGCGAGTACATCCATGCGGCGCCGAAGTTTTGCGAGTTTGTTTGGCCTTCTTGCAAGAAGGGACCGAACAGGCACGGCAACGGCACTGTTCCAGTAGTCGTCGAAGATTTCCTCTGCCTGCGCAACGCATTCTCCGTGCGCGATAACATCGAAATCGCGGAAATTCGCGCTCTCGGCGGCGTCGAAATAGGCATCTCCAATGTTTCGCCCTCCGACAATCAAAACCCGACCATCTGCAATCCAGGCCTTGTTGTGCATACGTCGGTTGACGGAACGGAAACGCATGAGAAGCTCGAGCCCTCGGCGAATGACGTTCTCCCGTGCCTTTGTCGGGTTGAAGAGGCGCAGTTCGATGTTGGGGTGGCTATCTATGGCATGGAAGGCCCTGTCCGATATGGAGACACCCAAGTCATCCAGAAGCAGGCGAACACGAACACCGCGGTCCGCTGCAGCGATCACCTCGCGCATCACCAGCTGTCCGGTGAGGTCGGCGTTCCACATATAGTACATGAGATCAAGGCTGCGCCCTGCGGCGCGCGCGCTGCCAACGCGTACAGCAAATGCACCAAGATTGGATTGTATCAGGGAGATGGCGCTAGGTTCGGCATGGGCCGAACTGAGGTTGATCCAGTGCCGGTCGAGCGGTGTGGCATCGTCTGATTTCGGCAGGGCCGTAGAAGCAATCTTCGTAATGATCTTGTCACGATGGCGGGATGCCAGCGCAAGGCCAGCGAAAATTGCCAGGACGATCAACACTGCAAACAATGTTACGGCACTCACAGCGATCGTTTTATCCGCCCTATCGTAAAGACTTAAAGGTCTTAGTGGATCTCAATATTCCGCTTGTCAGCTTCCTGCTTGATGATGTCTTCAACCAGCTGGCGTTTCAATGAAGGGTCGCCCAACAAATAGTCGTCTGCAAGCTCGAAGATCGATTTTGGACGTTCCATGCGGCTCAACGTATCGAGGTCCGAACCAATCTGCTGCCTAAGTTCGTTGTAATCGTCCATCGTCTTACTCCATTTGCCTATAGAATGCACAGGTGGGCAGCACGGTTCCGCCATCTGCGAAATCGGCCACCAGCGGCTTGCATCTCGAACTCATGGCTTGCATAAGCGCTCGCATCAGGTGCCCGCGCGACGCGGGAGAATCGGGAACACGGTGAAAATCCGTGACGTGCCCAACGCTGTAAGGCCGAGGCATATTTCCAAATGCCACTAAAGTTTCGGGAAGGCGGAAATGTGCTGAAGAAGCCGAGTCAGAAGACCGGCCTGATACCATGGACCGAAGCGCAAGGACGGCGCCACGTTGTTAATTGGCAGGCGTTAAGCGCTATGCCATGCATTGTTGGGGAATGACGATGCCGACGGACGAACAGAAGCAGGCACTCAGGCCTGTTTGTAAATTTTCGCAGGACGAGGTCGACGCCGTCTATCGTGCCATACATGAGCGCCGGGACGTTCGCGATCAGTTCCTGCCTGACCCATTGCCGGCTGATCTTATTGAGAGACTGCTTGGCGCCGCTCACGCTGCTCCCTCGGTCGGGTTCATGCAGCCGTGGAACTTCACACTGGTAACCGACGCGGCGACGAAAGAGCGTGCTTGGGAGGCGTTTTCTCGCGCCAATGCAGAAGCGGCCAATATGTTCGAGGGTGAGAAGCAGGCGCTTTATCGCAGTCTCAAGCTCGAAGGCATTCGCAAGGCCCCGCTCTCGATCTGCGTGACCTGTGATCCTACACGCGGCGGCGACGTCGTTCTGGGGCGCACACACAATCCCCGCATGGATGTCTATTCCACAGTCTGTGCCGTGCAAAACCTGTGGCTGGCCGCAAGGGCGGAAGGTATCGGGGTTGGCTGGGTCAGCATCTTCCACGATGCGGACATCCGGGACATCCTCGGCATTCCCGACCATATTGAAATCGTCGCGTGGCTCTGTCTGGGCCGGGTCGACATGCTCTATCAGGAGCCGGAACTTGCGGTCAAAGGCTGGCGTCAGCGGCTGCCTATTGAAGAGCTGGTGTTCCGCGACAGGTGGGGAAGGTCTTAGCTGGCCATCACTGCTGTTGTGGCTGCGCACCCTTCAAAGCTGGATTTTTCAGATCGATTCGGCTTTGCTCCTCCGGCAGAAACTGTGGTCCAACCATGCGGACCTTGTTCTTCGCCGGATCATAATCTCGCTCGGGAATGGGCGAAGCCGTCTGTTTTTGCGGCTCTTGCGCAGGTTTTGCCGACTCTTCGTTGCCCTTCGGCTTGATCGTTGTGATGCTGGACTGATTTTGCAGCGCTGTGGACTGGGGCGCCTGATCCTGCTTCTTCTCATCATTCTGATAGGCCGCCATGTTGCAGCTGCAGGACGGTGACCTTTCGGAAGTGGGCTTGTCTCGATAGGCGAAAGCTGTCGGCATCGAAGAGTAGGGTTGGCCAGTCTTGGCAGAGACCATGTCGGAACTTTCCTGGCCCTCAAGCGCGTGATAAAAAAGTTCCGTCTGGGTGCCTGGACACATTCGCTCGCATTGCGCTGCCTGCGAGCGGAAATCCAGCGGCGTTGCGTTGGATGCGATGGGGAAAAATGCGCCGTCGCAGGTTCTCACGCATAACGTTCTAAGCCTACCTTGCATGGGCATATCGGGGTTCGGCCCATAATCGGAATAGCCGGGTTGCTCAAACGGATCACCCGGGCCGCGCATGTCAGGGTCCTGTGGCGGGTCGATGGTGGTGATCGATGGTGCCTGCTCGTCAAGACAGCCTTGCGCATCCAGAGCCGCCATAATTTGCTGTCGGTTGTTGCTGCCGCTGTTCTGCCGCCGTTCGGCAAGCATTCTGTCACGCTCCTGCGTGATCATTTCCCGGTCTTCCTGCGCCTGAACGAGCGCATCGCCGATCTCTGCGCAGAGTTCGGCATTTGGATTTCCGTAGACAATGACACTGCCTGACGAGCAGCCGTAGCCGCGCATATCATTCCTGATCCGGCGAATGAGGATATTCTGCTGCGCCAGCGCGTTCGCATATCTGCGCACCTCAGCAGTGTTGCCGATGGCCTGCCTTGGCTGCTCCAGCTGCGCGCGCAGGGAATCGCAGACGGGATCTGCCTGAGCCGAAAACGGCACGGCGAACATCAGCGTAAGCAAGGTACCAATCGCTCGGCGGCGGCGCGGGGTCAATGATACGTCCGTCTTCCTGGCCCGCCTTATGCGAGCCATCTTCTGTCGTGGGTCGCCCGCGCAATACGGACGACGCTGTTTAGCTGATGGTAACATAATGCTGCATCGCAGTGCGGCAAGCCGCACCTCAAAATTATGTTAACTCTGGCTTACTCCGACGGATTGGAGGCTTGCACCACCGCAAGGGCAGCCATGTTGACCACGCCGCGTGATGTCACTGTTGGTGACAGGATGTGGACGGGCAGGGCGGAACCAAGAAGAATCGGGCCGACATGCAAGCCTTCTGTCATGGTGCGCACAACGCCGAGCGTGATGTTTGCCGAGTCGAGGTTCGGGAACACCAGCAAATTGGCCTCGCCCGACAGGGAGCTGTTTGGCATGGCGCGCTTGCGAAGGGTCTCCGACAGGGCAGAGCCACCCTGCATTTCACCATCGATTTCCAGTTCCGGCGCAGCCTGACGTACCAGCTGAAGGGCGCGGCGCATCTTGCGGGCACTTTCGGAATCACGCGAACCGAAGTTCGAATGGCTTGCCAGTGCAATCTTCGGCGTGATGCCGAAGCGCTTGATTTCCTTGGACGACAGGATCGCCAGTTCAGCGATGTCTTCCGACGTCGGTTCGTAATTGACGAAGGTGTCCGTAAGGAACAGCGCACCCTGCTGTGTGATCAGCAGGCTGAGGCCGCCAAATGTATGTGCGCCTTCCTGTTTGCCGATGATCTGATTGACGTCGCGCAGATGTCTGTCGAAACGGCCTTCCAGACCGCAGATCAATGCGTCTGCCTCACCGCGCTTGACCGAGAGAGCGCCGATGACCGTACTGTTGGTACGAACGATTGTGCGAGCAGCTTCCGGGTTGATGCCGGCGCGGCCGACGAGCGCGAAATAGTCATCGACATAGTCGCGGTAGCGCGGATCGTCTTCCGGATTGACGACGGCAAAGTCCGTATTTGGCCGAATGCGAAGACCGAACCGCTTCAGACGGGTTTCGATGATCTGCGGACGACCGATGAGGATCGGTATTCCAGTACCTTCTTCGAGCAACACCTGGGCAGCACGCAGCACGCGTTCGTCTTCGCCTTCCGCAAAGATGATCCGCTTTTTCTCGGCGGTCTTCGCCAGGTTGAAGATCGGCTTCATGATAAAGCCGGAGCGCCAGACAAAGCGGTTCAGCTGATCGAGATAGGCGTCAAAATCGGTAATCGGACGGGAGGCAACACCGCTCGCAGCCGCTGCCCGTGCGACAGCCGGAGCAATACGCAGGATGAGCCGCGGATCGAACGGCGAGGGGATGAGGTAGTTCGGACCAAAGATTGGTGTCTCATCGCTGTAAGCTTTCGCCGCAACTTCAGAAACTTCCTCACGCGCCAGTTCAGCGATTGCGTGAACGGCAGCCATTTTCATTTCTTCGTTGATGCTTGTCGCACCACAATCCAGCGCGCCCCTGAAAATATAGGGGAAGCAGAGCACGTTATTGACCTGATTGGGGAAATCCGAACGACCGGTGCAAATCATGGCATCCGGCCGGGCCTGGCGGGCAAGTTCGGGCATGATTTCGGGTGTAGGATTGGCGAGCGCCAGAATAAGCGGCTTTTCAGCCATGCGCGCCAGAAGTTCCGGTTTCAGCACGCCAGCAGCGGAAAGGCCGAGGAAGACGTCAGCGCCATCGATGGTCTCGTTGAGCGAGCGCTTGTCGGTCTTCTGGGCGTAGACTTCCTTCCACTCGTCCATAAGAGTGTTACGGCCATCATAGACGAGGCCTTCGATATCGTGGACCCAGATGTTCTCGCGCTTGGCACCCAAGACGACCAGAAGATTGAGGCAGGCGAGCGCGGCAGCGCCCGCACCGGATGCCACGATCTTGACGTCGCCGATCGATTTGCCGGCCAGTTCGAGCGCGTTCGTAACCGCTGCAGCTACGATGATGGCCGTGCCGTGCTGGTCATCGTGGAACACCGGAATGTTCATCTTCTCACGGAGCTGACGTTCCACTTCGAAGCACTCAGGCGCCTTGATGTCTTCCAGATTGATGCCGCCGAAGGTCGGCTCCAGCGCTGAAATGGTCGAGACCATATCGTTGATGCCGGGCGCATCGATTTCGATGTCGAACACATCGATGCCGGCGAATTTCTTGAAGAGGACCGCCTTGCCTTCCATGACGGGCTTGGAGGCCAAAGGTCCGATGTTACCGAGGCCGAGGACCGCTGTGCCGTTCGAAATCACCGCAACCAGATTGGCGCGCGCCGTGTATTGAGCCGCCGTTTCAGGATTTTCGTGAATGGCAAGGCAGGGTGCTGCAACACCGGGTGAATAGGCAAGCGCCAGATCGCGCTGGTTTCCAAGGGGCTTGGACGCCTGAATTTCAAGTTTTCCCGGGCGCGGGTAACGATGATAGAAAAGCGCCTGTTCTTCCAGATCCGCATTGGCGTTTGTGTTTTGCGTCTTGCCCGTATCCTGAGAACTCATTCTATCCACCGCTTATTTCAAGTTTCTTGGAGGCCTTTGCATACAACAATCGGCCCAGCCGTACAGCCGTTTATTTCATTCGGGAGGCGCAAAAACGGTAGTTTAGGTATCTCGGAAAAATGCAGCGTGTTGGTTGTAAATCTGGGTCTGTCATCTTGCTGAAACACGAGTCTGGTTTTGCAGAGGGGAAAGTTGCCGAGACGGGGGAAGAATTCCATGGCCGCGCAAACCGAAGCCAGACAGTTCAGAACGCTTTTCATTTCCGATGTGCATCTTGGCTCTAAAGCGGCCAAAACGGATTTCCTTCTGGATTTCCTGCGCCATCATGAGGCCGATACCATCATCCTCGTTGGCGATATCATCGATGGCTGGCGTCTGCGCCGCAGCTGGTACTGGCCGCAAGGCTGCAATGATGTGGTGCAGAAACTTCTTCGCAAGGCCCGCAAGGGAACGCGCATCGTCTATATTCCCGGAAATCACGACGAATTTCTTCGCGAGTTTCCCGGTACCCATTTCGGTGGGATCGAAGTGGCAGAGCGGATGATCCACGAAGCCGCCGACGGCAAGAAGTATCTGGTCATCCATGGCGACGAATTCGATGTCGTGGTGCGCAACGCAAGGCTTCTGGCCTATCTCGGCGATTGGGCCTATGACGCAGCCATTGCGCTGAACGTGGCAATTGCCGCTGTACGTCGCCGCATCGGCCTCCCTTACTGGTCCTTCTCCGCCTGGGCAAAGCTGCAGGTCAAGCACGCTGTCAACTTCATCGGAGAATTTCAGCGGGTGGTCGCCGACGAAGCCCGTCGCAACAAGGTCGATGGCGTTATCTGTGGTCACATCCATCACGCCGTCATGGAGGATATCGATGGTATCCGCTACATCAACACCGGCGATTGGGTGGAAAGCTGCACGGCCATCGCAGAGAATACCGACGGCTCCTTCGAATTGATCACCTGGATGAAGTCCGATGACAAGACCGAGGATAACACTGTCGGCACACTTGAGCCCGTGGTCTTCCCCAAGCTCATCGATACCTATGCGGCTTGAGTGGTAGCGTCAGTTCAGCCCCACAGCTCCGGCTGCGGCGGGTGAACCATCGATCCTTCGTAGAGAAGACCCGGTTCCCTGTCCCTAGCGAGCAGGAGTGGGCCGTCCAGATCGGCAAACTCGGTGTCTTGCGCCAGCATAAGGGCAGGGGCCATGCCTAAGGATGTGCCGAGCATACAGCCAACCATGATGGTGTAGCCCAGGCGCTGCGCCTCCTTTTTCATGATCAGCGCCTCGGTCAAGCCGCCTGTCTTGTCGAGCTTGATGTTGATGGCGTCATAGCGATCACGCAGCGAAGCCAGATCTTTTGTCAGGTGCACACTTTCGTCGGCGCAGATTGGAACAGTCCGCTCGATGCGCGAAAGAATATCGTCTTTTCCAGCTGGCAGTGGTTGCTCGATCAGCGCGATGTCCAGTTCTCTGGCAATTTTCAAGTGATGCTCGATATTGTCGTCCGTCCAGCCTTCATTCGCGTCGATGATGATGCGCGCCTTCGGAGCTGCCGCGCGAACGGCGCGCAGGCGTGTCTCGTCATCCGGTGTCCCGGTCTTTATCTTCAACAGGGGCCTTTGCGCATTGTCCGCCGCCTGGGTGGCCATGGTTTGCGCATTGCCAAGAGAAATCGTGAACGCCGTCACGATTGGCACCGGCTTCGTTGACATCAAGGTCGAAGACACGCTCTTGCCCGAGAGTTTGGCTTCCAGGTCCCACAGGGCGCAATCCACCGCATTGCGCGCGGCGCCGGGCTTCATTGCCTGTTGCAGGTCCTGCCGCGTCAGCCCTGCCGCGATCGCCTGTTCCACGCTCATAATATCCGCAAGGACCGCCTCTATCGTTTCGCCATACCGTTGATAGGGCACGCACTCGCCGGTTCCTCGAACACCATCCTGTTCGATTGTGCAGCGCACGACATGAACCTCCGTTCGGCTTCCGCGTGAAATGGTGAAGCTGCCTGCAACCGGAAATGTTTCAGCTGTTGCTTGAATGTAACGACGCATCAAAATTAGCCTCGGGTCTGTGCATAAACTGGTAAACGAGCGAAAAAACTCCGGATTTCGCCTCCAGTGCTGTGGCTTGGTGATCCGTCACTCGATATGAATCGTTAAGAATCTCTAATAGGCTGCATGCGCTCGGAGCAAGATGCAAGAACTCGAAACACGGCAACAGGCGCAACCGGCAGCGATCTCATCCGATGAGGATGCGAGCGGCGGGGCTGTGCGCTATGCCCTGAGCGGTTCATGGCGCAACGCCAATATAGCCTCCGTTCTTTCCGACATCGAAAAGATCGAAAAATCCAGCCCCTCTGGCTCCATCACCGTTGATCTATCCGATGTCGATAACATCGATACGACGGGCGCCTGGATATTGCGCCGTATGCGCCACAGAATGGAGCAGGCCGGCACGCAGGTCTCTTTTGAGGGCAACGAGCGGGTAGAGGGCATTATCAGTGCCTTGCCTGACGAGGCACCGCTTGCACCAAAGGAATCAAATAAAAAGGGCTTGGTTGAGCGGATATTCGATCCGATTGGCAAGAATGTCATTCAGGCTGGCGCGGATTTTCTGGCTGGCATGTACATTCTCGGCTCCGCCGTGCGTGGCGCGCAGATGAAGCTTGGCCGTGGTCGAGGCGTTTCGCCGGCGGCCATCGTCAACCAGATCGATCACATGGGCGTGCGTGCGGTGCCCATCATCCTGCTCATGTCCTTCCTGATTGGCGCGATCATTGCCCAGCAGGGCGCGTTCCAGCTCCGTTATTTCGGCGCGGAAGTCTTCGTCGTGGATCTCGTGGGCATTCTTCAGCTGCGTGAAATCGGTGTTCTCCTGACGGCGATCATGATTGCTGGCCGGTCCGGCAGCGCGATCACCGCTGAAATAGGCTCCATGAAAATGCGTGAGGAAATCGACGCATTGAAGGTCATCGGGTTGAACCCGGTCGGTGTGCTCGTCTTCCCACGGCTGGTGGCGCTGACCATCGCTTTGCCGCTGCTGACCATCATCGCAAACTTCGCAGCCCTGTTCGGCGCGGCTGTTGTTTCGCTTCTGTATTCAGGGATCACCTTCGAAGTCTTCGTGTCCCGCCTTCACTCAGCAGTCGAGGCTTCGACCATCGCTTCGGGCATGATCAAGGCGCCGTTCATGGCGCTGATCATCGGCATCGTCGCGGCTGTCGAGGGCATGAAGGTTGGCGGAAGTGCAGAGTCCCTGGGGCAGCACGTTACGTCGTCAGTGGTTAAATCCATCTTTGTTGTCATTCTGGTCGATGGCGTATTTGCCATCTTCTATGCAGCCATCGATTTTTAAGGAGAGGCTGTGCAGGATTCGGAAGTAAAGAAAGACAGCAATCAGGAAGATCGGGAAGTGATCCTTTCGGTCGAGGGTGTGACCGTTGCCTTTGGCGACAAGGTCGTGCTCGATAATCTTGATCTGAATGTCTACCGCGGCGAAATTCTTGGCTTTATCGGGCCTTCCGGCGCCGGCAAATCCGTGTTGATGCGCGCCGTGCTGCGGTTGTTGCCGCGTCAGGATGGCACGATCAAGATTCTGGGTACCGATTACGACAAGGCGACGGAAGAGGAGCGCATGGCGCTCGACACCCGCCTCGGCGTATTGTTCCAGCAGGGCGCTCTGTTTTCCGGCTTGACGGTCAAGGAAAACATCCAGCTTCCGATGCGGGAGTACCTCGATCTGCCGCAGCAGTTGATGGACGAGCTTGCAGCTCTGAAAATCGAGATGGTTGGCCTGGCCGCCGATGCGGCGGATAAATATCCATCGGAACTGTCCGGCGGCATGATCAAGCGTGCCGCACTGGCGCGCGCACTGGCGCTCGATCCGGACCTCGTCTTTCTGGACGAGCCCACCTCCGGTCTGGACCCTATCGGCGCTGCAGAATTCGATATGTTGATCGCGCGCTTGCGTGACCAGCTTGGACTGACCGTCTATATGGTGACGCATGACCTGGACAGCCTGTTCTCGGTTTGCGACCGGATAGCCGTACTGGGCAACAAGAAAGTCGCCGTTGAAGGCACGCTCGAGGAAATGTTCGATAGCGACGATCCTTGGGTTCAATCATATTTCCGCGGAAAGCGGGCTCGCGCCGTCGTCCTGCCGGATGGCACGCAACAAATTCCGGGGAGTAACGGATAGCCATGGAAACCAAGGCAAATTACACCATCGTCGGGATTTTCACGCTGATCGTGATCGCAGCCGCCTTTGGCTTCGTTTACTGGATGGCGGAATTTGGACGAGGCGGCCCAACCGCACAGCTGACCATCCGCATCCCAGGCTCAGCCAACGGCCTGTCGGTTGGCTCACCCGTGCGGTTCAACGGCATTCCCGTTGGTACGGTGCGCGGCCTTTCCATCGACCGCGATGACCCCGCATATTCGATTGCCTTTACCGAAGTGCAGGCGGACGCCCCTGTGTTTCCTTCGACACGTGCCGTGCTTGAAATTCAGGGCTTGACGGGCGCTGCCTATATCGAGCTTTCCGGTGGACGCAACAACGAAGAGCGGATCCTGCAGAAGTCGTTCGATACGGGCGTTCCCGCAGAGCTGACAGCCGACCTTTCCAGCGTAACGAATCTTCTGGCCACGGCCGACAAAATCCTTCGGCGGGCGGATGGCGCCATCGGCGAATTGCAGGGCTTTGTGCAGGACGCGCGCGGTCCGCTCACTCAGACGGTTCGCAACGCGGAGAAATTTTCCAATGCGCTTGCTTCGAACTCTGATGGTATCGAGAACTTTCTTGAAAGCCTGAGCTCGCTCTCCACCACCGTTCAGTCCGTCTCTGTCCGCCTGGATAGCACGCTGACGGCCGTTGAGGATCTCGTCAAAGCTGTCGACTCCCAGAAGATCGACTCCATTCTGACCAATGTCGACAAGGTGACTGCCGATGTTGCCGCGTCTTCCGGCGGAATTCAGGATGTCATGGAAACGGTGCAGCGGACGTCACACAATTTCGAACAGGCAAGTGCCGAGGTTCAGGTTGTCGTCAAACGTGCGGATGAACTGCTGGCATCTGTGGATGCAGCCAAGGTCAGCAATGCGGTGGAAGATGTGTCTGCTGCTACCGCCGATGCGAGACAGGCCATCTCGATCTTCCGTCAAATTGCTGACGATGTCGGTACGCGTCGCCCGGATATCGATCAGGCAATTGCCGATTTCACCGATATGTCACGCAAGCTGAATTCCGCGTCGAGCCGTGTCGATGGAATTCTTGCGAAAGTTGACGGTCTGCTTGGAACCGATGATGCCAATTCGCTCTTTGCAAAGGCGCGGGAAACGCTGGCGTCCTTCAAGGCCGTTGCGGATAATCTCAACACACGTATCGGTCCGATTGCCGACAATCTGGCGCGGTTCTCCAGCTCAGGCCTCAAGGATTTCCAGGCGCTGATCGGCAGCACCCGTCAGACGGTGGACAATCTCAACAATACGATCACGAATTTCGATCGCGATCCGCAACGCCTGATCTTCGGCGGCGAGAACGTGAAACAGTATGATGGCCGGACAAGGCGTTGACGGGGGTTAGGAATTTGAGAGTTTTGTTGATGCGCAGGCCGGGTGTTCGCGCGGCCAAAACCGGTCTTCTTGTCGTGCTGCCGGTCATGGCTGGCTTGCTCACCGGCTGCGGTGGGAGTGCCAAGAATGATACGTTCGATCTTTCCGTGTCATCGCCGCAGGTCTCGCAGGCACCATCGCTGAAGGCGCGCCAGTTGCTGATTGCGGATCCAACCGCGTTGAAAGCGCTGGACAGCGAGAATATCGTCGTACGCCTGTCGGGCTCCGAGGTGCAATACCTCGCCAATTCACAGTGGAGCGACAAGCTGCCGCGTATGGTGCAGTCGAAGCTTGTGGAAGCTTTTGAAGATACAGGAAAACTCGGGGGCGTCGGACGTCCGGGGCAGGGCCTCGCAATCGACTATCAGGTCGTGACCGACATCCGCGCCTTCGAAGTCGATACGACAAAGAACATTGCGTATATCGAGATTTCGGTGAAACTGCTCAACGACAAGAACGGCACGGTCAGGGCGCAGGAAGTTTTCCGCTCAAGCGCGAGGGTTAGCGGCTCTGGCAATGCAAACCTCGTAAAGGCGTTGGACAACGCGTTTGCCTCATCGTCGCGAGAGATCGTCAATTGGACGCTCCGCTCGCTTTAAGCCTGTGAATTTCCGAATTTTAAACGCCGCGTATCGAAAGATGCGCGGCGTTTCTGTTTTCGTCACTTCGTCTGCATCTCTGTTTTCCACTCGGGTAGCGGAAACAGCCGATCGTAGCACCAGTTGAAGACGAAGGCGTAGACGACGTAGAAAAGGGCGAATGACACGTCCATGACCAGTGCATGCATGAGGGTGATGTTCAGGTACCAGGCGATGAATGGCATGAGCACGACCAGCAGGCCGAGTTCGAACAAGACTGCATGGGCAACGCGAATGACCGTCGTCTTCTGCGTCGTACCCCTGAACCGCTTCATGGCGTGGTCGAAAGCCAGATTATAGAGGTAGTTCCAGGCCGTTGCGATCGTGGCGCTGACAACGCCAACGACTCCAATATCCTCAGGGGGCACTCCAAAAACCCAGGCGCCCAAAGGTATGACAAGGATAAGGCCAATAATTTCGAAGCTGAGTGCGTGGCGGATACGATCTGCGATGGTTCGCATGGGATACTCCCGAAAGTTCCGGGCCGTCCCGTATGCTGTCACCAAAATGGCCGAGGTCGTCCTCGCAACCTCCATATAAATCCTGTGAGGTTTTTCTTCAAGGCATGGTCGAACAGCAAAAAAAGCCCTCCCGGCAGAACCGGAAGGGCTTTGACTTGTCCCGACAGCGACTTAGTTGAAGCGGCCGGCGGCGTGGGCAAGCATCGTATAGACCTTGCCGGTATCGGATGTCAGGTAAGACTGCGTAACCGTCCGATCACGATCGGTCCTTGCAACGTCTGCAAGCAGCTTTTCAAAATCGGAGATGTAGCGATCGACCGCAGTGCGGAATTCCGCTTCGCGCTCATACTTCCGCTTGATCTCGTCGAAGGTCTGTTGACCCTTCAGCGTGTAGAGGCGGCGGGTAAAGACGTCGCGTTCGCCTCTCTGGTAGCGACCCCAAAGCTCTACCGACGCATCATGGTCAATCGCACGTGCAATATCCACCGAAAGGGAGTTAAGCGATTCCACGACGTGGCGTGGATTGCGCGGATCCGCTGCACGGGTCTGAGGCTCGGCCGATTGTCTCGGAGCAGCAGCGCTTGCCTCCTGAGCGTCACGCGACGCTCCGCGCAAGAGATCGCTGATCCAGCCACCGCCATCTTCACGACGCTGTGCCGGAGCTGCCAGGCCTGCCTGTGGCGGCACGGCACGGGTTTCAGCTGGCTGCGTGGTGCGGAACTGCGGTGCAGATGGCTGTGGCTGCGCAACGGGTTGCTGTGCAGGGCGGGCCAGAGCAGGCGAAGGCGGAACCACAGTGGAGGCCGCTGGCTGAGGACGCGGCTGTTCTGCGCGTGGCTGCGGCTGCGGCTGGATTTGCGGTGCTGGCGCCTGCCTGGTTGCAGCGATGGCGCGTGCAGCAGGTTCGGAGATTTCCAGCTGCTGTGTCGAGCGTCCGACCAGCTGCGAAATATCCTGAAGCGCCTTGATCTGTTCGGAAACCGCACGACGCATGGCCGCAGCACTTTCCTTTGCCTCTTCCGGCAGATCGAAGGCACCGCGTTTCAGTTCAGCGCGCGTCTGGTCGAGCTCCTTGCGGATATCAACGCTGGAGCGACGGATTTCATCCGTTGCACCCGCAAAGCGCGCGACCGCTTCTTCCACGGCTTCACGCAGTGTATCGCGAAGAACGGCGGCTGCGGCGGCAGACTTGTCGGTGGCGTTGCCAAGCAGCTTGTCCACATCCGAAAGCGAAGAGGCGACACCGCCGCGCAGGCGGTTGACCAGTTCGTCGGAGTATTTCTGTGCGTCCGCCATCGTGCCTTCGATAGAACGGCTTGCATCCTCACCGGCAGAGAGCAGCGCACCGCGCATATTCTGTGCCGCGAGCTGCGCGCGATTTTCTGTCTCGTCCAGCGAGCGACCGATGTGGTCAAAGGAAGAACTCAGGTTATCGCGCAGATTACCCGCAACATTGGCCGCACGCTGTTCGGCCTGTGCAAGGGTCTGTTCAACAACGCCCATGACGCCCTTCATGGAGTTCTCGATTTCTTCGGAACGGGTCAGCAGGCCAACGGAAAGCGTGCGAAGTGCCTCCTGGCGTTCTTCCAGCGTTCCGACAAGGCTTGTCTGGGCTGCACTCAGCAGCTCGGAGGCCTGGGAAAGCACGGAGGAATGTTCCTCGAAGCGGCCCACAATGCCCGCAACCTGCGACAATGTCTGGCCAGAGATATTCGACAGGCGATCGATTTTGCCTTCCAGCAGGCGGCTCGAGCTCGAAACCATGTCAGCGGCGCGAGATGCGGAGTCCGAGAAGCTAGTCGCAGCAGTATTCAGCGAGTGGTCGGCTGCCTTGAACTCCTGCGAGGCGCGCGCGACCGCCACATTGAGGTTGTCTACCGCATCCGTGACGACATTGGCCATGCCGGAATGCGTTTCCGACAGCATCGTCGTGCTCTGACGGGTAGCCGATACCAGCTTGTCTGCTGCGTCTGCGCCAGCCTTGGCGTAATCGCCGATAGCCTGCTCGACCAGTTGCGCCATGCCGCTGTTGCTTTCCGCCAGCAGGCTTGCGCTCTGCTGTGCTGCGGTCACAATCTTTTCGGCAGCATTCTGGCCAATCGTCGCATATTCATTGACGATAGGCTTGGCTTTTTCTTCGATGAGGCGGGACAGCTCGGCAGACCGGCTTGCGAGCATGGAATTGAGTTCGCGTGTGCGGCTGTCCAGTGTCGAGCGGATCGATTCGCCACGGGCGTCCAGCGAGCTCTCTACGCCAGAAAGCGTTTCGGAAATTGCGCCAACCTGCGAACGGACGACAGCCTCGGCCTCTGCCACCTTGTTGACGATGGCATTGCCAGCTTCCGAGAATGTCTGGGCGACCGCCGCGGCCTGGCCCGAGAGGCGACCCTGAGCTTCGGATATACGACCTACGATATCTTCCGACCGCTGCTCGATGGCGCGGGCAAACTCGTCGTTGCGGGTCTTCATCTGCTCGGCGAAATCGGAACCCGTCTTGGCGAGGATTTCCGTCGACCGCAGGGCTTCACCATCCATGGTGTGAGTGGCGTTGACCACCGCATCCCGGAGGGTGACAGCGAGATTCGTTGCCTTGCCTTCGATGGTCCGGTTGACGTTCTCAAGGCCGATATTGAGCGCGCGATCCATGGTGCCGAGACGTTCGTCGATGCGGGCCGTGCCGCTGTCGAGAACACCTGCGATACGCTGCGTGGCATCGTCGCTGGTACGTACAAAATCGGCGGTCTTGCCATCGAGTGTTTCGGAAATCTTGCGGCTGGCATCTTCGATGGACGAATTGACCGTGCTCAGATCGGCCTGAAGGCGCGTCTGTAGACCGTCGATGTTGGTTTCCAGACGTGCGCCTGTTTCATCAAGGCGGGTGGAAACAGCGGTAACAGACTGCTCGACACGCTGCGAGAGTGCCTCCGCCGCGCCGCCGATCTGCTGTGCGGCGTCATCCATGCGGGCAGAAACGGCACTTGCGCTGTTGCGCAGGCGCTCTTCAAGTGTCGCACCGCTGGTGTCGATCGTGCGCTGAATGGCTTCCTGCTGTGTCTCCAGAGACATTTCCAGCATACTTGCGCTCGATGCGATCGTCGTGCCGATGGACATGGCCTGTTCGGAGAGCAGATCGTTGATGCGTTCCTGAGCGGAACCCAAGGTTTCCGCGAAGGCTCCGTGGTGCTGATCGAGCGTGGTGCGAAGCTGCTCATGCGAGGAGACCAGATTGTTCTCCAGGCGTGAAACGCCATTTTCCATGGTCTCCGAGAAGCGGCCTGCGCCGCCTTCGATGGCGGTTTCGATGCGTGTCGCAGCAGTGCCGACCGTTTGTTCGATAAGCCCGCTGTTGCGCTCAACCGTTCTCGTTATCGCATCTGCCTGAACGCCAAGCATCGTATCGAGGCGAAGATGGCCAACGGACAATGCTTCTTCAAGAGTTGAAGCGGTGGAGGCAAGACGCTGCTCTGCATCGGTTACAGACTGGGTCAGTGCATGGGCGCGGTTGTCCAGCGTCTCGGTAATCCGCTCTTCAGCGCCCGAAATTGCCATGTCGATTGCAAGCGCGCGGCTGTCCATGACATCAGCGATGCGGTCTTCAACACCGGATACAGCGTTCTGCAGGGCAGATGTACGGCTTTCCAGGGTCTCGGCGAGGCGACCTTCTACACTGTTTACGGTGTTGGTCAGCGCCTGCGCACGATTTTCCAGAGTTTCGGAAAGACGTTCCTCGGCACCGGCGAATGCCATGTCAATGGCAAGTGTGCGGCTATCAAGCGTGTCGGCGATACGTTCTTCAACACCAGAAACAGTGCTTCTCAGGGCCGCTGTGCGGCTATCCAGCGTTTCTGCGATACGTTCTTCCGCACCGGAGAAAGCCATGTCGATGGCCATGGTGCGGCTGTCGAGTGTATCTGCGAGGCGTTCCTCCACACCCGAAACAACGGAGTTGAGCGCTGCGGTTCTGCTGTCCAGGGTTTCGGCAATGCGGTCTTCGACGCCTGAAACAACATTGCTCAAGGCAGCCGTCCGTGTATCGAGCGTTCCCGCAATGCGTTCTTCCGCACCGGAGAATGCCATGTCGATGGCCATGGTGCGGCTGTCGAGTGTATCGGCGATACGTTCCTCAACGCCTGATACGACGCTGCTGAGAGCGGCTGTCCGGGAGTCGAGAGTTTCCGCAATGCGTTCTTCCGCGCCGGAGAATGCCATGTCGATCGCCATGGTGCGGCTGTCGAGCGTATCAGCGATGCGCTCTTCTACACCTGAGACCACGCTGTTGAGAGCGGCCGTCCGGCTATCCAGCGTTTCAGCAATCCGGTCTTCAACGCCGCTTACGACATTGGTGAGTGCGTTCGTGCCATTCTCGATCGTATCGGAAATGCGGCTTTCGACACCGGATACAATAGTGTTGAGAGCGGCTGTCCGAGAATCGAGAGTTTCCGCAATGCGCTCTTCCGCGCCGGAGAACGCCATGTCGAGTGCCATGGTACGGCTGTCAAGCGTGTCTGCTATGCGCTCTTCGACACCCGAAACGACGGTGTTCAGAGCCGATGTGCGGTTGTCCAACGTCTCGGAAAGACGTTCTTCAGCAGTCGAAAACGCCATGTCGATGGCCATCGTGCGGCTATCGAGCGTGTCCGCGATGCGTTCTTCCACGCCAGATACGACGCCACTGAGGGCCGCAGTTCTGCTGTCGAGCGTTTCCGCAATCCGGCTTTCCGCACCCGAGACAACATTGGCCAATGCGGCGGTTCTGCTTTCCAGCGTATCGGCGATACGGTCTTCAACGCCGGCAACGGCGTGGTGGATTGCTGCCGTGCGAACGTCGAGAGTGTCTGCAAGGCGCTCCTCGACGCCGGATACCGCGCCGGTGATGGCAGCAGCGCGGCTGTCCAGTGTCTCTGCCAGTCGCCGTTCGACATCTGCCACGATATTGTTGATGGCAGCAGCGCGCTCTTCGAGAAGTGCTGCAAGATGCTGGGCTGTGCCAGACACGGAGCCGGTAATGGCTTCGGCTCGGTCGGCCAGGGCCAGATCGAAACGATCCTGCGTAGCAGCGAGAGCGCCAAACAGGGCCGTGCTGCGCTCTGCCAGAACCGCGTCGATTTTCTGATGTGTATCGCTAAAGGCGCCTGTAATTTCCGCCGTACGAGCGCCGATGGCCTTGCTGAGTTCAAGGCTGTGGCTTTCCAGCGTGCTTTCCAGCATTTCCTGACCCGTTCCAAGGGCTGTTGCAAGCGCAAAGGACTGGTCGGTGAGGGTGGTGCTGAGGCGTTCGATGCCAGAATTGAGCATGCCATCGATGGAATCGGTACCGCCGGCAACCGTCTCATTGATCCGCGCGAGGCTTTCCATCAATTTGCTGTCGAGAGTGCCAGCGCGCTGGTCGAAGGCGGTCGCGAACTCTGCGACACGCTCATCGAAGGCCGAATTGACAAGGCCGACCGTTGTCTGAAGCTTTTCCTCGAAGAGACCCGAGCGCAGATCCATATCCATGATCGCATCGTCTGCAGAATTCTGCAGGCTCTGGCGGAAAGACAGGCCTTTTTCTTCAAGCGTTGTCGTCAGCTTATCGAGAACATTGTCAAGAGAGCCACCGATGACCTGCTGCCCACGCTCGATATTCTGGCCGATTTCCAGTGTACGCTTCGAAAGTATGTCGTTGAGAAGCCGTGTCCGCTCTTCGAGAGACCGGTTGAGGTTGTCCGTGCCGGTGCTGAGGTTCGATGCCTGCGTCGCAAACTGCTCCAGAAGCAGTTTACCGCGTTCATCGAGCGTGGTGCTGAGATCATGCAGGCGCAGGTCGAATTCGTTCGATAGAGTCGCGCCGGACGTATTGAGGGCCTTGAGAAGATTGTCGGTTTTCGCCGAGATCAGGGTGCCCATCGCTTCGGTGGAAATACGCGACTTCTCAAGCAGCGCCGCAGAGCGGGTGTCGATCATCGTCGCAAATGCCTCACCACTCGTGGCAAGACGCATGGAAAGCTCTTCACCGACGATGGAGAGCTCTTCCTTGATCTGATCCTGTGCGCCGACGATGGACGAGCGAATACGCTCGGCGTGATTGATGATTGCGTCGCGTTCTGCGCTCAATTCCTGCACGAGGCTGCGCACGCGAAGTTCGTTATCGGCGTAGCTACGCTCCAGCGCATTGACTTCGGAATGAACGAGCGTTTCGAGTTCCGTTGCGCGCGCAATCGTCCGCTCGATGCCATCGTTCATGGCCGAAACTTCGCGGCGAACGGCCTGACCCACAGACATGATCCGTTCGGATGCGATGGTTTCTGGTTCAGCAAGGCGAAGCGCGACTTCCGCCATGGAGCGGGCGGCGTTACGCAGATCGCGGGCGCGCGCCATCATGATCGCAAAGGCGAAGAACAGCATGATCGGCACGATGACGCCGACGATGATGGCCATGACGCCGGGGATGGCGAAGAGTGCCGCGAGGGAACTGACGTTCCAGATGAGGTCGCCATAGATGACATTGGCAAGGCCAACGCCGGCAATGGCCCATAGAACGGAAAAAATCCCTGCATTACGCAGCGCGCCGGCCATCGAGCCGGCGTCAAGGGATTTCAAAATCATGGCGGGGCTGCGCTTCGTCCCATCATTCGCAGCTTCCAGAGATGGCGATCTGGGCGCGGGTTCTGGTGCAGCGCGTGGCGGCGTTGCCGGTTCGGCTGGGCGGGATTTTCTCTGTTCCTGCACTCTGGGCTGTTCTGGCACGCGGGCCTCCGCAGGCTTTGGAGACGATTTCTTCTGAGGCTCAGGCTTGGTTTCGTATGCGCCGAGCTGCAGGGCATCTTCCAATGCCTGAAACGCAGTCTCATCAATCGAGTCGCTTATCTTGTTATTCGCCATACGCTTACGCCTCGTTACTCTACGCCCGGCCTCATGCCATCCATCCATTCGCGCCGCTTGTGCGCGGATGGACGCCATATTGCCTCAAGACACGGTACCAGCCGGTATATAGTGTCTTGTCTTACCATTTCCTGAGAGCTCGTTGTCGGGCTTTCAGGCGATATTCATGTCCTCGCCGAATTTGCACAACCAGTGTGGAGGTCGTGCAATACGGAAGTATCGTAGTGACACATTTGCGCCTTTGAAACAATTAATGCCGCGAGACTGCGATGGATCACGAATGGCTTGTTAACAGTTTTTAAACCGAGGTCGCGCGCGGAAAGCCTTGTTTCTCCTAAGTTTAGCATAAATTAACCATAGCGAAAGATTTGCCGGCGTCTGGTGCCCCAATTTAAGCTCATCGAAATCCTAGTCTGCGTAATAGCAGGACAGATGTGCCTCAAAACAAGAAACTGGCCCAAACGAGGAATATGCAAAATGGCAGCGTTGAGTATCGCATTCGAAGCTCCGGACAATTATGGCAGCGCGGCACCCGCCAGCAGCAAGCCAATCGACTTCACGCACCTGGCCCGTCAGACAATGGGTGACAAGGAGCTGGAGATCGAAATACTCAAGCTCTTTACCCGTAATGCCCGCACTTTGCTCCATGACCTCGCTGCGGCAGAT
This sequence comes from Rhizobium sp. Leaf311, assembly GCF_001423445.1. NCBI lineage: Bacteria > Pseudomonadati > Pseudomonadota > Alphaproteobacteria > Hyphomicrobiales > Rhizobiaceae > Rhizobium > Rhizobium sp. Leaf311. The sequence continues at coordinate 456,815 of NZ_LMNZ01000020.1, read as the reverse complement.
GACGCCGGAATGAAGGGCATCGCGCATCGTCTCAAGGGTTCTGCGGACGCAGTTGGAGCATTCAATGTCTCTGCGGCCGCCGAAGCGGTGGAGAACGGCAGTCGCGACAGCGCCGCTCTGGCCAAGGTAGCAACCACCGTCATTGAGGCTGAAAACTTCATCTTGAAGCTCTGCCGCTAATAGAGCCGACCAAATTTTTTAAGGCCGGTTTCGCCTGGCATCCGCATTGACGGGTTGCCAAGCGGACCCGGCCTTTCTATTTGTTTAGAAACATTCTCAAACACTTCTCTGGAATCCCGACATGACCAAACTGACCATCGTCGCCTTCGACGGTACGCCGCATGAACTGGACGTGAGCAACGGCTCTACCGTCATGGAAAATGCCATGCGCAATTCCGTTCCCGGCATTGATGCTGAATGTGGGGGCGCCTGCGCCTGCGCGACCTGTCACGTCTATGTCGATCAGGCATGGAGTGAGCGGGTTGGCCCGCCAGAGCCGATGGAAGAGGATATGCTGGACTTTGCCTTCGACGTCCGTCCTACCTCACGGCTTTCCTGTCAGATCAAAATGACCGACGCTCTGGATGGTCTGGTCGTGCACGTGCCCGAACGGCAGGGTTGATACGCCCTTCAGCCATTTCACTCCGGTTTCCACACACAAAAAGCCTCGCTTTCCGTTTCGCGGGACAAGCGAGGCGAGGTGGGCACATCACCTTCGGGCGAAGGAGGAGACACCCGAGGTGTCATACGTGCCGGGAGACAACGATGATGGTGGAAACAACGCAATTGAATAAAAACCCTCAGGTCAATCGATAGGCGAGTCGGCGTTTCACCGCCACGGCAAGAATTCATTGATCAATATCGACATGTGCGTGGGGTTTGGTCTTTCATGCTGCATGAGAGAAAAAGCGAATAGCTGACTGTTCTGCAATCGAATTCTCTCATCCAAGCAAAGTCTACCGTTGTTGCATCAGCCGGTTTTTGAGCAGGCGCGTCATGCGCGCGTCGAAATTCTTCGACTCCACAACATCGAAGCGAAGCTGATCCTTGTCATGGGCATTCATGACCTCTTGCGTCGTCTTGCCCACCAGCGACTGTATCTCGTCGCAGCTTTTTTGCGGACGCAGCGAAGACAGGCGCTTTTCCAGAATGCGCGCGTAGTTGCGCGCAATTTCGGCGTGGCGTTCTTCATGCCTCTTGATGTCCGCAGCCAGCGTGTCCCATATCAGCGCAAGTTCTGCGGAGGTCCGCTTCCGGTTCGTCCAGCGAGGCAGGAGAATCTTGGTGTGAAGTTTTACCCGCACGCTTCCTACGCCGCATCGGCCATTCTGCTCGACATAGGTCAACTCCCCGCCAAACTTGATTTCCGTGGCGCCCGGATGGCGCGCGCCGGTGGATTTTGTCATCGGGCCACGGCGGGAAAGCTCCTGGTCCAGATCCTCAGCCGTCTTCCCGCCAATGGTGAAATAGGAGAAGGATTTGCTGATGAGCGCCTCCGCCATAGCCGCCTGTGAACCACAGAATAGAAACGCACCGGCAACGACTGTGCTAAGCACTAGCGACTTATGCTTCATCGGCGGGGTCTTCCGGTTGAACTTGCCCTGCAATTGCTGCATAGGCGCAGTGAACAGATTACGAATGGCGGGGACTCCGTTATTCCGGAAAGGCGTGATGTTACGTGATAACAGCCAGTGACAATGTGTGGCAAGTCGCGCATGGGCGCTCCCTGAAACTTGATGGGGATGGCCTTATTATGGCTATCGTCAATGCAACGCCGGATTCATTTTCGGATGGTGGACTGTATCTGGCGGCTGAAGAGGCGGTCTCGCACGCGCTCTCCTGCGTCGAGGAAGGTGCCCACATCATCGATATCGGCGGCGAATCAACGAGACCTGGCGCGCTGGCCGTGAGTGACGCGCAGGAGCAGGACCGCGTCCTGCCTGTCATTGAAAAACTGAGGAAAGAGAGCGATGCGGTGATCTCGGTAGACACTTATCGCGCATCAACGGCGGAGCTTGCGCTCAAGGCCGGGGCTCATATCGTCAACGATGTTTTCGGTCTCCAGAAGGATGATGACATGGCCGCCGTGGTTGCGGCTGCCCGCGCCGGCGTCTGCATCATGCATACGGGCCGCGAGCGGCAGAAGCTCGATGATGTCATCGAAGATCAATACGCTTTCCTTAATTCTTCCCTCGATATCGCCCAGAAGGCCGGTATCGAAAGAGGCGCGATAGTCCTGGACCCTGGTTTCGGTTTTGCGAAGGACGAGGCTGAAAATATTGCTCTGATGTCGCGGTTCGATGAGCTTTCCGGCTTCGGATTGCCTATTCTTGCGGGAACGTCCCGGAAGCGATTTATCGGCGCCCTGACGCGCAGGGAAACGGCGGAGGAGCGAGACGTGGGCACAGCTGCAACGACCGCGATTCTCAGGATGGCAGGAGCGGTTGTTTTTCGAGTACATAATGTCGCCATGACGCGCGATGCTCTGGCAATTGCAGATGCCGTTCTCAGGCAGAAACGAAACATAAAAGGGGAGGGCCAACAGTGAGCCTCTACACGATACTGCTGAAGAACTGTTCGTTTTTTGCCAGGCACGGACTTCTCGCGCAGGAGGAGACGCTGGGTCAGCGTTTCTTCGTGGATGCGGAGATGGAGGTTGAGGCCGGAAACGCGCTGGAGACGGACGATATTTCCAACACGGTGGACTACGGCGTTGCCTTCGATGTCATCGAGAAAATCGTGGCCGGTCAGCGCCGGTATCTGATCGAGGCTTTGGCAAACGATATCGCCACCGCATTGCGGCATCGCTACCCGCAGATCGTCCGCGTCAAGATCACCGTCCGAAAGCCATCGGCACCTGTTCCCGGAATTCTCGACTATGCCCAGGTCAGCGTCGAGCAGCGTGGCTGAGAGCATGACGATCGCGACGCTCGGTCTCGGCGGAAATATTGGCAATCCACCCGCTGCAATGGCGCAGGCTCTTTCAACATTGGCCTTGCACGATGATTGCAACCTCTTGGCCGTCTCGCATCTCTACAGCACGCCGCCCTGGGGAAAGACAGATCAGGCGGATTTCTTCAATTGCTGCGCCATGATCGAGACGACGCTGGCCGCCGTAGCCCTGCTCGATCTCTGCCTCGATATCGAACGTGACATGAAGCGTGTGCGTCTTGAGCGCTGGGGACCAAGGACAATCGATATCGATGTATTGACCTTCGGCGATGAGTCGATTGTCACGGAACGTGTCGAGATCCCGCATCCAAGAATGACAGAGCGTGGTTTCGTGCTTTTGCCGCTGGCAGATATCGCGCCCGACATCAGGGTGAAGGGCAGGGATATAGTGTCCTGGCTCAGTGATGCAGACACGACCGGCATCAAACGCGCAAACGAAAAACGGGAGTGGTGGACACTCCCGTTTCCAGAGGTTTGATTAGCGCGCTTTTGGTCTATTCCTTGATAGACCCGACGGCGATCTGATCGACGTTGCGCGCGAGCGTGAGACCGATAACCGGCACCATCTGATCTGCCACTTTGACGGAGATCGTAATATTCATGGACGTGTTGTTGGTCACGCGCGCAACCATGGCGCCGTTCAGTTTTGCGCGGTTGATGCCGACAACGACCTTGTCGCCGCTGACCTGTCCGGAAACGATGTCCAGGCCCTTGCCTTCCGCGCCATCAAGAAATTTGCCTTCATAGCTGTTGCCATTCTTGGAGATGACAGCAGACATCGGCTGCTTGAAGACGCCCACGCGGCACGTGCCACCCAGCTTGATGCCGGTGTCTTTGTCAGACAGCGGCTCGCCCGTCAGGTCGCAGGTGAATTTCGTGCCTTTGTATTTGCCGGCAACAATCTCGCCTGGGCCCGACCATACGCCCGCAACAGAACCAAAGAACTGGTCATCGCGCGAAGCAGCCTGAACATCTGAAACTGCCAGTCCACTGCTAAAGGACATGGCGGCGGCAAGTCCGCCAAGTAGCGAAAAGAAGCGCGAATACATGATACTTTCCCTGGCGAATTGGCCGTTTTGTGTTGGGTCAATTTATGCCGGGAATGGTTAATGCTTGGTTTATTTGCTTGATGAAGACGTGTCCCGTCGTAACCTTTCGGGCGCTGTAACCCTTTCAGCTCAGGGCTTCTGGATATTTTTGCCTGACATCAGATCCGGTGTCAGATCGGACACAAAATCGCCTATGCCGGGGCGACGCAGCGCTTTGAATGGCAGGGGTCTACAGAGATCCATGGCTGCGATTCCGATTCGTGCGGTCATCAGTCCGTTTATGACGCCTTCACCCAACCGCGCCGAAAGCCTCGATGCAAGGCCATGACCAAGCACCTGCTGCGCAAGACCATCGCCGACGGCGATCGATCCGGTTACCGCCAGATGCGCGATCACGTCGCGCAGCAGCCGCAACATGCCAAGCGTTCCCGGACGACCGCCATAGAGCTCCGCCATCATTCGAACGAGCCGGGTCACTTCAAACAGGACATAGGCGAGATCAACAACGGCCCGGGGGCTGACGGCGGTGACGACCGAAACACGCTTGGACGAATTGAGGATCAGCGCGCGTGCTTCGCGATCAAGCGGTGTCAAAAGCTCGCGTTCAGCAAGCTCAATCAAATGAGGCCCGTCGATGACGTCGTTTTCCGTTTCTTTAAGCGCGGCGCGGCCCTTTGCGGTCTCTGCCCTATGAGACAGGACGGCATTCAAGCGGGTGATGATCGCGCGAGCGGCGCCAGGTTTCTTCTCCAGTGCCGCCACCGCTGCGTCCTCTTTCAACGACTGGACAGCGTTTAACCTCATGATGCCGATGGTCTCGCGGGCAACCAGCGCCAGTACGGCAAAGACAGCAATGCCCAAAGCGGCGCTTGCCGTATAGCCCAACCAGTCCGATCGCGAAAAGAGATCGCGGATGAGTTGATCTGCCCAGAGGCCGAAAGCCAGTGAAAGGAGAACGCCTATCGCGCCCATCGCCAGCTTCGCGAAGGAAAAACGGCGCCTGCGTGGCGCCGCGACTGGCAGCGCGGCGGCGTCTACTTCTTCGGGGGCAAGAAACGGGTCTTCCGCTTCCGGTGTCAGGGAGAAGTCGGTATCGAAACTGCGCGGCGCACGTCTCGCTTCAATTGTGCGAGGTTGAGACACGTCGCCTTCGAGGGGAAATGCCGCTGGTCGGCGGCTGGAGTTCTTGTCGTCATCATTCATGCGAGCTTGTCTCCAAACAGAAACTGCATGGCCCGGTCCAGCCGAATGTGCGGCACGGACAGTTTCATGCCGCTGCTGGTTTCTTCCAGCTTTGGTGGGCGAAATCTGACAACATTGACGTCCGGCAGATCAGTTCCGGCACCACCGACATCCATAGCCCGAAACAGAGGTTCCGGGTCTTCGGGCAAATCGCCGGGGAAGATGGCCGTGGTGCGATTGCCGTCGAAGATTTCGCCGTTAATTTTTTCACCCGCAATCGGCGTTCCCACGATGACGGCAAGCGACTGGCCATCCTGGCGAACGCTCGCCTCTTTGGTCGCTCTTACGGAGGCGAGCGCCATCACATCGATGCCCGCACCGCTCATGCCAATTGTGGTGACGGCGCGATCAACGAGGCGACGGGTGAGGCTCTCCAGCCTGTCGTGGCTTTCATGGTGAAGGTGATCGGCCTTGGTGGCTGCCACCAGAACCTTGTCGATGCGTCGGCCGACGAGCGACGAGAGCAGGCTGTTCTTTCCGGGCCGGAAACATGCAAGCACGTCGCCCAGTGCACGCTCCAGATCCTGCACGGCCTCTGGCCCGCGGTTGACCGCCTGGAGCGCGTCGATCAGCACGATCTGCCTGTCGAGACGCGCGAAGTGTTCCCGAAAGAACGGCTTCACGACAATCGTCTTGTAAGCCTCATATCGCCGTTCCATCATGGCGCGAAGGGAGCCCTTGGGTGCCTTTCCTTCGGTGAGACCGGGAAGCGGTGAGAAGGTGAGGGCAGGCGAGCCTTCCAGATCCCCCGGCATCAAGAACCGGCCTGGCGGCAGTGTGGAGAGCGACCGCTCGTCCGATTTGCAGGCGCGCAAATATGTTGCAAAGCTCTCCGCCAGCCGTCTCGCCGTCATCTCGTCTGCGGGAGCGTCAATATCGAGTGAATAAGCGATCTCCAGCCATTCACGCGCCAATTCCGCGCGCACACCGCTTCCAGCCAATGACAGGGTACTATCGCTGAATGTATTGTAGTCCTGCGACAGAAGCGGAAGGTCGAGAAGCCATTCGCCGGGATAGTCGACAATGTCGATGGCAAGGCGCCCGCGTGAGAACCAGCGGCCCCATCCGCTTGCGCTTTGATAATCGAGCGTGATGCGCAATTCAGAGATAGCGCGTGTCGATTCCGGCCAGATCCGATCCCGAACCAGAGCCTGAATATGGTCCTCATACTGGAAGCGGGGGATTGCGTCGTCAGGCTGCGGTTCCAGCCTCACGTTCGATACCCGACCGGAGCGCATGGCTTCAAAAACGGGAAGACGACCTCCGTTCAGAAGATTGTGGACCAGAGACGATATGAACACGGTCTTTCCAGCCCTGGAAAGGCCCGTCACGCCAAGTCGCAGCGTAGGGTTCGTCAGTGCGCTCGCACGGTCCGCGAGGTTATCCATCGCAATTAGTGCGCTATCGGTGACGGACGTAAAAGATGGCGGCAATGAACGTTTCCTAAAAATCTCGACAGTGTGAAAACATATAGTGTCGGCCGCTGCTCAAAAAAGAAGCGCAAGGAAAGTTTCGAAAATGCCAGGCCTTCAGGGAGCTAGAAATTCGCTGAGCGTCCAGATGACGCCGCTAGCGTTTTGCTCGGACTTGGCGTCGAGGACTGCAAGTCCCGCCGTTGGAAAGCCCATCGGCAAGAGTGCCGCCATTTTCTGCTGGCCGATAAATGTTTCCAGTGCGGCTTCCATGGCAGGGTTATGGCCTACCAGCATGACGGACTGACTCATTGTCTGGGCGGAAATCAGGGCCAGATAAAGAGCCGCCTCGGCATTGTACATTTCGTCCACATAGGAGACTTCGAATGTATCATTGAAGGCTCTGCGCACGGCCTGCGCGGTCTCACGGCATCTCAGTGCGGTGGAGCTTAGCACAACGTCCGGCGCAAAGCCTTTATCGGCAGCCTTGTCGGCGATAAGTTCGGCCTCGGCATAGCCCGCGTTATCGAGCGGTCTGTCGAAGTCGCGACCACCTGGTGCAGGCCAGGCCGCGCGCGCGTGGCGCATCAGATATACCCGGAAAGGTGGCGGTTGGAGCACTGGCATTTCCGGCTTTCCTGTCTAGCGGCAAACATCTCAGGATAGCTTTACAGGATTAAAGTGGCGAGCCGCAAGTGGCGAGCGGTATAGACAAGTCCTGATAACGTGATCGAAGAAATAATTCGTGTTCTGCGAATAAAGCATAAAAAATAATCGTTTAGCTGAATTTTGTGACAGATTTAAAAATGCTTGAAAAGCGTTTTGCGCACTTGAACGGCGATACGCCATTGGAGTATACCCGCGCAATATGAGATGTTCTTCGAGGAGAATCGCGTGAGTGAGAAGATCGATCTTAGCAACTATGTGCTCTCGGAAACCGACGAGTTCATGAATGCCAACCAGCGAGCCTACTTCAGGTCGAAGCTCATTGGTTGGAAAAATGACATTTTGCGAGAAGCAAGAGAGACCCTGGGGCACCTCGCTGAGGAAAGCGCCAATCATCCGGATCTCGCGGATAGAGCATCTTCCGAAACAGACCGCGCCATCGAGCTTCGGGCGCGCGACAGACAGCGAAAGCTGATCTCCAAGATCGATGCTGCACTTCAGCGGATCGAAGACGGCACCTACGGTTACTGCGAAGAGACAGGGGAGCCAATCGGTATCAAGAGACTTGATGCCCGCCCCATTGCCACTCTCTCCATCGAAGCCCAGGAACGCCACGAGCGCCGCGAAAAAGTTTATCGCGACGAGTGAGCATTTAGCTTCCGTGACATCAGCTGTCACAACATCAAGAAGCCGCTTCGGGTACGAGGCGGCTTTTTGCTTTCAGGGGGTACGAAAAGCAATTCGTGCCAGTTGCAGTCATCTGCCAGTGAGTGGAGATTGAAGCGACGTTGGATGAAGTTCTTCCATCCACGTCCAACTCACGCGAATTGAGCCAGCCTCCAGCCATGATCGCACCATTTGTGGAACGACTCCGATTCCGCACGGGCTTTAGGCGGCGACAAGATTTACCGGAGCGCTCAGGCAACCCCGCATTTCAGACTTGGCGGTTAACCCGACTGGCTGATTGAGTACCAATGTCTAATATTATTCCAGGCGTCTATTTGAAGTTCAAGTATAAGTAATTTATATAATTAAATTTTGACAAAAACGAAAATCCGTTTGATTTACGTCAAATCGAACCACCTTATACTATGTTTCAGATTGAAATCACGGGGTCTGCGCTTCCTGTGTTTACCCCATTGGCATTTAGAATTGATCTATATTTATAACCTTTGAGGTGACATCATGAGTAATTCTAATATATCGAAGCCTATATCTGCATCGGAAACAAACGCTCCGCAGAAAATGGCCGCGCAGCGGGTGAAAGCAGTCAACGAATTGTGCCCACCGCTTTTTGATCCCGTTGGAAGCCTTGCCTTTCGCCCGGATCAACACAGCAACTCGTGGTTCCTGAGTGGCTACCTAGAAACCGCAACTGGCCACAAATTCAATTGCCTTGTTCACCAGTTGGTGCGTTCTGCCCCCGGGCAACCGGTGGAGATCGCCAGCATCCTCAACATCACGGATCTGTCGCGTCTCGAATACCGAAGCGAAGAGCGGGTTCATTCGGCGGGCGAGGTAACGTTGGCAACGGACCGCATGCAGATCGTTACCCCGACTTCCACCATCGAAGGAGATCACCGCTCGGTGCACGCCCAGGCGGAATTCGGTTGGGGCGCACTTGATTTCACGGCGGAATTTCCTGGGCACATCATGATGAATGGCGGCTCGGGTGTGTTCAATTGCGTGGATAGCTTGCCCACCGTCCAATATTCCATTCCCTGGGGCAAGGGATCTGGCTGGATCACGCTCGATGGTGTCCGCCACGATCTGACGGGAGAGTTCTGGTTTGATCGCCAATGGCTTATTTCGCGCGGCATCATGGAAGAAGGGCACCGGGCACTCGTCGGATCCTCGTACAAATGGGTGTGGATGGACCTCAATCTCAGCAACGGCATCGCACTCGGCCTTTGGGATATAGAGCTATCGGGCGAGCGCCACGGCTGGGTTACTGCACTTCTTCAAGATGGTACGCACATCATTGCCGCGCTGGAGCCACTGGCCGATGATGCCAGCGAATTCTGGACAAGCACAGCCTCCGGTCAGCGCTATCCGACCCGCTTCAAAGTCAATGTTCCGGCTCTCGATTGCGTCCTCGAAGTCGCCGCCATCATGCTCGATCAGGAAGTCGCGTCGCCTGTTCAACCCAAATATGAGGGAGTCGCGAATATCTCAGGCACATATGGCGGAAAACCCGTCACCGGCTATACCCTCATAGAGTTGGTGGGTGACTGGAGCGCCTGATTTGCCGAAGGGCGGTGAAATCTCGTTCCTCTGATGCGGGTCCATTGAACGCGGAAACGCGTTCGATGCCCGCCGGGACTTCTTCACCGGCATGATCGGAGAGGTAAAGTACATTACCCTAGACGAGATGGTCCTGCGCTGGCACGAGGAGAGAGCCGTTTCCATTGGCCATAGGGTGCTCGATATCCGGCTGTGAAGGCGCTGTCGGAAACTGAAACAAGACGGCCCAGGCATTGCAGAAGGATCGCACGACCTCCACCAGCACCGCCGGGGCTGATACGATAGCCAGCTCGACCTCTATCACGCGCGCTTCGTCTTCATCGGTAAAACAGGCCTGAGCACAAAGATATCACGGCTGCGGGGACGAGCCATTTATAGAGCATGATGCTGCTTTCCGATCCCACACGGGTACCGGATGACCACTCCCTCAAACACAGCACGCGTGCTACCGGCGTAAACGCGTCCATGGTCCGGACGGCGATTAAGAGGGCCTCATTTCAAGCCTATCGGTGACAGGTTCTTATTCCCACCTTGGCACCGGGCCACATTCGGCTTCATGGAAATCTGCCGGCGCACAGACCGTGCGCGTGCGTCAAGCAATCGAAGCTGTAGGATGCCGATTGCTCGAGATTTCATTTACTGCCTGGACTTCAAACCATCAAGAAAGCGATTGGCAGGCCTAAGGCAGCCTCGCGCGCCAAAGCTGAGCGACCGTTTAAGGGCGTACGGAATACGGTCGGACAGACCGTCGCGCTGTTCGAGGGGCAGAAATGCACCAGCGAGTTCAGATCATGGGATATGAACTTGATTGAAATGAACGTGCTCTAGCCCGAAAACAGAAGAGGCCCCGCAATGCGGAGCCCCGATCTTTTTAGTGATAAACTACGGCTTAGAAAAAGCCGCGTCTTTGCCACCAGCCGCCCTTGCGGGGCTTGGACTGATCGCCTTCTCCGCCTTCGTTCGTCGCGGAGGTGACGACCGGCTCTGAGGAAGAGACGTTGTCGCCACGGTTAGCGCGGACCGCCTTGGCTGGTTCCGCAGCAGGAGCCTCGTTGCCGAGATCGGCCGATGCTTGACCGGCTTCCTCGATGGCAACTTCCGCAACCGTGGTATCCACTACGACCGGCTCGACCGTTTCAACGGCCGGCGCAGCAACGGGAGCTTCGGCAGCGACAGCAGGCGCTGCTTCAACCTCTGCAACATCGCCAACCTTTTCCTTTGCCTTGCGGGTCCGGCGCGGCTTCTTTGGCTTTTCGGTCTCTTCAACAGTTGGCGTTGCCGCTTCGGCTTCGACAGCCGCCGCAACTGCGGGCTGGTCTACGCCTTCAATGGCAGCGGCAGCTGCACCGTCTTCGACCATATCGGAGGTCTCGGGCTCGGCTTCCGCCTCAGCGCCGTTTTCTTCGATCATCTCGCCGTTCTCATCGCGATTGCGACGACCGCCGCGCTTACCACGACGGCGACGCTTGCGTCTGTTTTCTTCAGAGCCAGCAGCTTCTGCGCCATTTTCAGCGGAGACGGTTGCGTCCTCGTCCTGATCGCTATCGCCATCCTCGTCCTGATCGTCGGATGATGTGTCGTCACCGGCCTCAGACTGCGATTCCTGACCGTTCTGGCCAGCGCCCTTGCCGCGACGGCGACGGCGACGCTTGCGCTTGCGCTTGCCATCTTCGCCATTGTCGGCCTGTGGCTGGCGCGGTTCGCTTGCCTCTGCCTTTACGATCTCTTCCTCTTCGTCATCCTCATCGGCTTCGATGATGATGTCGTCCTCGTCTTCCTCTATTTCGGGAAGCATCTGGATGAGGCTTTCGATCTTGACCGGGTTTTCGACAGCTTCACCACGATCGATGGCGAAGTGCTGTGCACCGACGCTGGCATCGGCTGCGATAATGATGGCGACACCGAAGCGGCCTTCATAGTCAACGATGGTACCGCGCTTGTGGTTGAGCAGGTAAAGGGCAGTCTCTGGTGTGCAGCGAACCGTGATGTTGTGGGTCGTGTTGCGCAGCAGATATTCTTCCACGCCGCGCAGAACATGCAGGGCGATGGAGGATTCGGAGCGGACATGGCCGGTTCCGCCGCAATGCGAGCAGACCTGTGTAGTCGATTCCAGCACCGAGGCGCGGATACGCTGGCGCGACATTTCCAGAAGGCCGAAATGCGAGATCCGGCCAACCTGAATGCGGGCGCGGTCGTTTTTCAGGCAATCCTTGAGCTTCTTTTCGACGGCGCGATTGTTGCGCTTCTCTTCCATGTCGATGAAGTCGATGACCACGAGACCGGCAAGGTCGCGAAGGCGCAGCTGACGGGCCACTTCTTCTGCCGCTTCCAGGTTCGTCTGAACAGCGGTTTCCTCGATGGAGTGCTCACGGGTCGAACGACCGGAGTTCACGTCGATGGAAACCAGCGCTTCCGTCTGGTTGATGATGAGGTATCCACCGGACTTCAACGTCACCTGAGGCTGCAGCATACGGTCGAGCTGCGCTTCGATGCCGGAGCGCGAGAAGATCGGGTGAATATCGCGATAGGGCTGAACCACCTTGGCATGGCTCGGCATCAGCATCTTCATGAAGTCTTTCGCTTCACGATAGCCTTCTTCGCCAGACACGATGATCTCGCTGATATCCTTGTTGTAGAGATCGCGGATCGAACGCTTAATCAGCGAACCTTCCTCATAAACGAGGCAAGGTGCGGTCGAATTCAGCGTCAGCGTGCGGACGTTTTCCCACAGGCGCATCAGATATTCGAAGTCGCGCTTGATTTCGACGCGGGTGCGGTTGGCACCGGCGGTACGCAGAATGACGCCCATGCCCTGCGGCACTTCCAGATCGCGTGCAATTTCCTTCAGGCGCTTGCGGTCTGTCGGCTGGGTGATCTTGCGGGAAATGCCGCCGCCACGTGCCGTGTTTGGCATCAGAACCGAGTAACGACCTGCAAGCGAAAGATAGGTTGTCAGAGCTGCGCCCTTATTGCCGCGCTCTTCTTTTGCGACCTGGACCAGAAGAATCTGGCGGCGCTTGATGACTTCCTGAATACGGTACTGCTTGCGTGGCTTGCGGGAAATGCGATCCGGAACTTCTTCCATTGCATCTTCCGCACCGACGGACTCGATGACTTCCTTTTCGTGATGATCGTCATCATCGTCGTCGTCATCATCGTCGTTGCGACGGCCAAGCCCTTCGACTTCTTCGGAAATCGAGTCGGTGTCGACCATAGCGGCCATTTCGCCGCCCTTGCTGCCGTCGTCGTCCGAACCGTCCTCAGAGGAAGCTGCGTCGGCGGAAACTTCGTCCGTCTCCGTCTTCTTCTTGGTACGGGGGCGGCGAACGCGCTTCTTCGGCTTTTCTTCTTCTGCCGGTGTTTCCTCAGCAGCGATTTCCGCGGCCGCAACATCCGGCGCAGCGTCGACTTCCGCTTCGTCAGCTTCAACCGTGGAAGCCTGTGGCGTTACGCCGTCTTCAACGGCGGGCTCAGTTACGGGTAAGATGCCGATATCGGGCTGATCAACCTGCGAAAGATCGATGGCGGGGGAGTGGGCGTCATTTGGCGCATCGGCTGGCTCGAAGTCATCGCCACGACGATGGTCTTCTGCTTCCGCTCTCAGCAGCGCCTGTCTATCGGCCAGCGGGATCTGATAGTAGTCGGGATGAATTTCGGCAAAGGCCAGAAATCCGTGACGATTGCCGCCGTAATCGACGAAGGCTGCCTGAAGGGATGGTTCTACGCGTGTGACCTTGGCAAGATAGATATTGCCGCGGATTTGCTTCTTGTGTTCGGATTCAAAATCGAATTCCTCAATTCTGTTTCCACGAACAACTACAACGCGCGTCTCCTCTTCATGGGAGGCGTCGATAAGCATTTTGTCTGCCATGTAAGCTGTGCTCCTCGGCGCAGCCCTGTCTTATACGAGAACAGGCCCGCCGCAAGGACAGGCCTTTCATCTATGTTCAAGGGTGTGCCGGATATGAAGTTTCTTGCCCGGCGTCTGTAAACTGGCAGCATCCGGACAACTGGCAAAGCATGATGCCTGCTCCTGGTATCCGGTTCATATGAAAGCTGCTGCAACGACATCATTGGCCAAGCGAGAACGACTATAATAAATAGACCCCGAAGGATCCGATGAAAATGCTCTCCTCGAGCGTGCGGTGGCGTGCCACCGGGTATTGTTCTGGCCACGGCCAGAATTGATCCAGTTTCAGGAGAAAAATGCAGCGACGGCAGATGATTGCCCGATTTTACAGCGCCAGCGTCTTTGGTCGATTGGCAGCCGGCGGGCGTCTATCCCGTCAACACTTTTAACCCTCAATCATGTTGTATGTTTTATCTGTCATAATAGCAATAGGGTGGCTAAATATGCCATATCATTGGTGGAATTTGGTGGTTAAGAATTGCTTCACCAAGGGCTGCGATTGTTGCGCGGCATCGCAAATCAGGCCATTCTGGCTGATATAAATGCGGCAACAGGGCATTTCATGGCGGCTTTTCGGGTTGCCTTGACTGAATTACGGACATGATGTTGGCGACCTTAAAAAACATGATCGATGGTGCGATTGGAGTGCTGAATGCTGTCCGACGACGCCGAATCGTCTGCATTCTGACGCTGGCTTCGTTATCTGCCTCATCCATGCCGCTGGTTGCAGCCGCCACCGACTCGCCGCCGTCTCTTATCGCCAACGCGGCACGCATCATCGGTGACGAGGCACGCACGCGCATCGTGCTGGATTTCAATCAGGAGCCGGAATTCGAGGTGCACTATCTCGATTCGCCCGCCCGTATCGTTGTCGACTTCCCGGCGGTGGGCTTTTCCTTTCCAACCAAAGACCTCGCTCCGACCGGCCTCTTTAGCGACATACGCTTTGGCAGCATGGGTGAGGGGAGCGCGCGCCTTGTCCTGACTGCAAAGAAGCCCGTTCAGGTCGCAATTGCAGAAACGAAATCGGAGGAAGACGGGAAACTGTTTCGTTTCGTGCTGGATACCGAAATCGCGACAAAGCAGAAATTTGCCGATCTTCTCAAGAACCAGAACTGGCAGGCTCTCGCACCGGCAACGACGGCTTCTGTCACGCCTGATATTATGCCGAAAACCAGTCGCCAGTCCGACTTCATGATCGCCGTAGACGCAGGCCATGGGGGTATTGATGCGGGCGCAAAAGGTGGCGTGACGGGAACGGATGAAAAGGTTATTACGCTGACCTTTGCCAAACAGCTTACCGAACGTCTGAACAAGATTCCCGGCATCAAGGCTTTCCTGACCAGAGACGACGATGTGTTCCTCGCGCTTTCGGAGCGCGTCACACTGGCTCGCCAGCAGAATGCCAATCTCTTTATTTCCGTTCATGCCGATACGTTGAAACAAAAAGATATTCGCGGCGCGACCGTTTATACGATTTCCGACCGCGCTTCAGACCGCATGGCGCAAAACCTTGCCGAGCGTGAAAACCTCTCGGACCAGATTGCGGGCGTCGCCGTCCCAAATGCCCAGCCTGAAGTCGCCGACATTCTGCTCGACTTCACCCGTCGCGAAACGCAGGCGTTCTCGGTTACGCTTGCGGAAAACATCGTGAAGTCCTTTGAAGGGCAGGTCGGTCTCATCAATAATCCGCATCGCTATGCCGGTTTCCAGGTTTTGCGCGCCCATGACGTTCCATCTGTTCTGCTGGAACTTGGTTTCCTTTCCAATCCGGAAGACGAGAAACTGCTGCTTGACGACAACTGGCGCGCAAAAGTGGCCGATACGCTTGCCGTCGCGGTAACAAAGTATCGTGCGCAGGCTCTCGCTAACGGCGGGTAGGGCGATTGCCTGGCGCTGATGTTGGCACCACCTCGGGTGTGACATCTTCGCGACCCATCTGTTGAAAACGGGGGAACTCTTCACGCTCCTGAGAGAATATCGGCGTCGGGCCCTATTTTACTCACATTCAAGACGTTACTCGGCATCAGGAATCGATGGTGATGTTCGCGCATTCCGTGAAGGAAAAACGCGGCATACGGTAACATATAAGAGAATGCCCCTATTGGCAGCTTGTCATCGAGGAAGCGGTGTGCAAAACGGCACGCTATATGCAAGAATGCGCGCGTGACGCGGGCGCACCAGTTACGATTCGAAGTATCGGTAGCTTAATATGATCAGACTTATTGGATATTTCTTCGGCTTGGCCAGTATGCTGTTCCTTGTGGTGGCTGCTGGTATCGCCATTTATTTGGTGACGATAACGAAGGATCTTCCTGACTATGCTGTGCTGAACAGTTATGAGCCGCCGGTGACGACCCGCGTTCATGCGGGCAACGGTGCGTTGATGGCCGAGTATGCCAAGCAGCGACGTCTCTTCCTGCCCATTCAGGCCGTGCCGGATCGTGTCAAGGCAGCGTTTCTTTCCGCTGAAGACAAGAATTTCTACCAGCATCCCGGTATCGACGTGACCGGCTTTGCCCGCGCCGCCGTTGCTTATGTCACGGGCGGTCCGACGCAGGGCGGCTCGACCATTACGCAGCAGGTCGCCAAAAACTTCTTGTTGACCAACGAACAGACGATGGAGCGCAAGGCGAAAGAGGCGATCCTGTCCTTCCGCATCGAACAGGCCTACAGCAAGGACAAGATTCTCGAGCTTTATCTCAACGAGATTTTCTTCGGGCAAAACTCCTATGGTATCGCCAGCGCAGCGCTGACCTATTTCAACAAGTCCGTGACGGAACTGACGATTGCCGAGACGGCATATCTGGCAGCCCTTCCCAAGGGTCCCGCCAACTATCACCCCATCCGCCGCGAAAAGGCAGCTGTCGAGCGTCGTAACTGGGTGATCGATCGCATGGCTGAAAACGGCTACATAACCCAGGCTGATGCGGCGGATGCCAAGACACAGCCGCTTGGCGTGAACATTCGCCGTGGCGGTAGCCATATTGCAGCTTCCGATTATTTCTCCGAAGAGGCGCGTCGCCAGATCGTTGAGAAATACGGTGAGAAGGCGTTGCTGGAAGGCGGCCTTTCCGTCCGTACCTCGTTCGATCCCGATATCCAGATGGAAGCCCGCAAGGCACTTCAGGACGGTTTGCTGGATTATGACGAGCGCCGCGGCTTCCATGGCGCCGTTGACCAGATCGAAACCAGCGGCAACTGGAGCGAGGCTCTGTCCAAGCTGAAGCCGTTGCGAGACGTACCCGAGTGGAGAATGGCAGTTGTTCTGGCTGTCTCTGCAGAGGGCGTGGATATCGGGCTGCGGCCTGATAACGACAGCGACAATCCCGATCTTCGCACCCGCGGACGCATCAAGCCGGAAAACATGAAATGGGCCTATCGCGATTCCAAGGGCCAGCGGGCAACCGCAAAATCCCCGACAGGTGTCCTGAAAACCGGCGATGTTATTTATGCGGAACCGCTTTCCGACAAGGGTGACGACTACCGTTTGCGCCAGCCACCCAAGGTGCAGGGCGGCATGGTGGTCATGGACCCGCACACGGGTCGTGTACTGGCAATGGTTGGCGGCTTCTCCTATGCCCAGTCGGAATTCAACCGCGCAACGCAGGCCATGCGTCAGCCAGGCTCATCCTTCAAGCCGTTCATCTACGCAGCAGCTTTGGATAATGGCTATACGCCTGCCTCGGTGGTGATGGATGCGCCCCTGGAAGTCGTATCCGGCGGTCAGGTCTGGCGTCCGCAGAACTATGGTGGAGAATCGGCTGGTCCGTCCACGCTGCGTCTCGGCATCGAAAAGTCGCGCAACCTCATGACGGTTCGTCTGGCTCAGGACATGGGCATGAATCTGGTTGCTGAATATGCCGAACGCTTCGGTATTTATGACAAGATGCCGCCATTGCTTGCCATGTCGCTCGGTTCGGGTGAAACCACTGTCATGCGGATGGTCTCGGCCTATTCCGTTATCGCCAACGGTGGCAAGCAGATCAATCCGACAGTTATCGACCGCATTCAGGACCGGTACGGCAAGACGATCTTCCGTCACGAGGAGCGTGGCTGCGAGGGCTGCAATGCGACCAACTGGCAGAACCAGGATGAGCCGACGATCGTCGATAATCGCGAGCAGGTTCTCGATCCCATGACCGCCTATCAGACGACGTCGATGCTTCAGGGCGTCGTGCAGCGCGGTACGGCAGCAGGCAAGATCAAGGTCGACCTTCCGGTTGCCGGCAAGACCGGTACCACCAATGATGAAAAAGACGCGTGGTTCGTTGGTTATACGCCTGACCTGGTTGCCGGTCTTTATATCGGTTTCGACAGCCCTGCGCCCTTGGGCCGTGGGGGCACCGGTGGGTCTCTCGCTGCGCCAATCTTCGGAGAATTTATTGCGCAGGCGTCCAAGCATTTGCAGCCAAGCAAGTTCATCGTGCCGAACGGAATGCAGTTCATAGCGGTCAATCGCAAGACCGGCATGGCCGCAATGGAAGGTGAGCCAGATACGATCATGGAAGCCTTCAAACCCGGAACAGGCCCGGCCAGCAGCTTCAACGTGATCGGTATGGATGGCGCCATGTCTCAGGAAGATATTCTGCGCGCTTCACCGCAGGCCCAGCAGGCCATCACCGGCGGTGGCGGCGGCCTCTATTAATTTCAATTGATGGAAAGGCGAGGGGCGCGGGCTTTACATCCGCGCCCCTCGCATTTATTCAGCCCATCGAGTTCAATAGCAATTCCATGAAAGCGAAGTATCTGCGACATGCGCAATGAGATCGTGAATGTAGTCGACGAAATCAGGCAGGCCATAAGCCTGCTGAGGAGGCATCTTTGACTGGGACCAGGCGATAAGACGACTGGACTGGTTGAACAACAAGGCAGAGGATCCAAACCTCTGGAATGATGCCACCGAAGCCCAGAAGCTGATGCGCGAGCGTCAACAGCTTGATGAATCGATCAATGGCGTGAAGGCACTCGAGCAGCAGGTCAACGACAATGTCGAGTTGATCGAAATGGGCGAGGCCGAAGGCGATGCTGACATCGTCAAGGAAGCCGAAGATGCCCTCAAGGCGCTGAAGAACGAGGCCAACCGTCGTCAGGTTGAAGCCATGCTCTCGGGCGAAGCGGATGCCAACGACACCTATGTCGAAGTGCACTCGGGAGCCGGCGGCACGGAAAGCCAGGATTGGGCGAACATCCTGCTGCGCATGTACACGCGCTGGGCGGAACGTCAGGGCTTTAAGGTCGAGGTTCTGGAAGTTCATGAAGGCGAAGAAGCAGGCATCAAGTCCGCGACGATTCTCGTCAAGGGCCACAATGCTTTTGGCTGGATGAAGACCGAATCCGGCGTTCACCGCCTCGTTCGTATCTCTCCCTATGACAGCAATGCGCGTCGCCACACATCCTTCTCGTCCATCTGGGTCTACCCCGTCGTTGATGACTCGATCCAGATCGATATCAATGAAAGCGACTGCCGCATCGATACCTATCGTTCGTCAGGCGCTGGCGGTCAGCACGTCAACACGACAGACTCCGCGGTGCGTATCACCCATATTCCAACCGGTATCGCGGTTGCCTGCCAGCAGGAACGCTCGCAGCACAAAAACCGTGCGAAGGCTTGGGAAATGCTGCGTTCGCGCCTTTACGAAGTAGAACTTCAAAAGCGTGAAGACGCGGCCAATGCGCAGGCGGCTTCCAAGACCGATATCGGTTGGGGCCACCAGATCCGCTCCTACGTGTTGCAGCCTTACCAGCTGGTCAAGGACTTGCGCACCGGTGTGGAAAGCACAGCACCCAGCAACGTCCTTGATGGCGATCTCAACGAGTTCATGGAAGCGGCACTTGCTCACCGCATCAGCGGTGGTGCCAATGTCGAGGTCAGCGATATCGACTGATCGCTGAAAAAGAAGTCCAGAATGATGCCTCTCGGAAGCCCTTGCGGGAGGCATTTTTGAATGAAACGTCGGCCACGTTGTGAACTGGTTGACCTTCCAGAAGGCAATCTCGACCCAGTGCGGAGATGAATGTGAAGCAGGTGCTGTATATCGTCGATGTCCAACCAAGCTTCAATCCGCCCGGCAAGCTCGTTGAAGACATTGCGAGCCTTGCCAGACATATGCCCAGTGTTGCCAGCGTGGAGCGGCACGATGAAAGCATTACACCCTTCGAGCGCCAGCTTGGCTGGAAACCGGGACCCTCTGATACGTCGCTGGTGCCTGCCGATCGCGTTTTTATAAAATACGGCTATGCGCCAACGCGCGAGGCTGTGGACTATCTCCTGTCCTTAACGCCCGATCGGGTTCTCGTATGCGGCATTCAGGCCGATACCTGCGTTCTTGCGGCTGGCTTTGCGCTGTTCGATGCGGGGCTGCATCCCACACTCATCCCCTGGCTGACTGTCGGCTCAAGCCTTGATCGCTCGGGCGCCCTGGGTGCGCGACTTTGGAAGCATCACTTCGGTGCGGTGTTGGAAGGGCCGGATGATCTAGGGCTTTAAAACGGATGAAGGTACCGAGCGACGGGTTAGTTTGAAGCTTTCTCGATTTTCATGTCGCCCAGTTCGTCGATAAGGACGGTCCAGGCATCCGCCTCTTTCTGCTTCGGATCGGTCTTCAGGTGTACGGTCACGAAGAGGCCCGGTAAGTCGGAAGCGCCGTTGGAGCTTTCCGGTCTTACATCGGTCACGTAAGCCTTCATCTGTGCAAACTCTTCAAGCTCTACTGTTTCCACAAGCTGTGGGCCGTCTGCGGTATAGGCAATGCGTTGAAGATAGATCTTGGCTGTTCCGTCTGCCTGACGCATGGCGGCAATCTTGTAATAGCCGCGCGTACCCGCCGCATTCTGCTGGCTTTCCTTCTGGGGCAAGGCGTCCTGTTCCCACATGCCGCTGCTCGCCACAAAAATGGTCGAGGTCGGAAGGGCTTCGATGCCTGTCGTCTGCGCCTGGACGCAGTAGCTGCTGGCGGCAAGGAAGGCGATGGTAAGGAGTGTTTTCATCATTCTACTATTTCAATTCGTAAACTGTTCGGCAAGGACTCTGTCAGACCACGACCTGTCCGGGTCCGAAAGGATTTTTGCAGTTCTGTCCTCAGACTGCGCGATGCGAACCGTCTGCACCGACTTTACCTCGGTGTGGTCTGCCACGGCATTGACGGGCCGCTTTTCGCTTTCCAGAACGTGAATGTCCACCGTGACATTGTTGGGCAGCAAGGCTCCACGCCAGCGGCGAGGGCGAAAGGCACTGACAGGGGTCAGCGCGAGCAGAGGCGATTCCAAGGGTAAGATCGGGCCATGGGCGGAGAAGTTATAAGCGGTTGATCCGGCTGGCGTCGCCACCATCATGCCATCGCAGATGAGTTCTTCGAGGCGCGTTTTGCCGTCCACATCCACCCGCAACTTCGCTGCCTGATGGGATTGGCGAAAAAGGCTGACTTCATTCATGGCCAGCGCAGAGAACTCATCGCCATTTCCGTCTGTTGTGGTCATGCGCAACGGGTGGAAGTCGTTTCCGGTGGCAACGGAAATCCGTCTGGGCAAATCCTTGACACGATAATCATTCATCAGAAAACCGACGGAGCCACGATTCATGCCGTAGACCCGCTTGCCGGAATTCATCGTCTCGTTGAGAACCTGCAGCATGAAGCCATCGCCACCGAGCACGACAATGACCTCGGCTTCGTCAAAAGCGGCATTTCCATAAAGCTCGATCAGCTCTTGTCTTGCGGCCTGGGCGTCGTCCGTGGTCGAGGCTACAAAACATAATGGCTGTGTTGAACGCGACATGCCGTCACCCCTGTTGACGGTCTTTGGTACATGATGACCCACGGTCAGGACAAGCTCTTTAAGGCACTCATCGGGAATGACCCGGTGAATGGTCGCCCAACGCCGAGAAAGTCCACAGCTTCTTCGCCAACGGTTCCCAAACGGGGTTGCGGACGGCGAAGAGGTCGGGCAGTTTGCGCGACAAGCGGAACTGCAGGAGCGGGATGTGGCCATCAGTTACAGCATCTACGACGTTTTCACGCGGCAGAAACTGGCCGGAAATCCACTCGCTGTCATGTTTGGAGCAGAAAACCTCGATGACGCGGCCATGCAGGCCATCGCACGGGAAATGAACCTGTCGGAAACCGTCTTCGTGGGGAAATCGGACAATCCTGCCTATGCTGCATCGCTGAGAATTTTCACGCCCGCGTCTGAACTGCCCTTCGCCGGACATCCGACAGTCGGAACCGCGATTGCCATAGCCGAGGCGAATCATCCTGACGATGATGTCGACATGGTTGCTGTGCTTGAGGAGAAGGTCGGACCGGTTCGTTGCGCAATTCGCATCCGTCAGGGGGAGCCTGGCTTCGCCGAGTTCGATCTGCCACGAAAATCCTCTCGCGTTCATCTCCCACTGGACCAAGCACAGTTGGCCGATGCCATTGGTCTCGCCACATCGCAAATCGGCTTCGAGAACCACGTGTCTTCAATCTGGACAGCCGGTGTACCGTTTCTGACCATACCCGTGCATAATCTTGCTGCCATGGAAGAGGTTGATTTCGATGCCGGGCTTTGGGTCAAGTCGGCTCCTCTGGTCGAGGGCCGCCTGACATCTGCCTATCTCTATTGTCGTGGCGGTGTTCATCATGCTGCAAAATTTCATGCCCGCATGTTCTCGCCGGATATGGGAATTGCCGAAGACCCTGCTACAGGCGCTGCAGTTGCCGCTCTTTCGGGCGCCATCCATCATTTCGATGGACTGTCTGATGGTCATTATCCGCTCATGATAGAGCAGGGCGTCGAGATGGGGCGGCCTTCGCATATTCACCTGATCATGGACGTGAAGGAAAACGAAATTTCCCGCGCCAGAATTGGTGGCCACGCTGTGCGCATTGCTACCGGCACGCTCGATCTCTGATACTTCCCGGCTAAAATCTCGGCCCATATGCCCTTTACACGCATCCGTGAATGCGTGTTGAAGCTTTTCAGCTATAATTGTTAACCTTTACTAACGCGCCACAGGAACCAAAGAGCTTTCCTTCCGTTTGTTCAGCACGAAGGAGAGGTGACATGAAGTCGCAAAACAGTTCAGATAACAGGCGTACGTTACAGGCAGCTAATAGCGCCGTGACCTCTACATATAAGCCGTTGATTGTTCCTCTTAGAGGTACTTACGTCGCAATGATTTTTCGGCGTTCTCTGAAAAATAGACTTGTCGCCCAAAATAGCTAGCAGCTTTGGGCAATGCCTAACCCGACCGCGTTATTTAAAATACCGCAGCAAAGTCCCAATATTTCACCAATACAAAAGATGGGAGAATGACATGAAGACAATTCTCGTAATCGCAGCCATGATCGGCTTTTCTGCCCCGGCGGCATTTGCCGATTGCATCGCTCATGAAAAGATCAACGCATCCATACCTGTGGATCGTGAATTCAAGACCGCAAGCATCACGCCTCCAACGGAACCAGCACAGAAGCCAATCATGGTTCTGCGCAAGACGGACAGATTGCCCGGCGCGACAGAAACAGCAGTGGCTTCCCCACAGTCTGCCCTTCAGCGTATGCAATAATCCGATGCATGATACAGTTTTGAGCAATCCCGTGCGGTGACAGGCCTGCGCGGGATTTTTCTTGGCCTGTGCGATGTCGAAGCGCCGACATTAACCGACCTGAAGCGACTCGATGATCCGGTCGCCAACGATAGGTCAGCTATCAAGCCGCAGAGACAATTGTCTCCCGCCCTTCTTCTTCAAGATATAGACTGGCTTTGCCGTCACCATTTCAGCCTGTCGCTGTAATTCGCGTCGGCGCTCCAAAGCTCTTTCACGAAGGCTGCGCGACTGCGCTACCAGCGACATTGCGTGCTCAATGGTTCTATCTGCTGCGTTCATGGCTGCAACTCCATATGTTCACTTTATGTTCTAATATGTAGGTGCATCTAGCGGATTGTCAAGCGTGGCCAGCGCGAGCAACGTGCGTGGTCAAAAATGGCGGCTTTGGATAGAAGTGCGGTGAGCAGGCTTTTGAAAAAGGGAGCGGGTACCGGTGAATAACCACCCGGAATCAAAAACGGCGCCAATGGCGCCGCTTTCGATTACCTGTCGCTCGGTCTGTCTGCTTCCGTGGGAGGTCGGTCGGCAGGCAGACGGGGTACGCTGATTAGCGGAACGAACGGGATGCAACGTTGCGAATGTCGTAGCGTGTCAGGCCGATGTCGTTCAGAGCCTGGCTGGAAAGGTTGCCAAGTTCGTTCATCGTGCGGCGGTAGCTCATCCAGTTCTTAGCGATACGGATAGGGTTCATGATATTTGCCTCAATCTAGGTTCGGTTAATTTTCAAACTCTGGTGCGGAGGCTCAGTTCGCTGCGCTCTCTGCTGTTGATCTGTATATACATATGCAACGCAGTGATGTGGAGTGCAGATTTTAGGCGACTGCCATGCGTTTGTGCAATGTGTCGCATATTTTTGCATCTATTAGGCGATGGTGCGTTATTTTTAGGCGGGTAAGATTGGGCAGTCGGAGGCAGATTTTTGCCAAAAAAGAAAAAGGTCCGGAGCCGAAGCTCAAGACCTTTTTTAGCTGTTCTATATGCGCCGCAGCGAGTACTGCGAAGCGGTATTAGATGCCTACAGCTGTACGTGCAACGCGACGGATGTCGCTGCGGCCGATGCCGAGGTCGCTCAGTTCGCGGTCGCTCATGCGACCAAGTTCGTTTACGGTCTGACGATACTTGCGCCAGTTGTTCAGCGAGCGGGTGATGTTCATGATCGTTTCCTTCGTTCGTGTGTCGGCGCCGCTTGGGTCGGCCCGAACTCATTTGCTGAACCGGAATATAATCGGTTTAGAAGAAACAAAAACAGACAATGAAGTATGCCACCTATGCGCCCGACGCATTGCATATGCCCGGAACGATGCGGTTTTGTTAACAATTGCATAATTTGTCGTCATTCGAGCCGTAAACTGCGCGAATGTGACGCACTCTCATGAGGCCCGGTGGGAGAATAGTGCCTGGCAAGCCGATAGCAGCGGAGGGATGCACACAGATGGGCGACTCGCCTCGGTCGGGGAGCCCAATTGGAATGCGCCGTCACCAAACTTTCCGTCGTGGCTTATACATATTGCCATTTCCGGGCTGAGACAGAGCAAATAGCGACGTAAAACCGTCATTTTTCCTTTGCGCTCCCGGAAACGGGTGATATAGAGACGCGCGCTCCGGAAGGCCTCATGTGCCAGATGTTGTTTATGCAGGATTCAAGAGCGCGGGTATGGCGGAATTGGTAGACGCACCAGATTTAGGTTCTGGCGACGAGAGTTGTGGGGGTTCGAGTCCCTCTACCCGCACCACATGAATCGCCGGGAAGAATGTGTGAAGTTTGCTTCGCCGCTTCTCTGGCTCAAGTGCAGTTTTTGCCCGGCAAAATGCTTGTGCATGGATTTTATATAGCCACGGCCGGTGAATTTAGGTTCCGGCGCTGTGCTCGAAAGTAAACCAACGGCTGTCTGAGCACCGCCGCCATGATGTGAAGGTATGAAAATGCAGGTTATCGAAACGCTCGCTGAAGGGCTGAAGCGCGAAATCAAGGTCGTTATTCCGGCCGCCGATATGAAGGCTCGCCTCGATGAGCGCCTGATCGACGCGAAGGACAAGGTTCGCATCAATGGCTTCCGTCCAGGCAAGGTACCGGTTGCTCATCTCAAGAAGATGTACGGCAAGTCGATCATGGCTGATCTCGTCAACGAACTCGTTCGCGACAAGCCTTCCGAAATCATTTCCGGTCGCGGCGAAAAGTCTGCAACGCAGCCGGCAATCTCCATGACCGAAGATCAGGCTGAAGCTGAAAAGATCCTGGCCGCAGAAAGCGACCTGGAATTCACGCTCGCCTACGAAGTCATTCCGGCCATCGAGCTGAAGTCGAACGAAGGCATCAAGGTTACGCGTGAAGTCGTTGAAGTCACAGAAGACGAAATAAACGAGCAGATCCTGAAGATTGCTGAAAGCGCCCGCACATACGAGACCAAGGATGGCAAGGCCGCTGAAGGCGACCGCGTCACCATGAACTACCTCGGCAAGGTCGATGGCGTTGCCTTTGAAGGTGGCGCTGCTGACGACGCAGAACTGGTCATCGGCTCCGGTCGCTTCATTCCTGGCTTCGAAGACCAGCTGGTCGGCGTAAAGGCTGGCGATGAGAAGGCGATCACTGTTACCTTCCCAACGGAATATCCGGCCGCAAACCTTGCTGGCAAGGAAGCCGTCTTCGACATCACCGTCAAGGAAGTTGCTTCTGCTGCCGCCGTTGAAATCAACGATGAACTTGCTTCCAAGCTGGGCCTTGAGTCCGCTGAGAAGCTGAAGGAAATTGTTCGCGGCCAGATCGAAAGCCAGTACAGCAACGTCACACGTCAGAAGGTCAAGCGTCAGATCCTCGACCAGCTGGACGAAGTCTACCAGTTCGAAACCCCGGTTGGTCTCGTTGATGCAGAGTTCGAAAACATCTGGCGTCAGATCAACACGGACCTTGCACAGTCCGGCAAGACCTTTGCTGACGAAGACACGACCGAAGAAGAAGCTCGCGAAGAATATCGCAAGCTTGCAGAGCGTCGCGTTCGTCTCGGCCTCGTTCTTTCCGAAATCGGCGAGAAGGCTGGCGTAGAAGTCACCGAAGAAGAAATGCAGCGCGCGCTGTTCCAGCAGCTGCAGCAGTTCCCAGGCCAGCAGAAGGAAATCCTTGATTTCTTCCGCAACACCCCAGGCGCATCTGCTTCGCTCCGCGCTCCGATCTTCGAAGAGAAGGTCATTGACAAGCTGCTCACCGAAATCTCGGTAACGGACAAGACCGTTACCAAGGAAGAGCTTCTGGCTGACGACTCTGAAGAAGGCGAAAAGGCTGAGAAGAAGCCTGCCAAGAAGAAGGCAGCTGCCAAGGCCGACGCCGCTGAAGGCGAAGAAGCCGCTCCTAAGAAGAAGGCTCCTGCAAAGAAGAAGGCCGCCGAAGGCGACGCTGAATAAGCCTCTTCTGCAAAATATTTTCAAGGGCCGTGGCGAAAGCTGCGGCCTTTTGCTTTTCAGCGACCGTGTCGCTCGGGCCAAGCCATTTCACCGTCGCTGGAAAGCTTGGTGCAGGCAGCGGGGCAATCGCCATTGCAAGAACCGGCTGACGTGGTGAAGCTATGCCATTTCCGGTGTGCATCGTAGCACCACGATCACAATGCAGCGCACAATGACTTTTTGCTGCATCTGCTCTTGTTCATCTCCCGTTCATCTGGCAGACTCTCCTCATTGATTTGCACGAGACGCTCGTCGCAAATCCGTCGCGAAACATCGCGGCCCGGCATCAAGCCCCAGTTTCAACTCTCCATTTGGCGCTATCGACAGCATCGTTGCGCCGGATGATTTTTTCATCGCGCCGGTGCAGCCATCAAAGATGTGCTCACTCGGAAATGGCTCTCAAACAGCCATTGCGCGTGATCTGCCAACTCAAAGCAATCGAGCCGGAAAGACCGATTGCCACAAGCCTTGGTCAAGCACCGTTTTGCCTCCCAGGGGCGGTGCAGCGACAGGCCTGAGGAACAGAGATGATGTGTAAAATGCGTCATGGCCTGCACGCTGCTCTCGTCAGCGCCATAGTTTTATTCTTGTCAGCGGGTGTGGTTCATGCCCAGGAACGCGGCCTAATCTGGTCTCCTGCGAAGAACTCCGATCAATCCTATTCCGCCCGGATCGGTGCGAAATTGCCCGTTGAAACCCCGATCCGTGCCGGTCTTGAAATGGGAATGGTCGGCTCAGAGGGCGGGGCACTGGTAGACACGCCCGTCAAATTCTGGGGCAACATCACGCTGTTGTCTTCCAACCTGCCGGGAGCGAAGATCGCCAGCGATGTTGCCGTCTTGATGAATGCATTGACGGGCTCAAGTGCCTGGACAGTGACGACGTGGCAGAAGCGCATCGCCACTGCGGATCTCGATCTCGAGGCAAACAGGAATATGACGATTCGCTACGATGGCACCGCACAGCAATGGAGCGGGCTGGATGTGTCGCAATCGCTCCGGTTGACGCGTTCGCAGACGGGAACTGCCTTCGTTCTGACGGGTGCCACCCGTGATACCTTCGATGAGTTCGAATCGAGTGTGGCGGTAGAGCAGAAGTTCGGCAAGAACTTCACCGTCACGGGGCAGATTAACCAGAACGATGAGGATCGCTTTCGCCCCTCGGTGAACGCGCGCTACAGCATTCGTTGGTAGCGCGCGCCGTCGTGTCAGACCGTCGCATTTTCGTTCTTGATGTCGCCCATCCGGTTCCAGGCGTCCAGACCGGCAATCTTGTATGCCTCGGCAAGCGTCGGATAGTTGAAGGTGTTTTCAACGAAATATTCGACAGTGCCTTTGAGGTTGAGCACAGCCTGACCGATATGGACGAGTTCGGTCGCCCCTTCACCCACGATGTGGACACCGAGCAGGCGGCGCGTTTTCAGCGAGAAGATCAGCTTCAGCAGGCCGGTATCCAGACCCATGATGTGACCGCGAGATGTTTCGCGGAAACGGGCAATCCCGCACTCATAGGCAATGCCGCGTTCCTTCATTTCCTCTTCGGTAAGACCGCAGGTGGAAATTTCCGGCACTGCATAGATGCCGTAAGGGAAATACTTCTGGGGCTCCATGGCAATGGCGCCTACGGCGACACGAGCGGCGATTCGCCCCTGTTCCATGGAGGTGGAGGCGAGGCTTGGAAAGCCGATGACATCGCCCGCGGCATAGATGCCAGGTACGGATGTCTCAAAGGTTTCCGGGTTCACGGAAAGGCGGCCACGGCTGTCTGCCTCAAGGCCGGCAGCGGCGAGGTTCAGACTATCGGTCGCTCCCATGCGGCCAGCTGCAAACAGCACCATTTCTGTTGTCAGCGTGCGCCCGCTATCCAGCGTTACGGCAACCTTGCCTTCCGGCGTGCGCTCCACCTTGTCGGCCTTTTGCCCAAGAAGCAGCTTCATGTTTCTGTCGCGCAGCTGGTAGGTGAAGTCCTCGACGATTTCCTTGTCGATGAAATCCAGCATGGTCGGCTTGGGATCGATCAGCGTAACAGCTGTGTCCAGCGCACTGAAGATGGTGGCATATTCGATGCCGATGACGCCTGCGCCGATGACCACCATTGAGCGTGGCAGCTTTTCCATTTCCAGCAGTTCATCGCTGTCGATGACCGTCTTTCCATCGAAGGGCATGTAATCTGGCCGGAAGGGGCGGGTGCCGACGGCCAGCAGAATGCTTTTGCCTTTGACGGCAACGACTTCACCATCGTCCTTGGTGATCTCCATGGTGTCGGATGTCAGAAACGTCGCCTTGCCGCGCAAATGGGTTACGCGGTTACGGGCGAACTGATGTTCCAGAACATCGACTTCGTGATCCAGCGTAATCAGAAGGCGACGACGAAGGTCTTCCGCGCTGATTTCCTGTTTGACGCGGTAGGACCGGCCGTAAAAACCGCGCTCGCGCCAGCCGGAAAGATTGAGTGCGGTTTCGCGCATCGTCTTGGATGGAATTGTTCCGGTATGAACGGACACGCCGCCAACGCGGCGACCCTTTTCGATAACCAGAACAGTCTTGTCCAGCTTCGCGGCCTGAATGGCGGCGCGCCTGCCAGCAGGACCGCTACCGACAACAATGAGATCGTACTGGTTCATGAAGAAGCCTCGGAACAGAATTTGCGGTTACTGGACACGGATGTTCCAGTGCGGAGGCGTCGCTGCTCGGAAAAGCGTGATGCCATTCTGATACGGAAGTGATTCCCGTGTCGCTGCACCAAGAGTGCAATGCAACAAATGCCCGCGTCAATGTGTAGCGGAAGAATCTGACGGATTCGTAACCAGCGCAAAAAAAGACGCAAATTGACCTGACATGACTAAACGGGGCACCGGTTTCTTCATCGAAATCAGGGAAGTTCGCCTTCGTTTTCCCGGCGGTGGTGAAGTTTGGCAATCTCCTGCCTCAGGGCTGCGAGCTCGGCCAGAACTTTCACATCGATCTTTTCATGAAGGGAAAGGACTTCCAGCTCTGCTTTAAGATTCACTTCGTAGTCCTTGGCCGCCTCAAAACGGTCTCGCACAGCCTGCCGGTTTTGCGACATCATGATGATAGGTGCCTGAACCGCTGCCAGCATGGAGAGAATGAGATTGAGGAAAATAAAGGGGTAGGGGTCGAATGCACGGGTTGTGAGGACGATGGTGTTGACCACGGCCCAGAGCGCCAGAAAGACGAGGAAGCTTATGATGAAGCCCCATGAGCCGCCAATCCGCGCAATACTGTCGGCCAGTCTTTCTCCAAAGGTCGATTCCTTCGAAAACTCAGCATTCGTATCCGTTGAAATAAGCTTCTTCTGGTGAGCTATATCAACAATGCGCTTCTCCACCTCGCCAATGTCCCGGGAGGAACGCTTGAAATGCGAGGTGATATAATCCGGAATAGCTGCCATTCTGGTCTCCAGCCTACATGAACCGCCGGGAGCTAAAGTCCGGCGCGGATCAAGAGATAAGCTGGCAAGAGTGTCGAATTCAAATGAATTCGGCGGTGTTCAGGATGCCGTCAGCCAGAGGGATTGCCACTGTTCAACCAGTTGAAGCCCGGGAAAAACCGCTCCTTCGCAAACTGCTTGCCAAACATCATGTCGAACTGCAATTGGCGATATTCCGATATCGGAGCAGGTATCTCGCTTGGCCCTGTCAACCAGTCCGGCAATGCAGAGCCGTCTCTTTCCATGAGCATATGCCGATCGATCACGGAGTATGATGCCTGCACCTTGCCCAGAACGCCGGTGTAGAAGGGATCGCCGAGGCCCGCTGTCTTCAAGATGTGGTAGGGCAGCAAGGCCGGGCTGATGGTACCAATGCGGTTATGAAGTCCTGTTCTGGATGACCAGACCACGAGTGGTGTCTCGTGCTCCTTCTTCATCGTTTCAAGCGGCGCGCGGCGGGTCGCCACCATCTCAGGCATATAGCCGCTTTCCACATAGACGTGTCCGAGCGGCGGGAGGTGGTCTCCAAACAGAACGACAATGGTGTCGCGTTCACGGTTCTTTGCCCAGTCGATCAGCCTTGCGAAACTGGCGTCCGCCTCTGCCACGCCCTGAGCATAGGTCGCAAGCGATGCGGCTGCACCATTAGAGAGAGCTCCCGTCACGCCAACGGATCTATCAGCATATCGGTCAGCCTCGTAGGGCCCGTGTCCCTGAAGGGTGACAGCGAATAGAAACAGAGGATTGTCCGCTGCCTCCACCGTCTGAATGATTTCCGTTGTGAGGGCCGCGTCTGAAGCAAACATGCCGCGCTTTTCCATTGCTGGCAGCGTTTCTTCCGAACGGAATTCCTCGAAGCCGAGCGATTTGTAGACCTCGGCGCGGTTCCAGAACCAGGATTGGAACGGGTGTAGCGCAATCGAGGAATAGCCCTCGCTGCGAAAGAAGGTCGCGAGGGAAGGCACGTTTCGGCGAATATATTGCTGATAGGGAATGCTGCCATAGGGCAGGAAGGCATTCGAGAAACCGGTCAGCGCCTCGAACTCGACATTGGCAGTCATGCCGCCAAATTCGGGCGAGAAAACATGGCCGGATTGTCTGGCGCGTATCGAAGGCATCGGATCTCTGGACAGAGCCACATCAGGAACCCGGGTAGGGTCCCAGAGCGACTCACTCATGATCATGATGACATCCGGCCGCGTGCTGTGGTTCACGGCAAAGGCAGAGCCATCGGATGGGATGTCAGCGATTGTGTTTTCACCATAGCCTGCGGGTGCGGAGACATTCGCCATGGGAATGTTGAATGTGAAGGCAAGCAGGAAGCCGTTATGCCGGTAATTCTCCTTCTGATCCCACATCATGGGAATGATGTTGAGCCGGTCGCGCACCCAGGAATAGTGCGAATATTCCATCAGCGAACCAAGCCCCGCCAGCAAAGGAAGTGCGAGCACCAGCCGAAGGAAGCGTGCTTTTGCCGCCATCGCCGGTGTATACATGCGAATAAAGTGCCAGATCATCACACCGGATGCGACGGCCAGAACAAGGCCTGCCGCAAGTGCGACCGCGGTAACGGGCTGGGCTTTCAGCATGGCCGGCAACAGCTGCAGTATTTGCCGGCCGAACAACAGATCGGAGGGGTAGAGCGGATCTGACAGATAAAGCTGCTTTTGATGCGACATGAAGGCCGTGACCAGCAAAACCGGGGCGGCCACCAGAAGCGATTGATAGTGTCTGCCGAACAGCGCATCGAGTGCCGTGAGACAAAGCATGACCGCGACCAGAGTCGTGAGACCGGGGCGCGCTGGTGAAAACAGGAACGTGCCGATGTCATGCAGGGAGCCTCGCGCAATCCACTCCATGCAGACAATCAGCAGCAGGGCAGCAAGCGCAAGATTCAGAACCGGATAGACATCGCCAACAACTCTGTCCGGGTTGCGCGTCAAAGGTTTCGAAAGGACGAGCTTCATCCTTTCGGCAACCGCTCTGGGCACCGAATTCCTCAATTTTCAACTCCGGCAGTGTGTCTGCGCCCGTGAATCAGGCGTCATGAAAGTGTCATGTAACTGTCACATAAGCGGGGTGAATGCGACATGAACTATGCGGAATCCACAGGTGCCCGGAATAACCTTTGCGTGAGGCGCATTGCCAATGTCTGGTCGCCGTTTTTTAAGCCAGTTGAACAGCTTGCGTTGCGCGCCGGACGGGAGCGCGGTAAATGAGAGTCATGAGCCAAGTACACACCAATCCCAATGTTCTGCGAATTGCCGTCGGGCAGTTCAACCCAACCGTCGGCGATGTCGCGGGTAACCTTGCCAAGGCACGTGAAGCGCGTGCCGATGCGACTGCCCAGGGCGCGGACCTGCTGCTCCTCACCGAGCTTTTCATCTCCGGCTATCCGCCGGAAGATCTTGTCTTGAAGCCATCCTTCCTCAAGGCCTGCCTGAAGGCGGTGGAGGAACTGGCGGCTGAAACGGCAGATGGCGGTCCGGGTGTCATCATTGGCTTGCCGCGTCAGGGCGAAATGGGACGGCACAATTCCGTCGCGCTGCTGGATGGCGGCAAGATCGTTGCGCTGCGTGACAAGGTAGATTTGCCGAATTACGGCGAGTTTGATGAGAAGCGCGTCTTTGCCGAAGGCTCGATTTCCGGCCCCTATAATTTCCGTGGCGTGCGTATCGGTATTCCCATCTGTGAGGAAATCTGGAACGATTTCGGCGTCTGCGAAACACTGGCCGAAAGCGGTGCGGAAATTCTGCTGGTGCCGAATGGCTCGCCCTATTACCGCGGCAAGGTGGATGTTCGGCATCAGGTGGCATTGCGCCAGGTCATAGAAAGCGGGCTGCCGCTCGTCTTCGCCAATCAGGTTGGCGGACAGGATGAGCTTGTTTTCGATGGCGCAAGCTTTGCTTTCAACGCCGACAAGACGCTGGCCTTCCAGATGAGCCAGTTCGAAAGCACCCTTGCGGTGATGGACTGGAAACGCACGGAAAAAGGCTGGCACTGCAGCGAGGGACCCTTCTCCCAGATACCCGAGGGTGAGGAGGCGGATTACCGCGCCTGTATGCTGGGCTTCCGCGATTATGTAAACAAGAATGGCTTCAAGAGCGTCGTGCTGGGCCTTTCTGGCGGCATCGATTCGGCCATCTGCGCCGCCATTGCGGTCGATGCCCTGGGTGAGGAGCGGGTGCGCTGCATCATGCTACCGTACCGCTACACATCAGACGAATCGCTGAAGGATGCGGCGGAATGCGCCAAGGCACTCGGTTGCCGTTACGACATCGTGCCGATCGCCGAGCCGGTCGATGGCTTCATGACGGCGTTGACGGAGCTTTTTGAAGGTACCGAAGAGGGCATTACCGAAGAAAACCTGCAAAGCCGCGCACGTGGCACCATTCTCATGGCCATCTCCAACAAGTTCGGCTCCATGGTGGTCACAACCGGAAACAAGTCCGAGATGTCAGTGGGGTATGCCACGCTTTACGGCGATATGAACGGCGGCTTCAACCCCATCAAGGACCTTTACAAGATGCAGGTCTACGGCATCTCCAAATGGCGTAACAGCCATGTGCCGCCGGGCGCGCTCGGTCCTTCCGGTGAGGTCATTCCCGCCAACATCATCTCGAAGGCACCTTCTGCGGAGCTTAGACCCAACCAGACCGACCAGGATTCGCTGCCGCCTTATCCCGTTCTCGACGATATTCTCGAGTGCCTTGTTGAACTGGAAATGTCGGTGGAGGAGATTGTGGCGCGCGGTCATGATGTTGCGACCGTGCATCGCATCGAGCACCTGCTATATCTGGCCGAATACAAACGCCGCCAGTCTGCGCCGGGTGTGAAGATCACCAAGAAGAATTTCGGACGCGACCGCCGCTATCCGATTACCAATCGCTTCCGGGACAGGTAGCGAATTGAGCGGCGCGTCATGAACCGCGCCGCTCGTCTGCCTAGATGACTTGCGCCACATCGATCCGGTTTCCGTCCGGATCCTCGAAAACGAATGCCCGCAAGCCGTAGTCCTTTGTTTCCAGTCTTTTGATGATCCGTAATCCGTAGTCACTGCAAAGGCGGTGGACTGCATCTACGTCGCTTACCAGCATGTGCGCGACGTTAAACGGCGGAGATTTGTGAGCTGGCTGCAATGTCAGATGCAACTCGGCATCATCTCGCTTCAAGATCATGAAGCCGACGGGATTTCCGTTTTCGAACGTCTTTTGAAAGCCGAGTATGCTGGCGTAGAAATTGTGAGCTTTCTGGACATCCTTGACAGGAAGCATTGGCGCCACTCGGCCAAACCGGATGGGTTGATCAGCGATGGTCGTCATCGCGGAACCTCAATATTGGGAAAAACCGGCTCAGAGAATGCGGGCGGTGCCGCAACGCTGCCGTCTTCCGTTTTTAAATTTACAGGACGGTGCCTGCGGCAATAGAGTCATATCCATCATCCTGGCTGATGCAAACAGGTTATCGACTTTTGCCCGTCCAGGATCCGTAATCTAGTGGGAGTCACGATGCGCAGTTCCGTTGAAATCTTCAACATCCGCACCCGGCAGAACCGGGTCATCTGGCAGACATCGGAACTGTTCGAGGCACCGAACTGGTCGCCGGACGGGTCTTACCTGCTGCTCAACAGCAATGGTTTGCTTTATCGGTTGTCACTCGGTGGTGAAGCAGTGCTGACGCCTGTCGACACGGGCTTCGCCAGAGAGTGTAACAACGACCACGGCATTTCTCCGGACGGTTCGCTCTATGCCATCTCCGACAAGGTCGAGTTTGGCAAGAGCGCGATTTATCTCGTGCCATCACAGGGCGGTACGCCTCGATTGATGACCCACAATCTGCCGTCCTACTGGCATGGCTGGTCACCAGATGGCCGGAACTTCGCCTATTGCGGCATCCGAGATCAGGTATTCGATATCTACTCGATGGATGTCGAGCATGGCGTTGAAACCCGTCTGACCCATGGAGAAGGCCGCAATGACGGGCCGGATTACTCGGCGGATGGGCAGTGGATTTATTTCAACTCCAGCCGCACCGGCCTGATGCAGATATGGCGCGTGAAGGTCGACGGATCGGTTGTCGAGCGCATCACGGACAGTCAGTACGGAGACTGGTTTCCGCATCCGTCACCCAGCGGTGACAAGGTGGTCTTCGTTTCCTACGATGCCGATGTCTTTGATCATCCGCGCGACCTCAACGTCCGTGTTCGCATGATGGACCCAGACGGGGCGAATGTAGAAACACTGTTTGAGCTGTTTGGCGGGCAGGGCACAATGAACTCGCCCAACTGGTCACCTGATGGTGACGAGTTTGCCTATGTCAGGTATTTCGCCGTCTGAAACGGCCATTTACTGGCACGTGGGTCATCCGAAGAGAAGGAAAGCTCCTGACGAGCTTTCCCTGATTTTCGCGGCGCTCGATCTTTAGATATCGAGGTTTTCTGCGAAGGCCGAGCGGTCCTGAATGAAGCGGAAACGGGCATCGGGCTTGGTGCCCATGAGATTATCCACCGCCTCGCGCGTACCTTCAAAATCCACATCGTCTATTTCCACCCGCAGCAGGGTGCGCTTGGATGGATCCATCGTGGTTTCTTTCAGCTGCGCCGGCATCATTTCGCCGAGGCCTTTGAAGCGGCCAATTTCCACCTTCTTGCCCTTGAAAACCGTCTCCATGAGTTCGGCGCGGTGCGCGTCATCTCGGGCATAGACTGTCTTGGCACCCTGACGGATGACGTAAAGTGGCGGCACCGCGAGGTAGAGGTGATTGCCACGGATCAGTTCCGGCATTTCCTGATAGAAGAAGGTGATGAGCAGCGATGCGATGTGCGCGCCGTCCACGTCGGCATCGGTCATGATGACGATGCGTTCGTAGCGCAGGTCTTCCTCGCGGTATTTGGTGCGCGTTCCACAACCGAGCGCCTGAATTAGATCGGCGATCTGCTGATTGGCCGAAAGCTTTTCACGGCTGGCACTGCCAACGTTTAGGATTTTGCCACGCAAAGGCAAAATTGCCTGATTGGCGCGGTTGCGCGCCTGTTTGGCAGAACCGCCAGCCGAGTCACCTTCGACGATGAAGAGTTCCGCACCTTCTGCCGTGTTCTGCGAGCAGTCTGCCAGCTTGCCGGGAAGCCGAAGCTTGCGCACAGCGGTCTTGCGGTTGACTTCCTTTTCCTTGCGGCGGCGCAGGCGCTCTTCACACCGTTCGATAACCCAATCCAGCAGCTTGGCCGCTTCGTTCGGGTTACCGGCAAGATAGTGGTCGAAGGGGTCGCGAAGCGCATTCTCGACGATACGCTGGGCTTCTACCGTCGCCAGCTTGTCCTTGGTCTGGCCCACAAATTCCGGCTCGCGGATGAAAACCGAGAGCATGCCGACGGCAGAGATCATCACGTCGTCGGTGGTAATTTCACGGGCGCGCTTGTTCTGCGTCAGCTCCGCATAGTTCTTGAGACCCTTGGTCAGCGCGATGCGAAGGCCGGCTTCGTGGGTGCCGCCTTCAGGCGTCGGAATGGTGTTGCAATAGGAATGCAGCTGCGCATCGCCACCATACCAGGTCACGGCCCACTCCATGGCGCCGTGTCCACCGGTCTTTTCCGTCCGTCCGGAGAATATCTCGCGGGTAACGGTGAAGTCCTTGCCAAGCGTTGCCGCCAGATAGTCTTTCAAACCACCGGGAAAATGGAATACGGCCTTTTCCGGAATGTCACCATCCGGGGGCACCATGCCGGGATCGCAGCTCCAGCGAATTTCCACGCCACCAAAAAGGTAGGCCTTGGAACGCGCCATGCGGAAAATGCGGGCCGGATCGAAGCGGGCGTGATCGCCAAAAATCTGCGGATCGGGATGGAAGCGCACACGCGTTCCCCGGCGGTTATGCACATCGCCCAGCTCTTCCAGTCCGCCCTGCGGCACACCGCGCGAGAAACGCTGACGATATAGCTTGCGGTTGCGCGCAACTTCAACTTCCAGAACATCCGAGAGCGCATTGACGACAGACACGCCCACGCCATGCAGACCGCCGGACGTTTCATAAGCCTTGCCATCGAATTTACCGCCGGCGTGAAGCTTGGTCATGATGACTTCAAGCGTCGATTTGCCGGGAACCTGGGGATGGTTTTCCACAGGGATACCGCGACCATTATCGCTCACGGTCAGGAAGCCCTCGGCATCCAGATGGACTTCGATGAAATTTGCGTGCCCGGCAACGGCTTCGTCCATCGAGTTATCGATGACTTCGGCAAACAGATGGTGAAGTGCTTTCTCGTCCGTGCCGCCAATATACATGCCCGGACGCATACGCACGGGCTCAAGGCCTTCCAGCACGCGGATGGAGGAAGCACCGTAATCATCGCCGGACGATGTGCTGACAAGCGCGGGCTTTGGCGCGGCGGAAACGGCCTTAACGGCTGCCACAGGCGCGGCCTCCCGTTTGTCGATCTCCTGACGTTGCGGTGCGGCTTGGCTTGAAAATAGGTCGTTGCTATCGTCCATTGTACCCAGTTCGATCAGAATTTGGCCATGCGAATCAGTGTGTTTTGCCAGAAACGGCAGAACATACTGTTACTCAAGCACGGAATAATCGGGTTTGCGTCATCGACAAGGATTGCGCTGCCCCCGCCCGGATGACAAGTGTTCTGGCTCAAATGAAACGGTTACTCAAGGCATGTCCACAGCTATCTTCACCTTTTGTACTCTTTTTTGCCTGTCTGTTGCGATAACGCCCGCCCATGCCCAAAACAGTGGCGGTCCGCTTCGGCCTTTCAAGGATGAGCTGTTTTCCAACCAGACCGTGCTCTCGACTGACGATGGCGGTGCCTCCAATGTTATCGACTATAATGAGATGCGCGATATCAACGGCCGGGACGAGAGCCCGGAACGGCGCGTGAAACGGGACTATGTCGATCTCTCGCCAAAGAAATATCAGGCCATGGAAACGATCGACGCCGGGGGCAGGGCGCTCGAAGTCGGACGGGTCGGGGCTGCATCCGGGCAGGCATTCACGGTCATTTTCATCCACGGCCGCGCCGGGGATCGCAGGCTTGGAATGAACGACTACACATTCGGGGGCAATTTCAATCGCCTGAAGAATCTGGCTGTCGCCAATGGTGGCACTTACTACGCGCCAACCGTCCGCAATTTCGATGAGAAGGGCGTGGCGGATATTGCTGCGCTGATCGCCGATGCGCGTGCAAAATCCGGCGGTCGTCCTGTTATTCTTGCCTGCGCCTCAATGGGCAGCTTCATCTGCTACGGCATCAGCCGCGATCAGAAAGCCGTCTCCGATCTCAAGGGCATGGCCATACTGGGTGGCGCGGTTGATCCCGACTTTCCAAAAAGCGCCTATGTGAAGGCTAAAAAACCGGTCTGGTTTACCCATGGCAGCGAAGACAAGGTCTATTCGGCCGAGCAGCAGGCGACCATTTTTCGCAGCCTTTTGAAAGCTGGCCTGTCAACTCGCTTCACGCTTTATAAAACCGGGACGCACGGTACTCCGGTACGCATGACGGATTGGAAGGCGGTATTGAACTTCCTGCTCGTGCACTGAGCGGTGAAGGCGCCGCCCGGCGAAAAAAGCGACTTAATGGCACGATTTTAATCAATGTTTTGAGCGAAAATCGTTCTTTTTAGTACCAAATCGAATTTGTAGCCTTTAAGACTCACCTAAACCCTCCATGACAGGTGCCTGATGCGTTTGAGCACCCTATGAAGCAAAAGGAATGGATCGCTTATGACACCTGATGTCCGCCCGCTCGTCGCTGGAAACTGGAAGATGAACGGAACCCGCCAGTCGCTCGATCAGATCAAGGCGATGGCCGAAGGTGTCAAAGGATCGCTCGCTGGCAAGATTGATGCGCTGATCTGCCCGCCTTCAACGCTGCTCTATGTGGCGACTGCGTTGTGCGATGACAGCCCGCTCCTGATTGGCGCGCAGGATTGCCACCAGAACCCGTCTGGTGCCCATACGGGCGATATCTCCGCTGAAATGGTCGCCGATTGCTTTGGCACCCACGTTATCGTCGGCCATTCGGAACGGCGCACTGACCATGCCGAGACCGACCATCTGGTACGGGCCAAGGCATCTGCCGCCCATGCGGCGGAATTGGTGGCAATCGTCTGCATCGGTGAGACGGCTGACGAGCGCAAGTCCGGCCAGACGCTCGATGTTCTCAAGCGCCAGCTTGCAGGCTCCCTGCCGGATGAGGCGACGGCCGCCGATACCGTGATTGCCTATGAACCCGTCTGGGCAATCGGCACTGGGCTTACGCCCACCACGGACGATGTGCGCGAAGCACATGCCTTCATGCGTGAAGAGCTGGTCAAGCGCTTCGGCGCCGAGGGCAAGGTCATGCGCATTCTCTATGGTGGCTCGGTCAAGCCGACCAATGCGCTGGAACTGATGGGCGTAGAGAATGTCGATGGCGCGCTGATTGGCGGCGCCAGCTTGAAAGCGACGGATTTCCTGTCCATCTATGCGGCATATGAGCAATTGACAGCTTGATCACGTCTTTCGTCCTTGAGGGGCTTGGAATACGCTTTCGCCTCATGTAAAGAGCCGCAAACTTCTTCATTGTGCTCCAGTTGGGGCATGGAATGGATTGTCATGCAGAACGTACTGATTGTTATTCACCTCATGATCGTGCTGGCCCTGGTCGGCGTGGTCCTGATCCAGCGGTCCGAAGGCGGTGGTCTTGGTATCGGCGGTGGTTCGGGCTTCATGTCCGCCCGCGGTACGGCAAATGCCCTGACACGCACCACAGCCATTCTTGCGGCACTGTTTTTCGCAACATCGCTCGGTCTCGGTCTGTTGACCCGGTATGAAGCACGTCCAACCGATATTCTGGATCGCATTCCCGCCACGCAGGGGCAGGGCAATGGTATTCTGGATACGCTTGGTCCTTCGTCCGCTACGCCGCCTGCCAATCAGGCTCCGTCGCAGAATGGCGTTCCGTCCACCAACAACGGTGCAGCCGCACCGGCAACTGGAACGACGCCAGCAGCGCCAGCCACTCCGGCTCCGGCCAATTCCAACGCAGTTCCAACCGGCCAATAAAACCGGTTCAAGCATATCACTCCGGCAGGCCAAAAGCCTGCCGGTTTTCTTTTGTTCACATTCCGGCCAAGCGGACGCGTTCCAGAAATGGAATGTGGATGTTCCAAAATTTGTGCTGGCGGAATCACTCATTTAAAGGTAAGCGGTAAATCCCATGGCGCGATATGTATTCATCACAGGCGGCGTGGTCTCCTCACTTGGTAAGGGCATTGCGGCCGCAGCACTCGGAGCGTTGTTGCAGTCCCGTGGTTATCGGGTTCGGCTTCGCAAACTAGACCCCTATCTCAATGTCGATCCAGGTACGATGAGCCCCACCCAGCACGGTGAGGTTTTCGTGACGGATGACGGAGCGGAGACTGACCTCGATCTCGGTCACTATGAGCGCTTTACCGGGCGTTCGGCCACCAAGACCGACAACATCACCACGGGTCGCATCTACAAGAACATCATCGATAAGGAACGTCGCGGCGATTATCTCGGCGCGACGGTGCAGGTCATTCCCCACGTCACAAACGAAATCAAGAATTTCGTGACCGAGGGAAATGAAGAATACGACTTTGTCATCTGCGAAATCGGCGGCACGGTGGGCGATATTGAAGCCATGCCGTTCATGGAAGCCATCCGTCAGGCCAAGAACGACCTGCCACGCGGCACGGCCATCTTCGTTCATCTGACGTTGATGCCTTACATTCCCGCTGCTGGCGAGTTGAAGACGAAGCCGACGCAGCATTCGGTCAAGGAATTGCAGGCGCTGGGTATTCACCCCGATATTCTGCTGGTGCGTGCCGACCGCGAAATTCCCGAAGCCGAACGTCGCAAGCTTTCGCTGTTCTGCAACGTGCGTCCTTCCGCCGTCATCCAGGCGCTGGATGTTGCCAATATTTACGACGTGCCGATGGCCTACCACAAGGAAGGTCTCGACAATGAGGTTCTGGCAGCGTTCGGCATCGAGCCTGCTCCCAAGCCACGCCTTGAGCTGTGGGAAGAGGTTTGTAACCGTATTCACACGCCGGAAGGCGAAGTCACGATTGCCATCGTTGGCAAATATACCGGCCTGAAGGATGCCTATAAGTCTCTGATCGAAGCCCTGCATCACGGCGGCATTGCCAACCGTGTGAAGGTGAAGCTGGAATGGATCGAGTCGGAGGTCTTCGAAAAAGAAGATCCTTCGCCGTATCTGGAAAAGGTCGACGCCATCCTCGTTCCCGGTGGCTTTGGTGAGCGTGGATCTGAAGGCAAGATCCGTGCGGCGCAGTTCGCACGCGAGCGTCAGGTTCCGTATTTCGGCATCTGCTTTGGAATGCAGATGGCAGTCGTGGAAGCGGCACGCAATCTTGCTGGCATCGAAGACGCATCCTCGACCGAATTCGGTACGACGTCACAGCCGGTTGTTGGCCTGATGACCGAATGGGTAAAGGGCAACGAGCTTGAAAAGCGCAACGCAGCCGGCGACCTCGGTGGCACGATGCGTCTTGGTGCTTACAAGGCATCGCTCAAAAAGGACACCAAGATCGCGGAAATCTACGGCTCCACCGACATTTCCGAACGCCACCGCCACCGTTACGAGGTGAACGTGGATTACAAGGACCGCCTCGAAAGCTGCGGCCTCGTCTTCTCGGGCATGTCTCCGGACGGCGTTCTTCCTGAGACCATCGAGTATCCCGATCACCCATGGTTTATCGGCGTACAATACCACCCAGAACTCAAGAGCCGTCCGCTCGATCCGCACCCGCTCTTTGCCAGCTTCATCGAAGCCGCGCTGGAGCGTAGCCGGTTGGTTTGAGTTGAGGTTGTTGAGTGAGAATTGGAAAAGGCCGCAGCGATGCGGCCTTTTTCGTTAATTGCCTTCGCGCCAGACTGGACATCGAACACTCAGGCTGACCAACAACGACGACCGGCTTGATGGGGACGAGAATGGTTTTCGCAAGTATCCCTAACATTTTAACAGTATTTAAATACTGGCTGTTTTAGTTATTTACTAGACAGTTTCACCGAGCCGCGATGATCGCGAGCGATGGTTGTCATCAATCATCAACTGCCGATTCTTCCGTAGTGGCACTGGCTTCGCTCAGTGAGCGTCTTCTGGTGTATTGCTGCGCCCTAGGCGATCAACAGGGTTCTCCAGAAATCATGTCATTTCTTAAAAACGCGAGCATACGCACGAAAATACTCGCTCTCGTCCTGCCACTCTGTGTCGTGGGGTTGGGTGCGACGGCCTTTATGTCGAGCAGCTTCAAGAGTGCCGATAACAGTTACACGGATTTTATCTCCAACGACACGGCCGGCGTGACAGCAATGGCTCGGGCGAACAGAAATCTCGCCGCGACCGCCTATGGTGCCTATCAAACTCTCGCCTACGGCCGCGACACTCCCGGCATGAAAGCAGCAGTGACGCTTTATGCGGACGCCAAAGCAAAGCTGTTTGATCGATTGGAGACAACGGCTAAACTTCTGCCTGCCGAAAAGCCAACCGTCGACGCCTTTATTTCCAGGGCGAAAGAAGTAACTGCGTTGACGGATGACGCAGTCCGTCTGGGCTCGATGGATCAGGATGATGCGGCGAAGGCGGCACTGGCAAAAGCAGACGCGATGATTGTGCCGCTGGCAGCCGATGCATCCAAATTCCTGGATAAGGTTATGACTGATGTCGCAGAAAGAAGTCACGCGTTGAGCGAACAGGCGGACTCGACGATTCTTTGGTCGCTGATCTTCGTCGGTCTCACATTCGCGCTTGGCATCGTTGCTTCGCTCGTGGTTGCTGCCAAGGGTATTACCACGCCAATCGCGAATTTGTCCAAGCGCATGATAACGCTGGCCAACGGCCAGACAGATGCGCCGGTTGATGGGCAGGATCGTAAAGACGAAGTGGGACAAATGGCGCAGGCGGTCTCGGTCTTTCGTACCAACGCGCTGGAGACCATTCGCCTCGAAAAGGAAGCCGCAGCAAACCGCAGCATGTCTGAAAAAGAACGTGCAGACAACGAAGCCCAGAAGGCGAGGGATGCCGCAGATACCCAGTTCGCTGTCGATCATCTCGCAAAGGCACTTAACCGTCTGGCAGACGGTGATGTCGCCTATCGCATTGAAACGCCATTCGCTGCGCATCTCGATACGCTCCGCGCAAACTTCAACAGCTCCGTAGGCAATCTTAACGACGCACTGCGTGCCGTT
The DNA here is from genome assembly GCF_001423445.1 of Rhizobium sp. Leaf311. Classification (NCBI taxonomy): domain Bacteria; kingdom Pseudomonadati; phylum Pseudomonadota; class Alphaproteobacteria; order Hyphomicrobiales; family Rhizobiaceae; genus Rhizobium; species Rhizobium sp. Leaf311. Next base: position 413,648 of record NZ_LMNZ01000020.1, on the reverse strand, counting down.
GGCCAGAATGCCCGTGGCATCGATGCCGGCGCAAACGAGATCCGCTCCGCCGCAGACGATCTTTCCAAGCGCACCGAACAGCAGGCAGCATCCGTCGAGGAAACCGCAGCTGCTCTGGAAGAAATCACCACCACAGTGAAGGATTCCAGCCGTCGCGCCGAAGAAGTGGGCGGCCTTGTTTCCAAGGCCCGTCAGGGTGCGGAAAAATCCGGCGACGTCGTTCGTCAGGCCGTGACTGCCATGAACGAAATCGAACGCTCCTCGGGCGAGATCACCAACATCATCAGCGTTATCGATGAAATTGCCTTCCAGACCAACCTTTTGGCGCTCAAT
>NZ_LMNZ01000020.1:126943-413198 GCF_001423445.1 Rhizobium sp. Leaf311 | reverse complement strand
CACTTCCGGCGAACATGTTCGCTCCGGCGTGGAGCTTGTCGGTGAAACCGGTCGTGCGCTTGAGGTCATCGTTTCCGAGGTGCAGGAAATCAACCGCCACATTCATGCGATCGTTGAATCGTCGCGCGAACAGTCAGTCGGCCTTCAGGAAATCAACACTGCCGTTAACACCATGGATCAGGGCACGCAGCAGAACGCCGCCATGGTTGAGCAGTCGACAGCGGCCAGCCACAGCCTTGCTAAGGAAGCAGCATCGTTGAACCAGTTGCTGCAGCGTTTCAATCTCGGAAACGGTGAGAGCATGAGCCGCTCCATGCCTGCCGCCTCAGCGCCTAAGGCTGCCAGCAACCATTCTGCGCCAGCAGCGTCACCAGCCCGTGCGCTCGGCCGCAAGATCGCTAGCGCCTTCGGCGGCGGCTCATCGTCTGCGGCAGTCGCTCAGGATACGTGGGAAGAGTTCTAAGCTTTACCCTGAATCGGAGCGACAAGTCAGGCGCTTGAGGGCGCCCGGCCACTCATTTGGCAAAACATAAACTGAAGTGCAGAGGGCCGCAGCCATGCGGCCCTTTTCTCATTGAAGCGTGCTTTGCGCAAACATCCGGCATCGGCGGTCTGGCCAAGGTTATTTTCACGCACCCTTGCGGCGCGCCTCATCATATCAACCGACAAATCTTCCCGGAGATTGGCCGGTTTCCCGCTTGAACGCGGTTCTAAACGCTGCGTCAGAACTATATCCCAGCGACAGCGCGATCTCCGATAGCGGCTCGCGTCTCGCAATCAGACGATCGGAAGCCAATAGCATCCGCCATCGAAGAAGGTAGTCTATCGGCGATACCCCCGTTACGGTCTTGAAACGGTGAGCGAATTTGGATCGAGACATTCCTGCCCGTTCGGCAAGCAATGGCAAGGTCCAGTGCGCGCCGGGGTTTTCGTGCATGGCAATGACGGCAGGCGCGAGACGGGCATCTCCCAGCGCGAACAACCAGCCCGACACTCTGCCGCTGCCATGAGCCAGATAAAGCCTGAGAGCCTCTACGAGAAGAAGCTGAGCAAGATTCTGCAGTATCAGCGTCCCGCCGGGCCGTTTGGCCGTCAGTTCGCGCCGCATGCGGTCCAGCACCCATCGAAGTCCTTCCTTGTCCCATTCCTCCCGCAATCGGAAAATCGGCGGCATTGCGCCGAGCAGCATTGTGGTGTGGTCACCTGAGAAGGCGAAGTGACCGCCAAGAACCAAAGTATCTCCGCCGCCTTTTACGGTAGCAATGCCGCCGCGCCAGTCCATTTCCGAAAGCTCGGCTATGTCGATCGACTTGAACGCCAGGTTCTTTGCCAACCTGAAACGGCGCCCGCTCGGCAGCAGCACGCTATCCCCGCTCTTCAGCTGGATCGGCTCGGGGTGGCCCTCGATCTCAAGCCAGCATCGACCGGCGACCACGGCAAAGCATTTGATGCCATCGTGCATGTCGTACTGGATGGACCAGTCGCCGCCGAAATCGTAGCCGCCTGCGACGTACGTGCGTGCCTTGAGAAAGGACAGGATTTCGGAGAGGGGATCGCTCAGCATTTGGGGACAATCTCGGATAAACTAGGGATGAACGATTATAGATCGTCCCTTTGTCTAGCTGCTACCAATCTTCCTGTCATTTAGGAAGCTGAGGTTTGTAATGATAAAGATAGCAATCACGTTCAAGCGGAAACAGGGAATGAGCGTTGAGGAGTTTCGGGCATATCGCCGTGACGTTCACGCGCCAATCCTCTTCGCCATTCCCGAAGCAAAGCTCATCAAACGGTTCGTCGTCTCTTTTCCAACACATGCACCCAACTGGCCGGAACCAAGTTTTGACGCGCTGGTAGAGGCGTGGTTCGAAAAACTCGAAGATATCGACACGCTCTATTTCTGCGAAAATTTCCGCACGAAGGTCGATCGCGACCATATCAACTTCATTGATATATCGACGGCACAACGTATCATCTGCGAAGAACTTGTCGTTGTTTAACTGCCGATCCATCTAGGACTGCAGTCGGTCTATTGCGGCGGTGGCTGCGCCTTGCTCATCTATCGCCTCGTCACGCGGGAAGACGCCAATGCGAAAGCCACAGATCGACGTTACGATCCGTACAGACATCGACAATCTGCTGGAGCGCTCCGCCAAGCTATTTGCCTCAGGAGCGTTACAGTCGTCTCTCTCCGTTGCGCTGGAAGCTTGGGACCTGATACCGGAGCCTAAGGAGGCCTGGGATTATTACGGGCAGAGCCTGTCGGCAGGTTTTGTCGTGGACTATGCCGACCTCGGCGACAAAAAGAGTTGCCAGAAGTGGGTCGAAATCATGGCGCAGATGTACGATGACCCCAACCACGAAGATCATTATGTCCTAATGCAAGAGGGCGAAGCTATGTACAAACTCGGGGACTTGGAAAGGGCCTTTTACGTGTTTTCCCGCATTGAAGAATTGTATGGTCCACAAGGCTTCGAAGGTGAACAACGGGCCTATCTCGCCTTCATCGAGGAGCAACGCGTCAAACGGCCCACCAACGGCTCTCAAGGTGGCGAATGAACCCGGATCTTTCATGGCCTCTTTGGCATGTCCGCTTACCTCAACCTCACCACCACGCACTCGCCACCAACCCCCAACTGCTGCGCAAACGGTGCGCGCACGATCAGGCAATCTGACTGTGCCATGATATTCATCATGGAGGAATCCTGCTTCGTGAAGGCTTCGACCGTGGGTTTGCCGTCTTCCTGGCCAGTGATGCGGGCGCGAAGATAGTCCTGGCGCTGGTCGTTGGCCTTGAGCGTGGTAGCGGTTAAGGCGGTGGTTTCGCGTGACGTGGGTTTACGGTGGCTGAGTTTGTGGAGGAGGGGTTCCAGAAAAAGCAGACTGCAGACGAGGCTGGCGACCGGGTTGCCGGGTAGGCCAAGGACCTGCATGTTACCAATTGAACCGACCATCAGCGGCTTGCCGGGGCGCATGGCGATGCGCCAGAAATCCAGTTCCATTCCCTGTGCTTTGAGGGCTGCCTGGACCAGATCATGATCGCCGACCGATGCGCCGCCGAGCGTGACGAGGACGTCGGCTTTCGCGACGATGGCCTTGTCGATGGCTGCGCGGATGAGGGCTTCATCATCCACCACGATCCCGAGATCGAGGACTGTCGCGCCCGCCTTGCGCGCCAGTGCTGCCACGCCAAATGTGTTGGAGGCAATGATCTGCGCCGGATTGGGCGCGCCACCGGGGGGCACGAGTTCATCACCGGTGGCGAGAATGGCGACGAGGGGTTTGCGATAGACGGGCAGTGCGGCATGGTTCATGGCGGCGGCGAGCGTAATATCGGTAAAGGTAAGTTCCGTTCCGGCCTTGAGGACCGTTTCGCCTTCGACAAAGTCCTGTCCGCGTGGGCGAACATGTCGCCCCTTGGTGACTTGGAATGCGGTGCGGATTTGCCTGGCGCCCAGCACCTCGGCATCTTCCTGTATGATAACCGCGTCCGCCCCTTCAGGCACCGGCGCGCCCGTGAAGATACGCACGGCCTGACCTTCAGCCACACGCCCCTCAAAGGCGTGGCCAGCCGCTGATTCTCCAATGACTGTCAGAACGGAGCCGATCTGCGGCGCGTCGGTTGCCCTTAACGCGTAGCCATCCATTGCCGAGGAATGAAAGGGAGGCTGGGTGAGGCGGGCGTGGAGATCCTGCGCGAGTACACGCTGATCCGCAAGGTCCAGAGAGACCATGTCTACGTCTGTAACCGGTGTTGCGGCGTCTAGTAAACGCGCTTGCGCGTCCGCGACAGGTAGGAGGGGTTTCATGGCGTTTCCTCTTCCCGGGCCACGGGGTGAGCTTTATCCGCCACCAGCGCCGGACCCTTACACATTGGTCGGTTGTCTTACGCCTTGAAGTGCCCGGATTTGCCACCGGTCTTTTCAAGAAGGCGGATGGAGCTGATTTCCATACCCTTGTCGGCGGCCTTCGCCATATCGTAGATGGTCAGACACGCAACGGATACGGCTGTCAGTGCCTCCATTTCGACGCCGGTCTTGCCCGTCAATTTGACAGTGGCTTGCACGCGCAGGCCGGGCAGGGCGTCATCTTCGGTAATATCCACCGTAACCTTCGTCAGCATCAGGGGGTGGCAGAGCGGAATGAGATTTGCGGTCTGCTTTGCAGCCATGATCCCAGCGAGGCGGGCCGTGCCAATGATATCACCCTTCTTGGCATTGCCTTCGAGGATCAGCGCCAGCGTCTCCGGCTTCATCCTGACAAAACCTTCGGCCACCGCCACACGCGTCGTTTCTGCCTTGTCGCCAACATCGACCATATGCGCCTCGCCAGACGCGCCGATATGGGTGAGCTTCTGATCCGAGCTCATTCGGCAGCCAGACTATCGGTGCGACCTGTAAGCAGTGCGCGCGTGGCTGCGGTGACATCATCCTTACGCATCAGGCTTTCGCCGACAAGGAAGGTCGTGATGGCTGATTTTTGAAGGCGGATGCAATCATCATAGGTGAATATGCCGCTTTCACCCACCAGTAGCTTATCGGCAGGCACCATGGCAGCCAGTCGTTCACTGACATCGAGACTGACCTCGAATGTACGCAGATTGCGATTGTTGATGCCCAGCAGCGGGGAGGCGAGTTTCAGCGCCCGTTCGGTCTCTTCCTCGTCATGCACTTCCACCAGCACATCCATACCGAGAGCAAAGGCTTCGTCTTCCAGCCGCTTGGCCTCATCGTCGGAAAGCGATGCCATGATGAGCAGGATGCAATCAGCTCCCCAGGCGCGGGCTTCATGCACCTGATAAATATCGAACATGAAATCCTTGCGCAAAGCGGGCAGGGCGCAGGCATTGCGGGCAGCCGTCAGGAACTCCGGCGCACCCTGAAAGCTAGGCGTATCCGTCAGAACGGAAAGGCAGGCGGCACCACCCTCTTCATAGGCTTTTGCAAGCGACGGCGGGTCGAAATCAGAACGGATAAGACCCTTGGAAGGGCTCGCCTTCTTGATTTCGGCGATGAGCCCGAAGCTGCCTTCAGATTGGCGACGTTTCAAGGCGTTGTAAAAGCCGCGCGGCGCCGTCTGGTCCGCTGCGATGGCTTTCAGATCATCAAGCGAGACCCTGGCTTTCGCAGCCGCAATTTCTTCAAGCTTGTAGACTTCGATCTTTTTCAGAATGTCGCTCATGGCCTTGCCTTACTCTTCGTTCGAAACGGCAATCAGCCGGTCCAGGGCTGCTGCCGCTCTGCCTTCGTCCAGCGAGGCGCTTGCGATCTTCATACCATCGGCAAGCGTTTCGGCTTTGCCAGCGACGACCAGAGAGGCTGCCGCGTTGCAGAGTGAAACATCGCGATAGGGATTCCGGCGTCCGCCAAGGACCTCGCGCAAGGCCGCGGCATTGGTAACGCCGTCGCCTCCCTTGAGGTCATCGATTTTCACCGCTTCGACGCCAAAATCGGCAGGCGTTAACTCGAAGCTTCTGATCTTGCCACCCTCCAGCGCCGCAACCTGCGTCGTGCCCGTGGTGGTTATTTCGTCAAGCCCGTCACCATGGACAACCCAAACGCTTTCTGATCCAAGATCACGCAGCACTTCAGCCAGAGGAACGAGCCAGTGCGGGGCAAAGACGCCGAGCAACTGCTTCTTCACGCCAGCGGGGTTGGAAAGCGGGCCAAGGAGATTGAAGATCGTTCGTGTGCCAAGCTCGACCCGACTCGGGTTCACATGGCGCATGGAAGAGTGATGGCGCTGCGCGAACATGAAGCCGAGACCGGCTTCAGCAACGCAGCGGCTGATCAGTTCCGGCTCGATGTCGAGTTTGACGCCGAGCACAGAAAGCGCATCCGCCGTACCCGACTTTGAACTTAAGGCGCGGTTGCCATGTTTGGCGACGGGAACGCCGGCACCTGCCACAATAATGGAGGCGAGGGTCGAGATGTTGTAGGTGCCCAGCCCATCGCCGCCTGTGCCGACAATGTCCATGGCATCGGCGGGAGCGGTGACCGGCAACATGCGCGAGCGCATGGAAGAAACGGCGCCTGCGATTTCGTTGACCGTTTCTCCGCGAACGCGAAGCGCCATGAGAAAGCCGCCGACCTGCGATGGTGTTGCCTCACCGGACATCAGAATGTCGAATGCCTGCCGGGCTTCGTCCCGATCAAGACTTTCTCCATTGGCAACTTTCGCAATCAGCGGCTTTAGCTCGGCCATCTCGTCTCGTCCCCCGGAATGCGGCTTAGAATGCAGTCATGGCCTGGTCTGCCAGAGCCTGATTGATGGTCACACCATAATCATTCTGAAGACGGCTGACCATCTGATCAAGCATATCGTCACCGGCAGCCGTCGCCATAGCGGTCAACTGCTGGTCGTTGTTGTCCAGTGCGTCGGTTGAACCCGTGGTGTTGACCTCTGTGACCTTGAACAGAACGCGGCTGGAGCCTTCCGTATCAGGAGCCGTGCCGACCAGACCGTTTGCGCCTGCAAACACGGCGGCAACCGCCTGCTGGCCAAGCAATGCGTCTTCGCTGGTGCGGCGAAGGCCCATCTTGGTTTCAACAGCAAGACCCATTTCGCCCGCAATCGCAGCCAATGTCTCGCCTTTTTCAGCGCGTGCCTTGAGTTCGTCGGCCTTGGCGGCCAGCGCCGTGCGCTGCTGCTCGGCAGTCCAGTCTGCAACGACCTGGTCCTTGACTTCGCTCAGAGTGCGATCGCGCGGGGCTGTCACCTGCTGAAGATCGAACCAGACATAACCATCGCGGCCGATGTTGACCGCAGGGGCGTCGACGCCTTGCTCAGCCTTGAAGACTTCGGTCAGCAGAGCGGGGGTCGGCAGGCCTTCCACCGCATTGCCCTTGTCGTCTTCGCCATTGGCGTCGATGGCGTTGACGGTGACAGGCTTCAGCTTGAGCTGTGTTGCCGCGTCGGAGAGCGAAGATCCACCGCCGCGAAGATCCTCATAGCGGTCGTGAACATTGTTCAGCTCTTCAGCAGCTGCTGTCGTGGCAAGATTGGTGCGGATTTCCTCGCGCGCTTCATCGAGGGTCTTCATGCTCTCGTTCTTGATGCCGGTGACACGCAGGATGACCGGCCCAAAGGCACCATCGAGAACCTGCGACACGCCACCATCTTTCTGAATGGCGAAGGCTGCCTCGGCGACCGACGGGTCAGGAACCGTATCCTTGGTGAACTCACCCAGTGTTACATCTTCAGGGCGCTTGCCCTGATCCTTGACGACCTGATCATAGGTGGTCGTGCCCGCACGTATCTGGGCTGCTGCTGCCTCAGCCATTTCCTTGTCCGCGAATGTCAGCTGCTCAATCGTGCGGCGGCCTGCCGTGCGGAAGCTGTCCTTGTGACCGTCATAATAATCGGAAATCTGCTGATCGGTTATCGCGGCCTGGTCGGCAATATCGGAAGGCTCAAGCTTCACATAGGTGAACTTGCGATATTCCGGAGCGCGGTAATTGGCCTTGTTCTTTTCGAACCAGGCTGCCAACACATCATCGCCCGGGGCCTTCACAGGGTCGATATTCGCGTTGGACAGAAGCACATATTCGATTGAACGCTGTTCGTCGCGGTACTGCTTAAGAGCATTGACCAGCACCTGAGGTGGCGTGAAGCCATCGGAAATCGCGTCCACGATCTGGCCTCGGACGGCAACCTTGCTGCGCTCCTTTACATAGTCATCTTCATTGAAGCCAGCGCCGCGAAGCCTCTGGCTGAAGAGGGCGCGGTCGAACTGGCCGTTCGGAGACTTGAAGGCGGGGTCTTCCGCAATCAGCGTCGCCAGACGATCTTCTGAAAGCCCGAGATTCATTTCCGATGCAAGCTCATCCAGCGCTGCTCCTGCTGCCAGCTGGCTGAAAACCTGACGATCGATGCCGAATGCCTTCGCCTGTTCCGTGGTCAGACGCGTGCCGAACTGGCGGCCCACATCCGCCAGCTGCCTTTGATAGGCAAAGCGAAATTCATTCGGCGTAACCGTCTGGTCGCCCACTGTCATTACGGCGTGCGAATTCGTCGAGACCAGAGATGCGGAAACGCCCCACACGCCGAAGGAAACGACAAGAAGCAAAAGAAGGATCTTTGCCGCCAGAGTTCGAGAAGCACTTCTCAGGGAATCGAGCATCGTTATGCAAACCTCACAATATTCGCCCGTTACGCCGGGTCTGTGGGGCTTCCTTAAATCAATCCACTTTGAAATTGAAGGCTAAATTCAGGTTAAATAACGTGGCGGTTCAAACGATGGCGTGAGTTTCTTCACCTTCGGCTGAATGGGATGTTTCCCTGAGGCAAAAACAATAAAGCCGCCTTACTAGAGGCGGCTTCTGAAACCATCGACACTGAGGTCTGTGCAGCGCTGCGTCAGAACGCCTTGTTGCGCTCCATAGCAACGCGGAAATCCTCATCTTCTTTCCGGGATTCGGTGATGACCGAAACAACCGATGCCACGAACATGACGCTTATGAGTGCTGCAAGAAGTGTCAAGAAAGTAAGCATGGCGTAACTCCGAATGCGATGAGTATTTCACTCCCGCCAGATCAATAGTAATTCATATACTGCGTGCGGGACGTAAGCTGAGGAAATTCTGGGCCGTTCTGTTCAGGCTTTTGACCGTAAAGGCTGAACGTCATTGCTACCATTGCGATAACCAACATTGTCCAGGCTGTGCTGATAACGCCGATTTTCGCCGAAGTAGACTGTTTTTCTTTGATAAACATGTGTCCGTTCCTTTACTGCGATTTGAACGCGTGACTGGTGATCCGGTTCCGCGTTAATGTTAAAAATCGATTAGCATCGCGCCTCTGAAGCGTTGTTGAATGCTTCGTTCATCTGGCGTTCAGGAAATCGGCAGTTCACGTCAATCCATGAAAACATATTCGACGACGAAGGATGTCGCGATTGTCAGGACCATCATGAATACCAGCATTTCCGTCTCCGTTCGGCATGTCGCCGTCTGCGATGCGATGATGTATGAATAGACGGTGTGCGTTGAAGCTGTGCTGAATGGTGCATTCACCTCGTGTTCATGCGTGCTGCCTTGCCTTGCAGCCTCAGGTCTTGCGAAGACCGGCCTTCCATGACAAAAGGCGGCACAACCAACGTTAAGTATCGAGAGCGATATGACGATTGCCTTTTACCCCGGGTCTTTCGATCCGATGACGAACGGACATCTGGATGTCCTGATTCAGTCTTTGAACGTGGCATCAGAGGTTATCGTTGCGATCGGCATCCACCCGGGCAAGGCTCCGATGTTCACATTCGATGAGCGGGCAGAACTCATTCGCCGCTCGCTGCAGGATGTTTTGCCGGATGCAACTGGTCGCCTGCGAGTCGTTTCCTTTGCCAATCTGGTGGTAGATGCGGCACGGGAGCACGGCGCTTCGCTTCTGGTTCGCGGGCTGCGGGATGGCACCGATCTCGACTACGAAATGCAGATGGCCGGCATGAACAGACAAATGGCGGCCGATATTCAGACGGTTTTTCTACCCGCCGGCACGGCTTCCCGGCCCATTACCGCCACATTGGTTCGGCAGATCGCCGCAATGGGTGGAAATGTGGAGGCGTTCGTGCCGAAAGCCGTTCTTGAAGCCCTCAACAGCAAGCTGAAACAATAGTCTCAGCAATTATTCTGGAGCCAATCCAATGAAACTGCTTCGATTTGCCTTCGCTGGCGCCATGTTCGTCAGCGCCATTGCCGCCAGCACATTCGCATCTGCTGCCGAATTCCTGACCATTCAGTTGAAAGACGGTCCGGTTGTCATAGAGCTGATGCCTGATGTCGCGCCGAAGCATGTCGCACAGATCAAGACGCTGGCGCAGAAGGGTGCCTATGACAACGTGGCCTTCCACCGCGTCATTCCCGGCTTCATGGCGCAGACCGGCGATGTGCAGTACGGCAATATGAACAAGGGCTATACCGCCCAGCGCGCTGGTACGGGTGGATCCGACCTGCCTGACCTGCCTGCAGAATTCTCCAAGGTTCCGTTCGAACGTGGAACCGTGGGCATGGCGCGTTCGCAGAACCCGAATTCCGCCAATTCGCAATTCTTTATCATGTTCGATCAGGGCGCATTCCTGAACGGCCAGTACACCGTTGTCGGCAAGGTCGTTTCCGGCATGGAATTTGTTGACAAGATCAAGAAGGGCCAGGGCGGTAACGGCGAAGTTTCCGATCCTGACCGCATGGTCAAAGTCACTGTCGGCAAGAAGTAAACCGGGCGGACGAGCCCCAAAAAGGAGAGATATCATGGCCGAGATCAAAGATCCGGAAAACACCCTCATCATGGAAACAACGACCGGCAAGGTCGTCATCCAGCTTCTGCCTGAAGTGGCTCCCGGCCACGTTGCACGCATCAAGGAACTGGTTTCTGAACAGGCTTACGATGGCGTCGTGTTCCACCGCGTCATCTCCGATTTCATGGCGCAGACGGGCGACGTGAAGTTCGGCAAAAAGGGCTCCGAGAGCTTCAATCCTGCCCGTGCTGGCATGGGTGGCTCTGAAAAGCCGGACCTGCAGGCTGAGTTTTCTGCCATTCCGCACGTGCGTGGCACCTGCTCCATGGCCCGTTCGCAGAGCCCGAACTCGGCCAACTCGCAGTTCTTCATCTGCTTTACGGACAGCCCATGGCTGAACAAGCAGTACACTGTCTGGGGCCAGGTCATCGAAGGCATGGAAGCCATCGACAAGGTCAAGCGCGGTGAGCCTGTGAAGGATCCTGATTCCATCGTATCCATCCGGCTTGCTTCCGCAGCCTGAGCATAGGATAAGGACGTCGGGCCCGTCTCGCAGGCAACTGCGGGGCGGGTTTTGATATTTTCGAGAGCCCCAGAAATGCGTGTAGACCTGTTCGATTTCGACCTTCCTGAAGAAAATATTGCGCTCCGCCCGGCCAGTCCGCGCGATAGTGCACGCTTTCTCGTGGTCGATCCGAATGCAGAGCTGATGGCCGATCACCGTGTTTTCGAACTGCCCTCGTTCCTGAAGTCGGGCGATGCGCTTGTGTTCAATGATACGCGCGTGATTCCCGCGCAGCTGGAAGGCGTTCGGCTTCGCGAAGGGGCGCCTGAAACAGCGGTGTCTGCTACCTTGCATATGCGTGCCGACGCCAGCCGGTGGAAAGCTTTTGCGCGGCCCGGCAAGCGCATAAAGCAGGGTGACCGCATCCGCTTCGGATATGAGCGCGATAACGCCTGCGGCCTTGCATATCTGGAAGCGACGGTGGAGGAAAAAGGCGAGGAAGGCGAGATCACTCTTCTGTTCGATGTGAGTGGCCCGGTTCTGGATGAGGCCATCGCATCTGTCGGGCACATTCCGCTTCCGCCTTACATCGCCGCCAAGCGCCCTGAAGACGAACAGGACCAGACCGACTATCAGACCATCTATGCCCGCGAAAAAGGTGCCGTGGCTGCGCCGACCGCAGGTCTGCATTTCACGCCCGATCTTTTCGCGGCACTGGACAAGGCCGGGATCGAGCGACACTTCGTGACCTTGCATGTCGGTGCTGGCACGTTCCTTCCCGTCAAGGCCGATGACACGGAGGAGCACAAGATGCACCTCGAAATCGGCTATGTTTCGGAGGAGACAGCGGCCCGACTGAATGCCGTCAAAGCCCGGGGCGGACGCATTGTCTGCGTGGGCACGACATCGCTGCGCCTGATTGAAAGTGCAGCTGGCGATGACGGGCAGGTCATGCCCTGGTCCGGTCCAACCGGTATTTTCATTACGCCCGGCTACCGCTTCAAGGCGGTGGATGTGCTGATGACGAATTTTCACCTGCCGAAATCCACGCTGTTCATGCTGGTTTCGGCGTTCTGCGGACTGGAAACAATGCGCGCGGCCTATGCTCACGCCATCGCAACAGGCTACCGCTTCTATTCCTATGGCGACTCCAGCCTCCTTTTCCGGAAAAACTGATGCACGAGAACTTCACCTTTACCTTGAAAGCAACCAGTGGCGGCGCGCGCCTTGGGGAAGTCGCAATGCCGCGCGGCGTTATCCGCACACCGGCCTTCATGCCGGTCGGTACGGTCGGAACCGTCAAGGCCATGTATCTGGATCAGGTGCGGGAGCTGGGCGCTGATATTATTCTTGGCAACACCTATCACCTGATGCTGCGGCCCGGCCCGGAGCGCGTTCAACGACTCGGCGGACTGCACGAATTGATCCGCTGGCCACACCCCATCCTCACCGACAGCGGCGGCTTTCAGGTCATGTCGCTTTCCGGTCTGCGCAAGCTGGACGAAAAAGGTGTGACCTTCAAAAGCCACGTGGATGGCTCGTTACACCACATGTCACCGGAACGTTCGATCGAGATTCAGGGGATGCTCGATTCGGATATCCAGATGCAGCTCGATGAGTGCATAGCGCTGCCGGCCGAGCGCAAGGAAATCGAGCGCGCCATGGAAATGTCGCTGCGTTGGGCAGAGCGTTGCCGTGTGGCCTTTGGCGAGCAGCCCGGCAAGGCCATGTTCGGCATCGTGCAGGGTGGCGACCAGCCGGATCTTCGCATACGCTCGGCAGAAGGCCTGAAGCAGATGGACCTCAAGGGTTATGCCGTGGGCGGTCTGGCTGTGGGAGAGCCGCAGGAGGTGATGCTCGGCATGCTCGACATCACTCTGCCGGTACTACCAACGGAGAAGCCACGCTATCTCATGGGCGTGGGAACGCCTGACGACATTCTGAAGTCTGTCGCGCGCGGCATCGATATGTTCGACTGCGTCATGCCCACCCGCTCGGGACGCCACGGCCTAGCCTTTACCCGCCGCGGACGCGTGAACATCCGCAACGCCCGTCATGCCGAAGACATGCGGCCACTGGACGAGCAGTCCAATTGCCCGGCATCGCGCGATTATTCCCGCGCCTATCTGCATCATCTTGCCCGTTCAAACGAGGCGCTGGGTGGGATGCTGCTTTCCTGGCATAATCTGGCTCATTATCAGGAATTGATGCAGGGTATCCGCAAATCCATCGAAGAAGGTCGATTTGCGGATTTCTACGCCGAAACCATCGAGATGTGGGCAAAGGGCGATATCGATCCCATCTGACGCCTCGGGGACTGAATGGATTTGCTGAACGCGCCTTATGTGCTTTTTCGTGATGACACGACCGGTTCGGTGACGTTGTTTGCCGAGCCGGAAGACATTATCGTCGCGAAGGAGCCCGAGGAGTTTTTCCCGGCCCTTGCCCGAATGGAAAAAGCGCGTTCGGAGGGGAAATATCTTGCCGGATATATGTCCTACGAGGCTGGCTATCTGTTCGAGAAAAAGCTCACGCCGCGCGTTGGTCCTGTGCGTGATGTGCCCTTGTTGAATTTCGGCGTGTTTGCAGCGCCCGCTAAGGAGGCTGGAAGAGCAACGCCTTCTGTTGCACCTACAGGGACAGGAAATTTCCTGAGCGACTTCAAGCCCGGCTGGACGCTGGAGGAATACCGAACGTGCTTTGCAAGGCTACATCAGCATCTGCGGCAGGGCGATTGCTACCAGGCCAATCTGACGATGCCCATCGAGGCGCATTGGACCGGCGATATCCTTACCGCGTTCTGGTCGATGATTGAGCGGCAACCTGTGAAATATGGGGCGCTCGTCAATCTTGGCGGACCTGCGATCCTCTCACGCTCGCCGGAACTGTTCTTCGCGCTTAGCGATGGCTGGATCGAAACGCACCCTATGAAGGGGACGATCAGGCGAGGGGCGTCTCCGGCCCAGGATGCCGATCTCGTCGCGGGAATGTTGAGTGACGAAAAGACGCTCGCTGAAAACCGGATGATTGTCGACCTGTTGCGCAATGATGTTTCCCGCATTGCAGAAGTCGGCACGCTTGATGTGCCGAAGCTGTTCGAAATCGAAACCTACCCGACCGTCCATCAGATGGTCAGCCACGTGCGTGCACGGCTGCTGCCGGATTTGACAATCGCGGATATTTTCTCTGCACTGTTTCCCTGCGGATCGGTCACCGGCGCGCCGAAAATGCGGGCGATGGAAATTCTTCACGATCTCGAAGCTGGACCACGCAATGTCTATTGCGGTGCCATCGGCATGATTTCACCTGATGGTGACATGCGCTTTTCCGTGGCCATCCGCACGATCACCCTATTTGAAGGCGGCAAGGCAACATTCAACGTTGGCGGAGGTATTGTCTTCGATTCGACGGCTGACGCGGAATATGATGAGTGCCTGTTAAAGGCGAAGTTCGCGACAGGCGATGTGCGTCTGGGGTAAAGAAAACGACATCAGTATCGGAAGGCGAGGCGGCCGCGTCATTTAATGGCGGCTGAGGTCACAGCAATAAGCTTTGATTGAGTGGACAAACAAGTTCCGCCACACCTGCCTGCGCCCCCAACATGCGGTCAGGAACCGATGTCCCCCGGCGGATAACGCCGAGGGAATTTTGATTGATCAATCAATCAATAAACGACGACGCCGCGAATGCTCTCACCGGAATGCATCATCTCGAAGCCCTTGTTGATGTCTTCAAGCGGCATCGTGTGGGTGATCATCGGGTCGATCTCAATCTTGCCGTCCATGTACCAGTCAACGATCTTGGGGACATCGGTCCGTCCACGCGCGCCGCCGAATGCCGTGCCCATCCAGGTGCGTCCGGTAACGAGCTGGAACGGGCGGGTCGATATTTCCTGCCCGGCACCTGCTACACCGATGACGACAGACTTGCCCCAGCCGCGATGCGAGGATTCAAGCGCCTGACGCATGACCTTCGTATTGCCCGTGCAATCGAATGTGTAGTCCGCCCCACCAATCTGATCAGCGCCGCGCTTCGTCAGATTGACGAGGTAGGGCACGATATCGTCGCCCGCATCCTTCGGGTTGACGAAGTGGGTCATGCCGAATTTTTCGCCCCATGCCTTCTTGTCATTGTTGAGATCGACACCGATGATCATGTCGGCGCCTGCAAGACGAAGACCCTGAATGACGTTGAGGCCGATTCCACCCAGACCAAAGACAATGGCCGTGGAACCGATCTCGACCTTGGCGGTGTTGATGACCGCACCAATGCCGGTGGTTACGCCGCAACCGATGTAGCAAACCTTATCGAAAGGTGCATCCGGGTTGATCTTGGCGACAGCAATCTCAGGCAAAACGGTGTAATTCGCGAAGGTCGAGCAGCCCATGTAGTGATGGATCTTGTCCTTGCCGATGGAAAAGCGGCTGGTGCCGTCTGGCATCACGCCCTGTCCCTGCGTGGAGCGGATGGCGGTGCACAGATTGGTCTTGCGCGACAGGCAGGACGGGCACTCACGGCACTCCGGCGTGTAGAGCGGAATGACATGGTCTCCCTTTTTGACCGAGGTGACGCCGGGACCGACATCAACAACGATGCCCGCGCCTTCGTGACCGAGAATGGCGGGGAACAGGCCTTCCGGGTCCGCACCCGAGAGGGTGAAATCGTCCGTGTGGCAAAGACCGGTCGCCTTGATTTCGATCAGCACTTCGCCCGCACGCGGACCTTCGAGCTGGACTGTCATGATTTCCAGAGGCTTGCCTGCCTGCACAGCGACTGCGGCGCGAACGTCCATTTTTCGTCTCCATCTCTATATCAGTAATGTCGAAAGACTTTTGCCCCACCTAAGCTGCAGGGACAAGGGCAGTTCCCCGGAATCGTCAAACTTCCGGCACCTCGGCAATCCTGCTTGCGGCCCTGCGTTCCCGCCAGATGATGAAAAGGCCGGATGCCACGATAATGACGATACCTATCCACTTGGATGCTGTGGGGAAATCTGAAAACAGCATGTAGCCCAATATGGTGGCCGATATGATCTCGAAATACTGGAAAGGCGCCAGAAGGGAAACGGGCGCAAGACGGAACGCCTTGACGACGAGGAGGTGCATATAGCCGGAGATAGAGCCGAGCAGGATAAGAAGGACAAGGCCATGCCCCCAGCCGGGTAGCGCCATCTCGAAGTTCTCATCGCCTGCGGCGTGGCCGATCAAGAGTGTCACGCCCATGAACACGGCACCCGCGATGCCGGCCATGGTCTGCATGACCAGCGGACTGTCGCCATCGCCAAGCGCACGGTTGAGGAACAGGTAAAGCGTAAATAGGAATGCACAGGCAACCGGCAGAAGCGAAGTCCAACCAAACACCTCAAAGCTGGGTTGAATGACAATCATTGCGCCGACAAAGCCCACGGCAATCGCCGTCCAGCGCATCCAGCCGACTTTCTCGCCCAGAAAGAATGCCGACATCATGGTGAGCAGGAAAGGTTCTACGAAATAGATCGCAAAAACGTCCGCGAGCGGCATGTATTTGACCGCAGCAAAGAAGGCGAGACTTGCCGCCGCATGCAGGACGCCACGCAGCAGGTTGAGCCATGGACGCTTGGCTGAGAGCAAAGCCCGTGGAGACATGATCATCAGCAAGGGCAGGGTGCACACAAGCTGAAAGAAAAACCGGTAGAAGGTGACCTGACCCGGTGACATCCCTTCCGACACCGCCATGTATTTCGCGATCGCGTCCATGACCGGCAGTACGATCATGCACCCGGCCATGATCAACATGCCCTTCAATGCACTTGCATTCGTGATTGTAGAGCTCAAGCGATCACCTTTTGTTCTTGATGGCCAATCCATCAGATTCGTTGACCACTGGCAACATGAGGCTAGGCTGCTTTCGCCATTAACAAGGTCGTGACCGAGCACTGTGGTCAGCGGCAGTAAACCAATGCCGGGAGGACTATAGGCGTTAGCGTTTTACAAGGAGCGGCAAATCCGCTCCTCGCGGTCGACAGGTGAACGATCTTACCTTGACGTCATTTGTCTCTCGTGACGGCCATTTCACCGAAGATGCGCGCCATTTCCTTTTGGACATCGGCATCGGACGGTGTGGTTGCGACCGCCGGTGCGACGGGCTCGGGCACGATTTGCTGGCGCGCAGGCTCAAGGCTCACGGATGGTGCGCTGGCCGTATTGTTCTTCTCGATTTCCGCCTGGAGGAAACTCTCGAAATCGCTCGTCAGCTGGTCGCCAAACACGGCACCATTTTCATCGGGCGCAAGAGGCTCCGGCTTGGCAGCACTCGCTGTGGCGGTGACGGGCGTTTCTGTCCGAAACGTCGGCAGAACCCGCTCTCTTGCTGCGGCAAGAAAGTCCGCAGCGCTGCTCTCGTCAATCACCGGCTCCTTCATTGCAACAGGTTCAGGTGCCGCCGACGGGCTTGGAGGGGCCACTGCCGCAGGTTCGCTCTGTTCGACGGAGACTGTCTGGACTGGTCTGGCCGTTTCTGCCTGAAGCGACGCGGCTGTGACCGCTGGCACGACTGGAGAAATATCAAGCGTGCTGGCTTCCTTGGAGAAAGACCTGGCGGGCGGCACAATGGAGGCGGAGGCCTGGGGTGCTGCCGGAGCAGGACGCACGGAGGCTTGGGCGGGAGCAGGAGGAGCGACGGGCTCGGGCCGAGGTCTTTGTGGTGGCGCAACGGGTGCAGCTTGCCTTGGCGCCATGGCCGGTGCAGGTACAGGAGGTGGAGATGCGGGAGCAGGAGCTGGTGATGGAGCCGAAGCTGGGGCCGGGGCCGGGGCTGCGACTGGCGCTGCTACGGGTCTTGGCTCTGGCTGGGGCGCAGGGGCGGATGCGGTCATGGTGGGCGCTGGTCGCACCTCCTGATCACGATCCGGGGAAAGAGCCTTTACGCGGCCCGATGCAAGTGCCCGCTCGGACGACAGGGATTGCAGCATCGCTTCCTGGGGATCGCGCACATCTCTCAAAATGGGAATGGCGCCGATGCCGCTTTCGATGACCACATCCGTCGGGCCACCAATCATGACGAGGTGTTCGACATTGTCACGACGCACGAGGACCAGCCTGCGCCGCGCGTCGACAGCGGTCGCATCGAGAACCTGCAAGCGGGGCTGACGATTTTTTCCACCGCGAATGAAGGGCGAGGAGCCGCCACGCCTGCGAACGAGCCACAGAACAATCGCCAGAGCCAGAAGTGCCACGCCGACACCTACGACAGCAACAATCAGGTTGTTGCCGTAAGTGCCGATAAAATCGTCCATCATTTATCCAGTCCCTTTGGTATTTCCCGGGCAAATGATTGCCGCATCAGAATTTTTGAAAGAGTTTGCGGCGAAAAGACGATTTTTTTGCGCCAAGCACAAGTTTTATCGACACCAGGCCACCAATTTGACCCCAGCTTTCACATTCCCGCCCGTATCCACGTGGCAAAGGTGCCACGCAAGGCGTCATATCGTGCGAAATGCAGTGCATTCGCTGTGTATTGGCAAAGGTTTATGAGGGGCGGAGCTTTTTGATATTTCACCGAATTGCTACAAGAGATAGACAAAAGCGATTCCGTCCGGAGCATTTGTCTTCGGGTTTAGAAGAATTGCCAAAACTGCAAGGGTTAGAGCCTCGATGACCAAGGTCAGCCAAGCCAGCGAAAATGATTTCCCCTTGGTGGACAGGCGCGCCCGATCCGGCACGCTCTTGCGCATACTTCTGCTAGCTCTCGTTCTCGTTGCCGCAGCCGTCGGATTCGTCTTCTTCAAAAATTCGCTCGAAAATGAAGTCGTCCTTGGCATACTCGGCGTTCTCGCGATGCTGGGGATTTTCTTTCTCGTCTCGTCCGCCATCGGCTTCATCGAGGTCATGCCGCAATCGCAGTCCGATGGCATGGCACGCCGGTTCCTGTCGTCCCACCCGGACGGTACGCTGATTACGGATCCAAAGGGACGCCTGGTCTACGCAAACGCAACCTATTGCCAGATGACCGGCGCCAAGAAGGCAACGGATATACAGAGCCTCGAAACGCTTCTGTCCCGTGACCGGGAGTCGACGGAAGCTCTCTACCGGCTCATCAACGGATTGCGCGAAGGCAAGGACGGCTACGAAGAATTTCGTCTCTTGAAGCCTTTGAGTGCCAATACGTCTCAATCCGGACCGCACTGGTACCGCCTGAAGGCTCGCCTTCTCAAGGACGCCAATAATAACGATCTTCACGTCTTCCAGATTGCCGACATCACGACCGAGCGCGAAGATCAGGAGCGGTTTTTCCGCGAATTGCAAAACGCAATCGACTATCTCGACCACGCCCCTGCGGGTTTCTTCTCGGCTGGCAAGCGAGGCGAGGTTGTCTACCTGAACGCTACGCTTTCGGAATGGCTTGGAATCGATCTCGCGCAGTTCTCGCCCGGCTCGCTTACGGTTTCCGATCTTGTTGCGGGTGAGGGCATGGCCCTCATTGAATCTGTGCAACCCCATGCGGGCACCAATCGAACGGAAATGCTCGATCTCGACATGCGCCGGGTCAATGGCCAGAGCATGCCTGCAAGGCTCGTGCATCAGGTAACCGCAACACGCGATGGCGCGCCGGGGGAAAGCCGCACAATCGTTCTCATGCGCTCAAAGGGTAAGGCTAACGCCGAATCCGCATCTGCCATGCGCTTCACCCGCTTCTTCAACAATACGCCGATGGCGATCGCTTCGCTGGACGGCGAACGTCGTATTTTGCGGACCAATGCGCCGTTCCTCAAGCTGTTTTCAGGCGTCGTTGGCCGGGACGATATCGACGGCGGCGTGGTACTTGATGCCGTGCTGCTGGATAGCGACAAGCCGAAGCTTCTTGAGGCCATCGATGCTGCCAAGGACCGGCAGGGCGACATTGCCCCCTTCGACAGCCGCCACCCAACGGACGAGACGCGACACTTCCGTTTCTATGTCCATGCCGTCATCGATCAGGATGACGAGGCACCGGAGGAAGTCGCAATTGTCTACGCAATCGAGGTGACCGAGCAGAAGGCGCTCGAGACCCAGATGGCGCAGACGCAGAAGATGAATGCCGTGGGAACGCTCGCAGGCGGTATTGCGCACGACTTCAACAACGTGCTTACGGCCATCCTGCTGTCTTCCGATCACCTGTTGCTACAGGCACGTCCGGCAGATGCCAGCTTCGCCGATCTCATGGAAATCAAGCGCAACGCCAACCGCGCGGCGGTCCTCGTGCGCCAGCTTCTGGCCTTCTCGCGCAAGCAGACCATGCGCCCGGCCGTGTTGAACCTGACGGACGTCATCGGCGATCTGCGAATGCTGGTCGATCGCCTTATCTCCGGAACGAATGTGAAACTCGAGGTCGATTATGGCCGCGATCTATGGCCGGTCAAAACCGATCTTTCGCAGTTCGAACAGGTTCTCATCAATCTGTGCGTCAATGCACGTGATGCGATGCCGCAGGGCGGCAAGATCAAGATTATCACGCGCAACATGCCCGCCGATGAGGTTGTCGCGCTCGGCCGTTCCGATCTTCCTTCCGAAGATCTGGTCATGATTGAGGTTGCCGATACGGGCACAGGTATTCCACCCGAAATCATGGACAAGATTTTCGAGCCCTTCTTCACGACAAAGGAAGTCGGCAAGGGAACCGGTCTTGGCCTTTCGATGGTCTACGGCATCGTCAAGCAGTCGGGCGGCTATATCTACCCCGACTCTGAAGTTGGCCGGGGGACGGCTTTCCGCATATTCCTGCCGCGCCACATCATCGAAGTCGCACCGCCGCTGGAAGGCGAGGCCGCACAGGCTGCTTCCGATGCTGCCGCTGCAAAAGAAGTGGCAAAAGAAGAACCGCTAGACCTGACCGGAAAATCCGCCGTCGTTCTTCTCGTCGAAGATGAGGAAGCCGTTCGTCGCGGTGGAAAGCGTATGCTGGAGACGCGTGGATACACCGTCCACGAGGCCGGTTCCGGTACGGAGGCACTTGAGGTGCTGGAGGAACTTGAAGGCAAGGTCGACATCGTCGTATCCGATGTCGTCATGCCTGAGATGGATGGACCTTCCCTGCTGCGGGAGCTTCGCAAGACCTATCCAGACATGAAGTTCATTTTCGTGTCCGGCTATGCGGAAGATGCCTTTGCCAAAAATCTTCCCGCCGATGCCAAATTCGGCTTCTTGCCGAAGCCTTTTTCGCTGAAGCAGCTTGCCGTCGCCGTGCGGGAAATGCTGGATGATGAAAATTGATCGGTTCTTCATGAACGACTGAATTTCACTGTTCAGAATGTTCTGGTAACCTCCCGGGAGTATCATCGGCGGAATGGTGAATTCTCCTTTTCGGTAGAGGCGCAAAATTTCCAGGGACCTGATCAGCAGGATTAGAGTTGCGAAAACGCTGGATGAAGTCGGCGTGGTCCTATCCGACATTCAGGCGTCCTTTGGCTTTCGCTGCTATTATGTCCTCGACATGTCGCGTCTTGAGGAGGCAGAGCCGGTGTCGGCCCTGTTCCCATTCAATATAGACGCATCGCTCATCTTCATGTTGGAAGAGGGTCTTTCCGGCTTTGCGACGCGGCTCCTGATGCAAAAGCCAGGCACTCTTGGCCCGCTGCGCTGGGATATGGAAGAACTCGAGGAGCAATGTGTATTGGCAACTGCGGTTGTGGCCGCGTTCCGCGCGCATTCGCACATCAGAGGCGTCAGCTTTCCGGCTTTGGGCATTTCCGGTGCGCCGCGCCTTATCGGTTTTGCGGGTGACAGGCCGCATCTGGATGTGGACGAGGTCGAGCGACTCAATGTCTTCATGGTTCATGCGCATGAGCAGCTTGCTCTCATTGGCCACGCCCGCACCGAGGCGCTGCAGCCCCTGACGGATCTGGAGCGGCAGATTCTCCTGATGGCCGCCGAGGGTGAAAGTCTGGAGGCAATTGGCGCTAAGGTCGCGCTTTCCAGCAGAACGATCAAATACATCATGGACTCGATCTGCAGAAAAATGGAGGTCGCCAATATCGAACATGCTGTTGCGGTATCGCTGCGGAGACGACTGGACCTCTAGGCTCACCGCCAATGCCGGGGGAAGGTTTTCTCCCACACTTTTGGTGCTCGCGAACGGATTAGTGATTGCAGTGCGTTGCAGGGGGCTTAAAATCACTGACGAACGACCTAAATAAAGGTGAGCGAAATTCCTGCTCGCAACCCTAAAAGACCGGTGCGAGTGCGATCTGGAGAATGATGAAAGATGATCGCTAAGTCGATCTACATGCAGGGCGAGGGTGAAGGGGAAGACGGCGGTGCGAACCGCGGAACGTCTGTTATTACCCGCACCAAACCGAAGACAAAAAAGCCCAATCTCTACCGTGTTCTTTTGCTGAACGACGACTATACTCCCATGGAATTCGTCATTCACATTCTGGAGCGTTTTTTCCAGAAGGACAGGGAAGGGGCAACCCGCATCATGTTGCATGTACACCAACACGGTGTCGGCGAATGCGGGGTGTTTACATATGAGGTCGCAGAGACAAAAGTAAGTCAGGTCATGGATTTCGCCCGACAGCACCAGCATCCGCTGCAATGCGTCATGGAAAAGAAATGAGGATCGCAACGTGCCAACTTTTTCCCCCAGTCTAGAGAAGGCGCTGCATCAGGCATTGACCTTTGCAAATGAGCGTCACCACGAATATGCGACGCTTGAGCACCTGTTGCTGGCCCTGATCGAAGATGCAGATGCGGCCGCAGTCATGGGCGCGTGCAACGTCGATCTCGACGCCTTGCGCAAGACTGTTGTCGATTACGTCGACAACGAACTGTCCAACCTTGTCACAGGCTACGACGAGGATTCCAAACCAACCTCGGGTTTCCAGCGCGTCATCCAGAGAGCGGTTATTCATGTTCAGTCTTCCGGTCGTGAAGAAGTAACGGGCGCCAACGTCCTCGTTGCCATCTTCGCCGAACGGGAGAGCCATGCCGCCTATTTCCTGCAGGAGCAGGAGATGACACGGTACGACGCCGTCAACTATATCTCCCACGGCATTGGCAAGCGTCCCGGTACATCCCAGACACGCACACCGCGTGGCGCAGACGAGCCGGAGAATGAGGCCAAGCCCGCTCGTAATGGCTCGGAAGAAGACAGTTCCGCGCCCAAGAAGCAGCAGGAGGCGCTGAAGGCCTATTGCGTCAATCTGAATGAGAAGGCCAAGGGCGGCAAGATCGATCCATTGATCGGTCGTCATGCCGAGGTCAACCGAACCATTCAGGTCCTTTGCCGTCGCTCCAAGAACAACCCGCTCTACGTGGGTGATCCGGGTGTGGGCAAGACTGCCATCGCTGAAGGTCTCGCAAAGCGGATCGTTGAGGGCAAGGTTCCGGAAGCGTTGAAGAACGACACGATCTTCTCGCTTGATATGGGCACGCTTCTGGCTGGCACGCGCTACCGCGGCGACTTCGAAGAGCGCCTCAAGCAGGTCGTCAAGGAACTGGAAGATTTTCCGGGCGCTGTTCTGTTCATCGATGAAATTCATACGGTGATCGGTGCCGGTGCGACGTCCGGCGGCGCGATGGATGCTTCGAATCTCTTGAAGCCTGCCTTGTCGTCAGGCGCGATCCGTTGCATCGGCTCGACCACCTACAAGGAATACCGCCAGTTCTTTGAAAAGGACCGGGCCCTTGTCCGTCGTTTCCAGAAGATCGACGTCAACGAGCCTTCTATCGAAGACGCAATCGAAATCATGAAGGGCCTCAAGCCCTATTATGAAAACTACCACCACCTGCGTTATTCCAACGAAGCGATCAAGGCGGCGGTTGAGCTTTCTGCGCGTTACATTTCGGACCGCAAGCTGCCCGACAAGGCGATCGATGTGATCGATGAAACCGGTGCGGCACAGATGTTGCTGCCCGCTTCGAAGCGCCGCAAGCTGATCACGGAAAAAGAAATCGAAGTGACGATTGCGACAATGGCACGTATTCCTGCCAAGACGGTTTCCAAGGATGACGAGATGGTTCTCGCCAATCTTGAAAAGGAACTGCGCTCGGTCGTTTACGGTCAGGACATTGCCATCGAGGCTCTGTCCACCGCGATCAAGCTGGCACGTGCAGGCCTTCGCGAGCCCAACAAGCCGATTGGTTCCTATGTCTTTTCCGGCCCCACGGGCGTCGGCAAGACCGAGGTTGCCAAGCAGCTTGCTGCCTCGCTCGGCGTGGAAATGCTGCGTTTCGACATGTCGGAATACATGGAACGGCACACCGTCTCGCGTCTGCTCGGTGCACCTCCCGGCTATGTCGGCTTCGACCAGGGCGGTCTTCTGACTGATGGCGTCGATCAGCATCCGCATTGCGTGGTGTTGCTGGACGAGATCGAGAAGGCGCATCCCGATATCTACAACATTCTGTTGCAGGTCATGGATCACGGCTCGCTGACGGATCATAACGGCAAGAAGATCGACTTCCGCAACGTCATCCTGATCATGACGACCAATGCGGGCGCGTCGGAAATGGCGAAATCGGCAATCGGTTTCGGCTCTTCCAAGCGCACCGGCGAAGACGAGGAGGCACTCAACCGCCTGTTCACACCGGAATTCCGCAACCGTCTGGATGCGATCATTCCATTCTCGCCGCTTCCAACTGCCGTTATTCACAAGGTGGTCCAGAAGTTCGTCATGCAGCTTGAGACCCAGTTGTCCGAGCGCAATGTCACTTTCGATCTGCACGAGGACGCAATCGCGTGGCTCGCAGAGAAGGGCTACGACGAGAAAATGGGAGCGCGTCCGCTTGGTCGCGTCATTCAGGAGCACATCAAGAAGCCGCTGGCCAATGAGATCCTGTTTGGCAAACTCAAGAAGGGCGGCGTCGTCAGCGTCACCATAGGCAAGAAGGACGATGGCACCAAAAGTCTCAAGCTTGACGTTATGCCGGAGACGGCGCCCGTAAAGCCCAAGCCCGAGGCTGAACTCAAGGCCGCCAAGTCGCCCGGCAAGTCCAAGGGAAAGACGAAGACGGCAAAGGTGGAAGAGGCCGAGGTCGTCGTGGTGGAAGCCACGAAGACCGAAGAGGATGCCAAGCCCCGTCGCAAGACAAATACGGTGCCAAAGGTGCCTAAAAAGAAGTAAATCTTCTACTACGCAGTCAGTATGTGCCGGGCCAAGTGCCCGGCACATTGTTATGTCGATACCGGATTGAGATATGCCCCCAGAACACGCAGTGGAGCCCCATTACCTTTGGTTCGTCAGGGGCATGAAGGGCATATTTTCTTTGCCTGCACTCATTCTCATGACGTCATTCATCGGTTTCAGTGCGTTTGCTTTGGAATCGGGTATCACTCGCAGCGAAGCCGTGTTTATGACGCTTTCCATCTGGGCCTTGCCCGCCAAGATGATTTTGATTGGAGCGATGACGAGCGGCGCGGGGCTTGCGACCTGTTTTCTGGTGGTCACCCTGTCATCAATCCGGATGATGCCCATGGTCGCTTCCATTGTGCCGGAAATGCGCACGGCGAAGACCCCCACATGGCTTCTTCTGTTCCTGTCACACTTCGTGGCCATTACCGCATGGGTGTTCGCCACCCAGAACTTGAGCAAAGTCCCGCGCGAGGCACGTGTTGCCTGGTTCGCGGGCTTTGGAATGACCCTGACTGCGGTCAGCGCGACGATTGTTGCAGTCTGTTACGGCGTCGTGGCCGCTTTTCCACCCATCATCGCTGGCATTCTGTTTTTTCTGACGCCCGTCTATTTCGTTTCGTCAATATGGGCCTCGGCCAAGCAGAGCGTTGTCAAGATCGCTTTCGTGGTCGGCATTATCGCAGGCCCGCTTTTTGCAGTCATAGAACCTGAATTCGACATCCTCTATGCGGGCCTTGGCGGAGGCACCTTGGCCTATCTCTTCGATCGTTTCTGGCTTCGCCGTGAGAAGGCCTCTGCAGGCGAGGGCGAAGCATGATGGCCGACAACTGGTGGGCACCCTATCTCTTCATCGCCTTGGCCGGCTGGATTGCGACCGATATCTGGCGCTGGCTCGGCGTACTCGCCGGCAACCGTTTGAAGGAAGGGTCCGAAACTCTCAACTGGGTCAGGGCAGTTGCCACCGCGCTGGTCATGGCTGTCACAGCCAAGCTGATCGTCTTTCCCACCGGTACACTGGCGGATACACCGATGTGGTTACGGATAGGCGCCGCACTGATTGGCTTCGTTGTGTTTCTTGCAAGTGGACAGAAAGTCTTCATCGGCGTAGCTGCACCCTTGCTAATACTCGCAATGGGCATGGGATACTTAATGTATTATTGAGTATTTCTTGAGACCGTAGAGATGATTTCTTAGCGTCACTCGGTCCGAATCGATAAAATCGATGATATTTTTGCCGATAGAGAAACTGATATTTACGACAATAATCGCACTACTCGTTTTCGATGTTTTCTGGATTTATCAAAAGTCAATTTACCTTGATGTAGGCGGATATTTTTTCAGCGCCATTATGGGGTTGATACCGTTGGCCCTCGGGCAGTTCTATCGGCTGAGGGGGAGGGAAGCTGGTCTTGGAGATGTACTGACCGCATCAGGTCTCTACATTCTCTTCACCATCGCGGCCTCGGTCTTCAACTACATGTTTCTACCAATCAGCTTCGAACCAATCGACGAAATGCTCATGCGTGCCGATAACGCCTTGGGCTATAGCTGGCCAGACATTGTGACGTGGATTTCTCAATACCCGCTGGTGGGTACGGCTCTGCATTACGTCTATCTAACGTCACTGCCGCAACTGCTTGTCACGATCATCGTTCTGGGATTTACCGGCAAACGGCGGGCACTGCATTGGTTTCTTCTCACGGGAAGCATCGGCGCCTTGCTGAGTATCTGCTTCTGGATTTTCTTTCCAACCTTCGGCGCAAAAGCGTACCACGATTTAACGCCCGAAGTCATCGCCGCCATTCCTCTGGCCGTGGATCCGGCCTACGGGCAAGAGCTTATGCGCCTGGGGCGGGAGGGTGTCGCCTATCTCTCACCAAGGAATATTCTTGGACTAATCGGCTTCCCGTCATTTCATATCTTTATGGCGCTGATGTCAGTCTTCTTCGTTCCAAGGCACTCCTTCTTCATCGCTGTTTTCGGCACACTGAATGCGCTGATGTTACCGGCAGTCTTGATACAGGGTGGCCACCACCTCGTGGATATTTTCGGGGGCATGATCTGCTTTGCAATCACGCTCCCGATATCGCGGTACATCGTTGAAAGGCTGGACGACAAGAAAATGCCCGCCAATCTGAAATCGAACGGCGCAGAGCTCGCCGCCGATTGAGCCTTGGGGCGGGCCGCCCTTGAGAGCACCTTAGAGTGCGGCTTTGATCTTTTCCGCCTGTGACTTCAAAAGGTCAGTATCCGCCATTGCACCGCTGTGCGGCTTCAGCGGCTCACCATCCTTGCGTGGGACGATGTGGAAGTGAAGGTGAAACACGGTCTGGCCTGCGGCTGCCTCGTTGAACTGCGCGATGTAGACACCATCCGCATCAAAAGCTTCCTTGGCGGCGACAGCCAGTTTTTGAACGACAGCAATCGTTTTCGCCAACACAGCAGGATCAGCATCCAGCAGATTGCGCGAACCGGCCTTGGGAACGACCAGCAGATGGCCCGGCGCCTGCGGCATGACATCCATGAATGCCAGAGTGTCGTCGTCCTCGTAAACCTTCACCGATGGGATCTCGCCACGCAGGATCTTGGCGAAGATGTTGTTTGTGTCGTAGGTCATGAAATGCCTCCTCGTCTGAAAACTTGCTTAATCGTCCGCCTCAGGGCGCTCACCCTTTCGAAACGGGCTGTGCTCATCAAGATAATCGCCAATCTGCTCGACTTCATTTCGTTCCCGCTCCAGATAGTCGGCGATGGCGCGGCGCAAGCCCGGATGGGTGATGAAATGCGCCGAATGGGTCGTCACCGGTGTGTATCCACGGGCAAGCTTGTGCTCCCCCTGTGCGCCAGCCTCAACGCGCTTCAGGCCCTTTGAAAGAGCGAAATCGATGGCCTGATGATAGCAGACCTCGAAATGAAGAAAGGGGTGATCCTCGATGCAGCCCCAGTGCCTGCCGTAGATGGCCTCTCCACCGATAAAGTTGATGGCTCCGGCAATATACCGCCCCTCGCGCCGCGCCATGACGAGGAGAATATCGTCGGCCATGCGCTCGCCAATCAAGGAATAAAAGGCGCGGGTGAGATAAGGACGGCCCCATTTGCGGCTGCCTGTATCCATATAGAATCGGTAGAACTGGTCCCAGATATCCTCGGTCAGATCCCGACCGGTCAGCCAGTCGATCTCGATTCCGTTTTCCAGCGCCGCGCGGCGTTCTTTTTTCAGGCCCTTGCGCTTGCGGGACGAAAGCGCATCCAGAAAATCCGCGTGATCCCGATATCCGTTATTTATGAAATGGAATTGCTGGTCGGCACGGGCGAGAAATCCCTCATCTGCCAGCGCCTCCATATCGTCGTCGGTGGCAAAAGTGACATGCGAAGAGGATACGCCGATCTTTTCCGTGACCTGCCTCAGCCCGGAGGCCAGAACCTGACGGAAAGCTGCATCATCGATGCCATTGGTCAACAGCCGCGGACCGGTTGCGGGCGTAAAGG
The DNA here is from genome assembly GCF_001423445.1 of Rhizobium sp. Leaf311. Taxonomy (NCBI): domain Bacteria; kingdom Pseudomonadati; phylum Pseudomonadota; class Alphaproteobacteria; order Hyphomicrobiales; family Rhizobiaceae; genus Rhizobium; species Rhizobium sp. Leaf311. Next base: position 384,888 of record NZ_LMNZ01000020.1, on the reverse strand, counting down.
GCACGGCACATTGCAGCTTTGGATAATAATTGCCGCCTGCACGCTCAAGTGCATCGGCCCAGCCGTGGTCGAAGACGTATTCGCCCTGGCTATGGCTTTTGAGATAGGCCGGAATGGCACCGGTCAGCCGCCCATCACCATTTTCCAAAAGCAGGTGATGACCACGCCAGCCGGTCTTGGATGTAGCGGATCCAGACTCTTCTAGTGATGAGAGAAAAGCATGAGAAATGAACGGATTATAGAATTCTTTTCGCGTGTTCTTTGAAGTTCCGGAAAGCATGTTCCAGCTTTCCGGATCAATGTCCTTGAAGGACCTTTCTACGCGAATGGAATATTCATCGCTCATGCGCCGGCTGGTACGCTTTCTCTTGGGTCGAAACCTTCGAACGTCATCTGGTCTGCATATTTATAGGTGGTCGCACGGCCGATTTCATCCCTTACCGTCCATGTAATGACAGGAATACCGAGTTTTCTTTGTGCCTCGATAAAGCTGTTCGGCAAATGCGCCCATGCATAGGAGATGAAATCGACGCCGATCTGCATGGCCTCGTCGTGCTTGAAAAAGTCCTCGGGCTGTGCCCCTTCCGCCGTCAAGCCGATAGGCCAAGGCGAGCCTGCCGCCTTCAGGTCTCGCAAAAGGTGATGATCGAAACTCATCAGGGCAACGTCGCCTTCATAACCCTCAAGCGTTTCCAGCACGGCCTCTGCAAAGCCATCATCGACACCTTCGCCATCCCGACCCTTGAGTTCAAGCACAAGCGGCACCTTGCCGCCGCAAAGGGCAAGCAGCTGCTTGAGCGTCGGAATACGATCCTTCGTCTGACCGACCGACAAAAGGCCCAGCTCACCCGCCGTCTTTTCCCGCACATCCCCCTTGATGCCCGTCAGCCGGGACATCTCGTGGTCGTGGAACACGACAGGCACGCTGTCCGCTGCCAACTGCAGGTCGCATTCAATGGCAAAGCCCGCTTCGATAGCGCGGGAGAAAGCCGTCAGGGTGTTTTCCCAAACGGCCTTGTTCTGATCGTGATAACCGCGATGGGCGACGGGGTTCGCGGTCAGCCAGGACAGCTTCAACGTCATAGCTCGATTTCCACGATGGCATCGATTTCAACGGCGGCATTAAAGGGCAGGGATGCCATGCCAACCGCTGCACGCGCGTGCTTGCCTGCATCACCGAGCACATTGGCGATCAGGTTCGACGCGCCATTGATGACGAGATGCTGCTCTGTGAACTCGGGTACGGAGGCGACGAAGCCGTTCAGCTTCAGCACACGGCGCACCTTTGAGAGGTCACCGCCGAGGGCGGCCTTGACCTGAGCGAGGATGTTGACGGCACAGAGTTCAGCAGCGCGCTGTGCCGTTGCCACATCCACATCGCGCCCGACATGGCCTGTTACCGCAATCTTGCCGGATTCCATCGGCAATTGACCCGAAATGTAGAGCAGATTGCCGCTGATGGTGAAGGGAACATAGTTTGCAGCGGGTGCTGCAGCAGCGGGCAGGGTGTAGCCCAGGTCTTTCAGGCGAGCTTCGATGGCATCCGACATTTTCGTCTCCGCTTTTGTTGTAAATCTTTCAAAAATCCGGCAGACAGATCATGATGTCCAAAAGCCGGGCTGTTGCTTGTACAATATGAGCGGTGAGTCCAACAGGAGATATTGAATGTTTGTCAGGAACCTTGCTGCTGCTTTTGCTTCCGGCGTCGTTTTCGTCTTGCCGGGTGCCGCAAGTGCCGTGCCTGCCTCAGTTCCCAATCTCATTTCCCACAGGGCTGTCTACGATCTGGAATTGAAGGATGCCTCCGACCGTTCCGGCATCGAGGGAATGACGGGCCGCATGGTCTACGAGTTCACCGGTTCCTCCTGCAAGGGCTACAAGACCGACTTCCGGTTCGTAACCCAGATCAACACCGGCGACACCGTAAGGCTGACCGACCAGCAGACGACGACCTTCGAAGATGTCGACTCCAAGAAGTTTACCTTCGAAACCAAGTCTTTCACCGACGACAAGCTGGACAAGGAAGTCACCGGTTCTGCGGAAGACGCAAACGGTGCCATGACGATCGATCTGAAAAAGCCGGACCCAAGGAAAATCGATCTCGCAGCAGGCGAGTTTCCCACCGAGCATATGTATCAGGTCATCGAGAACGCAAAGCTTGGAAAGCGCATCTTCGAATCCCGCGTTTTCGATGGCTCCGATGATGGCGACGAAAGCCTGATCACCTCAACGCTTGTCGGCAAGCAGCAGGCGCCCGCCGATGGCGACGTGGATGCAGGCAAGGCGGGTGACTTCGCCAAGACACCGTTCTGGCCAGTGACGATTGCCTATTACAATGACAAGAGCGGTACCGATTCGCTGCCAATCTACCGCATGTCGTTCAAGCTTTACGAAAACGGAATCACGCGCGATCTGACCATGGATTACGGCGACTTCGTCCTGACCGGCAAACTCGCCAAACTCGATATTCTTCAGCCGGAAAGCTGTGAAAACAAGCCGATGCGCTAAAAGGCACGTCGCGGCATTTCGTAATTTTTTGCATAATTGCTTGCTTTTCCTTGGCGCAGGCTGTATGCGGCTCACCATTCCACACGCGAAGCTTGGGATGTTCCGGGAGAAATCCGGATCGTTCCGCCCGGTGGTGCCGCCTTAAAACGGTGCTGTTTGCTTCGCGGGGGTTCAACCGGAAAAGGATAACTAGGCATGGCATTGCCCGATTTCTCTATGCGTCAGCTTCTGGAAGCTGGCGTTCACTTTGGTCACCAGACACACCGCTGGAACCCAAAGATGAAGCCGTACATCTTCGGCGACCGCAGCAACATCCACATCATCGACCTGGCACAGACAGTTCCTTTGCTGTCGCGCGCCCTTCAGGTCGTGTCTGACACGGTTGCCCGTGGCGGTCGCGTTCTGTTCGTCGGCACGAAGCGTCAGGCTTCTGAAATCATCGCAGACAGCGCAAAGCGCTCCGCTCAGTACTACGTCAACTCGCGTTGGCTCGGCGGCATGATGACCAACTGGAAGACGATTTCGAACTCGATCCAGCGCCTGCGCAAGGTCGACGAAATCCTCAACTCCGACGCTTCCGGCTACTCCAAGAAGGAACGCCTGAACCTTGAGCGCGAACGCGAAAAGCTTGAAAAGGCTCTCGGCGGTATCCGCGATATGGGCGGCGTTCCGGACCTGATGTTCATCATCGACACCAACAAGGAAAAGATTGCGATTGAAGAAGCCAAGCGTCTTGGCATTCCAGTCGTTGCAATCATCGACAGCAACTGCGACCCGGACCAGATCGACTACCCGATCCCAGGTAACGACGACGCATCGCGCGCAATCTCGCTCTATTGCGACCTGATTGCTCGTGCAGCCATCGACGGTATCGCTCGTCAGCAGGGCGCTTCGGGCCGCGACATCGGCGCTTCCGAAGAAGCTCCGATCGAGCCTGCACTGCAGGACGAGGCTGGCGCCTGATCGTTGGCCACCGGGCGGCATTGAAGATGCCGCCTTCTCTATCAGGATCTGACAAGGCCGTTCTGGACTCAAACAAGTTCGACGGCCTTGTTTGTTTAAATCGCGCCAGCCGCACGGCATGGGCGCGATTTTGAAACTTCGTGGTGGCTGTTTCATCAGCCTGTCACAGTTCCGGGTACATTCGTTCCCAAATTCCGATTTCGGTCGGGCCGCAATCGCGCCGTGACCGACGAACCGACAAGAGGCACACAATGAGCGAAATCACAGCCGCAATGGTAAAGGAACTGCGCGAGAAGTCCGGCGCAGGCATGATGGATTGCAAAAAGGCGCTGGCTGAAACCGGCGGCGACATGGAAGCTGCAATCGACTGGCTGCGCGCCAAGGGTATCGCAAAGGCTGACAAGAAGTCCGGCCGTACGGCTGCCGAAGGTCTCGTTGGTATCGCTTCTGCCGGCCACAAGGCTGTTGTTGTTGAAATCAACTCCGAAACCGACTTCGTTGCTCGTAACGATGCCTTCCAGGATATCGTTCGCGGCGTTGCTTCCGTTGCCCTGACCACGGATGGCTCGGTTGACGCTGTTGCAGCAGCAACCTATCCGGCAACCGGCAAGACCGTTGCAGACACCATCAAGGACGCAATCGCGACCATCGGTGAAAACATGACGCTGCGTCGCTCTGCTCTCCTCGAAGTCGAGCACGGCGTTGTTGCCACCTACGTTCACAACGCTGCTGGCGACGGCATCGGCAAGCTCGGCGTTCTCGTTGCGCTGAAGTCCGAAGGCGACAAGGCTGTTCTGACATCCATCGGTCGCCAGGTTGCCATGCACATTGCTGCGACCAACCCGCTCGCCATCCGCGCTGAAGAAGTTGACGCCGCAGTTGCAGAACGCGAGCGCAACGTATTCATCGAACAGGCCCGCGAATCCGGCAAGCCAGAAGCCATCATCGAAAAGATGGTTGATGGCCGTATGCGCAAGTTCTTCGAAGAAGTTGCTCTTCTGTCGCAGGCTTTCGTCATCAACCCTGACATCACGGTTGGCGACGCTGTCAAGGAAGCCGAAAAGGAAGCTGGCGCCAAGATCGAAGTCGTCGGCATGGCTCGCCTGCTGCTCGGCGAAGGCATCGAAAAGGAAGAAAGCGACTTCGCTGCTGAAGTTGCTGCGGTCGCCAAGGGCTGATCTCTTCATCCTGTTTGGGAAAACTACGGGGCATCGCGTGACAACGCGGTGCCCTTCGTGTATCCGCGTTCCGGTATATCTCGCAATGCGTGCCAATCCTGCGGATTTGGCAGGCTTGCGATTTCTCTCTAGTTTTCGCGTGTCGTCATTGCGAACAGCCACGTGCCTTTGCGTGACATGCTTTAAGGAGTCATGATGTCTTCCAAGCCGCTTTATAAACGTGTTCTGCTCAAGGCGTCGGGCGAAGCCCTCATGGGCGATCAGGGTTTCGGGATCGACGTCGCCGTCGCTGACCGCATCGCCTCCGACATTGCCGAAGCACGGGCAATGGGCGTCGAGGTTGGCGTCGTTGTCGGTGGCGGCAACATTTTCCGTGGCGTTGCCGTAGCCTCAAAGGGCGGTGACCGCGTTACCGGCGACCACATGGGCATGCTGGCGACCGTTATCAACGCGCTGGCGCTGGCGACATCGCTGCGCAAGCTGGACATCGACACCGTCGTCCTCTCGGCTATTGCCATGCCGGAAATCTGTGAGAGCTTCTCGCAGCGCGCAACCCTGTCGCATCTGGCGCAGGGGCGGGTGGTGATTTTTGCTGGCGGGACAGGAAATCCATTCTTTACAACCGACTCTGCGGCGGCACTGCGCGCGGCCGAAATGGGCGCTGAAGCAATCTTCAAGGGCACACAGGTAGACGGCATCTATTCCGCCGACCCTAAGAAAGATCCTCACGCCACCCGCTTTGATGAGCTGACGCATTCCGAAGTTCTGGGCAAGGGCCTTGCCGTGATGGACGTGGCCGCTGTTGCCCTGGCACGTGAGAACCACATTCCGATCATCGTTTTCTCGATCCACGAAAAGGGCGGCTTTGCGGCAATATTGACCGGTGGCGGTCGCAAGACCATCGTGCACGACAAGTAATTGACGGGGCGTTCATCCCGCGCTGTGACAGTGGCCGTAACGGCCAAATTGATGGAGTATGAAAATGAGTGGTATTGACCTCAACGATATCAAGCGCCGCATGGATGGTGCTATCAATGCGTTCAAGAGCGACATCGCATCGCTGCGCACGGGCCGCGCGTCCGCCAACATTCTGGACCCGGTTACAGTCGACGCCTATGGTTCGCGCGTGCCGCTTTCGCAGGTCGCCAACATTACCGTGCCTGAAGCGCGTATGCTGGGCGTCAACATCTGGGACAAATCGATGGTAGGCGCGGTCGATCGTGCGATCCGCGAGTCCAACCTCGGCCTCAACCCTATCGTCGACGGCCAGAACCTTCGCATCCCTCTGCCTGAGCTTAACGAAGAGCGCCGCAAGTCGCTTGTGAAGGTCGCTCACGATTATGCGGAGAAGGCTAAGGTTGCCATCCGTCACGTTCGCCGCGATGGTATGGACGGCCTGAAAAAAGCCGAAAAGGATGGCGACATCGGCCAGGATGAGAGCCGCGCACAGTCCGACAAGGTTCAGAAAATGACGGACGACACGATTTCAGATATTGATCGCTTGCTTGCAGAGAAGGAAAAGGAAATCATGCAGGTATAACTGGCGGTCGCTCTGCTGTAAGATTTTCATCATTGTCACGCGCTGCTTAAAACTGGATCGAGATGTCCGACATTACACGTTCCTCATTACCCGAGCATGTTGCCATCATCATGGATGGCAACGGGCGTTGGGCCAAGCAGCGCGGTCTTCCCCGCATCATGGGCCACAGACGTGGCGTCGAAGCCGTGCGCACGACAGTCAGGGCTGCGGGCGAGTGCGGCCTGAAATATCTTACGCTCTTTGCTTTTTCCTCCGAGAACTGGCGCAGGCCTGAATCAGAGGTGAGCGATCTGCTGGGCCTGCTCAAGGCCTTCATCCGTCGCGATCTGGCGGATCTGCACAAGGAAAACGTGCGGGTACGCATCATCGGCGACCGGGAAGGTCTGAAAGAGGACATCAGGAACCTGCTGCTCGAAGCCGAGCAGATGACACGCGACAACACCGCGCTGACCCTGATCATCGCTTTCAATTACGGATCTCGTGATGAAATTGCGCGCGCAGCCGCTTCTTTGGCCAGGGATGTGGCCGAGGGGAAGCTGGACGCTAGCTCGATCACGCCGGACGCGATCACAGCCAGACTGGATACGAACGGTATTCCAGATCCTGACCTGATCATCCGTACAAGCGGTGAAGAACGCCTCTCGAATTTCCTTCTTTGGCAAGCCGCCTATTCCGAGTTTATTTTCATCCCCGACTACTGGCCTGACTTTTCGCGCGATACGTTTTTTGTGGCGATTGATCAGTACATGGCTCGCGATCGCAGATTTGGCGGTCTTTCCGGCCAAGTCGCTCTGGCAGGCGTCTGATGAGCCGCGAATTAAAGCTGCGGATCATTTCCGCCATTGTGCTTGCGGCAGTCATACTGGCGGCTACCTGGTATGGCGGCATGATGTTCCGCGTCGTTGCAGGCCTGCTTGCGCTGCTCATCTATTACGAATGGAGCACCATCACCAAGCTGGCGGACAGCAATCCGACAGGTTACGCGTGGGGTTGGTTTGCCGTCGCTGTCATGAGCGGAAACACCATCTTCGGGGAGTCTTCGCTTGATCTGCCGCTTCTGTCCGGTTTTGCAATCACCGCAGCACTTTTCCCGGTTCTTCGTGGAAAGAACTGGTGGCTCGTCGGCGGCATCATCTATGCAGGGCTGAGTGGCATTTCTCTTGCGGCAATCCGCAGCGAAGAACTGACCGGCTTTGTTGCCACGGTGTTTATCTTCGCGATTGTCTGGGCAACGGACATTCTCGCCTATTTTGTCGGTCGTGCTGTGGGCGGTCCCAAGCTTGCTCCATCCATTTCGCCAGGCAAAACCTGGTCGGGTGCTGCCGGAGGCACGTTTTTCGGCGTGATTGCGGGTTCAACGGTGGCTGCGATCTATCATGGGCGCATCAGCATCGTCATCATCGCCCTGGCTCTCGTGCTGTCCATTTTCAGCCAGATCGGCGACCTTTTTGAGTCCTTCATCAAACGGCGTTTCAAGGTGAAGGATTCGAGCAATCTCATCCCGGGCCATGGCGGCGTTATGGACCGGGTTGACGGTCTTGTTTTTGCCTGCTTTACCGTATTCCTCATTGCTGTCGTTCACGCGGCGATAACGGGTGATGTGCCAGGGTCTGGCGGCGGTATCGTGCCGGGGTTCTGACACAAGCGAAAGGCTGGGAAATTATGGATATGGTAACGGCAACGGTTGGGTTCTTGACCGGTTACATAGTGCCGTTCGTTCTCGTACTTTCTCTGCTCGTTTTCGTCCACGAGATGGGCCACTATCTCGTAGGTCGCTGGTGCGGCATTCGATCCACAGCTTTTTCGATCGGCTTTGGCCCGGAACTTATCGGCTTTACCGACAAGCACGGAACCCGCTGGAAGATTTCCGCGATACCGCTCGGTGGTTACGTCAAGTTCTTCGGGGATGAGGATGTATCCAGCAAGCCCGATAGCGATGGCCTTGCTGGCTTGTCGCTGGAGGAGCGGGCCCAAACGCTGGCCGGTGCAAAGCTGTGGAAAAGAGCAGCCACCGTCGCAGCCGGCCCCATTGCCAATTTTCTCCTTGCGATCCTGATCTTTGCGGCCTTGTTCGGCACCTATGGTCGCATGATCTCAGATCCGATCGTTGCTGAGGTGCGTGAAAACAGTGCGGCGCAGACAGCTGGTATCGTGCCGGGCGACCGTCTCGTTTCCATTGATGGCGAAGCCGTCAAGACATTCGACGATGTTCGACGTTACGTGGCAGTTCGCCCAGGAACGCCGATTACAGTCACGGTGGAGCGGAACGGGCAGGAGCTCTCCTTGCCGATGGTGCCGACCCGCACCGAGACGACGGACCAGTTCGGTAACAAGATGGAGCTGGGGATCATCGGTATTGTCACCGACCAGACGCGCGGCAACTTCCGGCATGTCACCTATTCTCCTACCGAGGCGCTGGTTGAAGGCGTGCGCGAGACCGGCCATGTCGTGACAGGGACGTTTGCCTATATCGGCAATCTCGTCACTGGACGCATGAATGCGGACCAGCTAGGCGGGCCGGTGAGGGTCGCACAGGCGTCAGGACAGATGGCTAGCCTCGGATTTGGTGCGGTTATACAACTTGCGGCCTTGCTTTCTGTCTCGATTGGCCTTCTCAATCTCATGCCGGTCCCGATTCTGGACGGGGGACATCTTGTGTTCTACGCTATTGAAGCGGTGAGGGGCAGACCGTTGGGCGCAGGGGCACAGGAAGTCGCTTTCCGGATCGGATTGGCAATGATTTTCAGTTTGATGGTTTTTGCGACGTGGAATGATATCAGCAGCTTGATCGGCTAAAGAGGGGTTTTAAGCTGTTTTTTTAAGAGGGCGTTTACCTTGTTTTGAAGCCAAAGTGGCGATTGAGCCACGGTGCTTCGCGAAGTAAACAGAAATTAACGGTCGGGCTTGCTTGTAGAGGAAAAGCAGGTAAAACGACGCAGATGGCCGGAGTCGGGTTTTGCCCGCTGAGGGACAACGGGAAAAGGTAAGATTAGAAAATGAAGGCTGGTTCAAGATTTTTGAACGCGGTGTCGGCGGTTGCGCTGTCTGCTGGTGTTTCTTCGGTTGCGGCTCTGGGAGTGGTTGCTTCTTCCAGCGTGGCATATGCGGCGGTGATCAGCAGGATCGATGTTCGTGGCGCTGAGCGCTCCGGCGCGGATGCTGTACGTTCCAATATCACCATTGCTCCAGGTCGTAACTTTTCCAACGCTGATATCGATGAATCGGTAAAGCGCCTTTACGCGACCGGTTACTTTTCCAATGTCAGCATGAATGTTTCCGGCAGCACCCTGGTCGTGACGGTTAGTGAAAACAACCTCGTCAATCAGGTCGTGTTCAACGGCAACCGCAAGATTAAGGATGACAAGCTCCAGGGCATCGTCCAGACACAGTCTCTCGGCCCATACGATCAGACGATCGTTACGTCCGATATCGCCCGTATCAAGGAAGCATACGCAGCCATCGGCCGTAGCGACATTCAGGTGACGACTCAGGTCGTTCCCGTTGGTCAGGGACGTGTGAACCTCGCTTTCGTCATCAACGAAGGTGAACGCACGAAGATTGCGCGTATCGATTTCGTCGGCAACAATGCCTACAGCGATGGTCGCCTTGCTGCCGTCATCAACACGAAGAAATCCAACATGCTGTCGTTCCTGACACGCAAGGATGTCTACAATGAGGACAAGCTGCGCGCTGATGAAGAAGCGCTGCGCCAGTTCTACTATAACCGTGGTTATGCCGACTTCCGCGTGACCGGCTCGAATGCCGTTCTTGACGAGGCAACCAACGAATACACAATCACGATCAATGTTGACGAAGGTCAGCGTTACGCATTCGGCAACGTGGGTGTTGAGTCCACAGTGCCTGGCGTCGATGGCAACGAGCTGCAGACTCTGGTCGATACGCGTCCTGGCTCCAACTACAGCGCCAAGGAAGTTCAGCAGAGCATGGAAGCCATTTCCAAGCGCGTGGCTGCAGAGGGCTATCCATTTGCTCGCGTAACGCCACGTGGCGACCGTGACATGAACGGCAACACGATTGGCGTCACCTACATCGTTGATCAAGGCGAGCGCGCATATGTCGAGCGCATCGAAATTCGCGGTAACACCCGTACGCGTGACTATGTCATCCGTCGCGAATTCGACATCAGCGAAGGCGATGCATTCAACCAGACGATCATTACAGCTGCCAAGCGTCGCCTTGAGGCACTCGGCTACTTCTCCAAGGTAAACATCGGCACATCGCAGGGCAGCGCGCCTGACCGCGTCGTGATCGTTGTTGACGTGGAAGATCAGGCAACCGGTTCGTTCGGTATCGGCGCTGGATACTCTCAGAACGACGGTGCGCTGCTTGAAGCGTCCATCGAAGAAAAGAACTTCCTCGGTCGCGGCCAGTACATCCGTATCGCAGCTGGCGCAGGCCAGGACGATGCACGCAGCTACAACCTGTCCTTCACCGAGCCTTACTTCCTCGGCTATCGCCTTGCTGCTGGTTTCGACCTGTTCAAGAGCCAGAGCTCGAGCGAAGACTACTATGACTACGACGAGCAGGGCTTTGCGCTTCGCGTAACTGCGCCAATCACCGAGAATCTCGCAACGACGTTCAAATACACGTACAAGCAGATTAAATACGATGGCGAAGGCGATTATCAGGCAAACCTAGCTCAACCATATGTCGATCTTATCGATCAGAATAATGGTAAGTGGGTTCAGTCGAGCATTTCGAATACGCTGGCTTACAACACGCTTGACGACCGCAACATGCCGCGTGATGGCTGGCAGGCTGCATTGACAAACGAGTTTGCAGGGCTTGGCGGCGACTCGGAATACTACAAGATCTATGCGAAGGCTCGCTACTATCATACGCTTTCTGACGAATACGATATCATCGGTTCGTTGACGGGGCAGGCTGGTTATGTCGTCCCCACTGGCGACAACCTCCTTGTGTTTGATCAGTTCAAGATCGGTGGCCGCGTGATCCGTGGTTTCGAGAATGATGGCATCGGTCCACGTATCGGTGACGATTCGATCGGTGGCACGACCTACTTCGCTGCTTCTGCTGAAGTGACTGCTCCTATGCCAGGCGTTCCTGAAGACTTTGGTCTTCGCCTTGCCGGCTTCGTGGATGCTGGCACGCTGTATGGAAACAAGGTTGCCAACAGCAGTGGAGTGCAGGATGACAGCTCGATCCGTGCATCGGCCGGTATCGGCATCATGTGGGCATCGCCATTTGGTCCTTTGCGCGTAGACTACGCAGTGCCCTTCATGAAGGAAGACTACGACGAAGTGCAGAATTTCCGGTTTGGCATGTCCAACACTTTCTGATATCGGCAGTCCAGAACTGCAAGTTTGAACGTTCTGGAGTATCCGTTTGATGGAGTATAACGCCTTTTTTCCGCCCCATGATGGTATGCGATTGAAAGATATCGCGGACCGCCTTGGGGCGGAACTTTCTGATGAGACCGCTGGCGATCGCCTTGTGCGATCAATTGCCCCCGTTTATCGCGCAAAGTCAGATCAGCTCTGCTACATTCTTTCGCGGAAAAACCGTGAGGAATTGCTGACCTGCGAGGCGGCGGCGATCATTTGCGATGAGGCGCTCAAGGGCTTGGTGCCTGCGCATATTCCTGCCCTCATTTCAAAAAATCCTCACACGGTGTTCGCGCAAGCCGGAGCGCTTCTTCACGAATCTGCGATGAAGCCATCTGCCATTCTCGATGGCGCTTCACAGATTTCGTCGGCTGCCCATATCGACCCATCTGCGAAGCTTGAAGCAGGCGTTGTAGTGGAACCGCTTGCGGTCATCGGCGCAAACGCTCATATCGGTGCGGGTTCACGCATCGGCCCGGGCGCTATCATTGGTGCGAATGTGCAGATTGGCCGTGATTGCACGATTGCTGGTGGCGCCAGCATTCTGTCAGCACTGGTCGGCAATAGCGTTATCATCCACAACGGTGCGCGTATCGGGCAGGATGGTTTCGGTTACGCGCCCGGCCCACGCGGCATGATCAAAATTGTTCAGATCGGCCGGGTCATCATTCAGGATCATGTTGAAATCGGTGCAAACACCACAGTCGACCGTGGCACGATGGATGACACTGTTATCGGTGAAGGCACGAAGATCGACAATCAGGTGCAGATCGGCCACAACGTCCGCATCGGGCGTCACTGCGGCATTGTCAGCAAGGTCGGGATTGCAGGTAGCACGCGCATTGGCGATGGCGTGATGATTGGCGGTGCCTGCGGGATCAATGGCCACATCACCATTGGGGACGGCGCACAGATCGCCGCTATGAGCGGCGTTGTCGCGGATGTGCCTGCGGGCGCAAAATACGGTGGCGTTCCCGCGAGACCGTTGAAACATTTCCTGCGTGACATGGCTGAGTTGCTTGCGCGCGCAGAAGAGCGAGACAAGAAGACAGGAGAGAAGAATGTCTGAAGAGACAAAGACGACGCTTGGCGCGGCTGACATCCTAGAGGTGATGAAGCTGCTGCCGCATCGTTATCCGTTTTTGCTGATCGACAAGATCATCGATATCGACGCCGATAATTCTGCAACCGGTATCAAGAACGTCACCGTCAACGAACCACATTTCACAGGTCATTTCCCTGATCGCCCCATCATGCCGGGCGTTCTCATCGTGGAAGCAATGGCGCAGACAGCCGGTGCGATCTGCGCGCGCAAGCAGGGTGATGGCGGTCATCTCGTCTATTTCATGACAATCGACAATGCCCGTTTCCGCAAGCCGGTCATTCCGGGCGACAGGCTGGAAATCTACGTCGTCAAGCAGCGTCAGCGCGGCAATGTCTGGAAATTCCACTGCGATGCCAAGGTGGACGGTGTTCTGGTTGCCGAAGCAGACATCGGTGCCATGATGATCCCTGAGGATCAGCAATGAGCACAATCGCGGCCTCGGCCCAGATACATCCGATGTCATTCATCGAGGACGGCGCCGTTATCGGTGAGAATGTCGTCGTCGGTCCGTTTTGCCACGTAGGGCCAAAAGTCACTTTGCATGATAGTGTAAAGCTGGTCAGCCATGTGGTTGTTCTGGGATGCACCACGGTAGGCAAGGGAACGCAGATCTGGCCATCTGCGGTCATCGGTGGTGACTCGCAGAGCGCGCATCACAGTGCGGTCGATACGACGCTTGTGATAGGCGAGAATTGCACCATTCGTGAAGGCGTCACCATGAACACCGGCACGGTGGAACATGGCGGCACGACAATCGTCGGAAACAACAACCTGTTTCTGGCTTACGCACATGTGGCGCATGACTGCCGCCTGGGCAACAACATCATCCTCTCCAACAATGTCATGCTGGCGGGCCATGTGACGATTGAGGACCGCGCCATTCTTGGAGGCGGCTCGGCTGTTCACCAGTTCACACGCGTCGGCCGACAGGCCTTTATCGGCGGCCTTTCCGCTGTCAGCTACGATGTCATTCCCTATGGCATGTTGAATGGAAATCCGGGAATCCTGAGCGGGTTGAATATTGTTGGCATGACCCGCGCTGGCATAGAGCGCGCTGAGATGCACAAGGTTCGCCGCGCTTACAAGCAGATCTTCGAAAGCGAAGGCAATGTGCGTGCAAACGCTGCCTCCATTCGTGAGAGCTATCTGGATTGCCCACAGGCACTCGAAATCATCGATTTTATCGCCGCCGCAAATGAACGGGCGATTTCATCGCCTAATCGAGGCAAGTAATCCGTGTCACGGGGTGCGGGGCGACTGGCCATCATCGCGGGCAGCGGATTTCTCCCTTACTATGTAGCGGAGGCTGCCCGACAGGCCGGTGAAACGCCCTTCATCATTCGCCTGAAGGATGACACAAATCTCGACTGGTCGGGATTTGAGAGCATTACCATCAGTGTCGGCGACGTCGCATCTTTGGGAAAAGCGCTTGCGGCGCAACGGATTGACCGCGTCGTGCTGTCCGGCGGCGTATCGCGGCGGCCAGAATGGCGCGAGATCCGCCCCAACCTCAAGATGATTGCCAAAATGCCGTCGATTATTCGCACCCTGCTGTCGGGGGGCGATGATACGGTTCTGCAAATGGTCATCGGCTTGATTGAAGCACAGGGAGCGCGGGTCATTGGCGCCCACGAGATAGCTCCTGGGCTTCTGGCATCGACCGGCGCTTTCGGCACGCTTGCGCCCGGCGAGGATGATCGGAGGGACATCGACAGGGCCTCCAAGGCGGCGCTGGCGCTCGGCGCTCTGGATGTGGGGCAGGGCGCTGTCAGCGTCGGTGGACGCATTGTTGCTCTGGAAGGCGTGGAAGGGACCGATGGGATGCTCGCCCGCGTGGCTGCATTGCGTGCCGAAGGCAGAATTTCCAGCCGCCGAAAAGGCGTTCTCGTTAAATTATGCAAGCCGCAACAGGACATTCGTGCTGATTTGCCAACCATTGGCCCTTCGACCATAGAAAATGCGTCAAAGGCAGGGTTGGCTGGTATAGCGGTAGAGGCGGGCAGGGCGTTTGTCCTGGATCGAGAAGCCATGCTGAGGGCTGCAGATGAAGCCGGGCTTTTCGTCTGCGGCATCGATCTTGGCGTAACGGGAGGTTGATGTGGCAGAAGGCGTTCTGAAACTGGCCGTAATTGCCGGAGAGGTCTCTGGAGACCTTCTGGGTGCCGACCTCGTTAAAGCCCTCAAACTGCAATATCCCGGGCGGATAGAGTTGATGGGTGTTGGAGGTGAAGCTCTGACAGCCGAGGGCCTGAACTCACTTTTCGATTATTCCGAGCTTTCGATCATGGGTTTTACCCAGGTCATCAAGAAGCTGCCGCAGCTTTTGGCGCGGATCCGGGAAACTGCGGATGCCATCATCGCGGGCAGGCCGGATGTACTCCTGATTATCGACAGTCCGGATTTCACGCACCGTGTTGCCAAACGCGTCCGCAAGGCGTTGCCGGATCTGACAGTCATAAACTACGTCTGCCCCAGCGTATGGGCGTGGAAGGAAAAGCGTGCGCCTGCAATGCTTTCCTATGTCGACCATGTGCTTGCCCTCTTGCCCTTCGAACCGGATGCCATGCAGCGTCTTGGCGGACCTCCCACAACCTTTGTCGGACACCGCCTGAGCGTGGACGCAAACGTTTTGGCGGCAAGGGAACAGCGTGCCGCGCGCGCGCTCCCGCAGACCGGCGAACAACGCACCATTCTTCTGCTTCCCGGTTCCCGCTCAACAGAAACAACGCGTTTGATGGAGCCCTTCAGGGAAACCGCTGCGGCATTTGTCGAGCGAAATGGCCCTGCACGCTTCGTACTTCCAACTGTTCCTCGACAGGAAGCGCGCATTCGCGAACTCGCGGCGTCATGGCCCGAGCATATCCGTCCGCAGATCGGCACGGACGCGGCATTCAAGTGGCGATCTTTTGCCGAAGCGGACGCGGCAATTGCAGCTTCCGGTACCGTCATTCTCGAACTCGCGCTCGCCAACGTGCCGGTCGTTTCCGTTTACAAAACCGACTGGATTTTCACCATGCTGAGCAAGCGTGTGAAAACCTGGACAGGTGCGTTACCCAATCTCATTGCCGATTACGTGGTTGTGCCTGAATATTTCAATGAAGTGGTCAGGGCAGGGTCCATGCTGCGCTGGATCGAGCGCCTGTCGTCCGATACGCTGCAACGGCGCGCTATGCTTGAAGGCTTCGCCTGCGTTCAGGATCGCCTGCGCACGCCGCGCCCCCCGGGCGAAACTGGCGCGGACATTCTGCTTGCGGTTTACCAGCAGAAGTCAGAGCGCGCTGGCGCCCGATAAACGGCACAGCATAAAATCTAATCGCTGACGAAATTCGTGACTGGCTAAAAATTAATCAGCCAGCTTTGTGCGACTTATTTCTATGCATGATTTGATTGGCATTGCAGCCAGTCGGTAAAGTGGCACGCCGCTTGCGTATCACTCTTGTATGCAAGATAGACATACATTCGAAACCGATCAAAGCGCGATAGAATCTGCCATAGTGTCCGGCATCCTGTCTGCGCGCATTCGCCCGGGTACGCGCCTTGGTGAAAATCAGCTTGCTGAAATATACGGAGTTTCGCGCACCAAGATTCGCGAAGCGATGATGCGACTTGTGACCCGCGGTGTGGTTCGGTCAAGCCCGCGACGGGGCTGGTTTGTGGTAGAACCTTCGGCTGAGGAGGCCTTGCGGGTCTACAAAGCCCGCCGTGTCATTGAATGCGGCCTTTTGCGCAACATGACCGTGCTCCCGCCAGATGGGCGACAGATCCTCATTGATCATTTGAATGAGGAAAAGCAGGCAATGGCGGTGGCTGACCGCCAGAGGCTGACATGCCTCATGGGCGATTTTCATATTCGCATCGCCGAAATCGCCGGAAACGACATCATCATCGATCTCTTGCGTGATCTGACCGCACGCACAATCCTGATTTGCATGCTCTATCAATCAGATTTTCACGCTGCCCAATCCCATGAAGGCCACTGCCGCATTTTTGAGGCCATGGATGCGGGTGATTTTCTCAGAGCATCGGAGCTTGCCGTAACGCATCTGGATGAGGTCGAGACCGGCCTCGACCTGACACGGCAGCAAGATCGCCACTCGGACCTTCGTAACTCCCTTTCACTTCCGCCACTTCATGCAACTTCATAGGAGATTTAAGATGTTCAACAGACGTGCATTTTTCGCTGCCATCACTCTCGTCCTCGGCGCAGGTTTTTCCGCACCGGTACTGGCGGATGCCATGACCGATATCACTTCACGCGGCGCCATCCGCGTTGCCGTTCCGCAGGACTTCCCGCCCTTCGGTAGCGTTGGCGTGGACATGGCACCGCGTGGTTACGATATTGATGTTGCCACTCTGATCGCAGAGAAAATGGGGGTGAAGGTAGAATTGGTGCCGGTGACCAGTGCCAACCGCATTCCCTATCTGCAGACCAACAAGGTTGACCTTGTCATTTCCAGCCTGGGCAAAAACCCTGATCGTGAAAAGGTCATCGACTTCTCTTCTGCCTATGCCCCATTCTTCAACGGTGTTTTTGCACCTGATAGCGTCAAGATCGAAAAGGCAGAAGACCTCGCAGGAAAAACGATCGGCGTCACGCGCGGAGCGGTGGAAGATCTTGAGCTGACCAAGATCGCGCCTTCAGACACGACCATCAAGCGGTACGAAGACAATAACGGCACCATCTCGGCCTTCCTTTCCGGCCAGGTCGAAACAGTGGCGACAGGCAACGTGGTTGCAGCGGCTATCCTGGAAAAGAACCCGCCAAAGCGGCCGGAACTCAAGTTCCTCATCAAGAACTCACCGTGCTTCATTGGCCTGAACAAGGAGCAGCCAGCTCTTCTGGAAAAGGTCAATGCAATCATTGCTGCCGCCAAGGCTGATGGAAGCCTCAATGCGATTGCCCAGAAATGGCTGAAAACCGACCTGCCAAAGGATATTTAAACGCATTTTGAATTCGCGTCCCGCGATGTGGCGGGACGCGGTCCCTTGGTTTTTCAGGGAAGGGAACCATTGTGAATTACACTTTCGAGTTCGGCTGGCTTCTCGAATATTATCCGGCCATCGTGAAGGGCGTGCTCATCACGCTTCAACTGATTGCAGTCGGCGGCGTTCTTGGCATTGCGCTCGGCATTTTCTGCGCTTGGGTGCGTGCCCTGGGGCCAACATGGCTACGGCCGCCCGTTGCGCTTTATGTGGAACTGATCCGCAACACGCCCTTTCTGATCCAGCTTTTTTTCATCTTTTTTGGCCTGCCATCACTGGGCCTGCAGCTGACGGAACTGACCGCGGCCAATATTGCCATGGTCGTCAACCTCGGCGCCTATAGTTGTGAGATTATCCGCGCTGGCACTCAGGCAACGCCAAAGGGACAGTTCGAGGCGGGGGCGAGCCTCGCCATGAGCCGGTTCGAAACATTCCGACACGTGGTGCTCGTGCCCTCGCTACAACGCATCTGGCCGGCCTTGTCGTCACAGGTGGTCATTGTCATGCTTGGCTCGTCGGTGGTGTCGCAAATTGCGGCGGAGGATTTGACCTTTGCTGCCAACTACATCCAGTCACGCACATTCCGCGCCTTTGAAGCCTATATGGTCTCGACCGTGATTTATCTGGGGCTGGCCATTCTGCTGCGTCAGATTCTGCTCGTCATCGGCGGCTTCGTTTTTCCAAGAAGGAGCGCAAGATGATCGAGTTTTCGACCTGGGATATTCTGCGCAACCTGCTGCTGGCAACCCGCTGGACGGTGCTGCTGTCGCTCGTCTCCTTCATTGGCGGCGCCGCTGTTGGTCTTCTTCTGCTGTTCATGCGCATTTCAAAAAAGAAATCGCTACGGACATTTTCCAAATATTATGTCGAGCTGTTTCAAGGCACGCCGCTTTTGATGCAGCTGTTCATCGCCTTTTTCGGTCTGGGGCTTCTTGGGATCGACGTGCCTTCGTGGCTCGCCGCAGGTTTGACGCTCATCTTGTGGGCCGCAGCCTTCCTGACGGAGATATGGCGCGGCTGTGTCGAGGCGGTTTCCAAAGGACAGTGGGAGGCGTCTGCAAGCCTCGGCATGGGGCGGTTGCAGCAGATGCGATATGTCATTCTGCCACAGGCCATGCGCGTTGCAATTCCGCCCACCGTCGGCTTTGCCGTGCAGATCATCAAGGGCACTGCCGTAACCTCGATCATCGGCTTCGTGGAGCTTTCCAAGGCGGGGACCGTCGTTACCAACGCAACCTTCCAACCCTTCACTGTCTATGGCCTCGTTGCCCTCATTTATTTCGCGCTTTGCTGGCCGTTGTCGAAAAGCAGCCAGATTCTCGAAAGGAAGCTTAATGTCGCTCATCGAAATCACTGAAGTCCGCAAGAGCTATGGCACGAACGAGGTGCTGAAAGGCATCAACCTCGATATCGAGCCGGGTGAGGTCATTGCGATCATCGGCAAGAGCGGCTCGGGAAAATCGACCCTGCTGCGTTGCATCAACGGTTTGGAGACCATTTCAGCCGGTGCCATCTCCGTGGCTGGCGCGCAGTTTCTAGACGACGAACTTCACCTGAAAGCGCTCCGGCTGAAAGTCGGCATGATCTTCCAGCAATTCAATCTCTTCCCGCACCTGACGGTCGGCGGCAACGTCATGCTCTCGCAAACAGTCGTCAAGAAAACGCCGAAGGCCGAGGCAGAAATGCTGGCGCGCAAGATGCTCGAACGCGTCGGCCTTGCCCATAAATTCGATGCTTACCCTGACGAACTCTCGGGCGGGCAGCAGCAACGTGTGGCGATTGCTCGCGCACTCGCCATGCAGCCAACGGCGCTTCTCTGCGACGAAATCACCTCCGCGCTCGACCCGGAACTGGTAGCCGAAGTGTTGGCGGTGGTGCGGGAACTTGCAGCAGAAGGCATGACACTGGTCATGGTCACGCATGAGATGAAATTCGCCCGCGACGTCTGCTCACGCGTGGTCTTCATGCACGAAGGCAAAGTCCATGAAATCGGCCCGCCGGAAGAGGTGTTTTCATCGCCGAAGACGCCGGAGCTCAAGCAGTTCTTGGGCGTTGCGGCGCATTGAAAGTGGGTTTAGTCCAGATTTTCCTGGATGAAAACGTCGCTGACATGGATATCGAGCGTTTCTAACGGTCCAGGCCCTAGGTTGACATATTTGTGGGGAATATTTGCAGGCCCGAACAGGACCTGTCCGGCCGAGGCGCGGATTTCCTGATCTCCAATTGTAAAGAGTGCATTGCCCTGCCGCATGATGAAGATTTCATCATAAGGGTGTTTGTGCAGTCCCGTGCCTTTGCCCACTTCATTCACCGTGTAGAACATGACGGAAGCGTTCGTTCCGAAGGTGCGCCCTTCAAACTCTCCTTGCCAGAAATCGTCGCCTTCGCTCCAGACTGACCTGTCCAGCATAGTTATAGGCTTTTTCATCATCTTTCCTCCCAACTCACGTCTTTCCGAGGATGGCAAGGCAGCAAATGGCAATCAATAAAAAAGCCGGGTGTTGACCCGGCTTTTTTCGTTCTTTGTTTATAAGCTTAACGCTTGGAGACTGGTGTATAGTCGCGCTTTGCAGCACCGGTGTAGAGCTGGCGTGGGCGGCCGATGCGCTGCTGCGGGTCTTCGATCATTTCGTTCCACTGTGCGATCCAGCCGACGGTGCGGGCGAGAGCGAAGAGAACGGTGAACATGGTTGTGGGGAAGCCGAGCGCCTTCAGCGTAATGCCAGAATAGAAGTCGACATTCGGGTAGAGCTTCTTTTCGACGAAATAAGGGTCTGAAAGCGCGATCTTTTCCAGCTCCAGGGCAACCTGCATGATTGGATCGTCCTGGTTGCCAGTGGCTTCCAGCACTTCGTACATGGTCTTCTGCATGATCTTGGCGCGCGGATCGTAGTTCTTGTACACGCGGTGGCCAAAGCCCATCAGACGGAACGGATCGTTCTTGTCCTTGGCGCGGGCAATGTACTCAGGAATGCGGTCAACGGAGCCGATTTCATTGAGCATGTTGAGCGCAGCTTCGTTAGCACCGCCGTGGGCAGGTCCCCAGAGGCAGGCGATACCGGCTGCGATACATGCGAACGGGTTAGCACCCGAAGAGCCTGCAAGACGAACAGTCGAGGTCGACGCGTTCTGCTCATGGTCGGCATGGAGGATGAAGATGCGGTCCATTGCGCGGGCCAGTACCGGATCGACCTTGTAGTCTTCGCAGGGTACGGCAAAGCACATGTTGAGGAAGTTGGATGCGTAATCCAGATCGTTCTTCGGGTAAACGAATGGCTGGCCGATGTGGTACTTATAGGCCATGGCGGCAATCGTCGGCATCTTGGCGATCATACGCAGCGAAGCGACCATGCGCTGATGCGGATCGGTGATGTCGGTGGAGTCGTGATAGAAAGCAGACAGCGCGCCGACTGTACCGCACATGACGGCCATCGGGTGAGCGTCGCGGCGATAGCCGGTGAAGAAGCGGCTCATCTGCTCATGCACCATGGTGTGGCGCGTAACGCGTGTGTCGAAATCCTTCTTCTGTGCGGTTGTTGGCAGTTCGCCGTAGAGCAGCAGATAGCAGGTTTCAAGGAAGTCGCCCTGTTCGGCCAGCTGTTCGATAGGGTAGCCGCGGTGCAGCAAAACGCCTTCGTCGCCGTCGATGTAGGTGATCTTGGATTCGCACGATGCAGTTGATGTAAAGCCGGGATCGTAGGTAAAGGTGCCGGTGTGCTTGTAAAGCGTTCCGATATCAACGACCTTGGGACCGATCGTGCCTTCTCGTACAGGAAGATCGACTTTGGTGTCGCCGAGGGTCACTGTCGCGCTATTTTCCGTCATACCATACCTCCGAAATATGCAGGCGATGCGGGGTGACGCATCAGCCAGTTAAGCGTCAGCGATTTAGCTATATGATCCTTGCGACAAAGCCAAGCTATCGAACGAGCAAATTGTGCATTGCGACACGGCAATATCCCAAAATGAAGCATTTCTACGGCAAAGTGTTTCACTCTAGGTCAATGCTTCCTTAATCGCGCAAGATGTTGCAATATGCCTTCCAGGGTTGCAAACTAGAACCCTTGCGGCAAGGGGCGCCGGGGGTTGAACCAGAGAGAAGAGAACAAGCTTTTCCGTAACCGGGAAACGGACTTCGTTGCGCAAACGGAGCTCGATGCCTTGCTATTGCCGCTGCATGTCTCGCGAGGCGCACTGGTGGGGCAGGGGCCGGTCACTCCCCAAAAGGACAGTTTGCAGACCAGGTTTAAACATTGGTATTTGCGGTGCATCGAAGAGGAACGCGCATATCGCGGAGGATTTCTTTTCGTCCCCGTTCTTATTGCCGCTGGCGCCGCATTCTGGTTCTGCCTGCCAGCCACGCCACCGTCTCTGCCGCTGTTGATCGCAACTCTTTGCGTCATGATATCAGCTGCCGCCCTTTACCATAGGCCGGGTGCCACCTCCATTTTTCTGAAAACCGTTGCACTGCTTCTGCTGGGCATGGTCCTTGCCGATTGGGACACCCAGCGCAGCGCCACAATCATTCTCGATACGCCCGTCACGACACTGGTCAAAGGCACGGTCGAGCGGCGTGAACTGGACGCGCGCGGAAACTGGCGCTACGTCTTGGCACTGACATCGACGTCAAACCCCACCCTGTCTCGTCCGCCCGCTCGAGTGTCACTCGTGGCCCGAAGCCGCCATCAGGCGGCTGAAATCGGCGAAACAATTACGGGCACGGCGCGCCTCTCGCCACCATCCGGTCCCGCCTTGCCAGGGCTGAATGATTTTGCCTTCGCCTCATTCTTCGAGGGAATCGGCGCAACTGGGTTTTTCTATGGGCCGCCGCAACGCGTCAGCGCAGATCCATCTGCGGTGCCTGCATCGGGCCCAGCCAAGATTGCGGGAGAATGGCTTTATGAATTACGCAGCGATATCGCCCAGCGCATTCGGTACCTCATACCGGGTGATGCGGGAGCGTTTGCGGCGTCCATCGTAACCGATGAGCGGCGGGCGATCTCGGGCGAGACCATGGAGGCACTGCGGGTTTCAGGCCTCGCTCATATCGTCGCAATCTCCGGACTGAACATGGCGCTGGCTGCCGGCATTTTCTTTGTCGGAATGCGCACGGTGTTCAGCGTCTTTCCGGGATTTTCCCAACGCTGGCCGGTCAAGAAGATATCCGCCTTTGCGGCACTTCTCATGACGTTTGCCTATTACCTTATATCCGGCTTTGCCGTTTCAGCGGAAAGAGCATGGTTGATGATGTCGATCATGCTGATTGCGGTTCTGGTCGACCGGCCGTCCATCAGCCTTCGAAATGTGGCGCTCTCCGCTTTGATAATCGTGGTGCTTTCCCCGCACGAGGTGATGGGGCCAAGTTTCCAGATGTCCTTCGCCGCGACGCTCGCGCTCGTTTCCGCCTACTCCTTTTGGAGCCGGTGGCGAAACAAGGAGGACAGCCTCTCGATAACCAATCCCCCATGGTGGCTGACGCTGACAACGAAATCGGCGGCGGTTGTCGGAGGCGTCGCTTTGACATCCTTTATCGGCGGCCTTTCGACTGCGGTCTACTCGATTGAACATTTCCACCGCATCACAACCTATGGCCTTGCCGCGAACCTTGCTGCAATGCCGGTCATGTCGCTTATTGTCATGCCGTTCGGGCTCGCTGGAATGCTGCTCATGCCTTTCGGCCTGGATGGCCCATTCCTGAAGATAATGGGCTATGGCATGGAGATTGTCATCGAGATTGCCAAGACGGTCTCGAGCTGGGGTGGGGACGCAACCATCGGCCGGCAACATCCCTGGTTTCTCACCATTTCAACCATTGGATTTCTGCTTCTTTCGCTCCTTCGAACACGACTGGCACTGATTGGCGTGCCATTCATCGCGGCAGGGCTCATTATGCTTGGAACCGAGCGCTGTAGTACGAAGCCCGACCTGTTGATTTTCGAGGACGGTTCGCTCATTGCGCTTTTATCCAATGACGCGGTTGCGACGACCAAGGCCCGCGCGTCGGGCTTCATCTATGATCAATGGGAGAGGGCGGTCCCACTGACGATGGAGCATGTTGCTCCGCATCTGCTGGACACGGCGAGGCAGGCGGATGGAGACACCCAGGAGCTTGAAAGCCAGCCGGCTTCCCGCTCCCGGCTAAGCGAGGTGGACAAAACCCAGGCGCTGGCTGAAATGAAGACGGCGCTTGCAGGCACGCAACGCTTTACATGCCGCAAGGATCTGTGGTGCGCGTTGAAATCCCAAAAAGGCGTTAGCATTGCGGTCCTATCCAACTCATTATTGACGGGAGCCGCCTGTGATCTCGCTGACATAGTGGTGACAAGCCGGGGAGTGCCGTTTCCAGCCTGCCGATCAGGTGCGCTGCTTATTACAGGCGATACGTTGCGGCGCACCGGCTCGATGGAAATCTGGTTTGGCGGGGAGGGATCCCCCCGCTACAGCGCCAAAGCGGCATTGGACGGCATCGAGCGACCGTGGACCGCTCACCGCAGCTACCAGTGGCGCAGCAAGACCTATGACGCCACCTTGCCAGAGCATATCGCTGCATTGCTTTCCGCCGAGCGATGAAACCTGTGAACGACACCCGCCGCTTACGAATTCCCTGACATACGAAGATCCGCCAATATCTCTCCGACTGCCTTCGCCTCTTCCTCATGATCGCCGTCGCGCCATGTCTCCAGAAGCGCCGCCTCTTGCCACTCCTGCATTGCAGGCAGTGAGAGAAGACGGTCCCTGTACTCCGTGGACTCCGCAGAAAGCACTGTTCCGTATGTCTGAAAGCGGAAAGCGACCGGGCAGAAGAATGCATCCACGGCCGTGAACGTGCTACCCGCCAGGAATGGGCCACCAAAGGACTTCAGACCCTGCTACCAGAGAGCGTCGATACGCGCGATGTCCTGTTGCAGCGATCCGCTGATGGAAGCTGGGCGAATGCGAAGGCCGACACTCATGGGATGCTCGTTGCGCAGCGCCTGGAAACCCGAGTGCATTTCCGCAGCTGCTGATCGAGACCACGCGCGAGCGGCAGCATTGTCTGCCCAAACACCGCTATTTCTTTCAGCCAGATATTCCGCAATGGCGAGCGAATCCCATACGGTGAAATCACCATCAACAAGGCAGGGAACTTTGGCAGTGGGCGAAAAGGTTGAGAAGTCCTTCGCTGAATTGCCGAAAGGAAAAAGGCTTTCTTTGAAACCGATGTCCAGCGTCCGCATCAACACCCATGGACGCAACGACCAAGAGGAGTAATTCTTGTTGGCTATATAAAGATCGTACATATGGCTGCCCTCCGTTACGAACTCCCGTGCTAGCTGAGACGAGCCTTTTGATACAGACCGTTTTGAAGATAGGCCTCTTCAAATTATTTGATGTGTCATGCAGGAGGGTGCGCGACGCTGGACAGCACGATTGCCAGCCAGTCGACTGCGAGAATGGCTAAACCGGTAAGAGCAATGCCCAGCTTCAGGCTCGCGACGTGACGAACGTCCACACGCAAACTAAAACTAGTGAGCCAGCTACATATAGAGGCGCAAAAAGCGGCGCTTCTGGTGTCCAAGACCTGTTGATATCGGACAGGAGTTCAATGTCCGCAAATGTTTTCTCTAGACAGGCATTGCAAAGGGCAGCGGCCGAGGGCGACCGCCACCTCTAGACATAGGAAAAGTCACCGGTCAGTGATAGCGGCGAATAAGGCCGACGAGCTTGCCCTGAATTTTGACGCGGTCCGGTCCAAAAATCCGGGTCTCATAGGCAGGGTTCGCTGCCTCAAGCGCAATTGACGCGCCCTTGCGACGAAAGCGCTTCAATGTCGCTTCTTCGTCATCCACCAATGCAACGATGATATCTCCCGGATTTGCCGTGCTGACATCGCGGATAATGACCGTGTCGCCATCGAAAATGCCGGCTTCGATCATCGAATCGCCTTTGACTTCAAGCGCGTAATGTTCGCCCGCACCAATCATGTCGATTGGCACAACAACGTCATGTGTGTTGTTCTGAATGGCCGAAATGGGAACACCCGCGGCGATACGGCCCATGACAGGGACGCTGACCGAGTTCGAATCATTCGACGCGACGGGCAGGGCTGCTGGTTCAGCCGGTTTGGTTTTGCCGAGGCTACCTTCGATGACGCTCGGCGAGAAGCCACGTTGAGGCTTGCTAGCAGGCGTATAGGACTCAGGCAGCTTGATGACTTCAAGCGCACGCGCCCGATTCGGTAGCCGACGAATAAAGCCGCGCTCTTCGAGCGCTGTGATCAGGCGGTGGATTCCTGATTTCGATGCCAGATCAAGTGCGTCCTTCATCTCATCGAAGGAAGGCGGCACGCCAGACTCTTTCATTCTCTCATGAATGAACAGTAGCAATTCCTGCTGTTTGCGCGTGAGCATGGAGTAACACCCTTAGAGATTCGAGGCGAAGATTCGCGAAACAAATACAGAACGAACACTATATGTTCCATATGTGTTCTGCAATCCCTTAAAAATCAGTGTGCTTGTGACAATTTACATCCATTATCTCGCCCGGCCATAAAACGTTCGGCTTGCAACAGTGGAATGCCCATGCCGACGAAGCGGAAGGACCCCTCATGGCGCGTGAAATCGATCATATCGTAATGCCCGTTGCAGACCTCGGACAAGCACGGGCGCGTCTCTCGGCGCTGGGCTTTACGGTTGCTGCAGATGCAAGGCACCCCTTCGGCACCGAGAATGCCTGCGTCTTTCTCGAAGACGGGCAGTATCTCGAACCCCTGGCAATCGGAGACGCCGCGCAATATTCCAGGGCTTGCGCAGAAGGCAACGCCTTTGTTCGACGCGATGAAGTCTTTCGAAAGCGATACGGGCAGCAGGGGTTTTCCGCAGTCGCCGGAAAAACGCACGACGCAGATGCTGATCATCATAGCTTCGTTGAGGCTGGACTTTCCGGCGGCGACGCATTTTCGTTCAGTCGACCGGTAACATTGCCGGACGGAAGCCGATCTGAAGCGAGCTTTCGCCTGGCTTTTGCGGCAGAAAAGGATGACGGAAATCTGTTCTTCTTCACCTGTGAGCGCGTCAACGCTTTTTCCGCAAAACGGTCCGACCTCACAGCTCACAAAAATGGAGCGACTGGCCTGCGCGAAATAACCCTGCGCTCAGACCGACCGGACGCCTTTGCGCCATTGGTGGAAGCAGCATTTGGTGTGTCGGCAGCAGCCGACTCAACGGGAAACCTCAGCTTTCTTACGCCGGGCGCGGTCATCCGCATCGCCCATGCGCAGACGGTTGCAGAAGAGTTTGATGGGGCCGAGCAAGAGAGCATCCCTGGCCTTTTCGGCGCCGCAGTCTCATTTGCTGTCGCTGATCTCGCCGTGACAGAGTCGTTTCTTGCTGCTAATGGCGTGGAATACACGCGCAAAGGCTCTCGACTGCTGGTTCAGCGAGCGCCCGGTCAAGGCGCGATATTTGCCTTCGAGGAGTGAAGATGAGCGTCCAGAACAATCTTAATGTGGTCGTCGGTGAAGGTGCCGGTCAGGTTACGTTCAGCAACACTAAGCGGTTCTCGCTCATTGCCGGGCCATGCCAGATGGAAAGCCGCGACCATGCCTTCATGATTGCGGAAACGATGGCGGAGCTGTGCGGAAGGCTCGGCATCGGGCTGGTCTACAAATCATCTTTCGACAAGGCAAACCGCACATCACTATCCGGCCAGCGCGGCATCGGCATCGACAAGGCGCTCGAAGTTTTTGCAGAACTCAAGGCGCAGTTCGGTTTTCCGGTGCTCACGGATATTCACACCGAAGAGCAATGCGGCATCGTGTCACCGGTTGTCGACATCCTGCAAATCCCGGCATTTCTCAGCCGCCAGACGGATCTTCTCGTTGCGGCAGCAAAGACTGGCCGGGTCGTCAACGTGAAGAAGGGTCAGTTCCTGGCGCCGTGGGACATGAAAAACGTTCTGGCGAAGCTCAATGACAGCGGCAATCCGAACGTCCTTCTGTGCGAACGCGGAGCATCCTTTGGTTACAACACGCTTGTGTCGGACATGCGTTCGCTTCCGATCATGGCATCGCTTGGCGCGCCTGTCGTCTTCGATGCGACTCATTCCGTGCAGCAGCCGGGCGGGCAGGGTGGCTCAAGCGGCGGCCAGCGGGAGTTTGTCGAAACGCTGGCTAGGGCGGCTATCGCTGTCGGTGTTGCCGGTCTTTTCGTTGAAACGCACGAAGATCCAGACAACGCGCCGTCTGACGGGCCAAACATGGTGCACCTGAAAGACATGCCAAAGCTTTTGGAAAAGCTGCTGGCTTTCGATGACATTGCCAAGGCAGCCTGACGGCTTTTGGCCTTAATCGATTTTTATGAAAAGTCGGCCTCTGGAGACGTGGGCCATCATTGTAAATTCTTGTGCGTCGTCTAACAGCGGCAGAAGAATTCAAATTGAGTCGCTAACCAGTCGCTCTGTTTATCGCTCACCTGTCGGAAAAGCGCTTCACAGTCTTCGGGATGCGCTCTAAGACAGGCAGCGGAAAATCCTGTTCCAGTCCCAAGGGAGAGATCATGACAGCCATTACCGATATCATCGCACGCGAGATTCTCGACAGCCGCGGCAATCCTACCGTTGAAGTCGATGTCTATCTGGAAGACGGCTCTTTCGGTCGTGCGGCAGTTCCATCGGGCGCATCGACAGGCGCGCACGAAGCCGTAGAACTGCGTGATGGCGGCAAGCGCTATCTCGGTAAGGGCGTTGAAAAGGCCGTCGAAGCCGTCAATACGGAAATCTTCGACGCGCTGGGCGGTTTCGACGCAGAAAGCCAGATCCACATCGACCAGACGCTGATTGCGCTCGATGGCACACCGAACAAGTCCCGCCTCGGCGCCAACGCCATTCTCGGCGTTTCGCTGGCCGTTGCCAAAGCTGCTGCCGAAACAACCGGTCTGCCGCTTTATCGTTATGTCGGTGGCCCGAACGCCCATCTTCTGCCAGTACCGATGATGAACATCATCAACGGCGGCGCACACGCCGATAACCCGATCGACTTCCAGGAATTCATGATCATGCCGGTTGGCGCGGAAAGCATCCGTGACGCCGTTCGCATCGGTGCTGAAATCTTCCACGTTCTCAAAAAGGAACTGGCAGCACAGGGCCACAACACCAATGTGGGTGACGAAGGCGGTTTCGCTCCTGGACTCAAGAGCGCACCGGAAGCCCTCGACTTCATCATGAAGTCCGTCGAAAAAGCCGGTTACAAGCCAGGCGACGATGTGGCGCTTGCGCTGGACTGCGCATCCACCGAGTTCTTCAAGAACGGCAAGTATGAGATGGAAGGCGAGGGCCGCACGCTCGAGCCGGAAGCCATGGCGGACTACCTCGCTGAACTGGCTGGCAGATATCCGATCATCTCCATCGAAGACGGCATGGCCGAAGACGACTGGGACGGCTGGAAGTACCTCACCGACAAGATCGGCTCCAAGGTTCAGCTCGTCGGCGACGACCTTTTCGTAACGAACTCCGCACGTCTGCGCGATGGCATCAAGATGGGCGTTGCAAACTCCATCCTCGTCAAGGTCAACCAGATCGGCTCGCTGACGGAAACGCTGGATGCCGTCGAAACCGCCCACAAGGCAGGCTACACGGCGGTCATGTCTCACCGCTCCGGCGAAACAGAAGATTCGACGATTGCGGATCTGTCGGTTGCGACAAATTGCGGACAGATCAAGACGGGCTCGCTTTCCCGCTCTGACCGCCTGGCCAAGTACAACCAGTTGATCCGCATCGAAGAAATGCTGGGTCCGCAGGCTGCCTATGCCGGACGTTCGATCCTGCGCGGCTGATAGCTGATCATTAGATTGGAAAGGCCAGCGGTGACGCTGGCCTTTTTTATTTGCCGAACTTCGGCGCGCGGAAGGACCATACCGGTTGGCTGAGGCTTTGCAGAACCGTCGGTGACTTTCCTTCGATTCGGCCCAGTAGCGCCTTGGCGAGTTCACGCCCGGCAAGCTTTATGTCTTCATTCATCGTGTGGATTTCCGGGCGCAACCAGTTCAGGAAGTCGGCCGATTGTTTGGATACCAAGTCGATATCCTTGCCGATGCTCTTGCCCGCCTCTTCCACCCCGGCAACAAAGGCAATGGTCGATGTACCGCTGATCGACACCAAACCATCCGGAAAATCGCTGCCGCTCATCAGCGCCCGGCTGATTTCCTTGATCTGGTCCAGCGGCGTATCATTGCTGATGATACCGTTCAGTGGAAATTCCGTGAGGCCAAATTCCCGCAGACCACGGTCGAAGCCTCGACGTGCAAAGTCGTGATAAGAAAACTGCCTTGCCGGCAAAAGCACCGCGATGTGCTTGCGTCCGCACTGTGCCAGACGCTTCACCGCCTCGTAGGTGTAGGCCTCGTTGTCGAAGTCATGATAGGGATGCTCGATGCCCATGTCGGTGCGCCCGTGGGCGGCAAACGGCATATTCCGCTCCGTCATGAAACGAACGCGTGGATCGTCCGGCTGCATTTTTGAAATGATCACACCATCCGCCGATCCGGTATCGAGGATGTAGCGGATCGGAATCATTGGATCTTTGGCATGGGTGTGTGGCGTCACCACAAGATGATACTGCGTAGCGGACAGAACCTCCGTGATTCCGAACACCATCTGCGTGGTAAAACCCATCAGCTCTTCATCGACACTGAGAACGAGCGCGATGACATTGGTCTTGCCTGTTCGCAGACGAACACCGGCGCGGTTGGGCTGATACCCGATCTGCTGCGCAACCTGTCTCACACGCTCTTTGGTGTCGGCGCCGATATCCGGAGCGTCCTTCAAGGCACGAGACACGGTGGTGATTCCGAGCCCTGTCATATAGGCGATGGTTTTTAGGGTAGGGCGCTCATAGCCTGCCAGTGGCTGGCCGCTCGTTCCGGAATTCATGCCATCGTTCATTTCGACACTCACAAAAATATCATTTCTTATGGTAGATCGCTTTTTCGTCGATGCAAAGTGCCGAGCAGCCATCCTGCGGCCCCCTCTCATCGTTTTACCGCAACGATGCAGATTTGCCCCTTGGACTCGATGTCATATCTGCGCTGCGAAAAACTTGGCTCAATTGCCCTCATCTGCCGCAACAAACACAGCTTTCCGGTGTTAGGCGCTCAGTGTGTTGACACTGGCACGTGACCCGCGCCGCCATTTCCGGTAACGTTGCCGTTGGGAAGGTGAATGGAAAGATCGGGAAACGGTGGAAGATTTGCCGCAGTTTAATGATCAAACAATCACCTGAGGAAACGGAACTGTAGGGCAGGACATGACAGCATCATTTGCGAACGAAACGTTCACAGACCTTCGCGGCGAGTGGACGCTCACTTCCGTTGAAGGTGACCACAGCACGACCATCGAAATCCCAGGAGACGTCCACACGGCGCTTCGTCAGGCGGGTATCATCCCAGACCCATATTTCGGGCGCAATGAGATCGACGTTCAGTGGGTGGCGCATCGGGATTGGATTATCGAACGCCATTTCCATATCGATGATGCTGACGCCGAGTGGTATCTCGACGTCGAATATCTCGACACCGTTGCCGTTATTTTCGTAAACGACGTGCCTGTGCTGTCTGCGGACAGTTGCTTTCGTCGTTACCGGCCTGATGTTTCCAAGGCGCTTCAGCCGGGAGACAACTCCATCCGCATCCACTTCCATTCCAGCATCAAGGCCGGCGCGGACAGGCAGGCAGCCCAGCCGTTCTACGTTCCCTATCACCCCGGAAACTCTCCCATCCCGCATGGTAATATGCTGCGCAAGCCGCAATGCCATTTCGGCTGGGACTGGAACATCGCCATTGCTCCGCTTGGCCTATATGGAAACATCGCGCTGAGGCGGCTCGACACGGCACGCATTGAGCATGTCTCCACCTCGCAGCACCACCTGGACGGCGGCGTGGAACTGCACGTCGAGGTCACGCTTCATGCCGCCTATGCTGCAAGCGTTCCCGTCCATCTTTCGCTGGATGGAGAAAGGTTGAGACTTGATTGCGGGCTTAACGCCGGCGAAACGGTCTTGCGGCATGTGTTCTTCGTTGAGAAACCGAACTTGTGGTGGCCAGCCGGAAGCGGTGAACAATCGCTCTCTACGCTGACGGTCGAACTTCCTGACGAGATCGTCACCAAGCAGATCGGCTTTCGAACCATTGAACTTCTGACCGACAAGGATGAGGCGGGCAGTCGGTTTGCATTTCGCGTCAATGGGCGGGAAATCTTCTGCCGCGGCGCAAACTGGATACCTGCCGATGCGCTGCATTCGCTTTCCAGCCGGGAAAAGACTGAGGATCTTCTGTCTTCGGCTGTTGAAGCCCACATGAACATGATCCGGGTCTGGGGAGGCGGTTTTTACGAAGCGGACTGGTTCTACGATCTCTGCGACCGACTGGGTCTGATGGTCTGGCAGGATTTCATGTTTGCCTGCAATCTGTACCCTTGCACGGACGATTTTCTGGATAATGTCGAGCATGAGGTTTCCTATCAGGTTAAACGCCTGTCTTCGCATCCATCTATCGCCCTGTGGTGTGGAGACAATGAGCTTGTCGGTGCCTTGAACTGGTTCGAGGAGTCCCGAAACAACCGAGACCGCTACCTCGTCGCTTATGATCGGCTGAACCGGACGATCGAAAATGCCCTGAAGGCTGCCGCTCCAAGCGCCCTCTGGTGGCCCTCAAGCCCGGCCTCCGGATATCTGGATTATGGAGATGCATGGCACGCAGATGGCTCCGGCGACATGCACTATTGGTCTGTCTGGCACGAGAACAAATCATTCGACAACTATCGTAGCGTCAAACCACGCTTTTGCTCCGAATTCGGTTTTCAGTCCTACACCTCCATGCCTGTCATCAAGACATATGCGGACGAGAAGGACATGAACATTTCTTCGCCCGTCATCGAGCTGCACCAGAAAAATGCCGGTGGTAACGAGCGGATTGCGGGCACCATGTTCCGCTATTTCCGCTTTCCCAAAGACTTCGAGAGTTTCGTGTACATCAGCCAGGTGCAGCAGGCGCTGGCCATAAAGACCGCCGTTGAATACTGGCGCTCGCTCAAGCCGCACTGCATGGGAACGCTTTACTGGCAGCTGAACGACACATGGCCTGTGGCCTCATGGTCAAGCCTCGACTATGGCGGCAGCTGGAAGGCACTTCATTATGCCGCGCGCCGCTTTTTCCAGCCGGTCACGGTTTCAGCCATTCCCAGCGGGGAGGGCAGCACCGTGCGGTTCGCGATGGTCAACGACATGGCAGAGGAGGTGGATATCGACATGAACATCTTCGCACTGTCCACCGATGGTACACGCACACCGTTGAAGTCCGCCAGTGGCACCTGCGGCCCGGATGCGGCAACCGACATGACGGAAATCGACCTTTCCCAGCTTGCGGAGGGCACCCTGCTATCGTGGAATTTCATAGCCTCGAACGGCATGACCGGCGAGGGGCATCACGTGCTGGAAACGTACAAGGCGCTTGAGCTGCAGCCATCCGGCCTGGAACAACACGTCAAGGCATTGTCAGACGGGCAGTTCGAGATCGAGATATCGGCAAGAGGGCTCGCTCTGTTTGTCATGATCGAGGCGGATATTCCCGGGCGTTACTCGGATAATCTTTTCGATCTGGCGGCCGGCGAAACACGACGCATCGTATTTTCGGCGCGAGACAAGGATTTCCCCTTGCACCCCACATTCAAAATCTTCGATCTCTTCTCGTCTCAGTCGCAAGGTTGAACAAGGCGGGATATCTCAATAGGGTCTACCGACAACACATCGACCGCCGTCGCATTCGCCGACGGCACAATCCACACTGGGAGGAACAAGATGGCCTGGCAACCGGCTGAAAACCGTTACGCGTCCATGAAGTACAATCACTGCGGAACATCGGGCCTGAAGCTTCCGGCAATATCGCTGGGCCTCTGGCACAATTTCGGCAACGACTTCTCACACAAGACGAAGCAGGACATCTGCCGCAAGGCGTTTGATCTGGGTATCACTCATTTCGATCTCGCCAACAACTACGGACCACCTCCGGGCAGCGCAGAGACCGCTTTCGGCGAGATATTGCGGACGGATTTTGCAGGCTATCGCGATGAACTCGTGATTTCCTCCAAGGCCGGTTACAACATGTGGCCCGGTCCGTATGGCGAATGGGGTAGCCGCAAATACCTGATCTCATCCTGCGACCAGAGCCTCAAGCGCATGGGCCTGGACTACGTGGACATCTTCTATTCCCACAGGTTTGATCCCGACACGCCGCTGGAAGAAACCTGCGGCGCGCTTGACCACATTGTCCGCTCCGGCCGAGCGCTCTATGTTGGCATCTCTTCCTACAATTCACAGCGCACACGCGAGGCTGCCGCCATTCTCAAGGCACTCGGCACGCCCTGCATCATTCACCAGCCAAGCTATTCGATGATCAACCGCTGGATCGAAGAAGACGGATTGGTCGATACGCTGGAAGAGCTCGGTATTGGCTCAATCGTTTTCTCACCGCTCGCGCAGGGCATGTTGACCACGAAGTATCTGGGCGGTGTGCCGGAAGCCAGCCGCGCCAGCCAGGGCAAGTCGCTGAACCCCGCGTTCCTCAATGAACGCAACATCGAAAACATCAGGGGCCTGAATGCAATCGCGGAACGGCGCGGGCAGACGCTTGCGCAGATGGCAATTGCATGGGTTCTGCGCGGCGGACGCATCACCACCGCACTGATAGGCGCAAGCCGCCCAGAGCAGGTGGAAGATTGCGTGAAAGCGCTGGAAAAGCCAGATTTCACGGCAGAGGAACTGGTGGAAATCGACCGCTTCGCCAAGGATGCCGACATCAATCTCTGGGCAAAATCTGCCGAGCTCAAGTGATCAAAACCTGGCCGCCTTGACTTTCGGGGCGGCTATTTTGCCGGATGAAATCTGATCATAAACTTTAAGTGATGCGCCTAAGCGCAAGCGAACATTACTGATTTTTAATATGCGGTTCACTTTCCATTCATTGTCGTGACGATAGGTTCTAGTCATCACTTCAGGAAAGGACATACCGATGAAAAAGTTTCTATCCGTTCTTCTCGCTGCCACAGTGCTGGTCGCTCCCATGGCACAGGCACAGGGCCGCCATGACGACCGCCCCGGCCGTCATGTTACGGTTGAGAAAACAATCACCAAGAAAAAGGTGATCGTGAATAAACATCGTTGGGATCGCGGCCAGCGCCTATCTGCGAAAGAGCGTCGTCACTTTATAGATCGGCGTGATTACCGTCGCCATAACCTGAGAGAACCGCGTCGCGGCGAGCGTTGGGTCCGCGTTGATAATCAGTATCTTCTGATCAATGCCGTAAGCGGTCTCATTATCGGCCTTTCCTCCGCGCGTTAAACCACCATTCGACATATCCTGTGGCCGTGGATCAACTCCATGGCCACAGTCGTTTTCACGGGCGATGTCGTCGGTGATGGCTTCACACCGGAACTTAGATTGCGTTCTCTGGTTCCTCATGCCGCCCGTCGCCCCCAGTCCGGGAAGGGATCTTCCAGTGAGCGCCAGGCCTTCGGGGTAAAGGCGGATGCTTCAAGCAGGCAAGCGTCCAGTGCGGCGCGAATATCCGCCTCGCGCATTGGATCAGCGCCGATAAAGACAATCTCCTGCCGACGATCTCCCCAGACCTCATCCATGTAAGGCGCCAACATGCGCTCGAACCCAGGGTCCTCCGGCCAGTGTTGCTTCGGGACGGATGACCACCAAAGCCCCATCTTGCCGGTCTTGACCAAGGCTCCGGCCTGGCTGATCTCACCCACATGGTCCGGCCGCGTTGCAATCCAGAAAAACCCCTTGGCACGTATCACGCCGGGCCAATCGCGATTGATGAAGGCGTTGAAGCGGGCGGGATCGAACGGACGTTTGGCGCGGTATACGAAGGAGCTGATGCCATATTCCTCGGTTTCCGGCACATGGTCCTTGAAACCGTGCAACTCCTTGAACCAGAGAGGATGGGTCTCGGCCTTGGCGAAATCGAAAAGCCCGGTGCCGAGAACAGCCTTGGTTTCGACCTTTCCAAAATCCGCTTCGATAAGCCGCGCGTCTGGATTAAGCGCAGCAATGATCTTGCGCGCCGCGTCCTGCTGTTCATCCGTCGCAGCGGAGACCTTGTTCAGAATGACGATATCGGCAAACTCGATCTGCTCGACCAGAAGATCGACCAGCGTCCTCTCATCACCTTCGCCTGCCGTTTCACCGCGATCCGAAAGAAAATCCGTGGATCCGTAGTCTTTGAGCAGATTGGCGCAATCGACAACCGTCACCATCGTATCCAGCCGCGCGACGTCGGAGAGGCTATGGCCGTTCTCATCCCGAAAGTCGAATGTTGCGGCGACGGGGAGGGGTTCTGCAATTCCGGTGGACTCGATCAGCAGATAGTCGAACCTGTCCTGCTCTGCCAGCTGGCGAACTTCATTGAGAAGATCATCCCGCAACGTGCAACAGATGCAGCCGTTGGTCATTTCGACAAGCTGTTCCTGCGTTCTGGATAGATTGGCACCGCCATCCCTGACCAACGCCGCATCGATATTCACTTCACTCATGTCGTTGACGATGACTGCCACCCTCAGGCCATCCCGATTGCTCAGAATATGGTTGAGGACGGTCGTTTTTCCGGCG
This sequence comes from Rhizobium sp. Leaf311, assembly GCF_001423445.1. Lineage (NCBI taxonomy): Bacteria > Pseudomonadati > Pseudomonadota > Alphaproteobacteria > Hyphomicrobiales > Rhizobiaceae > Rhizobium > Rhizobium sp. Leaf311. Next base: position 348,601 of record NZ_LMNZ01000020.1, on the reverse strand, counting down.
CCCAAAAAACCCGACAAAACTGTGACTGGGAGTTTCCGCATCACATTGCGCTCCAAATATGTTATACCATTACATTTGCGTTGAAAATGAAAGGCGGCACAGGCCACCCTTCATCATCGTCCGAACCTTAAGAAAGGCAGTTCTTTAGTGAGGTCGCGACACCGCGCATCAGCTGGAAATAGAGATCTGGGCCCGCCTCAAGCGTTGCAGCTTCCGGATCGAGCGTACCAGATTTCGCCTTCGTCCCCTCAATGACAACATTGACGAGCTTGGGCTCGAACTGGGGTTCTGCAAATACGCAGGTCGCATTCAGTTCCTGAACCTTGGCATGGATCTTCTTGATGCGGTCTGCGCCGGGTGGGTTCTCAGGGCTGACGGTGATCGAACCGGCTGTCTTAACGCCATAGCGGTGCTCGAAATACTGATAGGCATCATGGAAGACAATGAACGGCTTGTCCTTGATGGGGCCAACCGTTTCCTTGATCTCCTTATCCAGGGAATCCAGATTTTCGACCAGCTTCTTGGTGTTGTCCTGATAGGACTTCGCGTTGGCCGGATCTGCCGTCATCAAGGTCTTTTCGATTTCGATAGCCATGGCCTTTGCATTGGCGGGATCGAGCCACAGATGCATATCAAATTCGCCTTCGTCATGGTCGTGACCTCCAGCGTGCTCATGCTCATGTTCGTGCTTGTGTTCGCCCTTGTGGCCTTCGCCGTCCTTGGCTTCTTCCGCGTGATCATGGTCTCCATGTTCGCCGTGGTCATGAGCCTCGAAAGGTCCGCCTTCACGGAAGGGCAGCTTTTCGATGCCGCTCGCATTGTCCAGTTCCACAACCGTCGCCTTGCCAGCCAGCGAGTGCAGGGGCTTTTCCAGAAATTTTTCAAGGCCATCACCAACCCAGAAAACGACATCTGCATTTTCAATTGCCCGCGCATTGGAAGGCTTGAGGCTATAGGTGTGAGGAGACGCGCCGCCATCGACAATCAATTGCGGATCGGCCACGCCCTGCATGATTGCGGCCACAAGCGAATGGATCGGCTTGATCGACACAACGACGTTCGGGGCTGCCATGGCATTCGATGATGCGATTGCTGCGGCAGAAGCCAGAAGAAGCGTAGCGATAGTTTTCATGCGGTATGCTCCACTTGAGAAAGTATGTTATGTTATTACATATGTTGCGTAACGCTATAACGTATGCGATAGCCATAGGCAACACCGACAATTGGAAAAACAAATGCTTTATTCAGCGCCCGCACGTGATGGGCATCTCGTCTCTCTTTCCAATGCGGGCATTCGCCGCAATGGCCGTTGGCTGGTGCGTGGCGTGGAATTTTCTGTCAGCCGCGGCGAAATCGTGACGCTGATCGGACCCAACGGTTCCGGCAAATCCACCAGCGCGAAAATGGCAACGGGCGTGCTGAAACCGGACGAGGGCCGAGTTTCGCAAATTCCCGGGCTCAAGGTGGGTTACGTACCGCAGAAGCTCTCTGTCGACTGGACGATGCCTTTGACTGTCCGAAGATTGATGACGCTGACCGGTGCGCTGCCGCCGCGCGAAATCGATGCCGCACTTGATGCCACCGGCATCACTCACCTTGCCAAGGCAGAAGTACAGCATCTGTCCGGCGGCGAGTTTCAGCGCGCGCTGCTGGCCCGCGCCATCGCCCGCAAGCCGGATCTTCTCGTTCTCGATGAACCGGTCCAGGGCGTCGATTTCTCAGGTGAAATTGCGCTTTATGATCTGATCAAGACGATCCGCAATTCAACGGGCTGCGGCATTCTGCTGATCTCGCACGATCTGCATGTGGTGATGGCCGAGACCGACACGGTCATCTGCCTGAACGGCAATATTTGTTGCCGCGGAACACCGCAGGCTGTCAGCCAGAGCCCGGAATATATGAAGCTCTTCGGTGGAGCGGGCGCGCGGGGCCTTGCGGTCTATAGCCATCACCATGACCACACCCATTTGCCGGACGGTCGCGTGCAGCACGCGGATGGCTCGGTCACAGATCACTGCCATCCAGACGACGGTCACCATCACGACCCACATGGGCACGATGGCGATGAGATGGATGGTTGCGGCTGTGGTCATCACGATCACACTCATGATCACGGCCACCATGCCCACGGAGCCAAGCATGTTTGACGATTTCTTCGTAAGAGCGATGGTGGCCGGAATAGGCGTGGCGCTCATGGCTGGCCCGCTGGGCTGTTTCGTCGTCTGGCGGCGCATGGCCTATTTCGGCGATACGATGGCCCATTCGGCGCTGCTCGGTGTCGCGCTATCACTGCTGTTTCAATTGAACCTGATCATCAGCGTTTTTCTGGTCGCAACGGTCGTGTCCTTGCTTCTGCTCTTCCTGCAGCGTCGTCAGGCCCTGTCGGCAGATGCCCTGCTTGGCATTCTCTCGCATTCTGCGCTGGCCTTCGGCCTTGTCATCGTGGCTTTCATGACCTGGGTCCGCATCGACCTCGTGGCATTTCTCTTCGGCGATATTCTCGCCGTTACGCCTGCGGACATTTACCTCATCTGGGGCGGCGGCGTGGTGGTGCTGGTTGCGATTGCCTTGCTTTGGAAGCCCTTGCTCGCGTCAACCGTCAATGCGGAACTGGCGGAAGCCGAGGGAATGCGCCCCGAGCGTTCCAAATTGTTGTTCATGCTGCTGATGGCACTTGTCATTGCCATTGCCATGAAGATTGTCGGCATAATGCTCATCACGTCGCTGCTCATCATTCCGGCGGCCACGGCGCGCCGCTTTTCGGCAACGCCGGAAATCATGGCTGTGCTAGCGTCGCTTATTGGCGCACTTGCCGTCGCAGGCGGGCTAATGGGCTCGCTGCATTACGATACGCCGTCCGGTCCATCCATCGTCGTCGCCGCCGTTATGCTTTTCATCGTGAGTCTTTTGCCTTCGCCCAAGCTTGGACGCAGCGCAGAGCAAGGAGGTCGTCCATGACAACTCAAAATCTCACCAAGAACCAGTCCCTCGTTTACGATGCCCTCACGAGATCGCAGGCGCCGCTTAGTGCCTATGTCATACTCGACAAGCTGCGAGATGCCGGTTTTCGTGCGCCGCTGCAGGTTTACAGGGCGTTGGAAAAGCTGATCGAGTTCGGCCTCGTCCACCGGCTGGAAAGCCTCAACGCATTTGTTGCCTGCTCACACACGCAGACGGATTGCTGCACGCATCACCACGGCACGGTCGCCTTCGCAATCTGCAATGCCTGTGGTCAGGTCACGGAGTTTCACGATCACCAGATCGACCATCGCCTGGGCGATTGGGTCAAGAACCAGAAATTCAAGGCAGAGAAGACGACAATCGAGATCAGAGGTCTCTGCGAGGCCTGCGCCGCCTGACCATAGTCAGACAGGCTGCAGGTCTTTCGCAAAGCGTTGCCAGTTGCGGATATAGCTCTGCGCAGACGCCTTCAACGCCTCTACCGCTTTATCATCCAGTGTGCGTATGGCCCGCGCGGGCGACCCGACGATCAGCGAATTATCAGGAAATTCCTTTCCTTCGGTGATCAGCGCATTGGCACCCACTAGACAATTTTTGCCGATTTTTGCGCCGTTCAGCACCGTGGCGCCCATGCCGATCAAGGAGTTGTCGCCAATGGTGCAGCCATGGATGATCGCATGGTGGCCGATCGTGCAGCCTTCTCCGATCGTCGCTGGAAAGCCGAGATCGGAATGGATCATCACACCATCCTGAATGTTGCTGCCACGGCCCACCGTGATGGGCTCGTTATCACCGCGCAAGGTGGCACCAAACCAGACGCCGACATCCTCACCAAGGATAACAGAACCGATGACATTGGCATCGGGCGCTACCCAGAAACGATCCGGGGCAGGGGTCTGCGGCACCCTTTCAGCAAGGCAGTAAATCGGCATCTCGCACTTCCTCTCACGCAACCCTTACGGACAGGGTGCCAACACCTTCGACCCCGCAATCGATGCGATCGCCGCGCACGATTGGTCCGACGCCCGCAGGTGTACCTGTCATGATGACATCACCAGCGGCAAGCGTGAACATCTTGGAAAGTTCGGCGATGATTTCAGCGGTCTTCCAGATCATCTGGGCCAGATCGCCGGTTTGTTTGCGCTCGCCATTCACATCAAGCCAGACAGCGCCTTTCGCCGGGTGACCGATTTTCGATGCCGGGACGATCGGTGACACAGGGGCCGAAAATTCGAACGCCTTTGCGCTTTCCCAGGATCGCCCCATCTTCTTGAGCGCATCCTGCATATCGCGCCGCGTCATATCGATCCCGACCGCGTAACCCCAGACGTGATCGAGGGCGTCGTCAAGGGAGATATCGGAGCCGCCGCTTTTCAGCGCGACCACGCATTCAACCTCGTAATGCACATTGGCAGACAAGGCCGGGTAGGGGAAATCCTTGCCAGCAGGCAGAAGGTTGTCGGGGTTTTTCTGGAAAAAGAACGGCGGCTCGCGGGAGGGATCGTGGCCCATCTCGATTGCATGATCGGCATAATTGCGGCCAACGCAATAGACGCGCCGAACAGGAAATGTTTCGGCAGTACCCTCCACCGGCAGCAAAGTTGTCGGCGGAACGGGAATAACGGTCGCAGTCATAGGCGTGGCTCCTCATTTTCAGGCCCTGTTTGTCCCGCGATTCTGCCCCGATTTCCAGTTTAAAATCCCGCCCCTTTGAAAACTGGCTTTATGAGCAACATTGGGTTAGAAGCCCACGCAAGAAAAGGTTTCTCGATCCATGTATGAAAAAGCACTCGCCAACGGAAGCAAGATCTTCGCAGTCGCCCCGATGATCGACTGGACGGATACGCATTGCCGTTTTCTCCATCGGCAGCTTTCCGCCCACGCGCTTCTCTATACGGAGATGATCGTAGCGGATGCGATCATTCATGGTCAGAGAGAGAGGCTGCTTAGTTACCACGCTGAAGAACATCCCGTGGCGTTGCAGCTCGGCGGATCGGACCCGGCCAAGCTTGCCGAGGCCGTAAGAATTGCAGCTGATTATGGATATGACGAAATCAACCTCAATGTCGGCTGCCCTTCTGACCGGGTGCAATCCGGTACCTTCGGCGCTTGCCTCATGCGGGAGCCCGAGACTGTTGCACGATGCGTGGAAGCCATGAACGCAGTGGCGGCAGTGCCTGTGACGGTAAAATGCCGCATCGGCGTAGATGATCAGGAGCCGGAGACCGTGTTGCCGGATTTCATTGGCCAAGTTGTTTCGGCAGGCGCGCAGGCGATCTGGATCCATGCCCGCAAGGCTTGGCTGCAGGGACTATCCCCCAAAGAAAACCGCGATATCCCACCATTGGACTACAGCCTTGCCTACCGAATGAAGGAGGATCATCCCGATGTCTTCATTGGAATTAATGGAGGAATTACCGATCTCGATCAGGCCGATGACCATCTGAAACATATGGATGGCGTGATGGTTGGCCGTGCGGCTTACCACAACACATCCATTCTCGCCGATGTCGACAGCCGGATATACGGCGAAACGGCGGTTGAACCGGACTGGCTCGGCGTACGGGACAAGATGATGGCCTATGCCGAAAATTATGTCGCCAAGGGCGGCCGCCTGAACCACGTTACCCGCCATATGGTTGGGTTGTTCCAAGGACTGCCTGGCGCCCGCCGGTTCCGTCAAATTCTCTCGAGCGACGCTACGCGCCCGGGCGCAGGGCCGGAGGTCATCGCGGCAGCTTTCGCCGCCGTCAATTTCGAAAACTCACCAGAGACTGTCGCAGTCTGAACGTCTTTACAGGGCTGAGACTGGCCGATCTAGACTGCGAATTGTTTCAAACAACCGATATCTGCTTCCCGCAGCCGAGACCGCACCGCACAGACGCAACACGACCAGACTGTCACGCATGAGACCATCTGCGGTGTTTCGCAGCACCACCGCGCGCGTCGGCTCCGACTGGAGGATTACATCGCAAGCGACGTCATATCGGTTCTCCGTTGAACCGGTTCACTCAGACCATGCTCTGCAACAACTGGGCACCCCGCGGTGCATTGACCTTGCCACCGCTGATGAAGAAGGCGAAAACATCGCGGGCCCTCTTCTCAATCTTCCTCTCAGGTGCAATCAAAGGCAGATCGTCGGGGACGCCACCTTTCGCATAGGTTTCGAGACGCTTGCTCCACGCCTCAACATCCTTTTGCGGGTAGCAAGTCTCGATATCATCCTCGCCTTTTTGCAGACGGCAATAGACGAAATCTGCCGTTACATCCGGCAGCATTGGATAGTCGTGGTGATCCGCGCAGACAACAGCGACCTTGTGACGCGCAAGAAGCTCTAAGAATTCAGGCACTTGGAAACTCGGGTTCCGAACCTCCACGACGTGCTGAAGCGTTAGCCCATCCTGTTTTTCCGGCAAGAGTTCGAGAAAGGCCGAGAAATCATCCGGCTCGAATTTCTTCGTTGGAGCAAACTGCCACAAGATAGGCCCGAGGTGGTCGCCAAGCTCCGTCAGCCCTTGCGTCAGAAATTTGGCGACGGATTCCCCCGCTTCCGCAAGCACTTTGCGGTTCGTAACAAAGCGGCTGGCTTTAAGCGAGAATATGAATCCATCAGGGACTTCGGATGCCCATTTCGCAAATGTTGCAGGCTTCTGGCTTCCGTAATAGGTGCCGTTCACTTCAATCGCCGCAAGCTGACTGCTGGCATGTTCGAGCTGACGCCTCTTGGGAAGCTTGTCGGGATAGAACGTGCCCTCCCAGGGCTCAAAGGTCCAACCGCCGATGCCGGTCCGGATCGTGCCTGCTTTGCTCATCTCATTCCCCATCCCTTAGCAATGACCTGCGTCCAGTCTCACTCAGCCGCCTGAACCTTCTTGTCCGGACGACGCTCCAGCAACTCCTTGAGGAATTGGCCGGTATAGGAACGCTTTTCCTTGACGATCTGCTCCGGCGTACCCGTCGCGACGATTTCGCCACCACCCGTTCCGCCTTCGGGACCGATATCGATCACCCAGTCTGCCGTCTTGATGACTTCGAGATTATGCTCAATGACGACAACCGAATTGCCCTGATTTACCAGCTCATGCAGCATTTCAAGCAGCTTGTTCACGTCGTGGAAGTGAAGGCCTGTCGTGGGCTCATCGAGAATATAGAGCGTCCGACCGGTTGAGCGCTTCGACAATTCCTTGGCAAGCTTGACGCGCTGGGCCTCGCCGCCCGAAAGCGTATTGGCCTGCTGCCCGACCTTGATGTAGCCGAGACCAACGTCGAACAGCGACTGCAACTTGTCGCGAACGGCGGGAACGGCAGAGAAGAACTCGACCCCTTCCTCAACCGTCATATCCAGCACGTCGGCGATCGACTTGCTCTTGAATGTGACATCCAGCGTCTCGCGGTTGTAGCGCTTCCCATGGCAAACGTCGCAGGTCACATAGACATCCGGCAAGAAGTGCATCTCGATCTTGATGACGCCATCGCCTTGACAGGCTTCGCAACGGCCACCCTTGACGTTGAAAGAGAAGCGACCGGGCGCGTAGCCTCTTGCCTTGGCTTCCGGCAACCCCGCAAACCAGTCGCGAATAGGCGTGAATGCGCCAGTGTAAGTCGCAGGGTTGGAACGGGGAGTACGACCGATCGGTGACTGGTCGATATCGATGACCTTATCGATGAATTCAAAGCCGTCGATCCGATCATGGTCTGCCGGTATCTCGCGCGCACCCATGACGCGGCGCGCTGCCGATTTGTAAAGCGTTTCGATGAGGAACGTAGACTTGCCGCCGCCCGATACGCCGGTAACGGCTGTGAAAACACCAAGCGGGACTGACGCGGTTACGTTCTTGAGATTGTTACCCCGAGCACCGACGACCTTGATTTCCTTGCCCTTCTTCGCCTTGCGGCGCTCGCTTGGCACGGCGACACCCAGCTCACCGGAAAGGTATTTGCCTGTGAGCGACTTGGGGTTCGCCATCACCTCCTGCGGCGTCCCCTCGGCAATGACCTCACCGCCGTGAATGCCGGCAGCCGGGCCAATATCGACAACGTAATCAGCCGTCAGAATGGCGTCTTCATCATGTTCCACCACGATAACCGTATTGCCGATGTCTCGAAGGTGCTTCAGCGTATCAAGCAGCCGGGCATTGTCACGCTGGTGGAGGCCAATGGACGGTTCGTCCAAGACATAGAGAACGCCAGTCAGGCCCGAGCCGATCTGAGACGCCAGACGAATACGCTGGCTTTCGCCGCCAGATAACGTCCCGGAATTTCGCGAAAGGCTGAGATAATCCAGTCCGACATCATTGAGGAAGCGGAGGCGTTCACGGATTTCCTTGAGGATACGAACAGCAATTTCATTCTGTTTTGCGTTAAGGGACTCAGGCAACGCCTCGAACCAGTCACGCGCGATCCGGATCGACATTTCCGTAACCTGACCGATATGCAGCGTGTTGATCTTGACTGCAAGAGCCTCGGGCTTGAGGCGATAACCGTCACAGGCGGGGCAGGGTGCCGCCGACATGTAACGCTCGATCTCCTCACGTGCCCAGGCGCTGTCGGTTTCCTTCCAGCGACGTTCCAGATTGGGAACGATGCCCTCGAAGTTCTTCACCGTCTTGTATGACCGCGCGCCATCCTGATACTCGAATTCTATCTTGTCATCTGTGCCGTGCAGGATAGCCTTCTTCGCGGCGTCCGAGAGGTCGTTCCAGCGGCTCGAGAGCTTGAAGCCGAAGGCTTTGCCAAGCGCTTCCAGCGTCTGGTTATAATAGGGCGACGATGATTTTGCCCAAGGCGCGACTGCGCCATCTTTGAGCGTGCGTGCAGGCTCCGGCACGATGAGCGCCACATCGACCTTCTGCTGGGAACCAAGCCCGTCACAGGTCGGGCAGGCACCGAATGGATTGTTGAAGGAAAACAGCCGCGGCTCGATTTCCGGAATGGTGAAACCGGAAACGGGGCAGGCGAATTTTTCGGAAAACAGCACCCGCTCGTGTGTCTCGTTCAGCGATTTGTTAGCGGAGCCGCCGGCCGATGTTTCCCCGGCAGGCAGGGGCTTGTCGGCAAATTCCGCGACGGCGAGGCCATCTGCCAGTTTCAAACAGGTCTCGAGGCTGTCGGCCAGACGCGCTGCCATATCCGGTCGCACGACTGCGCGGTCGACGACGACATCGATATCGTGCTTGTATTTCTTGTCGAGAGCGGGAACATCGGCAATTTCGTAGAATTGCCCGTCTACCTTGACGCGCTGGAAGCCTTTCTTCATCAGCTCCGCCAGCTCTTTCTTGTACTCACCCTTCCGGCCACGCACCATGGGCGCGAGAATGTAAAGGCGTGTCCCTTCCTCAAAGGCGAGGATGCGATCTACCATCTGGCTGATGGTCTGGCTTTCGATCGGCAACCCCGTCGCGGGCGAATAGGGAACGCCGACGCGCGCGAAGAGCAGGCGCATATAATCGTAGATTTCGGTAACCGTGCCCACCGTCGAGCGTGGGTTGCGCGACGTCGTTTTCTGCTCGATGGAAATCGCCGGGGAAAGACCTTCGATCTGGTCAACGTCCGGCTTCTGCATCATCTCCAGAAACTGCCGCGCATAGGCAGAGAGACTTTCCACATATCGCCGCTGGCCCTCAGCATAGATCGTATCGAACGCAAGCGACGACTTTCCCGAGCCGGACAGCCCCGTCATGACGATAAGCTTGTTGCGTGGCAAATCCAGATCGATACCCTTGAGATTGTGCTCGCGGGCGCCGCGGATCGAAATCGTCTTTAATTCACTCATGAGGAGGCTCGGAATTACTCGTTGGGAGGCGTTGGGCTCTTATGTAATGACGGTGAACGGCGTGTCGAGGTATATCGCGCTTTTCTTGTCTGCATTTCGCTGCGCTTGACTCATCAATCGGTGTTTAATAGAACAAAATAGGAACGATTAGCAAGTGGGCATGTTGCGAAGAACATTCCTTGTGGATTGTCGTTCCATTTTCTGCCCATGGCGGCACACCATGGTCTATGGTGCTCAAAATTTTGAACCGGAGAATGCTGGCTGGAAAGGCCAGTGGACAGGATAAGAAGATGGCTGGCAGCGTAAACAAGGTAATTCTGATCGGGAACGTCGGTGCAGATCCGGAAATTCGCCGCACGCAGGACGGTCGGCCGATTGCCAACCTGCGCATCGCCACATCCGAAAGCTGGCGCGACCGCAATTCCGGCGAACGCAAAGAAAAGACGGAATGGCATTCCGTCGTTGTTTTCAACGAAGGTCTTTGCAAGGTCATCGAGCAATACGTAAAGAAGGGCGCCAAGCTTTACATCGAAGGTGCGCTTCAGACCCGCAAATGGCAGGACCAGACCGGTGCTGACCGTTACTCGACGGAGATCGTGCTGCAGGGCTTCAACTCCACACTGACAATGCTTGATGGTCGCGGCGAAGGTGGCGGTGGCGGTGCAAGCCGTGGCGGCGACGACTTCGGTGGCGGCTCCTATGGCGGTGGCAATTACGGCGGCGGCAACGACCAGCCATCGTCCTCCCGCGGCGGCTCATCGCGTGGCGGCCAGCCAGCGGGCAACTTCTCCAACGATATGGATGACGACATCCCGTTCTGATTTCAGAACATCAATTTGAGAGGCAAGCATGACAGAACCGGCGACGTCTAGCAGTCAACCCGCTACCTGGCGCATCGTACTTGCCTTCATTTTGGATTTCTTCACCGCCTTCTGGGTCTTCGGCTTCCTGGTGGCCACCTTGTTCGGAGGGCGGACGGAAAATGGCTTCGAGCTTAACGGGATGCCCGCTTTGCTAGCCTTCGTCCTAATGGTTGCCTACTTCCTGGTCTTCAACAAGTTTCTTGGTGGCACCATCTGGAAGCGGATTTTGAAGGCTAAGCGATAGGCACGGCCTGATCAAAAGGATTGAGAAGGGCATGTGATGCACCTCGCAACCCCTCTCAGCGGTTTACCTGCGTTCAGCCCGGCGAAAGAGAATTGGCGATCATCGATTGCCTGACGTTCTGGCATAACTCCATCGCCCGATCTGTCCTCAGTCTTGGCTTTCCGCCTTATCGGCCAGCATTCCCACCATCACATCCGATTGTGAAATGATGCCTGCGAGCTTGTTGTTGTCATCAACGACCGGCAGGTAATGCAAGCCCTGTTCGGCGAGAATGATGATGGCCTCTTCTATCGGCGTCGTCGGTGACACGGTTTTTACCGGCGATGTCATGATGTCCTTGACGGTACCATTCGGGGCGCTGCGTCCCGATGAGATCAGCTTTACGCGCTGAAGAAGACCGATTGTAGGGCGGCCGTTTGTCCAGCTTGCCTTGTCGAGCAGATCCGTCTGGGTGACTATGCCGACGACTTCTGCGCTGTCGTTTGTTACCGGCAAGGCCTTGAAATGGTGGCTTCGCATCAACTCATGGGCGGTTTTCAGCGCATCATCGGGAGCAACGCCCACCACATCGCGGGACATGATGCTGGCGCAATCGAGATGCGTGGCGCGGCGGCGGTAGGAGCGTAGTTCCGTTCGACGTAGAATGGTCTCCAGATCGTCACGGTCGATATCCAGAACCTGATCGAAATCCTTCAAGACGTCATCCAGGTCAGCGGACGAAAATCCAATGCGCTCTATGGGCGCCGGGTCTTTCGTACCGTGGCCTGCGGCTTGAGCTCGCATGGCATGAGGATAGCGCCGGCCCGAGAGATTGTTGAAAATGACGGCGACGGCCAGAAGTGCCAGCGAATTTCCCGCCACGGGCCAGAGCACGAAACCATAGCCGAGTTGATGGATGGCGGGCCCGCCCAGAACCGCCGTCAGCGCCACCGCACCGCTTGGCGGATGCAGGCAACGAAGCGCCATCATGGCCGCGATAGCGATGCTGATGGCAAGCGCTGCAGCAACGTACGGATCGGTCACCAGCATGGCAACCGTCACACCCACGACAGCCGAGAGAATATTGCCGCAGAGTATGGACCAGGGCTGCGCAAGCGGGCTGGAGGGCACGGCAAACAGCAGCACCGCGGATGCGCCCATAGGGGCGATGAGAGCCGGCAGAGCAGCGCTGTTGCCGACAGTCACATGCCCGATAAACCCCGTAATGAAAATGCCGATCAACGCGCCTGAGGCGGAGCGAATCCGTTCTTTATAACTGACCGGCATCGCTTCGGGCACAATCAGGCGCAACAGATTTCGCATGGGGCAAACTCTCGATTCTCGGCGGGAATCTGCCTTCTAGCAGAAAAGCCTCTGCTGTCCCTATTCTGTCAGGATGCCATGGCGGATTTCACACCATCAACCACGAACTGAACCGATAGCGCTGCCAGCAGAACCCCGAGCAGGCGGGTGAGGATGGCGCGTCCCGTATTGCCGAGAAAACGATCCAGCCGATCTGCGGCCAGTAGCGCTGCGAAAACCAGCAGCATGCTGAAAGCCAGAAGCAGAATGAAAATGATCTTCTCGAATGTGTTCTGCATCGAGCCTGAGATCAGAACGGTCGCCGATATCGCGCCCGGCCCGGCAATCAACGGCAGGGCCAGCGGAAAGACGGCGATATTCTGGATATGATCAAGCGTGATCGCCATCTCGGAGGTCTTTTCCTTCCGCTCCTGGCGTTTCTCGAAAATCATTTCGAAGGAAATCCAGAACAGCAACAGACCACCCGAAATCCGGAATGCGCCGAGTGAAATACCAAGCACATTGAGGATGGAAGCACCGAACAACGCAAACAGCGCCAGGATGCCAAAGGCGATGATCGAGCCGCGAAGCGCGACCTGACCGCGCTGGGCGCGCGTCATGCCAGCCGTGAGGGCCAGGAAGACAGGCGCAAGGCCCGGCGGGTCGAGCGTTACCAGCATGGTGGTCAGTGCATTGACCAGGAGTTCTGTGCTTGCCATGTTTTTCCCATTTATGGGCAGCGCGCCGATGAAACGTTGGTCGGGTCCGCAGCCTGTTTTCTTTCGATGGTAGGTAAGTCGTGACGCGTTTGAAACCCCGATTTGGCGGATTTTGCCGCAGGGAGGGAGAAAACTGTGTATCGTCTTGCAAATGACGCAAAAGACTGTTCAAAACTGCTCTGGAAATTGGCGCTTTCGTGCTGTTTCCGCTATAAAAATCCATCCGATTCTTAACATAGAATGTGATCCGATTTGACTGACCAGAGCCCCCCAGGCGGCGGAAAGCTTCCGCCAGGCATAGAGCCGATTTCCATCATGGAGGAAATGCAGCGGTCGTATCTCGATTACGCCATGAGCGTTATCGTCAGCCGCGCGCTTCCAGACGTTCGTGACGGACTGAAACCAGTTCATCGCCGTATTCTCTATGGCATGTCCGAGCTTGGCATCGACTGGAACAAGAAATACGTAAAGTGCGCCCGTGTCACCGGGGACGTGATGGGTAAATACCACCCGCACGGCAACTCCGCGATTTACGACGCGCTGGCGCGTATGGCGCAGGACTGGTCCTTGCGGCTGCCATTGATCGACGGGCAGGGCAACTTCGGCTCCATCGATGGCGACCCACCGGCGGCTGAACGTTACACAGAGTGCCGTCTGGAAAAGGCCGCGCATTCGCTGCTCGATGACCTCGACAAGGAAACCGTCGACTTCCGCGACAACTATGACGGCACTCTGTCCGAGCCGGTGGTTGTTCCCGCCAAGTTCCCGAACCTTTTGGTCAACGGCGCGGGGGGTATCGCCGTCGGCATGGCCACGAATATTCCGCCGCACAATCTTTCCGAAGTTGTCGAGGGCTGCATTGCGCTGATCGACAATCCGGAAATCGAGCTGCCGGAAATCATGCAGATCATCCCCGGACCGGATTTCCCGACGGGTGCCTTCATTCTCGGTCGTTCCGGCATTCGCTCCGCTTATGAAACAGGTCGTGGCTCCGTCATCATGCGCGGCCGCGCCACCATCGAACCGATGCGCGGCGACCGCGAGCAGATCATCATCACGGAAGTTCCCTTCCAGGTGAACAAGTCCTCGATGATCGAGAAGATGGCTGAACTGGTCAAGGACAAGCGTATCGAAGGCATTTCCGACCTTCGCGACGAGTCCGATCGCCAGGGATACCGCGTCGTCGTCGAGTTGAAGCGTGACGCCAATGCCGAAGTCATTCTGAACCAGCTTTATCGCTACACGCCATTGCAGACCTCGTTCGGCTGCAACATGGTGGCGCTGAATGGCGGCAAGCCGGAACAGATGACGTTGCTGGACATGCTGCGCGCCTTCGTTTCCTTCCGCGAAGAAGTCGTCAGCCGCCGCACCAAGTACCTGCTGCGCAAGGCGCGTGATCGCGCGCATGTGTTGGTTGGTCTCGCAATCGCCGTCGCCAATATCGACGAAGTCATTCGCGTCATTCGTCAGGCTCCGGACCCGGCAACCGCGCGTGAGCAGCTGATGACACGCCGTTGGCCGGCTGAAGATGTGGAAAGCCTGATCCTGCTGATCGACGACCCGCGTCACCGCATCAACGAAGATGGCACCTATAACCTCTCGGAAGAACAGGCGCGCGCCATTCTCGAATTGCGTCTGGCCCGCCTGACAGCGCTTGGCCGCGATGAAATCAGCGACGAACTGAACAAGATCGGCGCCGAGATCAGCGAATATCTCGACATTCTGTCGTCGCGCATCCGCATTCAGCAGATCGTCAAGGACGAGCTTGCTGCGATCAAGGATGAGTTTGGCACGCCACGTCGAAGCGAGATCATGGAAGGCGGCCCTGACATGGACGATGAGGATCTCATCGCCCGCGAAGACATGGTCGTTACCGTTTCGCACCTTGGCTATATCAAGCGCGTTCCGCTGACGACCTATAAGGCGCAGCGTCGTGGCGGCAAGGGCCGCTCCGGCATGGCAACGCGCGACGAGGATTTTGTGAACCGGCTTTTCGTGGCCAATACGCACACGCCGGTCCTCTTCTTCTCCTCGCGCGGCATTGTCTATAAGGAAAAGGTCTGGCGTCTGCCAATCGGCACACCTCAGTCCAAGGGCAAGGCACTGATCAACATGCTTCCGCTTGAGGCGGGTGAACGCATCACCACCATCATGCCGCTGCCAGAAGACGAGACAACGTGGGAAACGCTCGACGTGATGTTCTCCACAACACGTGGAACCGTGCGTCGTAACAAGCTTTCCGATTTCGTACAGGTCAACCGCAACGGCAAGATCGCGATGAAGCTGGACGAGGAGGGCGATGAAATCCTCTCCGTCGAAACCTGCACCGATCGCGATGATGTACTGCTGACGACTGCGCTTGGACAGTGCATCCGCTTCTCCGTCGATGATGTTCGCGTCTTTGCTGGCCGTAATTCGGTTGGCGTGCGCGGTATCAACATGGGCGAGGGTGACCGCATCATCTCCATGACCATTGTTGGCAGCAGCGATGCTCAGCCATGGGAGCGTGCAGCCTACCTCAAGCGTTCGGCGGCAGAACGCCGCGCCGCGGGCGTTGACGAAGAAGATATCACGCTGGTTGGCGAAGAGGTCGCGGAAGAGGGTGAACTCAGCGACGAGCGCTACAAGGAGCTTAAGGCCCGCGAACAGTTCGTCCTTACCGTTTCCCAGAAGGGCTTCGGCAAGCGGTCTTCCTCTTACGACTTCCGTACATCTGGACGCGGCGGCAAGGGCATTCGCGCCACCGATACGTCCAAGACGGCAGAAATCGGCGAACTGGTTGCAGCCTTCCCGGTCGAGGATAACGATCAGATCATGCTCGTTTCCGATGGTGGCCAGCTGATCCGTGTGCCCGTGAACGGCATTCGCATCGCCAGCCGCGCGACGAAGGGTGTGACGATCTTCTCCACCGCCAAGGACGAAAAGGTCGTGTCGGTCGAGCGCATCAACGAGCCGGAAGGTGAGGAAGAAGTTGAAGCGATTGGCGAGGCGGAAGCCGACGGCCTGATCGCCGACGCGAATGACGACGCTGCACCTGAGGGTGACAGCTGATAGCAAAAGAAGGCGGCGGAAAGATCATCCGCCGCTTTTTTTTGGGAAAGATGCCGCCGGTTAGACCGGGAAAAATGACAAGAAAAAGCCCTGCAAAACACATGTTTCGCAGGGCTTTTTTATGGGCAGTACTCGGTTAGCGCAGACGCATATGGATAGCGCTTTGCCCTGAGCGGGATGCGATATGAAGATGGATCTTCGCAACGGGTTGGTTGCTGCGCCAGGCGCGGGCGCCATGGCAAAGCAGGAGATTGACCAAGTCGCGCGTCTTGTGGCGTGATCTGTTCAGCCCCAAGTCCGCAATTCTCATTGCTGCTTCGTGGATCGGATGCAGCACGGAAAGACTCTGTTGTCTGCCTTTGCCTGCTGCAATGTCCGAATAGTTTTCGTTGATCGCCATCTGGAAAGCCTCGTTACACAATACAATTCGAGGAAAGGAACCGGCCATGAATTTGAATCAGCATCACCGGCTCCCGAAACGTCTTCCGCTTACTGGAGCGATGCCCAGCAGCTGATGCCTTTCTTTTTGAGAACATTACAAGCGTTCACCGCCTGGTTCTGGTCACCGAAGCCGCCGAAACGGGCACGATACATCTGGGCGCCATCCTTGTTGAAAGCGACCGTGAAAGGTTTTGCCGTGCGGAGCAGACTGCCTCCCTTGTCCTGTGCGGACTGGAGCAGATTGCGTGCAGAGCCTTCGTCAGGAGAGGCGCCAATCTGTATGACCCATCCAGCATTTGCGGAGGTAGATGGGGCAGGGGCCGTCGATGCCGTCACGATGTTATCGACCTTCGTCGAATTCGTCACCAGAGAGCGGTCAGGCTTCATGTTGACCGGTGCGGCTGGCGTAGGACGAACGGCTTGCTTGTTGCGGGTGGCCATGTCCATTGCCGCAACAGCAGCATTTGCAGGGGCAGGCGCAAAGGCGGAAACCGGAGTCTCATCTGCGTAACGGGCCTGCGGAACCGGACCGGCATTTGGAAGGCCGCTGGCAGCAGGAGCCGCTGCAACAACCGCGACTGGCTCTTCGATCGGCGCGGAAGGCGTTGCTGCGATAAGGTTGCTTTCGCCACCACGCGACGCCTTCGGAAGATATTCCGCCACGAGCTTGCGCATCGTTGCATCGCGAGCGGCACTGGAACGTCCACCAAGCACGACAGCAACGATCGAGCGGCCATCGAGCTGCGCGGATGTCGCCAGATTGCTTCCGGCTGCACGGGTATAACCGGTCTTGATACCATCAACACCGCGAACAGTTCCGACAAGCCTGTTGTGGTTGCCGATGACCTGCTTGCCGAATGTAAACGTGCGGGTATTGAAGTACCCATAATATTGCGGGAAATGCTGGCGCAGAGCGACACTGAGGCGAGCCTGGTCGCGAGCGGTGGTCATCTGTGCCGTATTGGGCAGACCATGCGCATTGCGATAGGTGGTGCGCGTCATTCCCAGAGCGCGAGCCTTGGCAGTCATGATGCGACCGAAACGCTCTTCCGACCCACCAATATACTCACCGAGTGCCGTAGCGACATCGTTTGCGGAGCGAGTCACCAGAGCGAGAATCGCCTGCTCGACAGTAATACTGTTGCCCGGCCGAACTCCAAGCTTCGAAGGAGGCTCCTTGGCAGCATTCGCGGAAATCGGAACCCGCGAATCGAGCGTGAAGCGACCAGCATTCAAGGCCTCAAACGTCAGGTACAACGTCATCATCTTGGTCAGCGAGGCTGGATAGCGCAAACCATCAGGATCTTCACTATAAAGAACCTTGCCGGTTTTCGCATCCACGACGATACCCGCATATTTGGGGTCAGCCTTCGCAATCTGCGTGGTGGCGGTCGTTGCCGTCGCCATAGCCATCGCAAACATGAAAACCTTCACGAAAGACTTGGCGCTTACCGCGCGCCCTAGTACCTCAGATAGTTTTTTCAACACGGTTGAACTCATTAATCGCATGCCACTGTTCCGTCCGACACGCCCCGCCAGACTTTTCAACTGCCAACTTTAGAGCGATGGCGTTACCAAGTGGTTTATGAATGGTATCTGAAGCCGATAAAATGCTGGGCGTGTGTGAAAACAAGACGGTGTGAACCGGGCAACAGAAAGGCAATATCTATTGAACTGCCGACCTGCTGTTGCTACCTGTCCCGAAACCAAAGGACGGACCATGGCTTCTCGCGATCGATATTCCCGGAAACTAGAATGCTCCAAATGCGGCCACAGTGGCTTTGCCGAGGCATCCGAGATCGATGAGAAGAGCCATTCGGATGTCGATTTTCGTATAGATGAAATGCCAGCTGGCTTTCGGGCAGAACGGCCATCGGGCAATCCCGCCGAATACATGATACGCTGTGCGCAGTGTGGAAACATCTTCCGTTTTCAGCAGAAAGCCGCCTATGCCCCTGGCGGAGAACCTCGATACCAAAACAGGTAACGCAGCAATCGAAGGTGTTTGCACAATGACCGACGAGCGTCATACAGAAGTTCAAAGACGACGCAAACCGCTGTGGCCCTGGCTTTTGCTTCTTATCTTCACGCTGGTCGCCATCTATTCGTGGAACAGAGCCAACGAGATATTCGACGAATTCTCCAGAAACCTGCCGCCCGCGATTGTCGAGCTTTTTCGCGACCTGCTGAACGAGCGGCGCAATGCACAGCCCGGACTAGACGTTCACACCTCCATCTATCTGCGCTCTTAGCCTTCGAAGTCTCCAGAAACAAAAAAGCCCCGCATGTCGAAGCGGGGCAGGTTGGTCGCTCGGGGAAAAACGGGCAAGGCCCTTGAGCGATGCGCGGATATTAATACGAGCTTTGCCTAGCCAGTAGTGCACTTCACGCCAGTGCGGTACGCTTCCAGAAATAATTGCGTCAGTAGGTTTGACGTAATTTGCAAAAAGAAACCCGCTCATGGCGGGTCATAGTCGAGAGGGGAACCGAGACTTAGTCTCGGTCGCATAACTGGTGAAATGCAAATCGGTTGCGTGTCGACTGAAAAAAAGATTTCAGCGCATTAGCCAAGAAAAAAAGGCCCCACCACAGAGGCGGGGCTAAGATGTTGCCTGATTGGCTTTCAGGACTTGGGAGCTCCTCCCGTGGAGGAAGCAATTGACGCATAGCTACTATAACCTTGACGCGAAAGGTCAGTGTCCCGGCTAACGGTACGCCTCCTGACAAAAGGTTAAAACCGAGGGGAAGACGATGGCATCGCCGGCCTCCTGCGTTCAGCACTTGTTCATCAATTGCGTGCCATTTTACGGGCATATTGAGGCGTTACCGCACAATGGTTCGGCTCACATGGAGAAGCCCGCAATGAAAAAGATTCTTCTCACAGCGCTTGCCGGTGTCATCGCAAGCGGCGCAGTTCTAGCCAGTGTTCAGACCGCATCGGCACAATATTACGATGGTCCCTATCGTTATGATCGCCGCGGTCCACCGCCGCCACCCTATCGCGATCCGCCTCGCCGACATCGTGACCATGATGGCCGGGTTATCGCTGGCGGCATTGCTGCAGGCGTTCTTGGCGGCCTCATAGGTGGCGCCTTGGCCCGGGACAGCGGCCCGCGCTATGTCGAGCCACCACCACCGCCACCGCGCTGCTGGTTTGAGGACCGCCAGGTCCGCAACGCCTATGACGGCGGCTGGCACATGGAAAGCATCCGCGTCTGCCGCTAAGGCTGTCGGCAGCAAGCCAATATAGAATTCGAAAGCCGGCCATCAGGTCGGCTTTTTCTTTTGAAAATCCGCCATTTTCAACATTCACAGCAATGCCGCATTATTCAGTGAAAACTCAGCCAACAATTCATTTTCAAGAAAAGGAATAAAGACATGCGCACTGCATCTCATGACGTTTTCGGAGAGCCTCAAGACGTATTGCACCTTGCAGAGACCCCGACGCCAGAACCGGGTAAAGGCCAGGTCCTTATCCGCATGATACTTTCGCCGATACATAATCATGACATCTGGACCGTGCGCGGAAGCTATGGCTACAAGCCGCCATTGCCGGGTGCAGTCGGCGGCAGCGAAGCGGTGGGCACGGTTGAGGCAGTGGGCGAGGGCGTAGACAGCGCGCTGATTGGAAAGCGCGTTACAGCCGCCGGCGTGCACGGTGCCTGGGCCGAGTTCTTCCTTGCTCCTGCTGCAGGCCTCGTGCCCGTGCCAGACGCAATATCCGATGAAGCCGCAGCCCAACTTATCGCCATGCCATTCAGCGCCATGGCGCTACTCGAATTTCTCGGCGTCAAACCGAATCAATGGATCATCCAGAACACAGCCAATGGTGCAGTTGGAAAAGCTGTCGCCATGCTTGCACAGGCGCGGGGCATTCATGTCATCAATCTTGTCCGGCGCGATGAAGGTGTAAAGGAGCTCGAAGAGCTTGGCATCAAGAACGCCGTTTCCACGGCACAAAACGATTGGCGGGAGACCGTGCGGACGCTCACCGGGGAACAGCCCATCAAAGCGGGTGTTGATTCCATCGGAGGCTCTGCCAGCAAGGATATTGTCGAGCTTCTGGGAGAGGACGGCTTGCTGGTATCCTTTGGCAGCATGACGGGCGAACCCATGCAGATCCCCTCCGGACCGGTCATTTTCAAGCAGCTCACCATCAAGGGGTTCTGGGGCAGCACAGTCATCGGCACCATGGAGCCGGACACACGCCGCCGCCTGATCGGCGAATTGATCCAGCATGTCGCCAGCGGCACCATCGTTCTTCCGGTGGAGGGCGTATATGGCCTTGCCGACATTTCCCAGGCGGTCAAGGCATCGCTAGCTTCAGGTAAGTCCGGCAAGGTATTGCTGAAGCCATAAATGTCGCAGTCGAAGCTCGCTTCGGGTTAAATGCCCGAGGCGCATCCTCGGCGCGCCAAAGCGTCGAGGAGGGCGTATATTGATTGCCAATCTATTGATCGTGCTGATTGCCGTCTTGCATATTTATATATTGATCCTGCAGACGGCTCTCTGGACAAAACCCGCAGGGCGCAGGGCTTTCGGCCTCACGGAAGAATTTGCAAAGTCCAGCAAGGTCTTGGCCGCCAATCAGGGGCTCTACAATGGATTTCTCGCCGCAGGTCTCTTATTCGGCTTGATGCAAGGAGAGCAGGGATACCTGTTTTCAGTATTCTTCCTGACCTGCATCCTTGTCGCGGGGCTGTTTGGTGCCGCGACGGCCAGCAGGAAGATCCTGTTCGTTCAATCCGTGCCGGCGGCCCTTGCTCTCGCCGCCGTTTTTGCTGGCATATAACCTTACTTCGGCGCCGCCGCATGAAGACGGGCGACGATATAGTCATAGCTCTCCATGACATGAACCCGCTCATTCCCAAGCCGCAGCACCAGCGTGCCCTGGGAAAGCGGAGAAATCTGCGTGACATGATCAAAATTGATAGCCAGCTTCTGATTGTTACTCACCGCCGTCACTTCAATCCACATACTGCAAACGCCTTTCAAGAATCACCGTTTTAAGCGCACCTTATAAAGGGCTGCACTGGACTCACAACTGCTTTTGACGAGATCCCAAGGTGCCTGTCGATCCGACCGTAAAACGCACGTGACCCGCTTTGCCACAACGAAAGCAGCCGCTTGCTATCAATGATTGTGGAGGCAACGCGCCAACGGGACGCCTTAATTTCAGCAGTCTGAACATGCTGGCGGATGGGGTGGGATTCGAACCCACGGTACGGTCTCCCGCACGCCGGTTTTCAAGACCGGTTCCTTAAACCACTCGGACACCCATCCGTTTCCAGCGAGGCTTTACAACTGTTTGCGTCGTTCCGTCAATCCATCTGAAGGCGCAATGCGCAAGGTCTCCACAGGCTGGGCGTCAACCAATGGTTAACCACGTTACGTACAATTTTATCGAAATCGCATGTGCCATTCGCAATTTCGCCATGTTACGGGCAAGATTAAGGGCCTGTTAGGTGCTTCGGTGTCAGGGGCATATCCATCGAGGCGAGAGAGGGGTTGTCGAAAGACAATCCAGCAGCAGCACGGGGCATAGGATTTGAATTCCACGTTTATGAAAGTTGGTGTGAGCGCCAGATGGCTCGGCCTTGCCGTTCTCTGTGCAGCGACAGCATCCTGTTCGACGACGTCGAAAACTGAGACCAAGCCGAAGCGCAGCAAGGAATATTTTTCCGAGTCCGAGTATGGCGTAAAGGCAAGCCCGCGTGTGGCTGATGGTGCAAACATTCCCAAGGGCGGCGGTCGTTTCCTCGTCGGGAATGCCTACACCGTCAAAGGCCGCCGTTACTTCCCCAAGGAAGAACAGAACTACGACAAATCCGGCCTGGCATCCTGGTACGGTTCTGCATTCCATGGGCGTTTGACGGCCAATGGTGAGGCTTATGACAAGGAACACCTGTCGGCTGCCCATCCTACATTTCCGCTGCCCAGCTATGCTCGCGTCACCAATGTCGAGAACGGCTCTTCCGTCATCGTTCGCGTCAACGACCGTGGGCCTTTCCACGAGGGTCGCCTTATCGACGTGTCCAGCAAGACGGCCGATCTTTTGGACATGAAGCGGACGGGCACTGCCAGTGTCCGCGTTCAATATGTCGGGCGTGCTCCGCTCGATGGTCATGACATGCCGTATCTGATGGCATCCTACGTGCCGAAGGGCGCGCGTGGACCGGGCATCAACCCCGAGGGCCAGATCGCAACAGGCGTGATGGTTGCTTCAGCTTCGCCTAACAATATTCCTATTCCGCAGAGCCCCGCCTATGGCGGCTCCGCGCAGATGGCACTGGTCGGCTCCAAGAAGAGCCAGGCACTGCAGGCCATGCCGTTGGTCAATGGACCAGCCCCTGTCATGGGACAGGGTGCTGAGCAGTTCGTTATCCTGCCGGAAATCGGTCCATTCATCACTGAACGGCCGGAGGGCAACTATCTTCGCGCGCCAACACCCTCGGCACGATTTGCCTCTGCCTATTCTGAGGATGCACCTGTTTCAAAGTCGGCAAGCGCATTTGACGCCGTTCTCGTCAAACGTGTTGAACTGACGGAACAGTCGATCCTTTCATTCGTGAAAAACAAGCAGGGCAAGGCTCGCTGAGCTTTGCCCTTTTTCGAAGTGTTGCGCATACTATGCCAGCCTGCGTCATGATTCTGGAGAGGCGTGTCGCCGGGGCGGCAACGTCGATCAAACCAGGTCACGCAGGCTTAACAACTTATGACGGCGGGCAACGTCCTGATGCGCGAAACAATCAAACGATATCTTAGATCTGCTGCCATGGCTGCCGTTTGTCTGAACATCGGTGCAGTGGCTGCGAATGCGCAGACGGCCCCGGTCGTTACCAAGGCGCAACAGGCCTATATGATCGATGCAGAGACAGGCACGGTCCTTCTTTCGGTCAATGAAAACACCCCGTTTCCGCCCGCATCCCTTGCCAAACTCATGACGGTGGAGCTCGTTGTCAGCGCGCTTTCGAAGGGTGAGGTAAGCCCTGAAACCAGCTATCCGGTTTCCGAATATGCCTGGCGTACTGGCGGCGCGCCGTCACGCACTTCCACCATGTTTGCAGCGCTGAAATCCTCGGTCAGCATCAATGACCTGCTGACGGGCATCATCGTACAGAACGCGAATGACGGCTGCCTGATTGTGGCAGAGGGGATGGCGGGATCCGACGGCGCATTTGCCAAGAGGATGACAGCTCGGGCGAAAGAGCTCGGCATGGCCAATAGTTCCTTCGCAAACTCAACCGGATTGCCCGATCAGGTCAGCCAGACCACCGCAAAAGACATGGTGGTTCTCGCCAGCCACATTCATCGCAGCTTCGGCGATCGCTACGGCCTGTTCAGCAAGCCAGACTTCGAATGGAACCGGATTTTCCAGCGAAACAAGAACTCGCTTCTCGGCAATGGTATAGACGGGATGGGCCTTGGCTTTGCCGAGGGTCAAGGCTTCTCCACGGTGGTTTCTGCAGAACGTGACGGCAGGCGCATCTATCTCGCGCTCGCAGGCCTGCCGGATGACAAGACCAGACAGGAAGAGGCGCGACGCGTCGTTGAATGGGGTCTGACGGCTTTCGAAAAGCGCAATCTCTTCAAGGATCAAGAGGCCGTCGGGACAATTGCCGTGTATGGCGGGGCGGTGTCATCCATTGATCTTGCCGTGCATGAGGACGTCAGCGTGCTGGTGCCGATCAACAATCCCGAAAGACTTTCGGGTCGCATCGTCTATAATTGGCCGCTCAACGCCCCGCTTGAAGCTGATCACAAGGCCGCAACGCTGAGAATATTTTCTGGAGAGAAGCTTCTGCGTGAGGTACCGCTTTACACGCAACAGGCAGTCGCCAAGGGCACACTCACTCAGAACGCGACTGGCGCATTGAAAGAACTGCTGTTTTTCTGGCTGTAGTCTTCATGGTTTCGCAACCGGGCGATATGCGTTAAATACAAATCGGCATAGAGTGCTGTAGTCAGGAAGAAACATTGCCCGAAAATACCGGATTGTTCATTAGCTTCGAAGGTGGAGAGGGCGCAGGCAAATCCACCCAGATTCGCGTTCTTGCCGAGACCTTGCGTGCGCGTGGGCTTGAAGTCGTCGTGACGCGGGAGCCGGGCGGATCTCCCGGCGCGGAGGCAGTTCGGCATGTTCTTCTCTCGGGCGCTGCCGAACCCTTCGGTGTGCGAATGGAAGCAATGCTGTTTGCCGCCGCGCGCAATGACCATGTCGAAGAGGTCATACGTCCGGCGTTGCAGAGAGGCGCGGTTGTTCTGTGTGACCGCTTCCTTGATTCCTCTCGCGTCTATCAGGGCACAACAGGCAATCTTGAGCCGGAATTCATCGAGACACTTCAACGCATCGCAATCGATGGGACGATGCCGGACCTGACCCTGATCTTCGACATTGCCGCCACGGCAGGACTGGCGAGAGCGCGCAAACGTGCCGATATTGGCGCGACACCCGATCGCTTCGAAAAGGAAGAGCTGGAAACGCATGAGAAGCGCCGCGAAGCCTATCTCGACATAGCACTCAACGAGCCGCGCCGCTGTCGTATCGTCAATGCCGAACAGCCGCAGGAAAAGGTGGCGGAAGACGTGCTGTCCTTCGTTGAGCCAATGGTTTCCAAATTGGCCGCCATTTCGGACGTAGCGGAATGAGCGAGACACCGGGCGTGCTGGATGGCGCAATAGCGCCACAGGAAAACACCAGATTGTTCGGCCACGAAGAGGCCGAGCTTTTTCTCGCGCAGTCTTATCGCTCGGGTAAAGGCCACCATGCCATTTTGATCGAGGGGCCGGAAGGCATCGGCAAGGCAACGCTGGCCTTTCGCTTTGCCAACCATGTCCTGTCTCACCCGGAGCCATCGGAAGCGCCGGAGCGGCTGGCGGACCCCGATATGGACTCTGTCGTCAGCCGCCAAATTTCATCTGGTGCGTCGCACAATCTGCTGCATTTGACGCGACCAGTCGATGAGAAAACCGGCAAGGTAAAGTCGGCTATTACGGTGGACGAAGTACGCAGGGCAGGGCATTTCTTTTCGCAAACATCTGGCACTGGCAACTGGCGCATCGTTATCATCGACCCGGCCGACGACCTTAACCGCAATGCGGCAAACGCGATCCTTAAGATCCTTGAAGAGCCGCCGAAGCGGGCGCTGTTCCTCGTGCTTTCCCATGCGCCGGGAAAGCTGCTGCCTACAATTCGCTCACGCTGTATGCCGCTGCGTCTTGCTCCCTTGGGCAATGACGATATGGAAAAGGCACTTCAGCATCTGGGCCTTTCCATGTCTGCGGAAAAGCGCGATACGCTTCTGGAAGCATCCAAGGGCAGCATTTCCCAGGCGCTGAAACTGCTCAATTACGGCGGCTCGGATATTATCGATGTCTTCGGCGAGGTCATGACGGCGACCGGGCCTTCAGCCCGCAAGCAGATGCACAAGCTGGCGGATGTTCTGGCGCAAAAAGACGGTGATATCGTGCTCGGCTTCTTCATGGAACATGCGACCGAAGCGCTGATGGAGCGGGCGAGGGCGGCGGCCATGGCTGGAGACCTCAGCACCGCAGAGCGCCACGCCCGCCTGTCGTCATCCTTGACGGAGCGCATCACAATTGCTCAGGCCTATAATCTCGACAAGAAGCAGATGGTGCTTTCCATCCTTGAAGATATGCGCTCGGCCTGAAGCCGGACAATTTTACGGCTTTCGCTTTCGCTTGTGCGAACAATAGGCTAAGAGCGGTCTATCTCAAAAACAGTCCGTAAAAATCGATCGAGCGTCATGACAGACAAGACACCTTTCTACATCACAACAGCGATTTCCTACCCCAATGGCAAGCCGCATATCGGCCATGCCTATGAACTGATCGCGACGGATGCCATGGCGCGGTTTCAGCGTCTGGACGGAAAGGATGTCTTCTTTCTGACCGGCACGGACGAGCATGGCCAGAAGATGCAGCAGACGGCGCGCGCCGAGGGCATCACGCCAGAAGAACTGGCACAGCGCAACTCCGATCAGTTCCGCGAAATGGGGAAGCTGCTCAATGCCTCCAATGACGATTTCATCCGTACAACGGAAGAGCGTCACCATGAGACGTCGCGCAACATCTGGAAATTGATGGCGCAGAAGGGCGACATCTATAAGGACAGCTATGCTGGCTGGTATTCCGTGCGCGACGAAGCCTATTGCGCCGAGGACGAGACGGAAGTCCGCGCCGATGGCGTTCGCTATGGACCCCAGGGGTCGCCGGTCGAATGGGTCGAGGAAGAAAGCTACTTCTTCAAGCTGTCCGAATATCAGGACAAGCTGTTGAAGCTCTATGAGGATCAGCCGGATTTCATCGGTCCCGCAGAGCGGCGCAATGAAATCATCTCCTTCGTCAAATCCGGCCTCAAGGACCTCTCGGTATCGCGCACCACGTTTGATTGGGGCATCAAGGTACCGGATGATCCAAAGCACGTGATGTATGTCTGGGTCGACGCACTGACCAACTACATCACCGCGACTGGCTATATCGAAGACAAAAACGGCCCGCGCGCCAAGTACTGGCCTGCCGACGTTCACATCATCGGCAAGGATATCATCCGCTTCCACGCGGTATACTGGCCTGCATTCCTCATGAGCGCCGGCTTGCCGCTGCCGAAGCGCGTCTATGCCCATGGCTTTTTGCTCAACAAGGGCGAGAAGATGTCGAAATCGGTTGGCAACGTTGTCGATCCCGTCAATCTGGTCAACCATTTTGGTCTGGATCAGGTGCGCTACTTCTTCCTGCGCGAAGTGTCTTTCGGACAGGATGGCAGCTACAGCGAAGAGGGCATCGCCACCCGCATCAATGCAGATCTGGCAAATGGTATCGGCAATCTCGCCAGCCGCTCCTTGTCGATGATCGTCAAGAACTGCGACGGACAGGTACCGACACCCGGCGCCTTTACCGATGAAGACAAGGCGATGCTGGCCGCGGCTGATGCCCTGCAGGCAACATGCCGCGAAGAAATGAACCGGCAGATGATCCACAAGGCGCTGGCCGCCATTATCGCCGTCGTTTCCGAAACGGACCGCTATTTCGCGGGCCAGGAACCCTGGGCTCTGAAAAAGACCGACCCGGAGCGCATGGGCACAGTCCTGTACGTGACGGCAGAGGTGGTTCGCCAGATCGGCATTCTGCTGCAGCCCTTCATGCCCGGCTCCTGTGAAAAGCTGCTGGACCTCGTTGCCGCACCCGCCGACAAGCGCGACTTCGCAGCTTTGGGTGAGGGTGGGCGTCTCGTTCCCGGCACTCCGCTTGAGGCACCAAAGCCGGTGTTCCCGCGCTATGTGGCGCCAGAGGCTTAACGCAGATGCTGATCGATACCCATTGCCATCTGGACTTTGCCGATTTCGATGCGGAGCGCGACGATATCATCGCACGCGCTCACGCATCCGGCGTCAGCCAGATGGTGACGATCTCCACCCGCGTCGCCCGGCTGCCGGAATTGCTCAAGATCGCGGAGAAATACCCGTCGGTCTTCTGTTCCGTTGGCACGCATCCCAACAATGCCGACGAAGAACTCGATATTACCGCTGACGATCTGGTCCGGCTTGCCAACAGCCATGAAAAGATCGTGGCGATCGGCGAGGCGGGGCTGGACTATTTCTACGACACGCAGAAGCCGGAAGACCAGAAAACCGGCCTGCGACGCCACATCGAAGCAGCGCGCATCACCCAACTTCCGCTCGTCATCCACAGCCGCAGCGCTGATGCCGACATGATTGCGATTTTGCGGGAAGAAAGCGGGAAGGGTGCTTTCCCCTTCATCCTGCATTGCTTTTCAGCGGGGCCGGCGTTGGCGCAAGCCGGCGTAGAACTCGGCGGTTACGTGTCGTTTTCCGGCATTCTTACATTCCCGAAGTCTCAGGACATTCGCGACATCGCAGCCACCATACCAGTGGACCGGTTGCTGGTGGAAACGGACGCGCCCTATCTCGCACCGAAGCGCTGGCGCGGCAAACGCAACGAACCCTCCTATGTCGTCAACACGGCAGAAGTCCTGGCGGAGGTTCACGGCATCTCCTACGAGCAAATGGCTGAACTGACCACGCAGAATGCATTTCGCTGCTTCTCCAAGATGACGAAGGTGTAGCTGTGGCAGACTTTCGGCGGAGGTTCACGATACTCGGTTGTGGTTCGTCTCCCGGAGTGCCGCGCATCAACGGGGATTGGGGCGATTGCAATCCCGACAATCCCAAGAACCAGCGCACCCGGGCCGCATTCATGGTTGAGCAGATTGCACCGGATGGCGGTACCACCACCGTCGTCATCGACACAGGGCCTGATCTACGCACGCAGCTGATTGCTGCGAGGGTCACGCATATCGACGCTGTGCTCTATACCCACGCTCACGCCGATCACCTACATGGCATAGACGATCTGCGCGGCTTCTTCATCTCGACACGCAAGCGAATCCCCATTTATGCGGACGTAGCGACGATGCAGCGCATTCGCGATGGCTTTCCCTACTGCCTCGAAACGCCGCCGGGCAGCAATTATCCGCCAATCGTCGCGCCTCATCTGATCGAGGATCTGGACACGCCAATCACCATTACGGGTGACGGCGGGGCGATCTCTTTCGTGCCGCACATGCAGCAGCACGGAGACACGCACTCACTCGGATTTCGCATCGGCTCCGTCGCTTATTGCACCGATGTCAGCGACTTTCCGGCGGACTCCGTTTTAAAGTTGAGCGGGCTTGACGTGCTGGTCATCGATACGCTGCAATATCGCTATCATCCGAGCCATCTCTCCATGGAGCAAGCGCTGGAGTGGATTGGAAAACTTCGCCCCCGCCGTGCCATCCTGACCCACATGCATACGCCTCTCGATTATGACATAGTCATGCGCGAAACACCTGAGCACGTGGAACCGGGCTACGACCAGATGCAGTTTGAACTTGAAGTCTCGGGCGACCTGACGGTTTGAACTGAAAACCGCAGCGCACCAACGGCCTATATTTGCTGGAGTGGCGACCAGAGGCACAGCAATTCGCCGGAGGAATCAACATGTCGTCCAAGCCTTTCCGTGCTCCCAGTATGGCAAGCTTCTTCGACAATCTTCGCTCCAGCAGACTGCGCGCCGTGTTCCGGCGCGGCGAAGTTGCACTTGTCGTTCTCGCCATCTTCGTCGGCGCCGCAGCCGGTCTTTTCGTTGCTCTGATTGGCGCTATAACGACGGCGCTCCATGTCCTTGTGTTTGGC
Organism: Rhizobium sp. Leaf311; assembly: GCF_001423445.1. Taxonomy (NCBI): domain Bacteria; kingdom Pseudomonadati; phylum Pseudomonadota; class Alphaproteobacteria; order Hyphomicrobiales; family Rhizobiaceae; genus Rhizobium; species Rhizobium sp. Leaf311. The sequence continues at coordinate 319,052 of NZ_LMNZ01000020.1, read as the reverse complement.
GTCGAGCGGTTGAGCAGCAGTGATCTTTCCGGCTACATTGTCCTGGTAGGCCCGCTCGCTGGCGGCATCATTCTGGGCGTCATGATCTTCGTGATCTCAAAGACACGCAAGAAACCGATGATCGACCCGATTGAAGCCAACGCTTTGCACGGTGGTCGCTTATCACTCACGGACAGTGTGATCGTCTGCGTACAGAACATCATCTCGAACGGCTTCGGGGCATCCGTTGGCCTGGAAGCCGGCTATACGCAGGTGGCCAGTGGCATCGCATCCAAGCTCGGCCTGAACCTGAAGCTGAGGCGAGGGGACATGCGCATACTCGTCGGCTGTGGTGCCGCCGGAGCTATTGCCGCAGCCTTCAACGCCCCGTTGACGGGTGCGTTCTATGCCATTGAACTGATTATAGGCACTTACACGATCGTCACGCTGGCGCCGCTGGTCGTATCCGCCTTGGTCGCAACGATCGTCACCGGACTTTTATCGCAGCATGGGCTCAGCATCGATATTGCTGGCTCAAACACCGTTACGCCGCCCGATTACGTTCCGGCAATTTTCCTCGGTGCTGTCTGCGCTGGCATCGGCATCGTTCTCATGCAGGCGGTTTCCTTTATTGAAGAGACAGCCAGGAAAAGCCGCATACCCATTTGGCTAAGACCGGCCATGGGTGGCATTGTTGTTGGAGCATTGGCGCTGATTTCGCCGCAGGTTCTTTCCAGCGGGCACGGCGCGCTCCACATCAATCTCAATGCAGATATGACGATTGCAGGCCTCGCGGGACTTTTCCTTCTCAAGGCTTCCGCCAGCGCGATTTCTATTGGCTCCAGTTTCCGTGGAGGCCTGTTCTTCGCGTCACTGTTCATGGGCTCTCTGCTGGGCAAGATCTTCGCGATTTGCGCACCCTATATCGGTTACGGCGACACGCAGCCCGTCGTCTATGCCGTCATCGGCATGAGCGCCTTTGCCGCCGCCATCATTGGCGGGCCTTTGACCATGACATTCCTGGCGCTGGAATTGACCGGCGACTTCCAGATCACTGTTCTCGTCCTCGCTGCCGTGATGACCACCTCGCTGGTGGTACGCACCACCTTCGGCTATTCCTTCGCGACCTGGCGTTTTCATCTTCGGGGCGAAAGCATCCGCAGCGCGCACGACATTGGCTGGATCCGTGATCTGACGGTTGGCAAGATGATGCGCGCCGACATTCGCAAAGAGCGCGTCAGCATCGGCCTTGCGGCCTTCAAGGAGAAATACCCGCTTGGCTCAACCCAACGCGTCATCATGACCCACGACGACGGACGTTACGCCGGGATCATCCTGGTACCGGAAATCTACGCCGACCCGATGGAGCGAGACTCCAAGACAATCAGCCTTGAGAGCTATCTGCGATACAAGAGCGATGTTCTTCTACCAACAATGAACGCCCGCCAGGCCGCAGCAGCCTTCGACGCCACGGAAAGCGAAGCACTGGCCGTCGTCAACGACAAAATCGAAAACAGACCAGTGGGCCAACTCACAGAAAGCCACACGCTCAGGCGCTACAGCGAAGAACTAGAAATGCGCCGCAGGGAAACCTCCGGAGAGATATAGGGACTTGAGAAAGTCGCTATAAGGCATTGATTTGACGTGTCTATCGATTACCGACGATATGGCAATGCTGACAACCACATCAACCAAAAAGTTCCATAATCTATCTTATGCGATAATTGGCTTTGGGTGCGTTTCGTCCACATCACAGTGTCGCCTCTTGCCGTACTGATCAAATCGACAGTGAGCAGCAAAATGTCGACGTCAAACTGGTAGACCGGTGAATCATTGCAGATCTGCGGCCCGCTCGCTCATCCGCTCTTCAATTAGATTTCGCGCTTCCGCGATAGGTATTGGGCGTCGCGCCGGTAAGTCGGGCGAATATTTTGCGGAATGCTGCCGGATCCGCGTAGCCAACCGTCCAGGCGATGCTCTCGACAGAACTGTTCGTCGTTTCAAGCAGTTGCCGCGCTTTCATGATGCGGACATTTTGGAGGTACTCTGTCACCTTCAATCCCGTTGCGCGAAAGAAGCGCCGCTGGAGTGTTCGCTCGGAAAGATTGACGCTGTCTGCCAAGGCGGCGATGGACTTTTGTAGCTCGGGTGCCGCATGGAACTGGTGCTGAAGATGAACCACATCCGCGTCCCCATGGTCGAAGCGAGGTATGAAAGTCTTGTAACGGCTCTGGCTGCGACGAGGCGGATCGACGATGAGGAAGCGGGCAGTCTCGAGCATCACCGCCTGCCCTAGAAGTTTTTCGACGATGAGAAGACCCAGATCAGCCCAAGCGAGGATTCCGCCCGCAGTGATCACATCGCCATCGTCGATGATCATATGTTCAGAAGCAACACTGATGTTCGGAAACTGCTCTGCCAGCCTGTCTGCAAAGGCCCAATGGGTGGTTGCCCGCCTGCCGTCTATCAACCCGGTTTCCGCCAAGACAAAAGCGCCCGCGCAGACGGAGCAGACGATGGCACCCTTTGCGTGATGGGTTGATATCCACTCGGATGCTGGCGCCATTCTCTCCATTTTCTCGGGCATGATGATGCTGGGTGGAGAAATGATGTAGTCGAGTACATGAGGTTTGTCTGAATGAGAATCCCATGTACAGTGAACACCACCCTCCTCCAGCGTCCAGTGACTGACTCTCAACGAAGGTCGATTGGTGGTGGTCAGCATATCCGGGTACCACTCGCAAGCAATACGAAACAGGTCTGTAAGCCCATAGATCGCAGCGAGCTGGCATCCGGGGTAGATCAGAAGGCCAATCTCGATCAGTTTTTGTTCGTTCTTACGCATTGTCGCTTTTGCCACCGATAAAGTCATTTCTGCCACGTGGCAGCATTAGGTCACCGCGTTAGTTTGCTCAAGTCAAAAGCAACTCCCAAGGCGCAAGGAACAGACGAAGATGGCATCTTTTCAAGACGACTTCTCGGTGTCGAGACGCAACCTGTTAATTGGAAGCGCGGCCATTGCGAGCCTGAATCTCACCTCGCTCGCCTTCGCGCAACCACAAATCCAATCAACTTCAATAGGAGATCATACCATGAGCAGCGCATTCGTAACGACCAAGGACGGCACTGAAATCTTCTACAAAGACTGGGGTCCAAAGGACGCACAGCCAATCGTCTTCCATCACGGCTGGCCGCTGTCTTCGGACGATTGGGATGCGCAGATGCTGTTCTTCCTTTCCAAGGGCTACCGTGTCGTAGCGCATGACCGGCGCGGTCATGGCCGTTCTGCACAGGTTTCGGAAGGTCACGACATGGACCACTACGCGTCCGACGCCTTCGCGGTCGTTGAAGCGCTGGACCTGAAGAACGCCGTTCACATCGGCCATTCCACCGGCGGCGGTGAAGTTGCGCGCTACGTGGCCAAGCATGGCGAGCCTGCCGGTCGCGTTGCCAAGGCGGTTCTCGTTTCTGCCGTTCCGCCAATCATGGTCAAGACCGCCTCCAACCCGGAAGGCCTGCCCATGGAAGTCTTCGATGGCTTCCGCTCCGCACTTGCTGCCAACCGGGCGCAGTTCTTCCGCGATGTTCCGGCTGGTCCTTTCTATGGCTTCAACCGCGATGGCGCGACAGTGCATGAAGGCGTGATCCAGAACTGGTGGCGTCAGGGCATGATGGGTGGCGCGAAGGCCCATTATGACGGCATCAAGGCTTTCTCCGAAACGGACCAGACGGAAGACCTGAAAAACATCAGCGTTCCGACACTGGTTCTGCACGGCGAAGACGACCAGATCGTCCCGATCGCTGACTCGGCCCACAAGTCGGTCAAGCTGTTGAAGAACGGCACGCTGAAGACCTACCCTGGCTTCTCGCATGGTATGCTGACGGTCAATGCCGATGTGCTGAATGCTGATCTGCTTGCCTTCATCAAGGGCTGACACGACTGCGCGCGACCGGTGTGTTTTAACACCGGTCGCGCCTTCTCGTGAGAGCTCATGCCTATTTGACGGCCGAGTTTCCACCATCTGCGAATAATGCAGAACCGGCGACAAAGCTTGCCATGGGACTGGCAAGAAACAGCGCGGCTTTCGCGATTTCTTCCGGTTGCGCAATGCGTTTCATGGCATGAAGGCCAGCGGCCCACTCCTTCTGCGCGTCATCGCCAGCCATCGCAGTATCCGATCCGCCGGGAAGCAGGGCATTGGCCCTGATCCCTCTGCTCGCATAGTCCGCAGTGATGCCCTTTACCAGCCCCATCAACCCCGCCTTGGAAGCCGCATAGGCACCCATTGCCGGAAGACCGACACTGGTTCCCACGAAACTGGACGTAAATATGATGGAGCCACCGCCCCTTTCGAGCATGGCGGGGATCTGGCTTCGGCTTGCCATGAATGCTGACGTCAGGTTTGTTGCAAGCGTCTCTTGCCATTCCGACACGGAAACATCCGCAAGTGGTTTCAATGGTCCAACCATTCCAGCATTGTTGAAAGCGATATCCAGACCGCCGAACATTCGCAGCGCTTCAGCGGTGAGTTCGTCATGTGTTTCCGCACGACTGACGTCACCAGCCACGATATGAGCTCTGCCGCCTTGACTGCGTATCGTATCAGCGACTTTTTCCAAACCCGGACCGCCTCTGGCGTTGAGAACGACGGCAGCACCTTCGCAAGCAAACAGCAATGCTGCCGCACGACCTATCCCGGATGATGCGCCTGTGATGATGGCTACCTTGTCTTGCAACATTCCCATGATTTGCTCCTTGCGTGGAGCTTAGCCATAGGCGACTGGGCAAGGCGGCGACCACCCGTTTCTTGCCGTGACATCCGGTGTGAGTGAGAGCGCGGCAGCGACGTCAAGCGCCGCCCTGCCCTGTCGATAGCCACCTGACGCTAATCGATGACCGTTGATGCCGAACAGGTCACCTTCTTGAGATCTCGCTCGATTTCAATCAGTCGCTGCTTGCGCCAAAGCCCGCCACCGTAGCCGGTCAGAGAACCGTCGGCCCCGATAACGCGATGACAAGGGATCATGATGGCTATTTGATTTGCGCCGTTGGCACGGGCCACGGCGCGTGTGGCCGCAGGATGCCCGATCTGGCGGGCAATGTCCGAGTAGCTTCGGGTTTCGCCTGCCGGTATCTGCCGCAGGGCATCCCAAACGTGCTGGGTAAAAGCGCTTGCCGGTGCCGCGAGTGGCGTCAGAAACCTGGCAGAACGGGCAGCGAAATACTCGGCAAGCTCTGCCGCAGCCTGCTCCGAAGGAGGCATGGTGCCAATACCGATGCCCTCTTTAGAATTTCGCTCCAGCTTCTTCAGCTCGGCGGGCAGCCCCTTTCGATCCACGAATTCCAGAAGATGAAGGTGGTTTCGGCTACTGACGGCGATCATGTCGCCAAGCGGCGTTGGTATCCATGTTGCCCGCAGCAGCTTATCGGATTGCAGCTCGGCTGGCGATTTGCCAAGCAGACGAGCAAATGCGGCACGAAACGCGCTGGCAGAGTCAAAGCTGGCCTCATGCTGCGCGGTAATGACCTTTCCACCCAGAGCCAACGTCTCAAAGCCCTCCCGTATGCGGCGTTGGCGAGCCATTTCAAGAAATGTCATCCCGAATTGCCGCTTGAAGCTTCGTCGCACCGTCGAGAGGTCATAACCGAGCTTTGCCACATGGTCTTCGGACCACCGCAGATAAGGACGCTTGTCCAGTTCCTGCAGCAGGGCGGCAATTGTAGGATCTGCAAGCGCGGCGGCCTGAAGCGGATGGCAGCGCTTGCAAGGGCGGAAACCAGCCTCGATGCACTGGCCGATCGTGGGAAAGAACGTGCAGTTCTCCCGCTTCGGCTTTCGTGCAGGGCACGTCAACCGGCAAAAAACGCCGGTTGTCGAGACGCAAACGAAGGCTTGGCCGTCGAAACTTTCGTTTCTGGCAAGCAGGGCGGCGTAAAGTGTATCAGGGTCAGGAAGGTCAAACAGCATGTGGAAATCCTAGAATCGCTTGCAGCAGATTGCCGCCGTTTTTCAGGCGTCTATTTTTTCTTCGTGACCACCCGTTTCCTGTCATTTCAGTGCAAAGGCCTGAGAAAATTGCCTCATCCGCTTTGAAATCACACCCCGCCTCATCGTAACAAGCCTGGTCCGAACATCAATGATCTGTGGGCATTGACGCCCGCCAGGCTCCCATCGCCTACAGCCAGAGCAACCGATGCCATCGGACGGGCGGCGTCGCCGCAGGCGAAGATGCCGGGCGCGCTTGTTGCCTTCATTGCATCGGTCTTGATAGTCGAGCCCAAAGGTCCGTGCTCCATATCGAGGCCGAGCTGTTGTGGGATCGATGTTGCGATTTCGAACGGTGCAAGCGCAAACAGACCGGCAAAGGGTAAAATGCGTCCGTCGGCGAGTTGCACATCGGCGTGGCCCCTAATCGCCTCCACTGGCGTTGTATCAATGGTAACACCACGAGCTGCAAGGGCTGCGACCTGATCCGAAGTCGGGTCGAATGCCCCGTTGACGAGCAAGGTTGTCGGCCCCCAATCCGGAAGCATCAAGGCGTGATGCATGGAAAGCTCCGAGCCCGCGAGAACACCGATCTCGCCCTGGTTCAATTCATAGCCATGGCAATAGGGGCAATGGAACACGCTCTTTCCCCATCGCTCGCTCAAGCCGGAAATGCTGGGAAGAATGTCCCTCACCCCGAGAGCGAGGACCAGGCGACGGGAGATGAATTTATCTGTCCCAACAGTCACTTCGAAAGAAAACGATTCTGCGTCGGAATTTTCGCGGCACTGTGCGGTCTCTGCGCGCCCCGCCAACCAACCCACCGTGCTGTACCGCATGACCTGTTCGCGAGCCTTCGCGGCAATCGCTGCGGGATCCGCGCCATCTTGCGTAATGAACCCATGTGAGTGTGAAGCAAAGCGATTGCGCCTTTTGCCTTCGTCAATGATCAGCACCTTTCGACGGGCACGCCCCAACTGCATCGCCGCAGAGAGCCCCCCGTAGCTGCCGCCTATTATGATGACGTCGCAAATATTCTCGCTCATGACACACTCCTTTTTCTCGCAACATCATAAGTGTCGTGATTTTTGATGTCAACGCTTCACGACACTTCGATTGTAACTTGAAAATTGATTGTGCTAGAGTGCCTCCACCAGGTGCGATGAGGAAAACAACATGCGGCAGGACAGTCGGCTTTCACGGATGCTTCACGTCCTTATTCATATGGGCCGTCATGACGGGGCGATGACCTCCGAGATGATCGCGCATATGCTGGATGCCAATCCCGTGGTGATCAGGCGGACGATGGCGGGTTTGCGGGACAGAGGTTATGTCAGCTCCGTTAAGGGTCACGGCGGAGGCTGGACACTGGCACGCCCCCTTAGCGAGCTCACTCTTCTCGATGTCTACCAAGCCGTTGGCGAGCCATCGATCTTTGCCGTCGGACCCGCCTATGACATGCCCGGATGCCCTATCGAGCAGGCAGTCAACGGGACGTTGAAGGGCGTCTTCAATGAGGCAGAAGAGCTTTTGCGCCGAAGATTTGCAAGCGTCACGCTGTCTGACATTGCCGAGGCATTTCCCGAGCACGGACAGCACGATGGTGACTGCCAGCGGCAGGATAAAAGCACGTTGGGATGAAGAGGCTTTGCCACAACTTTCATTTGATATAGGCACGGTCGTATTTGGATGACGCAAGCGGCCTGCCACATGAAATTTCGAGAAAGCCTTATTCTCTATGCATCTTTGACCTCGCTGACAGCGCTCAGTATCGACGCTCTTTTGCCAGGTCTGCGCGCAATCGGAGAGGAGTTCGGCGCCACGCCGCTTCTTTCGACGCAGCATGTCATTTCGCTTTTCATCTTCGGTATGGCATTTGGTGAACTGTTGCTCGGGCCTTTGTCTGACGCGATCGGAAGAAAGCGCGCCCTCCTGTTTGGGCTTGGGCTCTACGCAATCGGGACGCTCATAGCACTCTCATCCCAATCTCTGGAAATGGTCGTTCTGGGGCGGTTCTTACAGGGTGCCGGTGTCTCCGGTCCGAAGATCGCGACACGCGCCATGATCCGCGATCAATTCGACGGCAGCGCGATGGCGCGCGTCATGTCACTCATGTTTACGCTCTTTATTCTGGTGCCTATGATTGCCCCTGCTCTTGCCATGGGGCTGATTTCCGTCGCTGGCTGGCGCAGCATCTTCGTCGCTTATCTGTTGATTGCGCTTACCCTCGGTCTTTGGCTGGCCATCCGCCATCCGGAAACTCTTCCCGCGCACCGGCGCATTCCTGTCCGCCCTCGCCTTCTCCTGACCAACGGCTTTAGAATAGTTGCAAATGCCCGCGTGATGTTGCTGACCGTGGCGACCGGCCTCGTCTTCGGCGCTCAGTTGCTCTATCTCAGCACGGCTGCGGATATTTTCCACGATGCCTATGGCGTCACAGAGAGCCTGCCCCTGTATTTTGCTGGCCTTGCCATCTCCATGGCACTGGCCTTCTTTCTCAATTCAAGACTGGTCCAACGCTTCGGCATGGAGGCCATGGCGCGCGCGGCCTTCATCGGCTTTGCTGGTTCAGCCGTGTCGATGATGTCGGCCTGCCTTTTGCTCGATAACGAACTGCCCTTCCCGGCCTTTCTTGCAACGCTCTTCGTCACCTTCTTTGCGACCGGACTGCTGTTTGGCAATCTCAACGCGCTGGCCATGCAGTCTCTGGGCGAAATTGCAGGCTTTGGCGCGTCCATCATCGCATCAGGATCAAGCCTCGTTTCGACAGTCTTTGCTCTCGTATTCGGCCGTTTCTATGATGGAAATTCACTCTATCTTGCGGCGGGCTTCGTCGTCGCCAGCATTTGCTCGCTCGTTCTTGCGGAGATCGGCCTGCGAAGCGACCCCTCGCCTGTACGTGCCGCACAGCCTGCGCATAATTAGCGCTTGGGAATTTCCGGCTGCCCTTCTAAAAGACATTCAACGCCTGATCTTCAGAAGAAATACTGATGCCGCAAATCTATGTCGATGCCGATGCATGTCCGGTTAAGCCGGAAATATTGAAAGTTGCCGAACGCCACGGGCTGGAGGTGACATTCGTCGCCAATTCCGGGCTTCGACCGTCCCGCGACCCCATGGTCAAGAACGTTATCGTTTCCAGCTCTTTTGACGCTGCCGATGACTGGATTGCCGAGCGTGCCGGACCGGAAGACATCGTCATTACGGCGGATGTACCGCTGGCGGGTCGTTGCGTTGCCAACGGCGCTCAAGTCACCGGGCCAACGGGTCGCGGCTTCGACAAGAGCAATATCGGTATGGCAACGGCAATGCGCGATCTGGGTGCCCATTTGCGCGAAACCGGGGAAAGCAAGGGCTATAACGCCGCTTTTTCACCGAAGGACCGCTCGCAATTTCTTGAAACGCTTGACCGCATGTGCCGCCGCATCAAGAAGTAGCGCATACGGAGACCACGTCGATGACAAAGCCGCAGTCCAAAGCCAGAAATTACGCCAGGCACAGACCTTTTCTGATTGCGGCCGCGCTGAGCCTTGCCACGCTGGCGGCTCTCCTCGTTCTCAGCCCCTCAATCGCCATCGAGGGTGCAGCCATTGTCTTCTTTGTGACCTATCTCGCGATTTTCTCTTCGCACGTGCCTCGCCTAACAGCCGCGCATTTGAAAGCACATGCGGACAGTGACGATCTGCCAGCAGTTGCCATCATCGCAATTACATTTTTTGCGGTCGCCGTCTCCGTCGTGTCGCTGTTCGTTGCCCTCAACCACACGGCGGGAGAAACCGTGTGGTCCCTGACGCTTGCGTTTCTCTCCGTCTTTCTGGGCTGGCTTACCATTCACACCATGACGGCCGTCCACTACGCCCACCTGTTCTGGCGCCCTTCGGCAAGTGCCGGAAAAACCGAACCTCGCGGCGGTATGGACTTTCCCGAGACAGACAATCCCGGCATCCACGAGTTCCTTTATTTCTCCGTTGTCATCGGCATGACGGCCCAGACATCGGATGTCGCCGTTACCAGAACATCGATGCGCAAGGTCGTTCTCCTGCATTCCATCGTTTCTTTCTTCTTCAACACCGTGCTTGTGGCTGCGGCAGTCAACGCTGCCGTTTCGCTGGCGGGCTGAATTCATTCTCCACATAAGGAATACGCCATGAAAATCATCTCTCAAAACTCTGCGTTCGGCGGCATGCAAGGCGTGTTTTCCCATGAATCCGAGACCACGAATTGCGAGATGACGTTTGCGGTTTATGTTCCGCCAAAGGCCATTCAGGAGCCCTGCCCGGTGCTCTGGTATCTTTCGGGCCTGACATGCACCCACGCCAACGTCATGGACAAGGGCGAGTACCGCCGCATGGCGTCAGAGCTTGGCCTTGTTGTCGTCTGCCCGGATACGAGCCCGCGTGGCAATGACGTGCCGGATGAACTGACCAACTGGCAGATGGGCAAGGGCGCGGGCTTCTACCTCAACGCAACCGAAACACCCTGGTCTAGACATTACCAGATGTACGACTACATCACCGAGGAACTGCCAACTCTGATTGGAGAACAGTTCCGCGTCGATATGAGCCGGCAGGGTATTTTCGGCCATTCCATGGGCGGCCACGGCGCTATGACGATTGCGCTGAAAAACCCTGATCGCTTCAAAAGCTGCTCAGCCTTCGCCCCCATCGTCGCGCCCTCCTCCGCCGACTGGTCGGAGCCCGCTTTCGAGAAATATCTGGGAGCTGACAAGACAGCGTGGCGGCAATATGATGCTTGCGCGCTGGTGGAGGATGGCGCGCGCTTCCCGGAATTCCTCATCGATCAGGGCAAGGCCGACAACTTCCTGGAAAATGGGCTTCGCCCCTGGTTGTTTGAGGAAGCGGTCAAGGAAACGGACATCTCGCTGACCTTGCGGATGCACGAACGCTATGACCACTCCTACTATTTCATTTCCACATTCATGGACGACCACCTGAAATGGCACGCGGAGCGTCTGGGCTGAGACACGCTTTCAGACGTCAATCGGGCTTGCGGTGTTCCAGCCGCAGGCCCTTGGCTGTGCGGTTGGCAAAGCCGGTCCAATAGCTGTGCTCCGGCTTGAAGCTGCCATCCTTGTTTGCCGCCCATACACCCTTGTCGGAATTCTCAACCAGTTCAAGAAACGGAGCCTTGCTCTGGTCATTCTTGAGCTTGAGATCGAACCACGCGGTTGCGAAATGCTGCGCGATATTGTTCATCCGCACTGTGTCCCACACCGGGTCGGCGTAATGTTCAAAGGGGGCAAAACCGAGCTTCTCGCTCATCTGCCAGCTTTCGACAGGTGCGGGCATGGGCGCTGCCGCGTTGTGGTTGGCATCGGCAAATGTCAGCAGATAGCGGTCGACGGGCATCTTACCTTCGAAGATGCGTCTTATGCCCCTGGAGTAGTCAGAAACATCATCGGCGCTGCCTGCCATGAAGAACATCGGCACCTTTACTTCCGAGAGGCCCTGTTCGTCCCACATGTCGCGCTGCATTCCCCAGGGCGCGATTGAGATGATGGCCTTGAAACGGCGATCGAACAGATCCGCATGGTCCTTGCTTCCCGCCGCGTGAATGGCAAGCGCACGCTGCTTTGCACTCCAGTCCGCCGCGATTGCCTTTTCGGAAACGCCAGCGCCAGCGGTGACGACGGCGCCGTAACCACCCATGGAATATCCGATCAGTCCCGTATGCGACACATCGACGAGACCGGAAAGGAAGCTGGCCTTGTCATCGCCCAGCCGCGCCATTTCCTGCAACACGAAGCGCTGGTCGAGCGGCCGATTGACCAATGTGCTGCCGAATGCGCCCGGGTCGTTGTATGTGCTATCGGTATGATCGATGGACGCGACGACATAGCCTTTGCTGGCAAGGTTCTCCGCAAGCGGCGTCAACAAATAACGATTGCCGGGATAACCATGTGAAACGATGATGAGCGGAAATGTCTTGCCGTCCTGTTTCAGGGGTTCGGCATCTCGTTGCGCCCGCCCCTTGATGGAAACCTCGGTTTTTCCATCCCGCAAGAAGACGTGATAGTCATCTCCCTGCCCGGCCTTGGTGGCCGGATACCAGACTTCCAAAGCGAGCTTGCGTTCATATCGCGGAAATGGTTTGCCGGGCTCAATGTTGACAACATCGACCTGATCCGCATTCACGGCGGTAATCGTGCGTACGCCAACCGGATAATTGCCATAGGCCGCCAGAGCGGGTGCATCTGGCCTGATGCGATCGACACGGTTTTCGGTAGCCTGCACACTAAAAGGCATGACAAGCAGAACTGCCAAACCAACGACGCCGGTGTATTTCATCATATGCTCCCAAGGTCACGAACGCGCTCCCTAACTCAAGTATATGACGGTCTATTAAAATCGCCCCGGAAACAAGGCCGTTGCAAGCGGGGCCGGACGGTTGAGGCGAAACTCCGTGATGACGCGCTCTGCGATGCCGGTGGCCAGCTCGTGATCGATGAGGGATTTATCGATACCCAGAATGGATGCGGTAAAGGCTGCCTGCGCAATGACTTCACCCGTCTGCACCGCAGCCGCGCGAACAACGACGCGGGCGGATGCGCGCTCCCCAAGAATGAAGGATCCCCTGGATACATTCATGACGCGAATGGTCAGTACGACGCGCGGACGCCCCCGGTCCCGGGTTGTGGAGCGAATGGCGTTCGAAATCTGGTATTGGATGGATTGCATCAGCTCGCCGGAAACGTCTGGCCGCGCGGCAACGAAAGCACCACGCACGTCAAACAGCAGCTTGTCGCTGTCGCTCACTTCAGGCTCCAGCCTGAAAGACATGAGCGCAAAAGACGCCAGCAAAACAATGCCGAGGCGCTTGAGCGAGTGATGCATGGATAGACGCTCCCCTAACGTCAGGTTCAGCGTCCACCATCCACGATTACGGTTAGAAAAGCGTTAAGAGGCTACACGCCTGCGTCTCTGGAAGCCTTGAGAACATCAACCGCAGCGCGCATTTCAACCAGCCGCTTTGCGCGCCTGATCTGCGCTTCTTCGTCCTCGCCCCATTGTTCGGCAGTCCAGTCCTCGTCCAGATGCGCCAGCGCCCATCCTTCTTCAAGGCTGCGTTCGCCTTCTGCAAGCGCAAGCGCCAGAATGGCTGATCCCGTCAGCGTCGTCATCGTGTGGAGAGCCGCAAGCTGGATCGGCGTGTCGTATTTGCGCAGGGTCACCGCAAAGGCCGCAATTGCCTCGCGGGGCTGTTCCTGATGCATCACGCCTTCGACCAGTATGAAGCGCGCTCCAAGCTTATGCGACGCCCAATCGATGACAGGGTCCCAATGCTCCGCCTGACGCGCGACGAGCGCCTCGGGCTCGCCAGCGCGATAGCAGAGAAGATCGCTGGACGAGAAGCGCAGTATGTCCTCGAACACCGCCTGCGTATCGGCGGCAATGCCGTCGATAGCTGTGTTGACGTGGCGCGAGACCGGCATCAGGTTCGGATCTATGACGTCGACCTGTGCGTCCCACTCATCGCGCAGCAACTGGGCAAGTGCCCGCGTCGGCACGACCATGGCACTCTTTGCGGGCGTACGCATGGCTTTACCGTCGAGAAGAACATTGAATGCACCCTCTTCCGTCTCGCCTACCGTGACCTCCTTGTAAAAACGCTTTGGCAAAGGTTTCTGCATCTGGATTTGGGAACGGCGGATGGGATCCGGGTGGCTCAGGCCTTCCGTCAGATCATTCAACAGGTCGCGCATGATACGTCCTTCTCAGCCCGGAATATGTCCGGGAATTTCGCTTGGATGATGGACAATGGCATCGGCTCCGGCTTTCCAGAGATCATCCACCGAGGCATAGCCCCAGGCCACGCCAATTGCCGTGGCACCGGCTGCCTTTGCCATCTGCATATCGTAAATCGCATCGCCGATAACAATGGTGTCGGCGGGCAACATTCCAGTTTCGTCACAGCATTCCGTCACCATGCCCGGATGCGGCTTGGAAGGGCAATCATCTGCAGTCCGAGATACGATGAAATGCTTGCGAAAGCCGTGCGTATCCATGATGAGGTTGAGGCCACGCCGGGACTTGCCCGTAACCGCGCCCATCAATATTTCCTGGCGCTCGGCGAGTTTTAAAATCATCGCACTGATGCCATCGAACAGAGGCTCTTCGAAACCTGGCTCTGCCCTGGTCTCGGCGAAGATAGCCTTGTAATGCGCGGTCATGGCGGTCGCCTGGTCATCGACATGAGGCTTGCCCTGCATACGCGCAATGGCGATATCAAGCGTCAGGCCTATGATCGATTTCGTCAGCGCCACGTCAGGGCGGTCGAAACCGAAATGCACGAAGGTCCGCGCCATGACCTCATGAATGAGACCCACGCTGTCGACCAGCGTGCCATCGCAATCGAAGAGAACCAGCTTCATTCGTCGTCCCTGTCGCCATCGGCCACGTCAAGACCCAGCAGGTTCCAGCTTTGCACCATGTGCGGCGGCAAGGGTGCGGTTACGCGCAGACGCCCACCGGAGGGATGCGGAATGTCGATACGACGGGCGTGCAGGTGCAGCCGCTTCTGAATGCCGCCCGGAAAGTCCCAGTTCGGATCTTCGACATAATATTTGGGGTCGCCGATAATGGGGTGGCCCATGTGCAACGCATGAACGCGCAGCTGGTGGGTTCGGCCCGTATAGGGCTCCATCTCCAGCCACGCGAGGTTCTGCGCGGCAGTATCGATCACGCGGTAGTACGAAACAGCGTGGTCCGCGCCCTCTTCGCCATGTTTGGCAATGCGCATCCGGTCGCCATCCGGCGTCTGTTCCTTGACCAGCCAGGATGAGATCTTGTCGCTGTGCTTGCGCGGCACGCCCTTGACCAGCGACCAGTAGGTCTTCTTTGTATCGCGTTCACGGAAGGCTGCTGTCAGCTTCTGTGCGGCACCTCTGGTGCGGGCGACGACAAGCACGCCGGACGTATCACGGTCGATACGGTGAACCAGACGCGGCTTCTCACCCTTGGAACTGGTCCATGCCTCAAGGAGCCCATCGATATGACGGTTGACGCCGGAACCACCCTGAACCGCAATGCCCGCAGGCTTGTTGAAGACAAAGACTTTCTCGTCTTCGTGCAGCAACATACGCTTCAAGAGCTCGACATCGTCGGAATTCTTGAGGTCGCTGGAGCTGATGGGGCCGCCCTTTACCTTGGCGTCAACATCGAGCGGCGGAACGCGCACCGTCTGTCCCGCTTCCACGCGCGCATCGGTTTTCACCCGGCCACCATCGACGCGAACCTGACCGGAACGCAACAGCTTCTGAAGCGGACCAAAGCCAAGACCTGGATAGTGGATCTTGAACCAGCGATCGAGGCGCATTCCGGCTTCTTCGGCTTCGACCTTGATGTGCTCGATACCTGCCATGGCAATTCCAGTCTTTCTTTTCTCGTGCCCGCATCGTCAGCGTGCGGTATTTTCCGTTGCCTTTAGAACAAAGCGCGGCCTAAGGCCAGCCCGGCGAAGATTGCCGCAAAAGAAACGAACAGACTTGCCGCAAGATAAACCGCCGCCAGCCCCAAATCTCCGCGCTCAAACAGAACGACAGCATCCAGCGTGAATGAAGACCATGTGGTGAAACCACCGAGGATACCGGTGACGATAAAGACCCTCATTTCCGCGGAAGCGTCGAAACGGCGCGCGATCATCTCCACCATCAACCCTATCAGAAAAGCGCCTGCGACATTGACGGTCAAGGTACCCCAGGGAAAATTGGGGCCGCCAAGGCGCAAACCCCAGATACCCACGAGATAGCGGGCGACGGAACCGATTGCGCCGCCCAGGGCAACAAGCGCGATGTTGAGCATGAAGAATCTCCAGAAGCGGTATGTTTGTTGTTTCTACGACAAACGGTGAAAAAGAGAAATTCCCGCAGCCCACTCACGCGGAAAAGCGGCCCCACCAATTCATTAAATTTCTCATAAAATGCACCCGCAGGATTTAATCGGGGCAAAAGCCGGGGGTGATACGCTTGATCAATTGAAGACCAGGAGGGTGATCGCATGGTGCAAGTCTTGACAGTTTCGGCGACCACCGCCGGCTATGTCGCCGACTCCATCAAGGCGATCCAGCGTCCTTCCAGAAAGACAGAAGTCGAGCAGGCCGCCCGCGAACTGGCCGTCAAAACCGGCAACGTGGATGATTCCGACGTCGGGCAGCCGCCGATCGTCGTCCAGCAAAACGCGCTTTCGCTTCATTTCCTCACCGCGGGCCAACAGCAGAACCCGCAAGCGACCCTTGAAGAGGTTATCGAGGCCTATGAGGACAACAAGGAACGCCAGGAAATCCCGCAACAAGATCCGGATTGAAAAGTGACCGGGGCTGAATGTCAGCCCCGGTCGCTCTTTCATCAATTGTGGTGATGATGCTCCTGCTCACCCTTGGCAGACCCGACATCCATCATCACATCGACCTTACCAGCCTTCTCGAACGTCAACGTGACCGGCACCTTGTCTCCTTCGGCGAACGGTTTGCTGACATTGAAGAACATGAAGTGCAGGCCGCCCGGCGTCAGTTCGACCGTCTTGCCTGCGGGAATGACGATGCCTGCATCCAGTTTGCGCATCTTCATGACATCGTTGACCATGGCCATTTCGTGAATTTCAGCGCGGCCAGCGAGTGGCGAGGCCACGGCCACCAGCCGGTCGTCAGACGTTCCATCATTCCTGATCGTGACAAAGCCGCCGCCAACAGGCTGTCCCGGCAGCATTGCCTTGGATGCAGCACCTGAAACTTCCAGTGCGCCGACCTTCACGACGTCAGCCGTATGATCAGCAGCACCATGATCGTGCCCGGCAGCACCCACCTTTTTAGCGACAACCTTGATGGTCGGTGCGGGGTTGTCCAGAGAGTGCGGATCCTGACCTGCCTCGGCAATCTGATCCCACTTGACGCTACCCTTGGCGCCGCATAGCTGCGTTACCTTGAATGGCAAAGCGGTTCCGGCATCCACCCCGGCAACCTTCCCCTGGATATTAAAGGTGTCGTAAAAGGCGTCGGGCAAATCGCCATCCTTCCAGCGTATTTCCACCGGACCGCTTTTCACGTCTTTTCCGTGGTTGCTGTAGGTTTTCTTGTAGTCGGCGGAAATGATTTCCAGCTCCCAGCCCGGCTTCGGCTGTGGCTTGGCCGCAATGAACCCCTCAGGCAGCTCGACGCGCACCTCGGTGGTTGCCAGCCCGCCTTCGCAGCCATGCGGCACCTGAAGTGCTGCAACAATGGTGCTGTCCTGCTCGGCTGTGGGATTGACGAAGCTGGTATGTGCAAGTGCGGGAATGGAGAAGGTTACTGCGGCAAGCGCGCCAAGGGCGGTGACTTTGCGAATGGTCATGTCTTGATCCTTTAGATGGCGGCTCTCAAAGGCAGCGCCAATCGTGCATTTTTTTAGGAAACCCTGTCGGGCTAGTGTCTGGGATCAAGCGAAAGAGGGAGGCGCACGCGCACGTGGTCTTGGATCATCGACATGACGCGCGGCGGCGACCACAAGATTGGGCCGGTTCAGAAGCCAGGCAAATTGCGTCCTCACCCATGAATTTGCATCAGGGGCTGGCAGCAGGATCGAGGATACCAGAAGGCAGGCCTCACAAAACAGCGAGGGCATGTCGGAGTGGTTTGCCCTGCCCCGTTCATGTGCCGTCTGCACACCTGTATGCCCCTCGCAGATCTCTGCAAAACTTCCATCCGGAAGGCGGTAGGATTCGTCCAGGACTACTGTTGTGGCGGCAATTGCGACGGCGGGCTTATGAGCAAAACCAAGCGACAGCATCAGCGTGGCGCATAATATGCGCAGCAGCTTTATCGATGGTGCCGGTTTTTTGCTCATGAAACCTCTCATGCCACGAAGCGATATCGCGCTTTTTGCTGTAAATCAAAGTGCAATTGCGAGAGTGCGGAACCGGTCCGTTAAAAGACACGTTCTTTGCCTGGTCAAAGACAGCAAGGAGGCCGTTTCCATGCCCGCAAAATCCAAGTCCCAACAGAAAGCCGCCGGTGCCGCACTTGCAGCCAAGCGTGGCGACATGCCAAAATCACGTTTACAAGGTGCTTCAAAAAGCATGGCTAAGTCCATGACAGAAAAAGAACTTGAAGACATAGCATCGACTAAGCGCAAGACGCTACCGGAAAAGAAAGACAGTTGAAGCCCACATTGCCTAACCAATGTCGTCCGCGCTGCGGCTCAATTACCTGATGGCGCAAGCTGAACAAAAAACTGTTTCGCTGCGTCATTTGGTCCTTGCCAAGAAAGTGGCTTAGCAGATAATGAGCTTCCATCCCGTTGGGAGAAACCGCTTGAATGCGGTGCCGAAGGAGCAACCGCCCCGGAAACTCTCAGGCAAAAGGACCAACGGATGGGACGGAACTCTGGAGAGAAGCCACCTGCATAAGGACGGCTCGCCGAAGGGATAACAATCTCAGGCGAAAAGGACAGAGGGGGCTCTTGAACCCGGCACTTTTAACAGTGTCATGACATGAGCCCGCGCGGAATCGCGCTACCCTGGAGGCGTTCTTGGCCGATACCGCCGCGCTACAAGTCACCCCGCTTCATTCCCTTCATCTGTCGCTTGGCGCCCGCATGGTTCCTTTTGCGGGCTACGATATGCCCGTGCAGTATCCTGCAGGCGTGATGAAAGAGCACTTGCACACCCGCGCGTCCGCTGGCCTGTTCGACGTCTCCCACATGGGGCAAGTCATCGTGAAAGCAAAGTCCGGCAAGCTGGAAGATGCTGCGCTCGCTTTAGAAAAGCTGGTGCCGGTCGATATTCTGGGCCTGAAGGAAGGCCGCCAGCGTTACGGCTTCTTCACCGATGAAACCGGCGGCATCCTCGACGACCTCATGATTACCAACCGCGGCGACCATTTGTTCGTCGTGGTCAATGCGGCTTGCAAGGACGCCGATCTCAGCCATATGAAAGCGCACCTGTCTGACACGTGCGACGTAACGCTGCTTGAAGACCGCGCCCTCATCGCTCTTCAGGGCCCCCGTGCGGAAGCCGTTCTTGCCGAATTGTGGGCGGGCGTCTCAGGCATGAAGTTTATGGATGTACGCGAAGTGCCGCTGCTGGACGTGCCCTGCATCGTGTCCCGGTCTGGATATTCCGGCGAAGACGGTTTTGAAATTTCCATTCCATCCGATAAGGCCGAAACCATTGCTCGCGCATTGCTGGAGCACCCTGACTGTGAGCCGATCGGTCTTGGTGCCCGCGACAGCCTGCGCCTCGAAGCTGGCCTGTGCCTCTACGGCAACGATATCGACACGACGACGTCCCCCATCGAGGCATCGCTGGAATGGGCAATCCAGAAAGCCCGCCGGACGGGCGGCGATCGCGCAGGCGGCTTCCCCGGTGCCGAACGTATCTTGGGTGAACTGACCAACGGAACCTCCCGTCGTCGCGTGGGTCTGAAGCCGGAAGGCAAGGCCCCGGTGCGCGGCCACGCAAAGCTGTTTGCGGATGCCGAAGGCAAGACGGAACTGGGTGAAGTCACCTCGGGTGGCTTCGGTCCAACCGTCGAAGGCCCGGTTGCCATGGGCTACGTTCCACAGGACTTTGCCGCACCCGGCACAGAGATTTTCGCAGAAGTGCGCGGCAAGTACCTGCCGGTGACCGTCGCCGCCCTGCCCTTCATCACCCCCACATACAAACGCTAATCCGCGGAGATTCCCATGCTGAAATTTACTCAAGAACATGAGTGGCTGAAGATTGAAGGCGACGTCGCCACTGTCGGCATTACCAGCCACGCAGCAGAACAGCTTGGCGACCTCGTCTTCGTTGAACTGCCGGAAGTCGGCTCGACCTTCTCCAAGGATGGCGATGCTGCGACGGTGGAAAGCGTGAAGGCTGCCTCCGACGTTTATTGTCCTCTGGATGGCGAAGTTGTCGAGATCAACCAGGCCATCGTTGAGGATCCGTCGCTGGTCAACTCCGATCCGCAGGGAGCCGGCTGGTTCTTCAAGCTGAAGCTGTCCAATGCAGCCGATGCCGACGCGCTTCTGGACGAAGCCGCCTATAAGGAGCTTATCGCGTAATGACGACTCCCACAGAGTTCCATTTCACCGACTACCAGCCCTACGACTTCGCAAACCGTCGTCACATCGGGCCGTCTCCGTCGGAAATGACGGATATGCTCAAGGTCATCGGCTATAACAGCCTCGATGGCCTCATCGACGCAACCGTGCCGTCCTCCATCCGCCAGAAGACGCCGCTTGCCTGGGGCGCGGCGCTGACGGAGCGTGAGGCGCTTGATCGCCTCCGCGAAACGGCAAACAAGAACAAGGTTCTGACCTCGCTCATCGGTCAGGGCTATTACGGCACGATCACGCCACCAGTCATCCAGCGCAACATTCTGGAAAATCCGGCCTGGTACACGGCCTATACTCCGTATCAGCCGGAAATCTCGCAGGGTCGCCTTGAAGCGCTCCTGAACTTCCAGACCATGATTACCGATCTGACGGGCCTGGATGTTGCCAATGCATCGCTTCTGGATGAGGCGACCGCCGCTGCCGAAGCCATGGCGATGTGCCAGCGCGTTGCCAAGTCCAAGGCAACCGCCTTCTTCGTGGATGAAAATTGTCATCCTCAGACGATTGCCCTCATCGAAACGCGCGCAGAGCCTCTCGGCTGGAAGGTCATTGTCGGCAATCCCTTCACCGATCTCGATCCTGTCGATGTCTTCGGCGCCATCTTCCAGTATCCGGGCACCCACGGCCATGTCAGCGATTTCTCGGGCCTGATTGCCCGTCTGCACCAGACAGGTGCCATTGCCGCCGTGGCCGCAGATCTTCTGGCTCTGACGCTTTTGAAGTCTCCCGGCGAAATGGGCGCAGATATCGCCATCGGCTCGTCCCAGCGCTTTGGCGTTCCGGTCGGCTACGGCGGTCCTCACGCCGCCTACATGTCGGTCAAGGACACCCATAAGCGCAACATGCCCGGCCGTCTCGTCGGCGTGTCGGTCGATGCACGTGGCAACCGTGCTTACCGCCTGTCGCTGCAGACTCGCGAACAGCATATCCGCCGCGAAAAGGCCACCTCCAACATCTGCACCGCGCAGGTGCTGCTGGCGGTCATGGCGTCCATGTACGGCGTTTTCCACGGACCGCAGGGCATCAAGGCCATTGCCCAGCAGACCCACCAGAAGGCCGTGCTGATGGCCAAGGGTCTCGAAAAGCTCGGCTACAAAATTGAACCTGAAACCTTCTTCGACACCATTACGGTCGATGTCGGTCACATGCAGGCTCTCATCTTGCGGGCAGCCGTGGCCGAAGGTGTAAACCTTCGCAAGGTTGGCTCCACCAAGATCGGCATGAGCCTTGACGAGCGTACACGGCCTGCCACGCTAGAGGCAGTGTGGCGTGCATTCGGCGGAAACTTCTCGATTTCAGATTTCGAGCCCGAATACAGACTGCCAAAAGATCTATTGCGTACAAGTGCTTACATGACGCACCCGATCTTCCACATGAACCGCGCCGAAAGTGAGATGACCCGCTATATCCGCCGTCTTTCGGACCGCGATCTGGCGCTTGACCGCTCTATGATCCCGCTCGGTTCATGCACTATGAAGCTGAATGCGACGGCTGAAATGCTGCCCATCACCTGGCCGGAGTTTTCCGACATCCACCCCTTCGTGCCAGCCGATCAGGCGCTGGGCTACAAGGAAATGATCGATGACCTCTCGGCCAAGCTTTGCCAGGTCACCGGTTATGACGCCTTCTCCATGCAGCCCAATTCAGGTGCGCAAGGCGAGTATGCGGGGCTTCTGACCATCCGCAACTACCACCTTGCCCGTGGCGATACCCATCGCGACGTGTGCCTCATTCCAACCTCGGCGCATGGCACCAACCCTGCCTCAGCGCAGATGGTGGGTATGCGTGTGGTTCCTGTTCGCGCCATGGAAAACGGCGATATCGATATCGAGGATTTCCGTGCAAAAGCAGAGCAGTACGCGGAAAACCTCTCGTGCTGCATGATCACCTATCCGTCCACTCACGGCGTGTTTGAAGAAACCGTGCGCGAGATCTGCGATATCACGCACACGCACGGCGGACAGGTCTATCTTGACGGCGCCAACATGAACGCCATGGTCGGTCTTTCCCGCCCCGGCGACATCGGCTCGGACGTTTCCCACCTCAACCTGCACAAGACCTTCTGCATTCCGCATGGCGGCGGTGGTCCCGGCATGGGCCCAATCGGCGTCAAGGCACATCTTGCCCCATACCTGCCCGGCCATCCGGCCAGCGACGGACGCACAGGCGCGGTTTCCGCCGCACCCTTCGGGTCGCCCTCGATCCTGCCGATCTCCTGGAGCTACTGCCTGATGATGGGTGGCGAAGGGCTGACGCAGGCAACCAAGGTCGCGATCCTGAATGCGAACTACATCGCCGCCCGCCTGAAGGGCGCCTATGACGTTCTCTACAAGTCTCAGGCCGGACGCGTGGCGCATGAATGCATCATCGACACACGGCCGCTGAACGAAAGCTGTGGCGTAACGGTGGATGACGTAGCCAAGCGTCTGATCGACTGCGGTTTCCACGCACCCACCATGAGCTGGCCGGTTGCGGGAACGCTGATGGTTGAGCCAACGGAATCCGAAACCAAGGCCGAACTCGACCGCTTCTGCGATGCGCTTCTCGCCATTCGCGAGGAAGCACGCGACATCGAGGAAGGCCGCTCGGACAAGCTCAACAATCCCTTGAAGAACGCCCCACACACTGTCGAAGATCTCGTCGGTGAATGGGACCGTCCGTATTCTCGGGAAAAGGGCTGCTTCCCACCCGGCGCTTTCCGCATCGACAAATACTGGTCGCCCGTCAACCGTATCGATAACGTCTACGGTGACCGCAACCTCGTCTGCACCTGCCCGCCGATGAGCGAATACGCGGAAGCCGCAGAGTAAAGCCAAAATAAAACTGGCCCGCCATTGGCGGGCCAGTTCAAACATATGGTGCGGTTAGCGGGTCAGATTGATGTCTGCCGTCACCACCGTCGGACCACCTGCGCCATCCTTGTCGGTCGTGCGCAATCGCAGTCCGCTGTTACCAACCTTCGTAATCGTCATGGCAGCCTCACGGTCTCCATTAATGTCCCGCGTCCAGCGAATGGCGAGGTTGATGGAGTTGCCGTTGCGGCTGCCCGACAGCGCCGATGGACGTCCGGACGGTCCGACATAGTTTCCGCGGTAGCGCGGTCCGTTGGCACTGAGGTCGGCCGAAATCGCCCGCCGTACCACGACCAGTCCCCGGCATGTTCCGTTCATGCGCAAGGATGGACCAGAAGCGGCGGAATCGAACGTGCAGTTCACCTTGATGGGGCGCGCACCGATGCGGGTTGTAACGGTACCCGTGCCTTTCCAGCTGCCTTTCAATGTAGACAGAAACTGGGCCTCGTCGGCCATGGCAGGAGGCGCGACAAGCGCCGTCGCGAGTGCAATGATGGATATCAGTCTGCGATTCATGCGCGTGTTCCTTGTTGTGAGGTCCGAACGCCCTGCAGTCTCGAATGTTCCGCAACGGTGAAAGTTATAGGGGCTAGCAACCTAAATCGGGCAGGCGCGTTTTTCGGCAGCCCGCCCCACCTGTCTCCCGGAGATCCTCAGTGACAACAATCACCAAACCTGTCCATGCGGCCGGTCGCCCCGCTGAGGGATCACCTCAGCGAGGGATTTCGGACCGCTCGCTTTTTGCTCTGGCACTGCTCAATTTCTTCCTCGCAGACGCGCGAGACGGCCTTGGACCATTCCTCGACGCCTTCCTCGCGACCAACGGCTGGTCGGCCATGCAGCTTGGCCTCATCGCCACCGTTGGCGGATTGGTCGGTCTGGTTGCGACGCCTCTTTGTGGCGCGCTGGTGGATGGCTCAAGCTGGAAGCGGGCATTGATCGCGCTGCCGGTGGTGCTGGTGACGATCGGCGCACTGATCACTCTCATCTTCACCAATGAGGTGGTGGTCTGGACGGGGCAGATCATGACCGCCGTTGTCGGCGCGGTCATCGGACCTGCACTCGCAGGCCTGACGCTTGGCCTTGTTGGCGAAAAGATGTTTTCCGGGCAGATATCCCGCAACGAGTTCTGGAATCATGGCGGCAACTTCGTGTCGCTGTTTGCGACCTATTTTGCGGTGACC
This sequence comes from Rhizobium sp. Leaf311, assembly GCF_001423445.1. NCBI lineage: Bacteria > Pseudomonadati > Pseudomonadota > Alphaproteobacteria > Hyphomicrobiales > Rhizobiaceae > Rhizobium > Rhizobium sp. Leaf311. Next base: position 294,958 of record NZ_LMNZ01000020.1, on the reverse strand, counting down.
GCATTCGGTATCAATGGCGTCATCGGACTGATGATCGTCACCGCGCTTGGTGCCCTCGCAGCCATCTCCGCAATCGATCCTGACCGGATCGATCACAAGGTGGCCCGCGGTCTTGCCCAGGACAAGGGCGAGCCGGGCCCTTCCGGCTTCAGGGTATTGGTGAAAGAGCGCGGACTGATCTTTCTCTCAATCATCCTGCTGATCTTCCATTTCGGCAACGCACCGATGGGCCGCCTGCTCGCGCAGGATTTCGCCATAGAACTGAACACGCCGTTTCGCACAACAGCCATCATCACCGGCGTTGCCCAGTTCGCCATGATTTTCGTCGCGGCCCTTGCGCCATGGCTCATCCGTCGCTTCGGGCTATCTTCCGTTTTCATTCTGGCGTTGATGGCACTGCCCATACGCGGTGTCCTCGCCGCATCCTTCGACAGCTTCTGGGTCATCTACCCTGTACAGCTTCTGGATGGCATCGGCGCTGGTCTTCTTGGAATTGCCACGCCGGTTGCGGTGGAACGCATATTGAAAGGCACCGGCCGCTTCAATGTCGGGCTTGCAAGCGTCATGACCGTTCAGGGCATTGGCGCATCTCTCAGCAATGGCGTGGCCGGCTGGCTGACCACCAAGGGCGGCTATGCGCTATCGCATCTCGTGGGAGGCGGCATTGCTGCCATCGCCATCGTTATGTTCCTGATCTACCGGCACGAGATTGCGCCAAAACAGGCCACAGACGGCTGAAACAAAAAGGAGGCCTTGCGGCCTCCCAATTTCTGTCTGCGGTGAACGATCAACCGACGAATGCGCGCTCGATGACGAATTCGGCTGGCTTGTTGTTTGCACCTTCGGTTAGTCCGGCTTTTTCAAGCAGCGCTTTCGTATCCTTGAGCATGGCCGATGAGCCGCAGATCATGCCGCGATCGACAGCAGGATCGAAAGCTGGAACGCCAAGGTCCGCAAACATCTTGCCATTTTCGATAAGATCGGTGATGCGGCCCGTAAAAGCGTAGTCCTGCCGGGTAACAGTCGCGTAATGCTTCAGCTTGTCGCCCACAAGCTCGCTTAGGAACTCGTGGTTCTTGATTTCGTCAACCAGATCGAAGCCATATTTCAGTTCGGCCACATCCCGGCATGTATGCGTCAGGATGACTTCCTCGAACTTCTCATAGGTTTCCGGATCGCGGATCAGGCTTGCGAAAGGCGCTATCCCGGTGCCGGTCGAGAACATGTAGAGACGCTTGCCGGGGGTCAGCGCGTCAAGCACAAGGGTGCCTGTTGGCTTCTTGCGCATGAGGACCGTGTCACCGGGCTTTATCTGTTGCAGATGCGATGTCAGCGGGCCATCGGGCACCTTGATGGAGAAGAACTCCAGTTCCTCGTCCCAGGAAGGGCTGGCAATAGAATAGGCCCGATAGATCGGCTTGTCGCCAACCATCAGGCCTATCATCGCAAATTCACCCGACCGGAAGCGGAAACCGGCGGGGCGTGTCATACGAAAACGGAACAGGTGATCGGTGTAGTGCTCCACGGAAAGCACTGTTTCGGCATAGACGCCGTCAGGGATTTTCGCTGCAAATTCTTCCGTCTTGGCTGGAGCGTTCATTCTCTATCCGTCCGTTTTCACATTCTGTGCCATATTGAGCAGATGGGAAATATACCATCCGAACCGGGTTTTGAAGGCACAGGAAAATCATTGTAGCCATGCGCGCGGAAATATGTACTCAAAACTCATATTTCCGCACAATGTCGCATATCGCCGCATGGCGATCAGCTCACACCGCAGCGCGGCGACGCCAGCTATATCCCTCGCCCGCAGGCGCTGCCTTTGCAGCAGGCTGATAATGCTCGTCAATCCCGGGAAGCCGGTTCTGCGAAAGCCGACGGATCGCTGTCTCATTGGTCACGGCAAAGCTGTCGAAGCCCGTCCGTAACATCAGTGGCACCTGGTCAATCAGGACATCTCCCACCGCACGCAATTCGCCCGTATAATTCAGGCGCGTGCGCAACAGCGACGCATGGCTGAACCCACGGCCATCGTTGAATGCCGGGAAGCTGACCGCAACCAGACCAACGCGGTCAATGAAGGGGCGCAGCCGCTCTACATCATCGGCTGGCTTGATGAGAACACCAAGGCCGACATCATTGCTTTCTTCTGCGCGGGCAACAAACGCATCCAGGTCAAGAATGGCCTTTTGCCCGTCCTGCGCCTTGACTTCCTCTGTTTCGACGATCCATGGATCATCGCCCACGAAGCCGCTCTCGTTCCAAATCTTCGTCATGATACTGGTCCTTACGCGGCTGCGGCGGTTGCCGGATAGAGCGCTTCCTTGAAAGGCTGCGCGCCAACGCGACGATAGGCTTCAAGGAAGGTCTCTTCTTTGGAAAGACGCAAGCCGAGATAGGTATCGACAATGGTTTCCACCGCGTCCGTCACCTTCTCCGGCTCAAACCCGCGCCCGATGATTTCGCCGATGGACGAGTTCTCATCGCCTGATCCGCCAAGCGTGATCTGGTAGAGTTCCGCGCCCTTCTTCTCCACACCCAGAAGCCCGATATGGCCGACATGGTGGTGACCGCAGGCATTGATGCAGCCGGAAATCTTGATCTTCAACTCGCCGATTTCTGCCTGCCGCTCAGGCGATCCAAAGCGGTTGGAGATTTCCTGCGAAACCGGAATGGAGCGCGCATTGGCAAGCGCGCAGTAATCCAGCCCGGGACAGGCAATGATATCGGTGATCAGACCTGCATTGGCGGTAGCGAGGCCAGCGCCCTGCAGCGCACGGTAGACCGGCTCCAGATCAGCCAGCGCAACATGCGGCAGGATGATATTCTGCTCATGGCTGATGCGCAGCTCATCCAGCGCATATTCCTCGGCAATATCAGCAACGATCTCCATCTGCTCGTCGGTCGCATCACCCGGAATGCCACCGATGGGCTTCAGCGAAACCGTGACCATGCCGTAATCGGGGTGCTTGTGCGGCTGCACGTTCTGGTCCACCCAGCGCGCGAACTCGGCATCCGCCTTTTTCCAGCGCGCAACGCTCTCCCAACCTTCCGGACGCTCTTTCAGCGAAGGCATCGCGAAATAGGATGTGATTGCGGCGATGTCGGCATCCGGCAGCTTCAACTCGCCGTTTTTCAACTGGGCGAATTCGGCTTCGACCTGACGCGCCAGTTCTTCAGCACCGGTTTCGTGCACGAGAATCTTGATGCGTGCCTTGTACTTGTTGTCGCGGCGGCCATGTAGATTGTAAACGCGCATGATGGCAGTCGTGTAGGACAAGAGATCTTCTTCCGGCAGGAAGTCCTTGATCTTCTTGGCGATCATTGGCGTTCTGCCCTGCCCGCCACCGACGTAAACGGCAAAGCCGATCTCGCCATTGTCATTCTTCTTCAGATGCAGCCCGATGTCGTGGACCTGGATGGCCGCGCGGTCGCGCTCGGCACCCGTCACGGCAATCTTGAACTTGCGCGGCAGGAAGGAAAATTCCGGATGGACGGAAGACCATTGGCGCAATATCTCGGCGTAAGGACGCGGATCGGCAACCTCGTCAGCTGCCGCACCGGCAAAATGGTCTGCCGTCACGTTGCGGATACAGTTGCCCGATGTCTGAAGTGCGTGCATCTCGACGCTAGCAAGCTCGGCCAGAATGTCCGGCGTATCGGAAAGCCGCGGCCAGTTGTACTGGATGTTCTGCCGCGTGGTGAAATGGCCGTATCCACGGTCATATTTGCGCGCGATATGGGCAAGCATCCGCATCTGCTTCGAATTGAGCGTGCCATAGGGAATGGCGACGCGCAGCATGTAGGCGTGAAGCTGAAGATAGACACCGTTCATCAGGCGCAGCGGCTTGAACGCGTCCTCGGCGAGTTCACCGGACAGGCGCCGTTCCACCTGATCACGGAACTGCTCAACGCGGCCCTGAACGAAAGCGTGGTCGAACTCATCGTAGCGATACATGATATTCCTCAGACTGCGATAAAAGCTGCGTCCGCTGGCTTGAAGCCATCGGCATAATGCATGGTTGGGCCCGCCGCGCGAATGCGTTCGCGCAGCCTGATTGGCCAGAGCTGGCCGTTTTCTTCGGACACATCGACGATGTTCACATCCACCACCTTGTTGGCAGAGAAATCGCGCTTGCCGATTTCTTCCAGCGAAGCTTCTGCCTCGGCATGGCGTGCAACCAGGGCCGACTGAAGATCTTCCGACCACTGGCCGCTTGCGTCGAGCCAGACGGCGATGCCATCGCTCAGACGATTGGCCGTCAAAACCTTGTCAACCATTTGCATACTCCTGTTTCAGGTCAGATGGCGCCCCTGCGAGGGACAGCGCTTCCGACCGGCCTAAATTCGCGCCTGCCACGGCATCTCCGATGATGACCATGACCGGGCCGGTCAATTCATCGCGATGCTCGAGAGCAGGCAAGTCCCTCAAGGTGCCGTGCATCAGACGGCGATATGAGCGGCTGGCATTCTCGATAACCGCAACCGTCGTATCAGCGTTCAATCCGGCACTCATCAATCGGGTCGCAACCGAGGCCGCCACGGAACGCCCCATATAGACAGCAATCGTTGCGCCGGACACAGCAAGGCGCGCCCAGTCGGGCAGGATGTCACCCGCCAGATCATGTCCGGTCGTGAAAATCAGCGAGGATGCAACGCCGCGCAATGTCAGCGGAAGCTCGAAATCTGCTGCCGCAGCAAAGGCGGAGGTGATGCCCGGCACGATTTCATAACCGATACCCGCTTCCCGAAGCGCCGCCATCTCTTCTGCCGCACGACCATACACCAATGGGTCGCCGGACTTCAGACGCACGACGCGTTTGCCCTCTTGTCCCAGCGACACCAGAAGCTTGTTGATGTCGGACTGGGACTTGGAATGACAGCCCTTGCGCTTGCCGACCGACAGCCGCTCCGCGTCGCGGCGGCCCATATTGACGATCTCCAGCGGCACCAGCGCGTCATAGACGATGACATCCGCCTGCATCAGGACGCGCTGCGCCCGCAACGTTAGCAGATCCTCGGCACCCGGGCCTGCACCGACAAGCCAGACATAGCCTTCCGGCCGTTCAGGAGTGGCAAGAAGTTGCTCTGCCGCCTTATGCGCCGCTTCGATATCATTCAGGGCAACAGCATCGGCGACGCTGCCCGAAAAGAAACGACGCCAGAAATTGCGGCGCAAGGCTCCTTTGGTGATATTCTGTTCGGCTGCATCCCGATACTCGACAGCCAGACGCGCAAGCCGGCCAAGCGACGGCGCCAGCATCTGGTCGATACGCGCGCGAACGATCTGGCCGAGCACGGGGCCCGCCCCTTCCGTGCAAATGGCAACGGAAAGCGGCGCACGCGCGACTAGGCCAGGCGTGTAAAAATCACAGTAGCCGGGCTGGTCGACGGCGTTTGCCGGGATAGACCGTGCCCTCGCGGCGTCCACGATCTCGCGATCAAGCGCTTCATCGCCCGTTGCCGCAAATACGAGCACCATCCCGTCCAGCAGATCGGCAGAGAACGGTATGGCGTGATGCTTTACCTTGCCCTGCCCCAGCAGCGCGGCATAATCGTCCTGCGGCGCATCCGAGAACGCAAGAATATCGGCGCTCGTATTGAGCAGCAGGCGTACCTTCGCAAAGGCCTCATCGCCATTGCCAAAAACGGCCACAGGCTTTCCCTCCACCTTGAAAAAGGCAGGAAAAGTCGTAAGCCGATGGTCAGCTTTATCTGAGGGGTCTTGCAGCATTCCCATAATATGTCCGATCAAGCATGAGGAATGAAGGTACAGAAATTCGCTTGCCATATTGCAGTAGATTTTTATTTCTCGGCAAGCGCTGATTTGGAGGAAAACAAACCGCGGTGACGTATTCGTCACGCTGTTGTAATTCCACACATATTCTTCAAATATTGTTTATTTTATCAGCAGTTTCGGCAATAAACCGTCCAACAAACAGGCATCACGGAAGTGGAAAGAAAATTTGGCTGAGAACACAATAGCATCGCGATTGCTTGACGTCATCGAGAACGACATTCTGCCCCTCACCACGCAGGGCGTTGCACAGGGCAACAAGGTTTTCGGAGCGGCGATCCTGCGCAAATCCGATCTGTCGCTGGTGCTGGCTGAAACCAACAACGAGCTGGAAAATCCACTCTGGCATGGAGAGGTCCATGCGCTGAAGCGTTTCTACGAACTGGGAGAGAAGCCCGCCACGCGCGACCTCATTTTCCTGTCCACCCATGAACCCTGCACCATGTGCATGTCGGCGATAACCTGGGCAGGTTTCGACAATTTCTATTCCTTCTTCAGCCATGAAGATTCCCGTGATGCTTTTGCCATTCCGCACGATCTGAAGATTCTGAAAGAGGTTTTCGGTCTTGAGCCCGGCGGCTATCGCCGCAACAACGCGTTCTGGAATTCCTTCTTTATCGCCGATTTGGTGGAAACCGAGAATGAGCCGCTCAAATCCGGACTTCTGGCACAGACTGCCCGAATAAAGGCCGCCTATAATGCGCTTTCCAGCACCTATCAGTCATCCAAAGACGACAACGCCATTCCCTTGAACTGACCGGCAACAGAAAGCACGACAATATGGAAGCCTCGAAGGATATCTCTCGCCTCATCGAGATCATGAAAGCGTTGCGGCAGCCGGATACTGGCTGCCCGTGGGACATTGTCCAGACGTTCGAAACCATCAAGCCTTACACCATCGAGGAAGCCTACGAGGTGGCCGATGCGATAGAGCGAAAGGATATGGATGATCTGTGCGAGGAACTCGGCGACCTGTTGCTGCAGGTCGTGTTTCATTCGCGTATCGCCGAGGAAGAGGGAAAATTTTCGTTCGGAGATGTCGTTCAAGCCGTGACCGCAAAGATGATCCGTCGTCACCCGCATGTCTTTGCCGCTTCTGATGCCGACACGCCCGAAACCGTGAAGGTGCAATGGGATGAGATCAAGGCTCAGGAAAAGCGCGACCGTGCAATCCGGCGTGCCGCAGGCGGCATCAGCGAGGATTTCAAGGCCGGGTTTCTGGGCTCGGTCCACCGCACGCAACCGGCGCTGACGGAAGCGTTGAAACTGCAGGAACAGGCGGCGCGTGTCGGCTTCGATTGGTCCGAACCTGAACCGATCCTCGACAAGATCGAGGAGGAAATCAGGGAATTGCGCGAGGCCATGGCGGGCGGCAACCCTGCAAAGGTGAAAGACGAGTTGGGTGACCTGATCTTCGCACTCGTCAATATCGGCCGCCACGTGAAGGCTGATCCGGAAAATGCCCTTCGCGGAACCAACACGAAGTTCCGCCGCCGCTTCCGTCACATCGAAACATCGCTCGCGCAATCAGACGAAACACTGGAAGGCGCGACGCTTGAGAGAATGGAAGATCTTTGGCAGGCGGCAAAGGAAATTGAACGGCAGCTCGGCGATTGAGGCTGACTTCGCCTTAACTTGCGTGGCGAACCCTCGTTGTTGCCGAGGAATCTGCCGAAAAATCTTCGGGCCGGTACACGGTCAGCCTGTCTCGCCCGGAGGCCTTGGAAGCATACAGCGCCATATCCGCCAGCTTCATCAAAGCATGTGGCGTGCAGTGCTTTTCTTCGCAAACCGCCAGGCCCATGCTCAAGGTGGCCACGACCTTCTGATCTTCTATGGGATGTCGTATGGCGCTAACGGACTGTCGAGCCCTGTCAGCCAGTGACATCGCGTCTTCCAGCCCCGTTGCGGGCATGAAGAGGATGAATTCTTCGCCGCCAAACCGCGCGAAACTGTCATTTGGCCTTATCCGCTGCGATAATTCCCTTGCAACACGCACAAGCACCTCATCGCCAGCCAGATGACCAAAGCCATCATTGATGCGTTTGAAATGATCGATGTCGATCATCACGATCGCATCGCCCTGCCGCATCTGCTCCGGAAGGCGCAGAGAGAAGGAGCGCCGGTTGTGTACACCGGTCAGAACATCGAGATCGGCCAGCCGCCGCAGCCCCTCCTCCGCCCGCTCCTTTACCAGCGCCAGAACAAACACGGCGATCGCGAAATGGCAGACGATGGAAACGAAGAATGCGTTTCTGGCGGAAACGAAGGTGATATCCGGAAAGAGGATACCCACGAACACGAGCGCACTCAAAAATGCAGCAAACGCAATCGTGCCTGCCAACGCCTTTCTGACGGGAAGCGGCTCGATCAGCCTGTCGGTATAAACCGTGTAGGCAGCGGCAAAAAGCAGGGATGCAGCGGTAATCTGGAAGACACAGGTTCTCACCTGCATGGATACATAGAGACCCGAGAAGAACAATCCCGCACACACTGAGACCGGTAGCAACAGCACCAGCCACTCCCTGCGTTTGCGGGCCTGTGTGCTGATCCTGCACATGCCGATCCAGAAAAGCGAATAGCCCACAAGCCCGGCAAAATTGCCGGCAAGCGCTAACACATATTCAAGTCCCTGGAATGCCTTGCCAACGCTGACCAAGGTCGATGACATCGCAACGAGAAAGAAGCCGATGGCCAGAAAACCGAGGCCGACGCTTTCTCGCGATTGAGACCGAACATATAGAAAGCACAGCGCAGCCACGAAAAAGGAAAGCTTGTGCAGAAGCAAAACTGTCGGCAAATCAAGGGGGTGCAGCATGTACGTCGGCTCATGAGAATTCGATCACATTATCACACGCCGACGATTACGGAACCCTAACAAGAAAGGGACAATTGATTGCATCTAACGCATAACTGATATGCAATAAAATGATCCGAGGAGTGGCCTCACCTACAGCGCGGGTCCATAACCATGCATATCAAGCCAACGGCCCTTCAAGGGCGCTACCGTTCCCAGTCCTCGACAACAGGCTTCTGATTCTTGCCAAGTCGCTGCTCGAGCTCAAGCGTCTGCGCTTCGGAAAGCCGCACATCAAGCGTGACGGACCCATCCTCATTGTCTTCGCGGGCGTCGACAACAGCGTTGTTGTAGACCCATGGCAGGAATTGCAGCTGATCGGCAGTCAGGACCACCGTCGTTTCCGTCAGCACACCTGAAAGCCTGCGCGAAATCTCCTCCATCAACGCATCGACGCCCTCGCCCGTGATGGCGGAGACGGCGCGCACGTTGGCGCGGCCCTCTGCCTTGTGCATGATGGCGTCATGGGTTTCCGCATCCAGCCTGTCGACCTTGTTCCACACTTCGACGATGCGCTCATCTGCCACTTTCTCGTCAATGCCGAGATCGCTGAGAATCCGCATGACATCGGCAGACTGTGCGCCGTTGTCAGGGTCGGCCATATCGCGGACATGGAGAATGAGATCGGCTTCCAGCACCTCTTCCAGCGTGGCACGGAACGCGGCAACAAGATGGGTCGGCAAATCAGAAATGAAGCCCACCGTATCCGACAAGATGACTGTGCGGCCATGTGGCAGCTTCATGCGTCGCAAGGTCGGGTCCAGCGTGGCAAACAGCATGTCTTCTGCCAATACGCCTGCACCGGTGATGCGGTTGAACAGCGTGGATTTGCCAGCGTTCGTATATCCTACCAGTGCCACGATGGGGTGCGGAACCTTACGGCGCTTGGCACGGTGAAGCTGGCGTGTCCGCACGACCTGTTCCAGCTCTCGTTCAAGCCGAACGATACGCTCCTGCAACAGCCGACGGTCGGCCTCGATCTGGGTTTCACCGGGACCACCCATGAAGCCCGCGCCACCGCGCTGACGCTCAAGGTGGGTCCAGCTTCTGACGAGGCGGCCCTTTTGGTAATTGAGGTGGGCGAGGTCCACCTGCAGCGTGCCTTCCTTGGTGGAAGCACGGCGACCGAAGATTTCAAGGATGAGACCGGTGCGGTCGATAACCTTGGAGTTCCACTGCTTTTCGAGATTGCGCTGCTGGACCGGGGTCAGCGGGTGATCGATGATCACAAGGCCGGAATTGGTCTCTTCAAGAAGATGGCCGATTTCCTCGATCTTGCCCGTACCGAAAAGCGTTGCTGGCCGCGGCTGATTGACAGGCACGATCAAGCCTTCGGAAATATGCAGGTCGATGGCAAGCGCCAGACCCTTGGCTTCCTCGAGCTTTGCCTCCATGGAGCGCGGCGGCGTGGTGGCGGAGGCATCTTTCGGGTTACGTCCCTGTTTCAAAACCGGGATGATGACCACCGCGCGCATATCGTCCCGGCGCTTTTCGAGCTCAGGAATAATGGATTCATTCGATGTGTCGCGCGTAGAAATGTGCCCGCACCTTTCCGATATTTGAGAAATCAATAGGCCGAACGGATGCCGTTACGATGAAAGCCTATTACGCAAAACAACGGACCCTCGCTAAGGTTCCGTTGCTCGCAAGTTCAATACTGTGCTGAACGACCTGTGGTTGAACGCGCTGTTACGCCGCGCCCTCTTCCGATTCGAACATCTGCATTGGCTGGCCCGGCATGATCGTGGAAATCGCGTGCTTGTAAACAAGCTGCGAGTGCCCGTCCCGGCGCAGCAGAACACAGAAGTTGTCGAAAGATGTAACAACACCGGTGAGCTTGACGCCGTTGATCAAGAAAATAGTCAACGAAATCTTCTGCTTGCGTACAGTGTTGAGAAAAAGATCTTGCAGGTTTTGAGAACGTTCCGCCATGGCGCCGATTCTTTCTTTTTTGCCCGGATGGGAGACCGGGAAATAAACAATCAATAATAGGACCGGTTGAACCTTGCCCCCCGTCAGCCGATCTGAAACTCTGGTATCAAATCACGATCTGTTCCGCAATGTCGAAAAACTTACCCGGATTTAGTGGGATAGGCTTTTTCCCTTTCAAACCCAATGTATTAGAAATATTGAATAGATACACGGAATAGCTGTTCCACTTCCCGCACGACATGGGCCGAGGCAAAAAGGATGACACGGTCTTTCGCCTTGATTTTCGTGTTTCCGTCCGGACGAATGACTTTCTTGTCGCGGTAGATGACGCCGATGCGGATTCCCTCTGGCAGATCCAGATCACGCAGGGCCTGGCCTACCAGCGGTGACGTTTCCAAGGCTTCCGCCTCTATGATCTCGCCATTGCCCCTCTGCACCGCATAGACGGAACGGATGCGCCCTTTTCTGACGTGTTGCAGCACGCGCGAGATCGTCACCGCCCGGGGATTGATGTAGGCATCGAGCGAAAGCGATTTTGCCACATCATGAAACGATGGTCCGTTGAGCAGCGCCAGGTTGGATTTGCAGCCCATCTGCTTTGCCATGACGGCACCCAGAATGTTGGTCTGATCATTGTTCGTCAACGTCACGATCAGATCGGCATCCTGGATATCGGCCTGATGAAGGATTTTCTGGTCGAGCACAGAGCCGTTCAGCACGATGGTCGTGTTCAACTTCTCGGATGCGGCGATTGCTCGCTCGCGGTCCGACTCAATGATCTTGACGCGCGTCTTTGGCTGGAGGCTTTCAATGGAACGGGCGACATATTGTCCGATGTTGCCACCGCCGGCGATAACGATGCGGCTCGCTTCCTTTTCCTCATGACCGAAAAGGCCAAGCGTTCGGCGCGCATGTTGCTGCTGGCAAATGACATAGGCGAGATCGCCGGTCCGCAACTGCTCCGATGAGTCGATCGCCTTCAGATGGCCGTTGCGATAGACGCCAACGACTGTCGCCACGAGGTCCGGAAACAGATGACTGAGCTGCTGCAGCGGCGTGTTGACGACCGGGCAATCCTCCATGCATTCGATTGCCAGCATATAGACGTTGTCATCGGCAAAGCGAACGACATCCGTTGCGCCAGGAAAGGCGATGCGCCGCAAGACCATCTTGCCGACCTCGATTTCTGGCGAAATCGTCACGTCGATGGACATGTTTTCACGGCTGAACAGGTCGCCATATTCAGGCGCCAGATAACTCTGGTCCCTGATACGCGCGACCTTCGTCGGCACGCTGAACAAGGCGTGAGCCACCTCGCAGGCAACGATGTTGATCTCGTCATAGAGCGTGACGGCGATGATCATGTCGGCCTGATCGGCCCCGGCCTTGGCCAGCATGTCGGGATGCGCGCCATGGCCGACATAGCCGCGCACATCGAGGGTTTCGGTGATCGCCGAAATCAACGCCGCCGAAGTATCAATGACCGACACGTCATTGTCTTCGCGAGACAATTGCTCCGCAATGCCGTAACCCACCTGGCCTGCGCCGCAAATGATGACTTTCATACGCTCTCTCTAGACCGTGAATCGCAACTGCGGATCGTTATACGCCGAGCGATTTCAATTTGCGATGCAGGGCCGAGCGTTCCATGCCGACAAATTCCGCCGTTCGCGAAATATTGCCGCCAAACCGGTTGATCTGCGCAACGAGATAGTCCCGCTCGAACATTTCCCGCGCTTCGCGCAGAGGAAGAGTCATGATGTGCTGGTCACCCTGCGCGGCAATCTTGGGCAACATGTCGCCGATATCGGCGGGCAACATATCGGCGGAAATCGGCGCATCGCCGCCTTCCGGACGTGCCAGAATCATCAGGCGCTCGATATTGTTGCGCAACTGCCTGATGTTGCCAGGCCAGTCATGGGTCTGCAGCACGGCCATCGCATCATCGCCAATCTTGCGCGGACGGATGCCCGCCTGCTCCGAGATCTGCCGCATGAACATATCCACGAGAAAGGGAATGTCCTCACGGCGCTCGGACAGGGCCGGCACCTTGACTGGAACGACGGCCAGCCGGTGATACAGATCCTCGCGAAACAGGCCGTCAGCGATCAGCCCTTCAAGATTATGCGCCGTCGATGAGATGATGCGCACATCGACCTTCACGCGCTTGCCGCCGCCGACACGCTCGAATTGCTGGTCAACGAGAACGCGCAGGATCTTGTTCTGCGTCTCTCGCGGCATTTCACCGACCTCATCGAGGTAAAGAACACCCCGATGCGCCTCCTCGAGTGCACCAACCTTACGCGGCTGTCCCGGCAGGCCCTCAGTGCCGAAAAGGGCAATCTCCATGCGATCAGGCGTGATGGTTGCGGCGTTGAGTGCAACGAATGGTCCCGTCGCGCGCGAAGACTTCTTGTGAATCATGCGCGCCACAAGTTCCTTGCCGGAACCGGATGGACCCAAAATCATGATGCGGCTGTTGGTGGGCGAAACGCGGTCGATGGTCTGGCGCAGCTGAGATACAGCCAGCGATGCACCGATCAGTTCAACGGCATCGCCGGTGCGTTTCTTCAACTCGGAAACCTCGCGTTTCAGCTTGGAATTTTCGAGTGCACGCTCTGCAATCAGAATGAGGCGGTCAGCCTTGAACGGCTTTTCGATGAAGTCGAAAGCGCCTCTTTTGATGGCATTGACCGCAGTTTCGATATTGCCGTGACCGGAAATCATCACCACAGGCAGCTCGGGGTGACGGCTCTTGATCTCGTCAAGCAGAGCCAGACCGTCCAGCTTGCTGCCCTGCATCCAGATGTCGAGGAATATCAGGCGCGGAACGCGCTCCGAAATGGCCGCAAGCGCACTGTCGCTATCGAACGCCATGCGTGTCTCATGGCCCTCGTCGGACAAGATGCCTGCGACGATCTCGCGAATATCCGCTTCGTCATCCACGACCAGAATATCAGACGCCATATGCAACTTCCTTGTCTAGTTCGCTGCTCGCCACTTCAATGCGCGGCAACAGCACTCTGATCATGGCGCCGTGGCCATGATCGAAATCGGCGGGTGCATCATGCAGCTCCAGATGACCGCCGTGTTCTTCAATAATCTTCTTGACGATGGCGAGACCGAGACCCGTGCCCTTTTCCCGCATCGTCATGTAAGGTTCCAGAATGCGGTGACGGTTCTCGACGGGCAGGCCGCGACCATTATCGATCACCTCGGCCACGAAGCGGTTGTTCTCTTCGTCAAAGAACGCCTTCACAAGGATCTTGCCCGCGCGCGGGTCGTCGCCCGTTTCGACGGAATCGATGGCCTCGGTCGCATTCTTGATGAGGTTGCCGAAGGCTTGCCCCAGCATACGCGCATCGAACATGCCTTCCAGCGGCTCATCCCCAAGCTCGGTGCTGAAGCTGACATGCGCCGCACCCATTTCCCGCAGGAATGTGGCGTCCTTGAGAATGACGCGCAGATCGGACATTTCCTTCGTCGGCTTCGGCATTCGTGCGAAAGCCGAGAACTCATCGACCATACGTCCGATATCACCGACCTGCCGAACGATGGTATCCGTGCATTGATCAAAGACGGTACGATCCGCTTCGTCAGTGATCTGCTTGCCGAAGCGCCGCTTGATGCGCTCTGCGGACAGCTGGATGGGCGTTAGCGGGTTCTTGATTTCATGCGCGATGCGTCGCGCAACCTCAGACCATGCAGTCGAGCGCTGAGCGATCACGAGGTCGGTGATATCGTCAAGCGTGATGACGTAGGACTCATGGCCATCACGCGCATCTTCGCGCGTTACCTGCACATTGAGCGTACGCTCCTTGCCGCGCCTGATGATGTTGATCTGGTGGCGGAAATCCATGCGCGCAGACGCAGCCGCCTCGGTCACGACATGTTCGATTTCCGGCGCGACCTCCACCAGCGGAGACCCTACCAGCCTCTCTGAAGACACGGCCAGGAACTCCTCGGCAGACGGGTTGGCGATGGTGATGTTTCGATGCTCGTCAACGCCGATGACGGCAGCCGTGACGCCCGACAGCACCGCTTCGATGAAGCGGCGGCGGTTGTCGATGTCATCCTTTGCCTCGATGATTTCGTCCTGCTGACTGCGGATTTCGGAGATCATCTTGTTGAATGTCCGGGCCAGACGACCAACGTCGCCGTCCACGGCGCGCACGGGAACCAGCACGTGCATGTTGCCCATGGCAACACTGTCTGCGGCGCTGATCAGCAGCCGGATGGGGCGCACGATGCGGTCGGCCACGGCAATCGCCGTCCAGATTGCGGCCAAAAGCACGATCAGTGCAAAGCCAAGGTAGAGAATGGCGAAGGCGATCTGCAGCGGCGCGCGCCCGGCCTCCATGGCGTTATATTCGGCGCGGTTTTCTTCCATCAGCCGCATGGCAGACATGACCTTGGGGTCAACAGCGCGCACGGTATACAGAAACGTGCCGCCAATGCCCTCAAGTTTGATGATGGCCCCCACGAGATTGGTCACACCGGGAGGAATAAGGGTTGGCTGGCCTGCGCCCGCCTTTTCCAATGCATCCTGCGGGATAGCGGGAAGCGGCCGCTCTGTCTTGATATCGGCCTGCACCACGGCATCGC
Source organism: Rhizobium sp. Leaf311 (assembly GCF_001423445.1). Lineage (NCBI taxonomy): Bacteria > Pseudomonadati > Pseudomonadota > Alphaproteobacteria > Hyphomicrobiales > Rhizobiaceae > Rhizobium > Rhizobium sp. Leaf311. Next base: position 279,767 of record NZ_LMNZ01000020.1, on the reverse strand, counting down.
CATCTTCCTGCACAAGAAACGCACCCAGAAGCCCGCGCCCCTTGGCCTGCCGGGTCATCAACTCAACGAAGCCGGTGCGATCCAGATAGAAAAGCGCCCGATTGCGGTCGAGGTCGGTTGCCATGGACAGCGTCTGGCCCTGCAGATAGCCCGCATTCTCAAGCATGTAGGCTTGCGCAATATTGCTGGAGGAATCCACGATTGCCTGTGTGCGAAGCGCAAACCAGCGATCCAGCCCCACATTCAGCGTGATACTCGCAAAGATAGCCACCAGAACGGCTGGCGTGATGGCGACGATGGAGAACAGAGCAACGATGCGAACGTGCAGTCTGGCCGCCGCCCTGCCCCGGCGTCTTGCCTTCATCAACCGGCTGATCTCACGCCCGATCAGATACATCAGGCCGATGACGAAGAGAGAGTTGATGACAACAGAGGCGATGACGACATTTGTCGTCGGCGCAATCGGGGTCAGGCCAAGCAGCACGAAAAGCGTGAGCATGGCGCAGACCAGCGCAACACCGGCAAGCACGAGCCCCGGGAAAGCAAACGACATGCGTCGGTCAGCAATGACTATATCGGCCGCCGCACGGTCCGAAGCCCTATCGGTGACAGGTTTGCGCATCGATCATTTTCCCATGCCACTCTGTGCGGCATCATTTTCTTGAAGAGAGAGAACGCGATCCGTACCCTGACGAATCTACGCTCCCGTGATTTTCAAGCAACACTTTGTGGCGAAAATGCAACGACACCTATAACTTGTCAACACGCTCAGGCGGTTCTTGAACTGCGATACACAGATACGCCCAGCTCCCGGATCTTCTTGCGAAGCGTGTTGCGGTTCAGGCCAAGCAGGTCGGCTGCCTTGATCTGGTTCCCGCGTGTAGCCGTCAATGCAGCGAGAATCAGCGGATACTCCATTTCGCGCAAGACGCGATCATAGAGGCCCGGGGGCGGCAGGCTTTCCCCGAAACCGGAGAAATAGTCCCGCATATTTTCTTCGACAGCCTGGGATATGGTCATCGATCCATTGCGCACGGCGGTGCGGTCAATAGGACTGTCAGGCACATCAGATTGCAACTCCTGCTCGATGATTTCGCGGGTGATGACTTCCTGTGGATAAAGCGCCATCAGACGACGGATGAGGTTTTCCAGCTCGCGCACGTTGCCCGGCCAGGCATAGGCTTTCATCAGCTCCAGGGCTTCGGTCTCGAAGCGCTTGCCCTCCAGCCCCTCCTTCTCGCCAGTCTGGATGAAATGGCGAACGAGGTCCGGAATGTCTTCCGCACGATCCCGCAAGGGCGGCAGACGAAGCGGTACCACGTTGAGGCGGTAATAGAGATCTTCACGGAAAAGACCCTGATTGATGGATGTCTTCAGGTCCTTGTTGGTCGCGGCGACGATGCGGACATCGGTGCGAATGGGCGTGCGACCGCCAACCGTCGTGTATTCGCCCTGCTGCAGAACACGTAAGAGCCGCGTCTGCGCATCCATCGGCATATCGCCGATTTCATCGAGAAACAGCGTTCCGCCCTCCGCCTGCTCAAAGCGGCCCGTGGAACGGTTCTGTGCGCCTGTAAACGCGCCTTTCTCATGGCCGAAAAGTTCCGACTCAATAAGGTCACGTGGAATAGCGGCCATGTTGATCGCCACGAAGGGACCGTTGCGACGCTTGCCGTAATCATGCAGCGCGCGTGCTACCAGTTCCTTGCCGGTGCCGGACTCGCCGGTAATCATCAGCGTCAGGTCCGTCTGCATCAGGCGGGCCAGCACGCGGTAGATTTCCTGCATTGCGGCGGAACGGCCCACAAGCGGCATTCCGTCCTGCATATCATCGTCAAGCTTGGCCGGTTTGCGCTTCGGCTCGGACAGGGCTCGACCAATGATGGCGATGAGCTCGGTCAGATCGAAGGGCTTTGGCAGATAGTCATAGGCGCCCTTTTCAGAGGCCTTGATGGCTGTCATGAAGGTGTTTTGCGCGCTCATGACAAGAACGGGCAGATCCGGGCGCGCTTTCTTGATGCGCGGCAGAAGATCGAACGCGTTTTCGTCCGGCATGACGACATCGGTAACAACCAGATCGCCCTCACCGGCAGACACCCAGCGCCACAGCGTTGCGGCGTTGGAGGTGATGCGCACGTCGTACCCGGCACGGCTGAGCGCCTGATTGAGGACGGTGCGGATTGCCGCATCATCATCGGCCACAAGAATCGTTGCTGTCATCGATTTGGTCCTGTCGGGTTCGGCAAAATGCTGTCGTCTGCCACGACCTCGGTCGAGACGGGCATCAATACGCGGAAGGTCGTGCGGTGGTTCTGGCTATCGCATTCCACGATGCCGCCATGGGCACCGATGAGTTTGGCGACAAGTGCCAGGCCAAGGCCGGAGCCGTTGGTCTTTGTTGTAATGAACGGATCGAACAGATGTGGCAGAAGGTCCGCAGGCACACCTGGGCCATTATCGTGAACGCAGAATTCCAGCGGCAGCGAAATGCGCTCCCGCGTTCCCGCCACGGAAAGCCTTATTCCCGGACGGTAGGCCGTCGTCAGCATGACTTCGCCGTCTGGCTGATTGCCCACGGCTTCGGCAGCATTCTTCACGAGGTTGAGGAAGACCTGCACCAACTGGTCCCTGTTGGCATAGACCGGCGGCAGGGACGGGTCGTAGTTCTCGCTGATCTTGATGTTGCGAGCAAAGCCGGCCTTCGCCACGGCTTTGACGTGATCAAGAACAGAGTGGATGTTGATGGGCATTCGGTCGACCGGTCGCTCGTCGGAGAATATCTCCATGCGGTCGACCAGAGAGACGATGCGGTCTGTCTCGTCGCAGATCAGCCGGGTCAGTGCACGGTCTTCGTCCGGCACCGAGGTTTCCAGCAACTGGGCCGCACCGCGTATGCCGGAGAGCGGATTCTTGATCTCATGCGCCAGCATGGAGGCAAGGCCGGTCACCGAACGGGCTGCCGCGCGATGCGTCAACTGCCGGTCGATCTTGTCTGCCATGGAGCGTTCCTGAAACACCACCACGACCGAACCCGGCTCGCTGACGACAGGCGCGACATAGAGATCCACCAGCTTGTCCTGCCCCAGACGTGGCGACGAAAGATCGACCCGGTATTCGTTGACGGGCGCGCGGCGCTCCCGTACCTGATCGATCAGCGCCAGCAAAGGACTGCCGAAGGGAATGAAGGTGGAGATACGGTAGCGGGCAAGATGCGTCGCGCTTGCACCGAAAAAAGCTTCCGCTTCCCAGTTGGCAAAGGCCACGAAACCTTCGCCATCCACAAGGATGACGGGGTTCTGAACCGCATTGAGAACGGCCATCGCAAGCGCGTTGCCGCCGGGCGCTGTGGGTTCGGCGCTCATGCGGCCTTCCTCGCGGACAGACGTTCCGCGCCCTGCTGCAGGGCACTTCGCAGCAACGCGACAACCTGCCCCGTGTTTTTCGATGTCATGATAGCAACCTTGTCATCTGTCTTCATGTCCGGCGCAAAGCGATCCAGGTACCAGCCTAAATGTTTGCGCGCGTGACGAAGCCCGGCTTCGATGCCGTAAAACTCCAGCATCATTTCATAGTGTTCCACCGCGATATCCGCGATCTCTCCGGGAGCAGGTGGCGCGTGACCGGCAAGAACAGCAGGCAGCCAGGGCTGCCCCTGCGCCCCTCGCCCCACCATCACGGCATCCGCACCGGAGCGGCGCAATATTTCCAATGCATCCGTCGATGTCTCGACATCGCCATTGGCGATCAGCGGAACGGAAATGACGTCACGAACGGCCTTGATGGCGTCCCAGTCCGCACGCCCTTCGTAAAACTGCATCCGCGTGCGCCCGTGGATGGTGATGAGCTTTACGCCAGCCGCCTGCGCGCGCGCTGCAATTTCCGGAGCGTTGATGGAATCGCTATCCCAACCAAGCCGCATTTTCAGCGTCACCGGCACATCCACGGCCTTTACCGTCGCCTCGATGAGGCTGAGCGCGTGATCCGGCTCGCGCATCAGCGCCGATCCGGAATATCCGCCTGTCACCTTCTTTGCCGGACAACCCATATTGATATCGATGATGCCTGCGCCATTATCCGCCGAAATCTTGGCCGCTTCCGCCATCCAGTAGGCTTCTCGCCCGGCAAGCTGGACCATATGCGGAACCATGCCCGCGTTCTTCAGCCGCGCCCAGGACTCACCACGGTTGGCAACCAGCTCGCGGCTGGCAACCATTTCGGTTACCACCAGCCCTGCCCCAAACCGCCATGCCAGCCGGCGAAACGGCAGATCCGTCACCCCGGACATAGGCGCAAGCACAGACCGGTTACGAATGGTAACGGAACCAATATCGAAGGGGTCTGAGAGCGCGGGCAAAGTCAAATGGTGATCTTTCATGCATTTTTGAATATTGCATTATTTTTAGACAGCGTTTGCGTCGTTGCCAAGCACTTTCGCACAGAATTTCCGTGTTTTTCGCAACTGCGTTTTACGGCGTCCAGAGCGTGAAAAAGGGCTGCATCAAAGCGGTGGGGAGCCTTTGGAATAGCGCATTCACGCTGGCTATTCGTTTTTTAAAGCGCTAGAGCAAAGCTGTAAACCTTTGAAGAAATGCATAGATAGCATGGGTCCAATGCAGGAAGTGGCTATGAAGATCGGTATTGTCATTGTTGCCGCCGGGCGTGGTGAACGCGCTGGCGCAACCGAAGAAGGGCCAAAACAATACCGGTCGATTGGCGGCAGAGCCGTCATTGAACACACGCTTGCCCGCTTTCTCGATTGGCCACATGCAGGCCCGATTACGGTCGTCATCCACGCGGATGACAAGGCGCTTTTCCAGCCTATCATCGAGCGTCTGGGCGCAAAGGACCGCATACGGGTGGTCGAGGGTGGCGCAACGCGCCAGATATCGGTTCTTACCGGCCTTGAAGATCTGGAAGATCAGGGTGTCACCCATGTCATGATCCATGATGCCGTGCGCCCGTTCTTCGACTCAAGCCTGCTTGACCGCATTGCCCATTGCCTGCGCGAGGGTGAGAATGCTGTTCTGCCGGTGATGCCGGTGGCCGATACTTTGAAACGAGGCGCGCAGGGCTTCGTGACCGAAACGGTATCGCGCAGTGACCTCTATGCGGCACAGACGCCGCAATCCTTCCACTACTCTTCCATTTTGACGGCCCATCGCCAGGCCGCCTCCACGGGCCGCAGTGATTTCACCGACGATGCTTCGATTGCAGAATGGGCAGGCTTGGCCGTAAAGCTTGTGGAAGGCATGGCCGACAATGTGAAGCTGACCTTGAAGAGAGATATTGCCATGGCTGACGAAAAACTATCCTCCGCATTGCCGGACGTTCGCACCGGCAATGGTTATGACGTGCACCAGCTGGGTGAAGGCGACGGCGTAACGCTGTGCGGCATCTTCATTCCCCACGACCAGAAGCTCATGGGCCATTCTGATGCGGATGTGGCGCTTCATGCCTTGACGGATGCTCTTCTGGCCACCTGCGGAGCGGGCGACATCGGCGACCATTTCCCGCCATCCGACCCGCAATGGAAGGGTGCCGCATCGCGTATCTTCCTGGAACATGCCGCCCGGCTCGTTCGTGACAATGGCGGCACGATCATGAATGCCGATGTCTCGCTGATAGCCGAAGCCCCACGTGTGGGCCCGCATCGGCAGGCCATGCGCGAAAATCTTGCAGCCATCCTCGATATCACGCTTGACCGTTGCTCGGTTAAGGCAACGACAAACGAAACGATTGGCTTCGTCGGGCGTCGCGAAGGCATCGCCGCCATTGCAACGGCAACAGTCGTCTATCGAAAGAGACCGCTGTGAGCCTCTTTCCCGCAGAGACTGCCCTTCTGGCGCAAAAGATCGTCACGGACTTCACGCAGAGGGGGCACATGCTCTCGACGGCGGAAAGCTGCACCGGTGGCTTGATCGCCGGAGCACTCACCGACATCTCCGGCTCCTCCGCCGTGGTCGACCGAGGTTTCGTGACCTATACGAATGACGCGAAGATGGAGATGCTCGGCGTCACCGCGGCAACGCTTGAAGCTTATGGCGCGGTGTCACGGCAGACGGCGTTGCAGATGGCACATGGGGCGCTGTTTCGCTCAAAGGCAGAGTTTTCCGTGGCTGTCACGGGCATTGCAGGGCCAGGCGGTGGCACGTCTGAAAAACCGGTCGGCCTCGTGCACCTTGCGGCACAACGGCGCTCCGGTCGTATCATCCATCGTCAGATGCTCTATGGCGATATCGGTCGTGACAATGTCAGGCTTGCCACTGTCAGAACGGCGCTGGAAATGCTGCTGGAACTGTCTCAGGCCGTGTAGATCTTGTCTGCCCGCGCCTCGAAGGCTTCGGCAAACATGCGGAACGCGCGGTCAAACATCGAGCCCATGACCGCACCGAGAATGCGGCTCTTGAATTCGTAGTCGATGAAGAAATAGACCGAGCATCCGCCGTTGTCGGTCGGCTCGAAGCGCCAGCGATTATCGAGATATTTGAACGGCCCATCGAGATATTTGACGTCTATGGCGTGCTCTTCCGGCTTCAGCAGAACCTGCGTGGTGAAGGTCTCGCGAAAAGCCTTGTAGCCAACTGTCATGTCTGCCACCAGAAGCGTCTTGGTGTCACGCTCCTTGCGGGAACGGATACTCAGCCCTTCGCAGAGCGGCAAAAATTCGGGATACTTCTCCACATCGGCAACGAGATTGAACATCTGTTCTGGAGAATGTCTGACGGGACGGCGGGTTTCAAATTGCGGCATGACGCGCAGTTAATGTGCTGCGCCAATAAGATCAAGAAGCGCACTGGCCTGCGCTCTGGATTTCACCTGAAATATCGGCACGTCGGGGCCGTAAAGATCAAAATTGCGGATGAAGACAGGAGCGTGGCGCTTCTCGAAATGCCAGATGTAGCCAAGAAACTCCATATCGGGAAGTTTTTCCCGGCAGCCATCGGCCATTTCAGGTCGCACCGTTCCGTAATGTCTGGCAACCCGCTTCGCGACACCCATCATGCAGGAGACGCGCGGAAGACGCATCCAGATGACCAGCTGCGTGCGTGGAAGCCGCATCTCGAAGGTAGATGGGTTGGATCCATCCAGCACCCAGCGATCGCGAGACACAATCTCTTGGAGAATGCGGTGCTGTTCATCTCTGCCTCTTTGCGCCCAGCCTGAAATCCAGCGCACATCACGGTCGATTGAGACGTAGTCGAGATCTCGGTGTGCTGCGATGTACCGCGAAAGTGTCGATTTCCCCGCGCCGGACGAGCCGACAACCATGATGCGCGATGCGCTTGCAACACGGGCCGCAGCTTCTTCGATGGTGTCGATTTCCAGCATCCCGCCTCCGTTGCATAGCAGTTTCTAGAAATTGACTATTGCAACCTTATTGGGGCGGTTGCTATCTAGACGCAAGATTGATTGCAGCCGCGCGATGCAACCGAACAACCAGGCCACAGCGCCATGCAGAGTGACAAGATGGACGACTTTTCCAATATCATCAACCTTCTCGAATCCGCAAAGCAACTCGCATCCATGAACAGTATGCCGGTATTGGCATACCTCATAGACGTAGCGAAGTGCGAGGCGCGTGAGAACAAGCCAGTTTTGCGCAAACGCAAGCGAGGCGAGTCGACGGTAAAGCAGGAAGCAGAAGCCTGAGATTCCGGCTGGCGCTTTTGGCGACGGCATGAAATCATTAAGGAAAGCGTGGCCGCATCGCGGCCATCTTTCATTCGGGCCTGGGAGGAATAACGAATGCACGATGCGTCCGTCCACCTGCGCTCCTATCGCGGCAATCCGCCGGATGAAAGCCACCCCTTTGTGCAGATCGTCCTGCCCGTTGCCGGGACATTTGAAATAGACGTCGGCGGCCGCCAGAGCGCCCTTTCGCGCTCCATTGGCACTCTCATTTACAGGCAGACATCACATGAGCTGAGTTCGAGCGGTTTCAACCGTTCGCTCATTCTCGATATCGATGAACGGGCCATCTCAGCACAGCTTCTGGACAAATTCTCTTCGAGCCCTTTTTTCGAGATCGGGCAGCGCACTGCCATGCTTTCACGGCATATGGCTGATGTCCTTCAAAAAGGTGAGCAGGACAAGACATCCGGCAAAGCCTGGGCGCCAATCCTTATCGAAAGCCTGGTGGATGGAAAAGCCGACACACTCACGCGGCTTCGCTCGCTGAGGGCGATGATCGAAATCGATCCCTTCATGCCGTGGAGCATCGAACGCATGGCAGATCAAGTCGGCGTCAGCCTAAGCCGCTTGCAGGCAGTCTTCCGCGACCAGTTCGATGAAACGCCGCATCTTTGGCTCGCCAATCTACGTATGGAAAAAATCTGCAGACTTCTGTCCAACTCGCCTTTGCCCATCGCAGAGATTGCAGACAGGGCAGGCTTTTCCGATCAGACCGCGCTGACCCGCGCTATGAAAAATGCCATGGGCACCACGCCCGCCGCCTATCGTCGCGCGTTTTCGCAACGACCGCAGTAGTTTATGTCAAGACAGCCCATCGCCGCCATGGCAGATAACGCCCGGCAACGAATGGACATGACATGAACAAGACAGGACTGGGCGTATTTTACGGAATGCTGGCGGGCGCGCTCTGGGGCGGGATTTTTCTGGCTCCAAAGCTGATCCCAGACGGTTTTACGCCCTTGCAGCTCTCAACCGCGCGGTACCTGACTTACGGCCTCTTCGCGCTGATCCTGATCGGCCCGAAGATCCGGCGTGTCGCATCGCGTTTTGGCAAAGCCGAATGGATCGCTCTGGGGTGGCTTAGTCTCATCGGCAATCTCGTTTATTACGTCCTGATTTCGACAGCGGTGCAACTGAGCGGCGTCGCCTTCACCTCCATCATCATCGGATTTTTGCCCGTGGCCGTTACCATTATCGGCAGCCGCGACCATGGCGCAGTCTCGCTCAAACGGCTTTGGCCCTCTCTTCTATTCGGAGCCATCGGCATTTTTGGCATTTCCTGGCAGTCGCTCTCGCAGGGCCAAGGCGCTTTCGATCTGACGCGCATTGTCGGCCTTGCCTGCGCGCTCGGGGCGCTCGCCTCCTGGACAGCCTTTGCAGTCGGCAATGCGCGCTGGTTGACGCGGCTGCATGATGTCAGCGCCGACGAATGGAACCTGATGACCGGCGTCGTGACAGGTGGCCTCGCCCTGCTGCTCGCCATCCCCGCTTTCGGCTTCAGCACAGATATTCACAGCGGCGCGGACTGGCTGCAATTCACCTCCGTCGCCATCGGCCTCGGCATCACGGCATCCATCCTCGGCAATGCGCTCTGGAACCGGATGAGCCGCCTGCTGCCGTTGACCATGGTCGGGCAGATGATCCTGTTCGAAACGCTGTTCGCCCTGCTCTACGGTTTCATCTGGGAGCAGCGCGGGCCGACGCTGATCGAGAGTGGAGCGATTGTGTCTGTTGTGGTGAGTGTGTTGCTATGTATGCGGGCGCACCGGCCACCCAAGGCAAATGGGTGATTTCCTTGGCTACATCACCCCGCACTTGATGCGGGGTCCAGTGACCGGACGTCTGTCAGGTCAAAAGACTTAGTCGCGCCGCAGACGTGGCGCGACTGCATACTGGCTCAAGGCCGGTATGACGGAGAAAAAAACCTTACTCAGCCGCAGCCAGAAGCTTTCTCTCGCGGTTGGCACGCAGCCGTTCGAAGTCATCGCCGGCATGGTGCGAAGAACGCGTCAGAGGGCTGGACGAAACCATGAGGAAGCCCTTGGTATAGGCAATCGTCTCGTAGGATTTGAATTCCTCAGGCGTGACGAATTTTTCGACCTTGTGGTGCTTGCGGGTCGGCTGCAGATACTGGCCGATGGTCAGGAAGTCGACATCTGCTGTGCGCAGGTCGTCCATCAACTGCAGCACTTCGTTGCGCTCTTCACCGAGGCCAACCATGATGCCCGACTTGGTGAACATTGTCGGGTCCAGTTCCTTCACGCGCTGCAACAGGCGCACGGAATGGAAGTAGCGCGCGCCGGGGCGAACGGTCAGATAGTTGCCTGGAACGGTTTCCATATTGTGGTTGAACACGTCAGGCTTTGCAGCAACGACACGCTCCAGTGCGCCGGGCTTCTTCAGGAAGTCAGGCGTCAGAATTTCAATCGTGGTATTGGGTGAAGCGGCACGAATAGCCCAGATCACCTTCTCGAAATGCTCCGCGCCGCCGTCCTCCAGGTCGTCGCGGTCAACGGAGGTAATGACAACATGGCTCAGGCCCATCTGCTTGACGGCCTTGGCGACATTTTCAGGCTCCAGCATATCGAGCGCGTTCGGCTTGCCGGTCGAGACATTGCAGAAGGCGCAGGCGCGGGTGCAGATTTCGCCCATGATCATGAAGGTGGCGTGCTTCTTCTCCCAGCACTCGCCGATATTTGGACAGCCCGCTTCCTCGCACACCGTGACCAGCTTGTGGGAACGAACGAGCTCGCGCGTTTCATGGTAGCCCTTGGACGTCGGCGCCTTGACGCGAATCCATTCCGGCTTGCGCATGACTTCCGTGTCTGGACGATGCGCCTTCTCCGGGTGACGGATACGCTTTTCGTCCAGTGCTGTCCTGTCGAGAATAGTGACCATAGAAACCTGCTTCCACCGTAACGATACGGTCTAACGCCTTACCAGCTTTGCCAGAAATAACAGAAGGCTTGCGCCCAGGAAAGATGTGACGAAATAGCCGAGGCGGCTATCCTGAACGAACACGTCGAACGTCCGCAACACGGCAACTGCAACGACCGAACCGACGATACCCAGTACGATATTCATGAAAATGCCAAAGCGCATATCCATGAGCTTGCCTGCAAGCCAACCGGCCAGACCGCCGATGAATATTGCCGCTATCCAGCCTACACTTTCCATCTTCAAACTCCGTCAACCGACATTGGACGACATATGGTGTACTCGGCCTCGCAAGGCAATGCCGAGTACGGCCAGGCTGTTATGCGTTCAGCACGCGGCCATAGGCGTCCAGCACGCTTTCCTTCATCATTTCGGACAACGTCGGATGCGGGAAGATCGTGTGCATCAGCTCTTCTTCGGTCGTCTCAAGGTTCATGGCAACCACGAAGCCCTGAATGAGTTCAGTGACTTCCGCACCTACCATATGCGCGCCGATCAGCTCGCCAGTCTTCTTGTCGAAGATGGTCTTGACCATGCCCTGATCTTCACCGAGCGCAATCGCCTTGCCGTTGGCCGCGAAGGAATAACGGCCAACGCGGATTTCGCGGCCCTGCTCCTTCGCCTTGGCTTCCGTCAGGCCGACCGAGGCGACCTGAGGGTTGCAGTAGGTGCAGCCGGGAATCTTCAGCTTGTCCATGGGGTGAACATTCGGCAGACCGGCAATCTTCTCGATGCAGATCACGCCTTCATGCTCGGCCTTGTGCGCCAGCATTGGTGGGCCAGCGACGTCGCCAATGGCGTAGAGGCCGGGAACATTGGTCTTGCCGTAGCCGTCAATGACCACGCAGCCGCGGTCCGTCTTGACGCCCAAAGCTTCCAGACCGAGATTTTCAATGTTGCCCTGTACGCCGACAGCCGAGATCAGGCGATCTGCGGTAATCTTTTGAACCTTGCCGTCCTTGGTCTCGACATGGGCCGTGATCGAGTCCGAACCCTTCTCAACCTTGGAAACCTTGGCTTCGGTGATGATCTTCAGTCCGCGCTTTTCCAGCTGCTTGCGGGCGAAGGCCGAGATTTCGGCATCTTCGACAGGCATGACATTGGCCATGAGTTCGACAACCGTCACGTCCACGCCCATGGAGCGGTAGAAGGACGCAAATTCAATACCGATTGCGCCAGAGCCCATGACGACAATGGATTTCGGCATGAAATCAGGCTTCATCGCTTCAAAGTAGGTCCAGATCAGCTTGCCATCCGGCTCGATGCCGGGCAGTGCACGTGGACGTGCGCCGGTCGCAACGATGATGTGCTTGGCCGTATAGGTGCCCTCGCCCAGAACGCCTTTGGGAACGGGGTTCTGCGGCTGAACGATTGGTTTGGAAATCTTGCCGACGACGATTTCGTTCGGCTTTGTCAGCTTGGCCTCGCCCCAGATAACGTCGATCTTGTTCTTCTTCATCAGGAAGGCGACGCCGCCATTGAGGCGCGCGGAAACGCCACGCGAACGGGCAACGACTTCCTTTACGTCAGGCGTGATGGTGCCTTCCAGCTTCAAGCCGTAATTCTTGGCGTGATGAGCATTATCAAGCACTTCGGCAGAACGCAGCAGCGCCTTGGTGGGAATGCAGCCCCAGTTCAGGCAGATGCCGCCCAGATGCTCGCGCTCCACGATTGCCGTCTTGAGGCCCAGTTGGGCGGCGCGGATGGCAGTAACGTAACCGCCAGGACCCGAACCGATGATGATGACGTCATAAGACTGAGCCATGTCTGTTTCCTGCCTTTGTCTTCTTGAGGGCGAAACCATGCCGCCGCTTCAGTCGATTTGTCGTAATGTCGTGACGCGTCGTGCTGTCCAGAAACCGCTTCCGGTTTCCGTGCCGACGCACTAAATTCCAAGCATCATGCGAACGACGGGCTCCAGCCCACGACCAATCGCACGTGTATTTTCGGCATCCAAATGGACGCCGTCGACGGGCGTCGTCACCGCAACGGAAGCGGCGTCGAAAAAGCCGCAACCCTTTTCATCCGCCAGATCGCGGTAAAGCGAACCCATCATCTGCGATTGCTCGATGGCGCCTGCGAACATGGCCGCGAACATCTCATTGCCGGTTTCGCAAATATGCGGTGCGGACACGATCAGAATTTCCGGCTGTTCGCAGTCGAACGACCAGACGTGGCTGCGCACCAGATTGATGAGCCGCTCGACACCCTTCACCGCACCAATGGCATTGCCGCTGCCGATGCCGCGTTTCAGATCATTCGTGCCCAGCATGATGATGACGAGATCAAGAGGGCCGTGACTGTGCAGCAATGTTGGCAGAATGCGCGCACCATTGCGGTCGCTATCGGAAAGATGGTCGTCGTAAGCCGTGGTTCTACCGTTCAGCCCTTCGGCAATGACATTGACGTCAGCACCGAGCGCTTTTTGCAAAACGCTGGGCCAGCGATCTTCAAAGGCATGACGCCCAAGATTTTCGGCGTCGAAACCCCATGTCAGACTGTCACCATAGCACAGAACGGTTTTCGTCACGTCCAACTCCTCGATTGGAGCGAGCCGAAAACCGTCATCCGGCTTTCGGCTCCCCGGTTTTTAGACCAACATGCCCATCGGGTTTTCGATGTAGCGCTTGAAGGCAGACGCAAGTTCTGCACCCAGCGCACCGTCGATGACGCGGTGGTCGAAGGCGAAGGTCGCTGTCATGACCGTGCCCACTTCGATCTTGCCGCCACGGACAACCGGCTTCTCGACGCCAGCGCCGATGGAGACGATGGATGCCTGTGGCAGGTTGACGATGGAGGTGAAGGAAGAAACGCCGAACATGCCGAGGTTGGACACGGATGTCGTGCCGCCCTGATATTCTTCCGGCTTCAGCTTCTTGTCACGCGCACGCTTGGCAAGATCCTTGACCTCGTTGGAGATGGCGGAGAGCGTCTTTGTCTCGGCGTTGCGGACGATCGGCGTGATCAGACCGTCTGGGATCGACACGGCAACACCGACATCGGCGTGCTTGTGCAGAACACGGGCCGTAGATGTCCAGGAGGCGTTCGCCATTGGAACATCACGCAGCGCAAGCGCCATTGCCTTGATGATGAAGTCGTTGACGGAAAGCTTGAAGGCCGGAACCTCGCCCTTTTCGGTCTTCTTCACCGGCGCAGACGCATTGATCTCGGCGCGCAGCTTCAGCATCGCATCGAGTTCGCATTCCATCGAAACCGTATAGGAAGGAACGGTCTGGGTGGACTCCGTCAGGCGCGACGCGATCGTCTTGCGCATGCCGTCATGCGGCAGAAGCTCATAGGAACCTTCTGCAAACAGCTTGAGGATGTTTTCGTCGGATGCACCCTTGGCAGGAGCCGGAGCGGCGGCACCAGCGGACTGTGCAGCTGCAGGAGCAGCCTTTGCACCGCCGGAAGCAGCAGCCTTTTCCACATCAGTCTTGACGATACGGCCATGCGGACCCGAACCGGACACGGCGGAGAGATCAAGGCCGGCATCCTTTGCCAGACGGCGCGCCAACGGAGACGCAAAGATGCGCTCGCCGGATTTAGAGACAGGCGCTGGCGTCGAAGGTGCTGGCCCCTGGTCGGCGATGGGCTTGTCAGCCTTTGCCGGCGCAGCTTCCGCCTTCTCTTCCTTCGGCGCTTCGGCCTTGGCAGCTTCCTGCTTCGGAGCCTCTGCCTTGGCTTCTGCCTTTGCAGGCGCAGCATCGCTGCCCTTGGCGGCGTCAGCTACGTCTTCGCCTTCAGCGGCGAGAATGGCGATCAGGGCATTGACCTTGACCGCTTCCGTACCGGCTGGAACGACGAGCTTTGCAACGGTGCCTTCGTCCACGGCTTCCACTTCCATGGTCGCCTTGTCGGTCTCGATCTCGGCAATCACATCGCCGGGAGCAACCTTATCGCCTTCCTTGACCAGCCACTTGGCCAGATTGCCCTCTTCCATCGTCGGCGAAAGGGCAGGCATGGTAATGTTGATAGGCATCGAAACGCCCTCCCCTTATTTGTAGCAGACGGTTTTGACGGCCTGAACGACTTCGTCGACGTTCGGCAGAGCCAGCTTTTCGAGGTTCGCAGCATAGGGCATCGGAACGTCCTTGCCAGCAATCGTCAGGATCGGTGCATCAAGATAATCGAATGCAGCGCGCTGAACACTGTTGGAAATGAAGTCACCGACCGATGACTGCGGGAAGCCTTCTTCCACGGTCACCAGACGACCGGTCTTCTTGACGGATTCGATAACCGTTGGAAGATCCATCGGACGGATGGTGCGCAGATCGATCAGTTCGACATCGATGCCGAGCTTTTCGAGTTCGGCAACAGCCTTGACGGCGTAGGTCATGCCGATACCGAAGGAAACGATGGTTGCATCCTTGCCCTTGCGATGAATGCGCGCCTTGCCGATCGGCAGAACGAAATCGTCCATCTTCGGAACTTCGAAGCTCTGACCATACAGAATTTCGTTTTCGAGGAAGATGATCGGGTTCGGATCGCGGATAGCAGCCTTCAAGAGACCCTTCGCATCAGCAGCCGTGTAGGGCATGATGACCTTGAGGCCAGGAATATGGCTGTACCATGCGGCGTAGCACTGCGAGTGCTGGGCGGCCACGCGGGCAGCAGCGCCCGAAGGACCACGGAACACCATCGGCGCACCCATCTGACCACCAGACATGTAGAGCGTCTTGGCAGCAGAGTTGACGATCTGGTCGATCGCCTGCATGGCGAAGTTGAATGTCATGAATTCAACAATCGGGCGCAGACCCGTCATCGCCGCACCGACGCCGATACCGGCAAAGCCGTGTTCGGTGATAGGCGTATCGATAACGCGCTTGGCGCCGAATTCCTGCAGCAGCCCCTGAGTGATCTTGTAGGCACCCTGGTATTCAGCAACTTCTTCACCCATGACGAAGACGTTTTCGTCAGAGCGCATTTCTTCGGCCATCGCATCGCGCAGCGCTTCACGCACTGTCTGCGTCACGAACTCGGTGCCCTCAGGAATATCAGGATCGGCAGCAACTTCGATCTTCGGCGCAGCCGGAACCTTGGCTGCTTCCTTGGATGCAGAAGGTTCTTCGCTGGCTTCGCGGGTCTTGCCGCCAGCAGCGTCAGAACCGGAATTGGCAGCGTCCGCCTTCGGCGCTTCCTTGCTTGCGGAAGAGGACGACATGTCGTCAGCGCTTTCGCCTTCCTGAAGCAGCACGGCAATGGCAGTGTTGACCTTGACGCCTTCGGTGCCGGCTTCGATCAGCAGCTTGCCAATCGTTCCTTCATCGACGGCTTCAACTTCCATCGTTGCCTTGTCGGTTTCGATTTCAGCGATCACGTCGCCGGAGGTAACCTTGTCACCCTCTTTCTTCAGCCATTTGGAAAGCTTGCCTTCCTCCATGGTCGGGGAAAGGGCGGGCATGAGAATTTCTATAGGCATGATATCTCCCTTCCCAAATCAGAGCAGAATGTCGGTGTAGAGCTCGGATACATCCGGCTCCGGATCGTTCTGGGCGAACTCGGCGCTATCGGCCACGATGTCACGGACATCCTTGTCGATTGCCTTCAGCTCATCCTCAGTGGCCCAACCCTTTTCAAGGAGTCGTGCCTTCACCTGCTCGATTGGGTCATGTTCCGCGCGCATCTTCTGCACTTCGTCCTTGGAACGGTACTTGGCCGGGTCGGACATGGAGTGACCGCGGTAGCGATAGGTCAGCATCTCCAGAATGATCGGACCCTTGCCGGAACGGCAATGTTCCAGCGCCTCGTCGGCCGCAGCCTTGACGGCGCGGACATCCATGCCATCGACCTGCATACCGGGAATGCCGAAGCCGGAACCGCGCAGCGAGTAGTTGGACTGCGCCGTGGCGCGGGCTGTCGACGTACCCATCGCATAATGGTTGTTTTCGACGATATAGATGATCGGAAGCTTCCAGAGAGCAGCCATGTTGAAGCTCTCATAGACCTGGCCCTGGTTGGCCGCACCGTCACCAAAGTAGGCGACGGACACATTGTCATTGCCACGATACTTGTTAGCGAAGGCAAGACCGGTTCCGAGCGAAACCTGTGCACCAACGATGCCATGGCCGCCGTAGAAATGCTTTTCCTTGGAGAACATGTGCATGGAGCCGCCCTTGCCCTTGGACAAGCCGCCCTGGCGTCCGGTCAGCTCGGCCATGACGCCACGCGCGCTCATGCCAGCAGCCAGCATGTGGCCGTGGTCACGGTAAGCGGTGATGACCTGATCGCCTTCCTTCTGCGACATCTGCATGCCGACAACAACAGCTTCCTGGCCGATGTAGAGGTGACAGAAGCCGCCGATGAAGCCCATGCCGTAAAGCTGGCCGGCCTTTTCTTCGAATCGACGGATCAGCAGCATCTCGCGATATGCGTGCAGCTCCTCATCCTGGCCGAAGTCCGGCGTATTCTTGCCGGTAAATTCCTTGCCGGCAGTCTTTGCCGTGGTCTTGCGGCCGGATACGGTCGCGGTTTTTCGCGGCGCCATTCATCCCTCCCTGAGTTGCCATTAGAATGGTTGGATTGGGGGGCACCATATGCAAGAAAAGTGAAAGCAGCAATGCCATAAACGCATGGCTCGTATTCTGCCTAAGTTGCTGTGAATAAATTATAAAACTCGATTAACCAGAATCCGGTTAATCAGAAATAGGTGTTCATGATGACGATTTCATCGGCACGAGACATGTTCAGCTGGTAGCGGGATATCTCATCGATCATGTCACGCTCGAGCGATCCATCACTCATCAACTCGACTTGCCGCTCCAAGGCGACGCGGCTCTTTGTAAGCTTCGCAAGCTCGGCAGTTCTGGCAATGCGCTGGCGCTCCAGCCGCTCCGTGGCCTGAAGCCCGAAATCGCCATGAATGCAATGATAACCGAAATAGGAAAGAAAAGCGACGGTGATTGCCGGTACGACAAGACGGCCAAAACGTCTCTTCTTGTGATGCTTGGTCCACATACTCTTCAAACAGCCTTCAAACGCGTTACTGGGAATCACATTAGCCGCATTTGTTTAACCATCCGTTGACCTTAACCGCGCCTGTCGCCAAAGGCGCAGCTTTCAGAAAAGAAAAAGCCCCCGATGTCTTGCGGCATCGAGGGCTTCTTGTTTTCAGGTGACTTTCACTCAGGACTGGAAGATATCCAGACCACTGCCCCATGGGCCGTGCGGCTTGTCTACGCCGTCGGTCCGCTCGAAACCATGCGCGCCAAAGAAGTCACGCTGTGCCTGAATGAGGTTTGCGCTGCCACGTGCACGGCGATAAGCGTCGAAATAGCCGAGAGCCGATGCCAGCGCCGGAACCGGCAGACCCGATAGCACGGCGTGCGAAACAACGCGGCGCAGAGGCGCATCCGTATCCTTCACCATCTGCGCAAAGGCAGGCGTGACGATCAGGTTTGCGACATGCGGGTCCTTGGTAAAGGCGGAGGTGATTTCATCCAGGAACTGCGAACGGATGATGCAGCCTGCGCGCCAGATGCGCGCAATGGTCGGCATGGGAAGATCCCAGCCAAACTCCCTGGAAGCAGCCGACATAACGGCAAAGCCCTGCGCATAGGCGCCGATCTTTGCGGCCAGAAGCGCGTTTTCGAGGTCGGCGATGAATGCCTTCTTGTCGGCAGGTGCAGGCAGCGCAGCAGGCAGACCCAGAATGGTCTCAGCGGAAACACGCTCGTCTTTCTGCGAGGACAGGATGCGGGCAGCGACAGCAGCTTCGATTGCCGTTGCGGCGACACCCATGTTCTGCGCTTCGATGACAGACCACTTGCCGGTGCCCTTCTGGCCAGCCTTGTCCAGAATGAGGTCCACCATCGGCTTGCCGGTGATGGGGTCTGCGGCGCGAAGAACCTTCTCGGTGATTTCGATGAGATAGGAGTTTAGACGACCCTTGTTCCACTCACCGAATACATCGGCAATTTCTGCGGCGCTAAGCTTCAGACCATCGCGCAGGATGCCGTAGATTTCGGCAATCATCTGCATGTCGGCGTATTCGATGCCGTTGTGGATGGTCTTGACGAAGTGACCGGCACCGTCATTGCCCAGCCATGCAACGCAGGGCTCATTGTCGTACTTGGCCGAAATGGAGGTAAGCACCTTTTCAACGCGCTTCCAGCTCTCTTCGGTACCGCCGACCATGATGGATGGTCCGTGGCGCGCACCCTCTTCACCGCCGGAGACACCCATGCCGATGAAGGTCAGGTCAGTATCTTCAAGGGTTTCGAAGCGGCGAATCGTGTCACGGAAATTGGCATTGCCCGCATCGATCATGATATCGCCGTTTTCGAGATGCGGCTTGAGCATTTCCATCTGCTGATCGACCGGATCGCCAGCCTTGATCATGATGATGATCGGGCGCGGAGGGCGAATGGCAGCAATGAATTCCTCGATGGTTTCGCAAGGAATGATCTGCCCCTGCAACGCGCCTGCATCAGCGTAGAATTTTTTCGTGACTTCCGGGGTTCGGTTGAAAACAGCAATCTTGTTGCCTTTTTCCGCGATGTTGAGCGCGAGGTTCGACCCCATTACGCCAAGACCGATCAAACCGATTTCTGCCTGTTCCACGGATGTGCCTCCATATTTCATATAACGGCGGATGTTGTGGCACTCTAATGTGAAAACGGCAAGGCTACAGCGATCTCAAACGATTAAATTTTGATGACGCAGGTCAGCTTTGCAATAAGATGCTCCCTCACAGTGCTGGCCTGTCATCTCCATCATCCAGTGCCCGCCAGGCAGAGCCATCCATGTCGTCATACTGGCCGCTCTTCAGTGACCACAGGAACGCAAACAACCCCAGCCCGCCAAGGAAAAGCGCAACGGGAATGAGATAGACCAGCATGTTCATGCGAAACGCGCCTCCGCATTTTGGCTTCCAGCGGCGTTGGTGGCCACCGCCTCTTCCGGAGCTGTCAGGTTTCTTGCACTGTTGAGGCGCAGCGCGTTGGCAACCACGATGATTGAAGACGTGGACATGGCAATGGCCGCGATCATGGGCGTGGCGTAGCCGGCAAGCGCGATCGGCACGGCCAGCACGTTGTAGCCGATGGCGAGCGCGAAGTTCTGACGGATGAGCTGTCCCGCTTTCTTAGACGTATCGATCGCCAGCGCCACAGCCCGCAAATCGTCCCGCATGAAAACGAAATCCGCCGCCTGTCGGCCAATATCTGCGGCGGTCGCAGGCGCCATCGACACATGCGCAGCGGCAAGGGCCGGAGCGTCGTTGATGCCATCTCCTACCATCAAAACCTTGCTCCCTGCCCTTGCAAGCTCGGCACAGCGATTGGCCTTGTCTGCAGGCGACAGCGCGCCCTGCCCGGCATCGACCCCGACGCGCGACGCAAGTGCTGCGACGGCTGCGGGCCTGTCTCCAGATACGATCTGCGTTGCGAACCCGTCCTGATGGAGTTGCGCGATGGCTGCTGCCGCACCCGGCCTGATACTGTCTTCAAACAGGAATTGCGCCATCTCCTGCCCGTCGCGCGACAGCACCACCTCTGATGTCGAAGCCCGGTCATCTTCCTTCACGGGAACATCGGGACATGCAAAGCGGCGATTGCCAAGGCGGTAGAGCGCGGATGGCGTCTTTACTTCGACGCCCGACCCCGGAATTTCGCTGGCATCGTCAAACACTGCATAGGTGCCGGTGACTTCACGGCAAAGGCTCTGCGAAAGCGGATGGCGGGAATGAACCGCAATGCCGGCAGCAAGCCGCATCGTCTCCGAAGAAATCCGGCCACCGTTCACCAGTTGTGGTTGGCCAAGCGTCAACGTGCCGGTCTTGTCAAACAGAACGGTATCGGCCTCGGCCAGTCGCTCCATGGCGGAACCGTCCTTCACCATGATGCCATTCTTGAACAGGTGTCCGGCGGCAACCACCTGCACCACGGGCACCGCAATACCAAGTGCGCAGGGGCAGGTAATGATCAGCACCGAAATCGCAATCAGCATTGCCTGCTTCCAGTCTCCACCGAGAACGCCCCAGGCGATGAAGGAAACGATGGCCAGCAGATGCACCACCGGCGAATAATATTGCGCGGCCCGGTCCGCCAGACGGCGATAGCGCGCGCGTCCACCCTCCGCCGCTTCCATGAGGCCAATGATTTCGGAAAGAAACGAATCGCGGGCAAGCGCCGTCGCCTCCATGATGAGCGGTCCGGTCAGGTTCATCGTTCCAGCCTGAACGATATCTCCCGGCCGCACGATGCGCGGTGCGCTCTCACCATTGGCGATGGACACGTCGAGATCGCTGCTGCCGCTGACAATCTTCCCGTCAACCGGTATCCGGTCACCGACGGAGATTGCCACCCGGTCACCCGGCATAATATCGCTGACGGGGCGATATTCCCTGCTGTCGTCGGGCAGAAGCACCGTGGCACCACGCGGTGACAACCTCGCCAGCCCGGCAATGGCCGAGCGCGCCCTGTCTCTCATGACGTGATCCAGCGTGCGCCCGATCAGGAGGAAAAACAACAGTGATACCGTCGCATCAAACCAGGCATGGGCACCGCTGTGCATCGTCTCCCAGATCGAAACGCTGTAGGACAGCGTAATCGCCAGAGCAATCGGCACATCCATGTTGGTGCGGCCGTGTTTCAACGCATTATAGGCGGAGCTGTAAAAGAAACGGCCACCGTAAATCAGGGCGGGCGCAGCAATAAGTGCCGATATCCAGTGAAACATGTCCCGCGTTGCCGCATCCGCGCCGGACCAGACAGAGATCGAAAGAAGCATGATGTTGACGGCAGCAAAGCCGGTAAGTCCGACAGCGCGGATCAACTGATTGCGCAATTCATCCGAAGCTTCCTCGGCGGAACTGAAAAGATGTGTTTCATAACCTGTGGATGCGACGGCGCGGGCAATATCGGCGGGGTCGGTGCTGAGACCGTCCACCTTTTCCTTCCAGACCACGGAAACCCGCTTTGACGAAAGATTGACCCTGGCGCGCTCCACCTGCGGCAAGCGGACAAGAGCACTCTCAAGCGTGGTGATACAGGCACCGCAATAGACCGCCGGGACGGAAAGATCCGTCTGCCGCAACCCCTGCCCCAGATCGCGGCTTGCCAGCATCAGTTCTTCTGAGGAAGGCAGGGCCCGCTTCAGTCCCGCCTGTTCGAGAGCCATCTCGGTGCCGGGCGCGCAGCAGCTCATCTCACACCTCCGGCAATGTCGATGCGCGTTCCCTCGTGGACGATGATGGCGCCGTTCTTGACGGCTGTCGCCTCGACAATCCAGTCCCCGGCGGCAAGCTCATGTTGCGCAATGAAAGTGTTGGAGGATTTCTTTTCCATATTGAGCGAAAAATCCTGCCGTTCACCCACAGGCCGCCGAAAGTTCAGTGTCACGGCGTCCGTATCGATTGCCCCGCGCTGCGGATGCGAAACGATGTATTCGATTGTTGTTCCGTCTATCTGCAACTTTCCGACGATGCCGCTTGCAGCACGCGCTTTTGCGGCTTCTGCCTTGCCGTTGAATTGCTGGCTGGCGACATAGGTGTTCTGCACCACAAGGCCGCTCCAGCTTGTCACCGCATTCCAGGCCATCGTTACATTCACAGAAATCACGGTGCCGAAGAACAGCAGCATGATGATCAGCATGTGCCAGCCGGTGAAGACGAAATGTTGCTTTTCGCTTGGCTTAGCGCTCATTTCTTTGCTCCCGGACCGTTGAATACGGCCTTGTAATGGGCGGTTTCGGAGTATTCCCCGTCCACCGCTATGAAGTTGAAATCCTCTGTCGGCTTCACGGAAGCGCCGCTCGGCAGCGTCACGAAAACCCGCAGATTGGTGACTTCGTCTGGTTTGACGTCGATCGTGAAGGACCGCGAAGGCGTGTTGGACAGCCCGTTGATCTTCATCACCGCCTCCGGCAATCCATCCAGCGAAAACGTGATGGTGCGTGGCTGTGCAATCATGTTCAGCAGCCGAACGGTATAGCCGTTGCGGATAGAGCCATCGGATTCCATGACATATTGCGGATTGCGATCATGCAGAACGTTGACGGACAGGCGTTCACGCGTTGCCAGCGTCACCAGCATGACAACGCCGACCAGACACCACACGGTCATGTAAAACACCGTGCGTGGACGGAAGATGATGCGCCAGTCGAAATGCCTGATGGCATCGACAAAGCTGCCATCGGCGTTGCGCACATTGGAGGGGCGGATTTCGTGGGCGCCGCCACCGGTCGCCAGCGCCATGTTCGATTCGTATTCGTTGAGCGTCGCATAGGCGATAAGCCCGCGCGGCTTGGAAAGCTTGTCCATCACACTGTCACAGGCATCGATACACAAGGCGCAGGTAATGCATTCCAGCTGCTGCCCGTCCCTGATGTCGATACCCATGGGACAGACCGCGACACAGGCGTTACAATCCACGCAATCGCCCACCGGTTCACCAGCGGTAATCGCCTTTTTCGCATGGCGCGAGCGGTTCTCGCCACGCCAGTCATTATAGGTAACGACAAGCGAATGCTCATCCAGCATCGCCGCCTGGATACGCGGCCAGGGGCACATATAGGTGCATACCTGTTCCCGCATCAGCCCACCGAGCACATAGGTCGAAGCGGTCAGCGTGGCGACGGTGTAATAGGCGATCATAGCCGCCTGCCCCGTCATGAACTGCATGGCAAGCGTCGGCGCATCCGCAAAATAGAAGATCCACGCGCCGCCGGTCAAAACGCCGATGACGAGCCATATCGAATGCTTGAGCACACGCTTCTTGACCTTGTCGAATGTCCACGGCCCGGCATCCAGCTTCATGCGGGCGTTTCTGTCACCCTCCACCGCGCGCTCGACCACCAGAAACAGATCGACCCACACCGTCTGCGGACAGGTGTAGCCGCACCATGCGCGCCCGACGGCCGATGTCAGCAGAAACAGCCCGAAACCCGCCATCACAAGCAATCCGGCGACGTAATAGAATTCCTGAGGCCAGATTTCGATGAAGAAGAAATAAAACCGGCGGTTGGCAATATCCACAAGCACCGCCTGGTCCGGCGCGTAAGGCCCACGATCCCAGCGGATCCAGGGCGTCAGATAGTAGATGCCAAGCGTGATCAGCATCACGATCCATTTAAACCGCCGGAACCGGCCTTCCGCCCGCTTCGGAAATATCTTTCGCCGCGCCTCGTAAAGCGGTTGCCTGATCTTTGCAGAGTTCACAGGCTGGGCATTCAATCTTTCGATTGTGCCTGCGGTGATTTCGTCCTGTCCGGCGCTATATATATTCATTGTTTCGGGGGTCCGGTTTTGTACCCTTGCGTTCTGACACTTCGCCGGGCAACCATCCTTGACTTAGGTCAAATCGAGACAAAGTAGCGCAGGCCGCCAGGTCGCCGGAGGAACACGCATGTCCGTCATGGAATCGAAAATCATTCACCTCTCGATAGAGCGTCCGTGGAAAGAGGTTTATGCCTTCGCATCCGACCCTGTCAGGATGCCGGAATGGGCAGGCGGTCTTGCCAATGGCTTGAGAAAGGACGGCGAGGAATGGATAGCGACGGGTCCGCTTGGCGCGGCGCGCATCGCCTTTGCGCCACTCAATGATTACGGCGTGATCGACCACATCGTCACGCTGCCAAATGGATCGAAGGTCTTCAACGCACTGCGTGTCATGCCGAATGGGGATGGTGCGGAGATCGCCTTCACGCTGCTGAGGCAACCACAGATGACGCAGGCCGATTTCGAGCAGGATGCGGCGGCAGTACTGGCGGACCTCAACACGTTAAAGGCCATGCTTGAGCACCCATAAGAGCAATATGGAAAGGGCCGCACGTGGCGGCCCTTTCTGTTCCGGGTGATCCTCGTTATTCTCCACCACCCAGAGAATGTACGAACAATGTCAACTGCTTGATTGTGGTATCGCCAAGTCTTGCGCCCCAGGCGGGCATCACGCCGTGCTTTGGCAAGCGCACCTGTGCAGCAATGCCCTCTTCACCGTGAGATTTCAGCCAGATCGAGTCCGCAAGATTGGGCGCACCCATGTCGCGGTTACCCTTGGCATCTTCACCATGGCAGGACGCACAGTTGTCAGCGAAAATCTGGGCACCAGGCGCGACCAGAGAAGCATCGTGCGGCGTTCCGTTCAGGCTGACCACATAGGCTGCAACCTCACGGATTTCGTCATTTTTCAGCATTTCTCCAAAGGCCGGCATTTCAGAAAGCCGCGTATCGCTATCCTCGGTAAAACGAATGCCGTGGGTGATGGTGGTCTGGATGTCGCCAACCTTTCCGCCCCAGAGCCAGTCATCGTCGTTGAGGTTGGGATAACCGTTGCCACCTTCAGCACCCGAGCCATGGCACTGGATGCAGTTGATCTTGAAGGCAGCGGCGCCGCCCGCAACGGCAAACTGCATGAGTTCGCTGTCGGCCTGGATTTCTTCGAGCGAAGACGACGCGATCTTGTCCAGATAGACATTCTGCGCAGCTTTCGCATCGGCGCTTTCCGCGACAAACTCCGCCCGGCTGTGCCAGCCAAGAAGCCCTTGGGTACTGCCGCTGATCAGAGGCCATGCCGGAAAGGCGATGGTATAGGCAATACCCCACAGGATCGTGGCGTAGAAGGTCCACACCCACCAGCGTGGCATGGGATTGTTGAGCTCGCGGATGCCATCCCACTCGTGACCGGTGGTTTCGACGCCGCTGATATCGTCAATGTGTTTTTCGGACATGATCAGTCCTCCTTGAGCGGGATGCTGGCGGCATCGTCAGCGAATTTTTTCGATCCGGGTCGCAGCGTGAAGACCACGACACCGGCAAAGAACAGGGTCATGACGAGCAGGCCCCAGCTATCGGCGAAGTGCCGCATGGCGGTATAGGTTTCCATGATGCTTCCCCTTACCGATAACCGGCGGCATCGTCATAGGTTGAGAAATCGACCAGCGTGCCGAGCATTTGCAGATAGGCCACCAGCGCGTCCATCTCCGTGACCTTTGATGGATCGCCATCGAAGTCACCGACTTTCGCCTTGGGGTATCGCGCCTCAAGTCCCGATGCATCGGCATTGGGATCAGCCTGCGCCTTAAGGTCGGCAGATGCGTTTTCAATCATCTCGTCGCTATAGGGCACGCCAACGGCACGGTTGGATTTCAACTCCATCGCAACATCGGTGATCTGCAAAGGCGTCGTCTTGAGGAACGAATAGCTTGGCATGACGGACTCAGGCACGACGGCCCGAGGCTCCACCAGATGCTGAACATGCCACTCGTTCGAATAGCGACCGCCAACGCGCGCAAGGTCCGGCCCCGTGCGCTTGGAGCCCCACTGGAACGGGTGGTCGTACATGCTTTCCGCAGCAAGGCTGTAGTGACCATAGCGTTCGACCTCGTCACGGAATGGACGGATCATCTGGCTATGGCAGACATAACAGCCTTCGCGGATGTAGATGTTGCGACCGGCCAGTTCCAGCGGTGCGTAAGGACGCATCCCTTCCACTTTCTCGATGGTGTTTTCGAGGTAGAAGAGCGGAGCGATTTCCACGATACCGCCGATGGCAACCACAGCCAGTGAGCCAACAAGCAGTAAGGTCGCGTTTCGTTCGATGACGCCGTGTTTTTCAAGAATAGACATCGTTGAAACTCCTTATTCTGCAGGCTGCAGCTTGGGTGTTGCCGCCTTGAAGCCCGCTTCGTCGCGCTGGTAGCCGAGAATTGTCATCGTGACGTTGTAGGCCATGATCAGTGCGCCAGAGAGGAACAGGGCACCGCCCACCGCACGCAACACGTAGTATGGGAAGAGTGCAGCCACGGTTTCGGCGAACGAGTAGACCAGGAAGCCCTGAGCATCATATTCGCGCCACATCAGCCCCTGCTGGATGCCTGCAACCCACATGACGGCGGCGTAGACGACGATGCCGAGTGTCGCCAGCCAGAAGTGCCAGTTGACCATCGCCATGCTGTAGAGACGCTCGCGGCCCCAGAGCTTTGGTGTGAGATAATAGATGGCACCGAAGGTGATCATGCCATTCCAGCCAAGTGCGCCGGAATGAACGTGTCCAATGGTCCAATCAGTATAGTGGCTGAGCGAATTGACCGCCTTGATCGACATCATCGGACCTTCGAAGGTCGCCATGCCGTAGAAGGCAACAGCCATCACCATCATGCGAACGATCGGGTCGGTGCGGATCTTGTCCCATGCGCCCGAAAGCGTCATCAGTCCGTTGATCATGCCGCCCCAGGAAGGCATCCACAACATGATCGAGAACACCATGCCCAGCGTCTGCGCCCAGTCAGGCAAAGCCGTGTAGTGGAGGTGGTGAGGACCTGCCCAGATATACATGAAGATCAGGGCCCAGAAGTGGATGATCGACAGACGGTAGGAAAAGACCGGACGGTTCACCTGCTTGGGAATGAAGTAGTACATCATTCCAAGGAAGCCAGCGGTCAGGAAGAAGCCGACGGCATTGTGGCCGTACCACCATTGCGTCAATGCATCCTGCACGCCGGAGAAGGCCGAATAGCTCTTGACGCCAAGGAATGAAACCGGAACCGCCAGGTTGTTGACGATATGCAGCATCGCGATGGTAACGATGAAGCCCAGATAGAACCAGTTCGCCACATAGATATGGGGTTCCTTGCGCTTCAGGATCGTGCCGAGGAAGGTCAGCAGATACGCCACCCAGACGATGGTGAGCCAGATATCGACATACCATTCGGGTTCGGCATATTCCTTGCCCTGGGTGATCCCCAGCAGATAGCCGGTTGCGGCCATCACGATGAACAGATTGTATCCCCAGAACACGAACCAGCCCAGATCGCCGCCGAAGAGACGCGCGCGGGATGTGCGCTGAACGACGTAAAAGGACGTCGCGATGAGCGCATTTCCGCCGAAGGCGAAGATAACGGCAGAGGTATGGAGCGGACGGACGCGACCAAAATTGAGCCAGGGCTCGATATTGAGGTCGGGAAAGGCCAGTTGCAGCGCAACGACAACGCCGACCAGGAAGCCCACGACTCCCCAGAACACCGTGGCGATGACGCCGTAACGCACCACTTCGTCGAAATATTCAGATTGCAGCTGCTCTTTCGAAACGGCCTTGGCGGGAGCGAAGGACACGCGGCGCAGCATCAGGACCGTGCCCACGAGAAGCACGAAAAACAGCACCCACATATGGGCGGCGAAAAGATTGTCGTGAGCGAAGGCCGCCCCGAGCAAGGCGAGGAAGGCCCCCACGGCCACCATCGCTATTCCTAAAACAGAGTTCATTGTTGGTTTCCCCCAACGTCATCGCAGATACGACGCGGCTGGACGAACCACTCTGAAGGCGGCAAACGTGCTTTCGCGTCGTTTGCAGCTTTGCCACCGCAAGGGGCAAGCAGCCTTGATCCATATCAAGTCAGGCGGGAGGCGCTTCCGAAGCTGAATCCCGGGACGGGAAGACCCGGATTACCCCTTCATTTTGAGGGGTAGACCTGCAGCGATAAAATATACCTGCGCAGACATGGCGGCGATGTCCTGGTGAAGCCGCCCGGCAAGATCGCGGAACTGCCGCGCCATCCGGTTATCCGGCACGATGCCGAGCCCGACTTCATTGGAAACAAACACGATTTTCGCACGGGCAGAGGCCGCGTGTTGCGCAAGCGCTGAGTAAGCCGCATCGATATCGGCACCCTCTTCCATCATGAGATTGGTGACCCATAATGTCAGGCAATCGACAAGAATGACGTTTTCAGGCGAGTCGAGCTGGCTCAGAAGTGCGGTCAGTGCCAGCGGCTCTTCATGCGTCGTCCAGAGTTCGCCACGCCTTTCGCGATGCTGCGAGATTCGATCCCGCATCTCTTCGTCCCAGGCGCGACCGGTGGCGATGTAATGCGCCCGCCCCTCGCCCGAGAGAACAAGGCGTTCGGCAAAGGCCGACTTGCCGGAGCGTGCTCCGCCCAGCACAAGAACGGCGCGAGAAACATCAGACATGAGGATGATCACAAAGGTAAGGTAAGAACGATCCGGCCGCCAATGCGATATGCGTCGCAAGCCTTGCAGAACCCAGCATGAAAAGAGAACGATTCGTAGATATGGAGGCGTTCTCCCGGTCAATCATGCCGTTCTGGTTCGGTTGTCTATCGGCCTCGTTTACCCGCCCGCACCATGCAGGCATGTCGACAAACGCATTCGATAGAAAAGCGCCGGATCGTATGACTGAAGGTAGATACGGACAGGCCGATTGTCAATTTCCGCCCAAGCAAAAACCGCGCTGCACAAGGTACAAACGCGGCTTTGGTAGCCTTTTCAACTTGAAAAAGGCAATGGCAACACCGGTACGCAAAACCAATCCGGCGTGCAGGCATAGTCATAGCGGTACATTGTTACCGGATCGTTAGCACACATAATAAATTTGCCTGAGAGATGGAATTTTTCGGCAAGATTGCCATAGATCGAAATCGCATCAATATTGGCAGGCACCGAGATTCGAAATGCATGTGACCAAAGGTAATCTGACACCATGACGACCATCGATTATGTAGCACTTGTCGTGTTCGTGGTGCTCTGGTCATCCTACACGCACATCACCACCAAGCGCCGGCCCTTCTCCCGCACCAGTCTCAATCAGGCCATGGCTGAACGCCGTCGCAAATGGATCTATAATTCGCTGACGCGCGATCTGAAGATGATCGACACGCAGATCATGGCGGGACTTCAGAACGGCACGGCATTCTTTGCCTCCACCTCCATTTTCGCCATTGGCGGATGCTTTGCCTTGCTGGGTGCTACCGATCAGGTCGAATCGGTGTTCCGCGACATGCCCTTCGTGCATTATGCTGGCCGCACCGCCTTCGAAATGAAGGTCATCGGCCTGACCTGCCTGTTTGGCTATGCCTTTTTCAAGTTCGGCTGGTCCTACCGACTGTTTAACTATTGCACCATCCTCTTCGGTGCGATGCCGATGCTGCATGAGACAAATGCAGACAGGGAGGCAGCGGAACGCGCGGCAGAAAACGTCATCCGCATGAACATCATCGCCGCCAAAAACTTCAATGATGGCCTGCGCACCATATTTCTATCGATCGGTTATCTCGGCTGGTTCATAAGCCCCTATGTCTTCATTGCCTCCACGGTCATCATAACCGTTGCCCTGCTGCGCAGGCAGTTTTTCTCCGAAGCCCGCCGCGCCATCATGGACAACCAGTAACGGCCATGAAATCGCCGCAGTTGAAGGGCGAAGCGCTGGCAGCGAAAAGTAACCGTTGCAAAGGACGGATGAATGAGTGACGTGTCGGCAAACGCGACGATGACACAGCCAAAAGGCCGGATCGGCGCACTGGACACGCTGCGGGGCATCGCCCTTCTGGCCATGGCCAGCTATCATTTCACCTGGGATCTGGAGATGTTCGCCTATCTCGAACCGGGTACGGCCACGCAGGGCTGGTGGCGAATCTACGCCCGTGCCATCGCCAGCTCATTCCTGTTTCTTGCCGGTTTCAGCCTCTACCTCGCCCATCGCCGCGGCATCAACTGGCCGTCCTTCGGCAAGCGTTTCGCAATGGTCGCGGGCGCTGCGCTTCTGATATCGGTCGCCACCTATTTTGCCGTGCCGGATGGCTGGATCTTCTTCGGGATTCTCCACAACATCGCCGCCGCGAGCCTGATCGGGCTTTTATTCCTGCGTCTGCCCTTTTTCATCACGCTGGGCTGCGCGGCGCTTGCCCTCATAGCCCCGCAATATCTGAGTTCGGACGCCTTCAATCCCGTCTGGCTGTCGTGGATCGGGCTCTCGACGGTGCCGCCGCGCTCCAATGATTATGTTCCGGTGCTGCCGTTTCTAGCGCCCTTCCTGCTTGGACTGGCAACATCGCAATTCGTCACGCCTCGCGGCTGGCTGGACCGGTTCCGCAAGCCGAGCGGCAGGGGCAATGTCCTCGCACTTTTCGGTCGTCACAGCCTGTTGTTCTATCTGGTGCACCAGCCGATCCTGATCGGCATCGTCTATCTGGCAACGCTCATCGCGCCGCCTCCACCGATAGACCAGGTGGAAGCCTACAAGAAGAGCTGTGAGGCAAGCTGCATTCAACAGCAGAACGGTGTCGAGTTATGCCAGGCTTTCTGTGGTTGCACGCTGGAAACGCTGCAGGCCGAAAACCTGTTCGACCCCATGATGGCAAACGCACTTGCGGCGCAACAGCAGTCACGGATCGGCGAGATCGCCGCCCAATGCTCGGCGTCGCTTCAGTAAGGCTTACGTCCCGACGCCGATTTCGGCCAGACGCGTCAGGCAGGCTTCCTCGACATTGTCGAGTTCGGCAAGGGTTTCCTCGATATCCTTGCGCTTCTGGCGCAGATCTGCGCGCTTTTCGTCCACCTTTTTCATCAGGAGCTCCAACTGCCCGGACTCGCCCGGCGGCTCCTTGTAGACCTGAATGATCTCGCGGATTTCAGCAATGGTGAAGCCAATGCGGCGTCCGCGCAGGATTTCCTGAATAAGCCTGCGATCAGCCATACGGAACAGTCTGGTCCGCCCGCGCCGCTCCGGGTGGATCAACCCCTCGTCCTCATAAAAGCGAAGAGTGCGAGTGGAGACCCCGAATTCACGCGTCAGTTCCGTTATGCTATAATACTTATTCAAGGCTTCATCCGATTCTGGAGCATCGAACCGGAAACGACAGACAGGTTCCGGAACATTCGCAGCTCAAACAACAGGATAGAATGAGAAGCGAAGGCCGCCTCAAAACTCTCCCTCATTGATCTCACTATGATTGACCTTCACGTAAAAGTCAATTTTGCCGAGATCAGATGGGAACGCCGAACCACCATGTCGCAAGGCCGAGGAAGGAAAAGAAGCCGACAATGTCGGTAACGGCGGTCACGAAGACGGCGGAGGAAACCGCAGGGTCTGCTCCAAACTTGTCCAGCAGCAGCGGAATAATGATACCGGCGATGGCAGCGGCGAACATGTTGATCAGCATGGCGGTGGCAATGATCCCGCCCAGATTGACATCCTTGAACCACAGGCCCGCAATGATACCGATGGCACAGCCGAACAGGGCACCATTGAGCAAACCGACGCCCGCCTCACGGCGAATGATTCTGGCCGCGTTGTGAATGTCCAGATTTTTGGTCGCAAGCGCCCGCACCGAAACGGTCATGGTCTGAGACCCCGCATTGCCGCCCATGCCCGCGACAATCGGCATGAGAACGGCCAGCGCCACGATCTGCTCGATCGTCGCATCGAAAAGACCGATGACCGAGGCTGCCATGAAGGCAGTAATCAGATTGACCGCCAGCCAGGGCACGCGTGAACGCGACGTTACAGCGATGGTGTCGGAAAGTTCTTCATCGCCCACGCCGCCAAGGCGCAGAAGGTCTTCTTCCGCCTCTTCCTGAATGACGTCAACGACGTCATCGATGGTCAACACGCCGACGAGCCGGCCATTATCGTCCACCACGGCAGCGGACAGAAGGTCGTACTGCTCGAACAGCTGCGCCGCCTCTTCCTGGTCCATCTCGGCGGCAATCGGATGGTTGGTTTCGTGCATGATCGATTCGACCTTCACCTGCCGCTTGGAGCGCAGCAGCCGGTCGAGATCCATGGCACCCACCAGCTTGAAGGTGGGATCAACGACGAAAATCTGCGAAAACGATTCCGGCAGTTCCTCCTCTTCGCGCATGTAGTCGATTGTCTGGCCCACCGTCCAGAACGGCGGGACGGCGACAAACTCCGTCTGCATACGGCGTCCAGCCGAGCTTTCCGGATAATCCAGCGCGCGCAACAGCCGCACCCGCTCCGTAAACGGCATTTGCGAGAGAATGTCTTCGCGGTCTTCCCGGTCTAGGTCTTCAAGAATGTAGACGGCGTCATCCGAATCCATTTCGCCGATACCGGCGGCAATCTGGTCATTCGGCATCTGCTCGACGATATCGAGGCGGATCGCTTCATCCACCTCGGTCAGCGCGGTCATGTCGAAGTCTGAGCCCAGCAGCCGCACCATGGAGTGGCGCTGTTCCGGCAGGATCGATTCAAGCAGATCGCCCAGCTCCGATTCGTGCAGCCTTGCCACATTCTGACGCAGGAAAAGCACATCCCGATCGGCGATTGCAGCACCGACCATCGCCAGGAAATCAGACCTGATCGAACCGTCCTCGGCATAGATGTCGGCCATGATTTCCGGCCTTTTGGCATCTTCGCGCACGGAATGATGGTCGTCGGTCTGTGTCAACTTGCGTCCCTTTTCCGGCTGAGTGCGGTGCTATGCGAAAGCGCAGGAGAATGGCTTTTAAAAGCACAATGTCAACAACAGGATAGGACAAAAGAAGTTGCAAATTCCTATCTCTGCTTCGCTTTCTGGCTGAGCCTGACGTTAACCTGTCATGAAACAGTCTCAGCGAATTGAACGCGATGCGGATGCCATCGTAAAGTTACAAGTTGACATATGGCAGTTATACAGGAATCTGAAGCAAAGAGCTGCGCCAACAATCGCTGCGGATGGCACCGCAAGCGAGCAGCACGACAAGAACAAGATCAGAAAGAGACCTGTCAAATGGGCAAGATGGATTTCATCGGCAAGGCCTCCTCCGCAGCAGGCGGTTGGGGCGCACTCAAGAGCGTGGGAAAGCGCCTTCTGGAATCGGGCGCGCCCATTTCCGGCGCACGGACCCTGCTTAAGGCAAATCAACCCGATGGTTTCGATTGCCCCGGTTGCGCCTGGGGTGACCCGGAGCACGGCTCGTCCTTCGAATTCTGCGAAAACGGCGTCAAGGCAGTTGCCTGGGAAGCGACGGAAGCACGCGTGCCACCGGATTTCTTCGCCAGCCATAAGGTCTCGCAATTGCGGACATGGTCGGATTACGATCTGGAAAAGCAGGGTCGCCTGACCGATCCGCTGCGCTACGACCGTGCGACCGATAAATATCTGCCCGTATCCTGGGACGATGCCTTCAATGAAATCGGTCGCGTTTTGAGGAGCCTCGACAGCCCTGATCGTGCCGAGTTCTACACGTCCGGCCGCGCCTCCAACGAAGCTGCGTTCCTCTATCAATTGATGGTGCGTCTCTACGGCACCAACAATTTCCCCGACTGTTCCAACATGTGCCATGAAGCCAGCGGCGTTGGCCTGAAGGCCTCCGTCGGCGTCGGCAAGGGCACGGTTCTGCTGGAAGATTTCGAAAAGGCGGATGCGATTTTCGTCATCGGCCAGAACCCCGGCACCAACCACCCGCGCATGTTGGGCGATCTTCGCCGCGCCGCCATTCGCGGTGCGCGCATCGCTGTCTTCAACCCGATCCGCGAAAAGGGCCTGGAGCGTTTTACCGACCCGCAGGACAAGCTGGAAATGATCACCGGCGGCAACACCAAGATTGCCACCAATTATTACCAGCCGCGCCAGGGCGGCGACATGGCTGCCGTGCGCGGCATGAGCAAGGCAGTCTTTGCGGCTGACGATGCCGCGCGTGCTGCTGGCAAGCCTGCCATTATCGATTACGACTTCCTCGCCGAACATGCGGTGGAGTTCGAGGCCTATCGCGCCGCCGTGGAGGCAACCAGCTGGGAAACCATTCTCGACCAGTCGGGTCTGACCCGCGAGCAGATCGAGGAAGCCGCTTCCATCTACATGGCGTCCAACGCCGTCATCACCACCTGGGCGATGGGCGTGACGCAGCACAAGCACTCGGTCATCACGATCCGTGAAATCACCAACTTCATGCTGCTGCGCGGCAATATCGGACGTCCCGGCGCTGGCCTCTGCCCCGTGCGCGGCCATTCCAACGTGCAGGGTGACCGCACGGTCGGCATCGATGAAAAGGCCCCGCCTGCCCTGCTCGATGCGCTGGAAAAGGAACTCGGCGTGCCGATGCCCCGCAACCGGGGCCACAACACCGTGGAAGCCATCAGCGCCATGCTGGATGGCAAGGCGCAGGCATTCATCGCGCTCGGCGGCAATTTCCTGCGCGCCACGCCTGATAGCCCGCTTATCATCAAGGCATTCGAAAAGCAGAAGCTGACGGTCAACATCGCCACCAAGCTCAACCACTCGCATCTGGTGCCGGGTGAAGTCTCCTTCATCCTGCCCTGCCTTGGCCGCACGGAAATCGACCGTAACTCGCAGGGCAAGTCGCAGATCGTAACGGTCGAGGACTCCATGAGCATGGTTCACGGCTCCGGTGGTATCAACGAACCCGCCTCGCCGGAACTGCGCTCGGAAGTCGCCATTATCGCCGGCATGGCCGAAGCGACGCTTGGCAATGAGCGTGTCCAGTGGGCCAAGCTCGCCGACGATTACGACCTCATCCGCGATATGATCTCGCGTGTTCTGCCCGGCTTCCAGGACTTCAACGAGCGTGTGCGCGTGCCGCGCGGCTTCCACCTGCGCAATGCCGCAGCCGAGCGTGAGTGGAACACGCCAGCCAAGAAGGCAACCTTCTTCACCGGCCCGCTGCCGGAGAAGACGGAACATCAGGAAGCACTCGGCAAGGAAGGCGTTTTCGTTCTGCAAACTTTCCGCAGCCACGACCAGTACAACACCACCATTTACGGCATGGATGACCGCTACCGCGGTGTCTATGGCGAGCGGCAGGTCATCTTCATGAACCCCAAGGACATGGAAGCGCTGGGCGCCCACGCCAAGCAACGCGTCGATGTCATCGGTGAATATGGCGATGGCATAGAGCGCATTGCCGAGAACTTCCGTCTCGTGCCCTATAACATTCCGGAAGGAAGCGTCGGCGGCTACTATCCGGAACTCAACGTTCTCGTTCCGCTGCACAGCTATGGCGAAGGCAGCTTCACGCCAACGTCCAAGTCCGTTCTCGTGTCGGTTCGCCTGCGCAAAGACGCAGAGGCTGCCTGATGCGTGACGATGATCCCGCCGCGCGCTTTCTGGCCGTGGCGGACCGGATCAGCCAGACGGCCCCGGTTGCTCTCGATGCAACCGGGGCCGCATTGATTGCGGCCGTACATCTGGGCGTCGGCAGCGACAGTCGCAGCCTCGCCAACAAACTCGGCATCGCCCACGCCCTTGTCCTGCGCGAAATCAATGCTCTTGACGGTCGGATGATGACAACAGAGAAACGGGATGCCCGCACGCAGCGCACATGGGTCAAACTAACCGATGAAGCGTCGGCGCTGGCGCTCGCAGCCTCGAACGTTCTCCTGAAACCGTCGCTTGAAGATGCTGCCCATAGCCAAATGGAATAAATGGAACGCCCCATGGCACTTCGTTCTATCGTGACATATCCACATCCGGCGCTCGCATCGCCGTGCGAGCCAGTCACGGAATTCGACGCTGCCCTCGCGCAGCTTGCCGATGATCTCCTGGAAACGATGCGGGCCGCGCCCGGCGTCGGCATCACCGCCGCCCATATTGGTATCCTCAAGCGCATCTTCGTGCTGGAACTGACACCGGGCGATGTCGGAACCTATGTCAATCCGCAGCTTCTCGATGTGTCGGGGCAGACCATGCGGCATATGGAAGGCAGCGTATCCATGCCGGGCTTCACCGAAGAGGTGGAACGACCCGCTTCGGTGCACCTGCGCTTTCAGGATATCACCGGCCAGTGGCACGAAGAGGACGCCAACGGCTTCCACGCCATATGCATCCAGCACGAGGTCGATCAGCTGGATGGCATCTTCTGGCTGAAGCGTCTGTCCAGACTGAAGCGCGACCGTCTCATACGCAAATGGGACAAGGCGCGGGCCTGACTATTTGACAGTCAGATTGAAATCCGCATTGCCGCGCAATGTGTTGCTGACCGTGCAGATTTCCTCGGCCCTGTGGGCGATCTCCTGTCGGACCCCATCATCGAAATCGCCCGATATCGTCAGCTGCATCTCAAAGCGCGTGATACGTGCGGGCTCACCTTCCGATTTTTCACCCGACACCCGCGCCTCGACACTGTGAAACCGGTGGAGCACACCCATCTGGCTTGCGGCAATCCGGGCGCTGAGCACGAGACAGGCGGCCAGTGAGGAGTAGAGAAGATCGAGCGGGTTGAAGCCCGGCTCGGACGCGGCAGTGACGACGGCAAGAGACCCGCCGGTTGGCGTCTCGATGGTCGGATGCCCATTGCGCCCCAGTATCGCGGTTGCGCCCGTGGCGCGCTTTTTCACCCTTGCCTCGACCACACCAACTCCTAAATTTAGAAATTGCAAAAATTACATTTTGCACAATGGAACCAAATTCCCGGCTTTCGGTTTTACTCACGGAACGGTGATCAACCGTTATAGATTTGAAATAGGAGCTGGGACATATGGTTACTGGGACACTCGTTAGCATTCTGATTACATTTCTGGTCATCGTACTTATTCTGTGGCTGATCAACCGCCTGCCCGTCGGCGGCAGCGCCAAGCAGATCGCACAGGTCATCGTGATCATCATCGGTATCATTTCGCTGCTGAAATATCTCGCTGTATTCTAGGATTTGAAAAATCCTCGTGTGGCTCGAAACGAAAGTTTCGGGCCATTTTTTATGGCGGATACACCATGTGGTGACATGGCCTTCGCCTAAGCGGCTTTCCCGGCCGCTCATATGCGTCTTTCACACAATGCCTCGGGAACAACATGTCGCCACTGCCTTGATTTTTTGCCAATCATGGCTGGAAATCACGCGCCACCATGTTATCTAAGGACAAACGAAGCAGCGGCCTTGAACCGCATGTGAAAGGAAATGGCCATGAGCGGCATTCACGATATGATCGACGGCGAAGTGAAGGGCAACGATATCGTTCTCTTCATGAAGGGCACCCCCCAATTCCCACAATGTGGTTTCTCCGGTCAGGTCGTCCAGATTCTTGATTACCTCGGCGTCGAATACAAGGGCGTAAACGTTCTTGCGGATGCTGATCTGCGCCAGGGTATCAAGGACTACTCCAACTGGCCAACCATTCCACAGCTCTACATCAAGGGTGAATTTCTCGGCGGCTGCGACATCATCAGAGAGATGTTCCAGTCCGGCGAACTTCAGGAACAACTTCAGGAACAGGGTATCAGCGTCCGCGGCGCGGCATGATTTCGGCCGGGAAACCGGCCCCCCTACTTTTCTAAAACTTGTACAGGCGTTGCCCCAAGCAACGCCTTTGCCGTTCTTTCAGGACCAAGCCTGTGACAAATCCTTCACAAACAGAGTCGACCCCAAAAGTTGCCATGGGGCGTACGGAATTTATTGGCCTCGCGGCAGCGCTGATGGCGTTGAACGCTCTGGCAATCGACATCATGCTTCCCGGCCTGCAGGAGATCGGGGCGGCGCTCGGCGTTGATAATGAAAATCACCGCCAGTATGTGGTTTCGGCCTATCTTATCGGCTTTGGCGTAGCGCAGCTCTTTTACGGGCCCATCGCTGACCGGTTCGGTCGCCGCAAGCCAATGCTGTTCGGCCTCGCCATCTACATTCTATCTTCAATCGCCGTGGTTTTCGTTCCGTCCTTCGCGGGGCTGCTCATCCTGCGGTTCATTCAGGGCATCGGGTCGGCTGCGACGCGCGTCATCACGATTTCGATCGTTCGTGACATTTACGGCGGCAGGCAGATGGCCGAAGTCATGTCGTTGATCATGATGGTCTTCATGGTCGTCCCGGTCATCGCGCCCGGTACAGGACAGATCGTGCTCTTCTTCGGGGACTGGCACCTGATTTTCGGTTTCATGGCAGCAATCGCCGCTGTCGTTACGGTCTGGATGTATGTGCGTCTGCCGGAAACGCTGCACGAAAAAGACGTTCGTCCGCTCACGCTGGCCTCTGTCCTCCAGGGCTTCAAGATCGTTCTGACCAACCGGGTGGCGCTGTGCTACACCATCGCCAGCACGATCATCTTCGGCGCCCTGTTCGGCTTCATCAATTCTGCCGAACAGGTCTATAAGGGCATCTACGATCTCGGCGCATGGTTTGCCGCGGCCTTCGCCGGCGTGGCCATCTTCATGGCCGCATCGTCCTTCCTCAACTCCCGGCTTGTCGGTCGCTTCGGCATGAGAAAGCTGTCCCACGGCTCACTCCTACTGTTCATCGCGATCACCTTCATCTGGCTCATGGCACAGATCTTCGGTCCGCAGCCCATGCCATTCGTGCTGTTCATTGCCATGTTTGCGCTGTCGATGTTCCAGTTCGGCCTGATTGGCTCCAACTTCAACTCGCTGGCCATGGAGCCGCTTGGCCACGTTGCCGGTACGGCGTCCTCCGTCATCGGCTTCATGAGCACCATTGGCGGCTCGTTGATCGGCGCGGTCATCGGCCAGGCGTTCAACGGCACGGCCCTGCCCATGGTTGCAGGCTTCTGCGTCGTGTCTGTCCTTGGCCTCATCTTCGTGCTGATCGGTGAAAAGGGCGTGCTTTTCCAGCCGCAGAACAAGCCGACTCATTGATCCTCGTCACAAACAGGAAGGGCGCGGATGATAGCATCCGCGCCCTTTTTTTATGCCTGCAAGGCGGCCGCTCAGACCGTGAAGATCTTCTCGCGCAGCAGTTCCCAGGTTTCCTGATCCGGCGTCAGCAGAAGACCGCCGCTCGTATGGTGCGGAAGATAAGGCGAGCCGTCGAAACGGGCGGCATAGGCACCCGCTTCCTGCGAAATCAGCGTTCCCGCAAGGTGATCCCAAGGCATCAGCTTGTTATACATCAGGAAGTGCATGTGGCCGCCGCAGAAGATGCGGTATTCATGCGCAGCACATCGATAGCTGGTAAACAGACGCACATCGGCCAGATTGTTGAGCAGACGGCGACGTATATCGCCCTCGAAATAGCCGGTATTGGCGATGCCGACCATCTGTGAAAGTTCTGGCGCTGGCACGACATTCATCTGCGTCTGGGAGCCATCGGCGCTGCACATCCATGCGCCGGAGCCCTTTTCAGCAATCACCCAGTCATTGCCCATGGGATCGTAGATCAGTCCGGCAACGGTCTCGCCCTTGGAGACCACGCTCAGCATCACGCCGAACAGCGGCAGGCCGGAGGCAAAATTGAAGGTGCCGTCGATGGGATCCACGATGACAGCGAGATCGGCATCACCGATCTTTTCCAGAAGCGAAGGGTCTGCGGCGACCGCTTCCTCCCCCACAAACAGGGCGTCCGGCATAAATTCTGCAACGCGGGCGCGGATCAACCGCTCCGCCGCTTCGTCCGCCTCGGTGACAAGATCGATCGCCTCGGTCTTCACGCGCACATCGCCCTCGCCGAGATTGCGAAATCTCGGAAGAATCTCCACGGCTGCTGCCTCCTGCAGGGCATTGGCAAGAGATGCGATGTCGATTTCCACGCTCATGGGTATTCCTTCCTGTATGTCAAAATCAAAGGCCGACGATTTCACGGCGGAGCATTTTCCAGCTCTCCTTGTCGGGAGCGGACAGAATTCCGCCGGTCAGGTCGCCGGGACGGTAGGGCGTACCATCGAATTTTGCCGTAAATCCGCCCGCTTCCTGATGGGTCAGCACGCCAGCAAGGTGATCCCACGGCATGAGTTTCTCATGGCCGATGAAATGCAGCTTGCCCGCTGAGACCAGCCAGTATTCATGTGCCGAGCAATTCAGCGACAGCGCCATCTTGGCCTTGGTCATATTTGCGGCAATGACAGGGCGGCGCTCCTCGAAACTGTGCCCCCAGGAAAAGACGCCCACCATCTGCGAGAGATTGACGGCATCTGCCACACGCAGCTTCGCTTCGCTTCCGCTCTTGCGCTTCAACACCGCGCCCGCGCCCTTGCCGGAAAGAATGGTGTCGCCCATGACCGGATCATGAATGATGCCCGCGACCGTCTCACCCTTGACCGTTACCGCAAGCAGCGTGCCAAAAGCAGGAAAACCGGAGGCATAGTTGAATGTTCCATCGATGGGGTCGATCACAAAGGCCAGTTCCGCGGTGGTCAGAGCGGGGATGACCGACTTGTCGGCATCATAGCTCTCTTCGCCAACAATATGCGCTTTCGGAAAACGCGAGAGCAAAGCAGCTGTGATCCGCTTTTCCGCCTGGATATCCGCCTCTGTCACAAGATCCACGACGGAGGTCTTTTCGGCGATGTCGGATGCGCTGAGGTTTCTGAAACGCGGAAGAATTTCGGTTTCGCCGGCCTCGGCAACCGTTGCGACGAGGAAATCAAGATCGGTATCGGAAAGGGTCATCAAGGGGTTCTTTGAAAAGGTGGGACATGAGCTTCACGACCTAATCCCCTAGCGTGACGGATCGGTGACAGTCAGGCCTGAGAAATCGAAAAGCTTGGTGTCGAGCAAATGCGACGGATTGACATGCGCCATGGCGCGCAACATCACGTCCTTGCGACCCGGCATCCGGCGCTCGATATCAGCCAGCATGTCCTTCATCGCGTTACGCTGCAGGCCGTCCTGCGAGCCGCAGAGATCGCAGGGGATGATCGGGAACTCCATGGACGCAGCAAATTTCGCCATGTCGTCTTCTGCGCAATAGGCCAGCGGACGCAGCAGCATCAGGTCGCCCTCGTCATTCAAAAGCTTTGGTGGCATTGCGGCCAGCCTGCCCCCGTGGAAGAAGTTCATGAAGAATGTTTCAAGAATATCCTCGCGGTGATGGCCGAGAACCAGCGCATCGCAGCCCTCTTCGCGGGCGATGCGGTAGAGATTGCCCCGCCTAAGCCGCGAACAGAGCGAACAATAGGTCCCGCCCTGCGGCACCTTTTCCTTCACGATGGAATAGGTATCGCGATACTCGATCCGGTGCGGCACGCCGATCTTGGTCAGATAATCCGGCAGGATATGCTTGGGAAAGTTCGGCTGGCCCTGGTCAAGATTGCAGGCAATGAGTTCGACAGGCAGCAACCCGCGCCATTTGAGGTCCAGCAGCAGCGCGAGAAGTCCGTAGCTGTCCTTGCCGCCCGAAAGTCCCACAAGCCAGCGCTTCTGGCCCTTCAACATGTCGAAATCGTCAAAGGCCTGACGCACATTGCGCAGCAGCCGTTTGCGCAGCTTGTTGAACGACACGGAACGCGGCGCATTGGCAAACAGCGGATGCGCGCCACCCTGCTCCTCGGGCTCGACGCCATCAGGCATGTCATCGATATCTGCGGCAATGTTCATGGGTGGTCTCGCTCGTTCCAGAACGCGTATCGGCGTTTCAGCCTGAGGGAATGCCCTCATATGCCCTCAAGATCAAGCCCCGAATACCGACCAGCCCATTTCGTTGGCCAGCATTTCCAGCGCTTCGGACCCCAGCGCCGAGTTGCCCACCTCGTTCAACCCCGGAGACCAGACGGCGATGGAAGCCTTGCCCGGCGCCACCACCAGAATGCCGCCGCCCACGCCGCTCTTGCCCGGCAGACCGACGTGATAGGCGAAATCGCCGGAGCCATCGTAATGGCCACAGGTCAGCATCAGGGCATTGATGCGTCGTGCCCGTCGCTCGGAAACGACCGAATGTCCCGTTATAGGATTGCGCCCGCGACTGGCGAGAAACAGCCCTGCCCGCGCCAGCTGAACGCAGTTCATGGATATGGCGCATTGGTGGAAATAGACACCCAGCGTGTGTTCCACCGGATGGTGCAGATTGCCGAAGCTGCGCATGAAGTTGGCCAGCGCAAGATTTCTATAGCCCGTCGC
Source organism: Rhizobium sp. Leaf311 (assembly GCF_001423445.1). Lineage (NCBI taxonomy): Bacteria > Pseudomonadati > Pseudomonadota > Alphaproteobacteria > Hyphomicrobiales > Rhizobiaceae > Rhizobium > Rhizobium sp. Leaf311. The sequence continues at coordinate 237,671 of NZ_LMNZ01000020.1, read as the reverse complement.
CTGCTCGGACTTTGCTACCGTGTCGTCGATTGAAATGGTTTCATCATCGGCAAGATAACGGATGAAGCGCAGCAACTCACCAATCGCCTCGCGCGGCTGGTGGCCTGCCAGAACCATATCCGTGACCACGATGGCACCAGCATTGACGAAAGGGTTTCGCGGGATACCGGATTCGCGCTCAAGCTGGACGATGGAGTTGAAGGCAGAACCGGAAGGCTCGCGCCCAACACGCTTCCAGACATTTTCGCCGGTCTTGCCAAGCGCCAGCGTCAGCATGAAAACCTTGGAAATACTCTGGATGGAAAAGGGTGTCTGCGCGTTGCCAGCCACGAAGGTGTCGCCTTCCACGGTGGTAACGGCAATGCCGAACTGCTTCGGATCAACCTTGGCAAGTTCGGGAATATAGTCGGCAACCTTGCCCTCACCCAGCCTGGGCTGCATCACCTCATAGATGGAATCGATGACCGCCTGAATGTCCTGCATTGCCCGCCCCTGATAAAGAAAAAGCGCCCGTGAAGGCGCTTTTGAGATGTGTTGACGTGCGTCAGATGGAAGAGGCCCGCGCCTTCGTCGTTGCGTCGAAGGCCTTTACGACATAGCTGTCGCGGTCATAGACGTCATCGAAATACTGGACCTTCCCGTCCTTGTCCGGCCAGGCGGTGAAGTAGGCCACATAGACCGGAATCTTGGCTGGCACTTGCACGGCGCGGTTCTCGCCAGCGGCAATCTGCTTGTTGACGTTATCAAGGCTTGTGCCAAGCACCGCGGCGGCCATGCGCCGTGGATCGACCAGACGAATGCAGCCATGGCTCAACGCGCGCATGTCGCGGTTGAAGAAGCTCTTGGCAGGCGTATCGTGCATGTAGATCGCGTGGGCATTCGGGAACAGGATCTTCAGGTCACCGAGCGCATTGTCACTGCTTGGTGGCTGACGTACCGATACCGACTGCGTGGAGCCATACCAGTTGACGCTGGACGACGAAACCGGACGGCCATTGACCGAAACCTCATATCCCAGACGATCCAGATAGGAAGGATCGTTGCGCAGCTTCGGCAGCATCTCGTTGATGATGATGGACTGCGGCACGCCCCAGTAGGGGTTGAATTCAACGGTCTGGATTTCATCCTGGAAGAAGTATGTCTGGTTGGCCTTGGAGCCGATGACAACCTTCATGCCGAAGTCTTCTTTGCCCTCATTATGGTAGTAGGCCATGAAAGCGGGCTGATTGATGAAGACGAAACGGTCGCCCAGATCGGCTGGCAGCCAGCGCACCTGCTCCATTGCCACTTCCAGCTTGGCAATCTTGGCTTCGTTGCTGTCGCCGGTCATTGCCCGCACGGTTGCCCGGCCGATAACGCCGTCAGCCTTCAGGCCGTTCTCGCTCTGGAACGCTTTCACAAGATCGACCAGCTCAGGCGTGTATTCCGATGTCTGCTGATATCCAGCAAGCGTCGCCGCATGGTCAGTCTTCAATCCGGTGGAAGAGCGGTGCTCGATCGCCTTGACGACCGTTGCCATCTCCACATTGTTCTCACCCGGCTTCAGCACCAGATCGCCGGGAACGACAGGCTTGTTGCCGGTATCCTTGTCTTCGTTGCGCAGCTTTGCCAGTTCGGCCTTCAGCGCCTGATATTCTGGGTTGGAAGGCTCACGGCTGCGCAGGTAGGCGGCAACATCCGGACTCATGCTGGCGAGTTTGAGCACCGGCGCGAGATTGACGGTCTTGCGCTTGAAATCGTGGTAGCCGGAAAGCTTGTTCGGATCGACACGGCCACGGGCGGTATCCTGCACATAGGCAAGCACCTTGGCCGAAAGAGCCAGTTCGAACTGCATCATGGCTGGCGGAATGTTCTGCTCTTGCGCAAGTGCTGCATTTTGCACCTGGGCCTGCGGCTCGGACGAAATGCTGGCAGTCACATCCTGAGACGGTGCGGAGATGCTGTAATCGGCAGGATTCAGCCCGCTGTCACCAACGGTCTCAAAGAAGGCGAGAACAGCGCTGGCGCGCTCGTTCAGATCGCCATTCGAAACCCAGATCGGCTGGCCACCGGCATTGTAATAAGCCTCCAGCGCCTTGGCGACGTCAGGCGTGGCGGACATCTTCACGCCGGAAAGACCGGAGGAGAATTTGGAGGTATCGACAGCGCGGGTAGCGTCCGTCTTGTAGGTGTAATAGCGAGGGCCTGAAACGCGCGGCAGCGGCTCCGGGTCGACATCACGCGCAGCGGCGGCGGCATTGCCCTGCTGGGTCACACCCGGGAAGCCCCGGTCCTGACGCTCACGCTCGACCTTGCCTGGGCCGCCACGCAGAAGGTCCATGAGCGTCACCGCGCCAGCCGTGCCCGGCGCACCAACAGAGACGGAAAGACCGAGAGCCAGTATCCATGCTGCCGACGTTTTTCCTGATGTAATATGCAATTTGGTCCTCGCCGCGTCCGCGCCATCATTCATCGAGGCGCATATAAAGGGTCTGTGTCTGTCTAGCTGATTGGTCTTCTTTTGGGAAGAAACGCACGAAGTCCAATAGGGTGCCAGACATGGGTTTCCATCACGACAGAAATCGTTTTGGCATGAGCTCCACGTTTGGCGAGAATAGTTAAATTTCTCTTTAAATTCCTAATATTGACAGAACAAGTTTTTGACAACGATCACGTAAAGACCCGCTTTTCACAGCCATTTTCGCGCGTGGCGCAAAAGCCACTAGGATCGTTTTTCGAAAACAGGCATCGACGCTCCGAAACTCTTGCGAAATATGGCGATAGCCCGCTCGACAGGCTTTCCATGGCTGCGGGATGGCTTTATATGTCGGCGCGCGCAAGGCTGGCGGGGACGCCGGCTTGCCGGAGGACACACAGGAGAGGCAGGACTGATGACAGCCACACGCACCGAAACCGATACATTTGGCCCGATTGAAGTTGCAAGCGACCGTTACTGGGGCGCTCAGGCACAACGCTCGCTCGGAAACTTCAAGATCGGCTGGGAAAAACAGCCCGCATCGGTCGTCCGTGCGTTGGGCATCGTCAAGCAGGCAGCCGCCCGCACCAATATGGCGCTGGCCGGGCTCGACAGCCAGATCGGTGAAACCATCATCAAGGCTGCACAGGAAGTCATCGACGGCAAGCTCGACGACCACTTCCCCCTCGTCGTATGGCAGACGGGTTCCGGCACACAGTCCAACATGAACGCCAACGAAGTGATCTCCAACCGCGCAATCGAAATGCTCGGCGGCAAGATGGGCTCCAAGAAGCCCGTCCACCCGAATGATCACGTCAATATGAGCCAGTCGTCCAACGACACCTACCCGACGGCCATGCATATCGCCTGCGCCGAACAGATCGTCCACCACCTTCTTCCCGGCCTCAAGCATCTCCACCAGGCGCTGGATGCCAAGGCGAAGGCCTTTGCGCATATCATCAAGATCGGCCGCACCCACACGCAGGATGCAACACCGCTGACGCTCGGCCAGGAATTCTCAGGTTACGCTGCTCAGGTTGCCTCTTCCATCAAGCGCATCGAAATGACATTGCCGGGTCTGTGCGAACTGGCGCAGGGCGGCACCGCAGTCGGTACCGGCCTCAACGCGCCGATCGGCTTTGCAGAACAGGTGGCAGAAGAGATCGCCAAGATCACCGGCCTGCCCTTCGTCACCGCGCCGAACAAGTTCGAAGCGCTGGCTGCACACGACTCCATGGTGTTTGCGCATGGCGCCATCAACGCAGCAGCCGCAGCACTCTTCAAGATCGCCAATGACATCCGCTTCCTGGGCTCTGGCCCGCGCGCTGGCCTCGGTGAACTTGCCCTGCCGGAAAATGAGCCCGGTTCGTCCATCATGCCGGGCAAGGTCAACCCCACGCAGTCGGAAGCACTGACGCAGGTTTGCGCCCATATTTTCGGAAACCAGGCGGCGATCACCTTCGCCGGAAGCCAGGGTCATTTCGAACTGAACGTCTACAACCCGATGATGGCGTATAACTTCCTCCAGTCCGTGCAACTTCTGGGTGATGCAGCCGTGTCCTTCACAGACAACTGCGTGGTCGGCATCGAAGCGCGCGAAGACAATATCAAGAAGGGCGTCGAAAACTCGCTCATGCTGGTCACCGCGCTCAACAGCAAGCTGGGCTACGACGCCTGCGCAAAGATCGCAAAGACGGCGCACAAGAACGGCACGACCCTGCGCGACGAAGCGGTTGGCGGTGGATACCTGACCAATGAAGAGTTCGATCAGTATGTCCGCCCGGAAAATATGATCGGCCCTAGATAACTAATGGTTGCGGAGATGGCATGAATGTGCCATCTCCCGCCACGGCCTAAAATCAGAACCGGCCGGCATGATCTTTCTCGTAAAAAGGGAAAGAAATACTACGGAATTTTTTTAAATATAAGAATTTACCTCTACAAACTTACCCACGAAGTGCTATGGAGGCGCAGTTTCCTGCTTTAGTCGATTCTAAATAAAAACAGCACTAAAGCACGGGGGGAAATGTACTGGGCTATCTCTTTTACAAAATAAAAAAATTATTCCGTCAGGTAAGATTTTTACTGAATTTGTAGGATCAGGTAGCAAGATACCAAATCTGTTTTTTCGGGAGTGACTTGATGAGTCCGACATCAATACCCAAGGCGCCGGGTACGGATATTGCGGCGCAAATATTGTTTGCGATGCGCAATATGGGGGTCGTGCCCATTCCCCGAAACTACAATCTCTTTTACGAGGCCTATATCGGCTCCAATCCTGCGCTTACGCGTGATCTGGCCGCACTTGGCGGTAGAGCAACGCAGGAGGAGCTGGACGAGCTGAGCGCTCGCTACTTCGACTACACGCATATCCAGTTGATCGAGGCTGCGCGGGACCGGCTCCATTCGGAATTGAGCACGGTGCTCATGGTTCTGCAGAACGAGCAGACATGTCTGGAAAACTACAACCGTATTCTGGATGAGACCCGCGCCGGTATCGCCGACAAGAACCATACGAGCACCCATTTGCTTCGTACCGCCATCTCGATGCTGGTGGAGGCGACGACCAACAAGATCGCCGAAAACGAGAGCGCCTCCAAAGACTTCGACCGCCACGCGGAAGAAATGCAACAGGTTCGCCTCGAACTCGACGAATACAAGCGCATCGCCAACACCGATTCACTCACCAGACTTTCCAACCGCAGGGCCTTCGACGACAAGCTGTCCTCCATCTATGACGTCAGCATAGGACTTCACATGACGTCTCTGGTGTTGTTGGACGTCGACAACTTCAAGCGCATCAATGATACGTTCGGACATCCTGTCGGCGACAAGATCCTTGCAAGTGTGGCGTCGGTCATCAAATCAAACGTGCGCAAGGATGTCTTCGTCGCCCGAAGCGGCGGCGAGGAATTCGCCATCGTTCTCGAAAACAATACCCAGGACGAGATTCACGTCATGTGCGAGCGCATCCGTACATCGCTCGAAAGGACGCCTTTCCGCAACTCCAAGTCTGGCGTTGATTACGGTCAGGTGACGATATCCATCGGCTACGCGCTTGCATCACAGGCACAGAACGCCGGAGAGCTGTACGCGCTTGCAGATACCGCCATGTACCACGCAAAGGAAACTGGACGTAACCGAACCGTATTCTTCGAAGACGGTATGCAAAAGAACTACACCGGAAAAAGCTGGCTGATCTACAAGCAGTGATGACGTCAGCAGGGTACCGGGCGATTGCTCACCACAAGGTACTCACCGCACGTGCGGGCCATTCGCGGTCATAGGTGTCCTTGTCGAAATCCTGCTTTGCGGCTTTGAGCATCGCCCCCGGAGTGGGCAGCGAAGCCGGATCCACGAAATTATCCGGGTTCCAGAGTTCTGAGCGCATCAATGCCCGCGCGCATTGGAAGTAAACCTCGTCTACGGTAATCACGATGACCGTGCGGGGATGCTTTCCATCCATCTCGAAGCTTTGCAAAAGCTCGGGAGCGATGGAAACGACCGCCTTTCCATTGATCCTCATCGTGGTGTTCGATCCGGGCACCAGAAACATCAGGGCAACACGCGGGTCGCGCACGATGTTGATCAGGGAATCGACCCGGTTATTGCCGCGCCAGTCCGGCAGCAAAATTGTCCTTTCATCCTCAACCCGCACGACGCCACCCTTGTCACCGCGCGGTGAACAATCGGCACCTTCCGGCCCAACGGTTGCCAGCGCCACGAAAGGCGCCGCTTCGATCATCCTGCGATATTCGGGCGTCAGGAAAGGCGTTACCTTGAGGTTGGAGGCCTCCGAGCCAGAGCCATAAATCGCCTTCAGATCATCAACCGAACGGATAATTGTCACCAGAGTCTCCTTGCTCTTCAGTTCAACATCAGACCGGCATGGCGGCCTAACTTTCCTGTGCCGCCTCTTCCCGCGCTTCCCGTTCGGCACGTTCACGCGCGGTGCGGGCAGCGACGATATCGGCAGGCTGGGCGTTGCCGCGGATGAGAGAGCGACCGGCATAGACGCCGCCGACAACCTCAAGCGCAAAACGCTCCTTGTCCACGTCCCGGAATTCTTCCACCAGCCGTTCTGCCAGCTCGATTTCCTCGCCAACCGCGGTCAGCACCTTTTCGCTGAAATTGAGAGCGGACTCATACGTCTCACGGATCTGGTAGTCCACGCCGGCCTTCAAAAGGTCGAGCGCATGGCCGCGATCATAGGCACGAGCAAGAACGGGCACCAGAGGAAACTCGTGCTTGACGATCTCGGCGATGCGAATTGCCGCTTCCTTGTCATCGACGCAGATCAGCACCGCGCGGGCTGATCCGGCGCCTGCAGCGTGCAGGATTTCCGCACGCGACCCGTCGCCGTAGTAGACCTTGAAGCCGAAGCTCGAGGCATCGCGAACGAAGTCGGCATCCTTGTCGACCAGTGAGAGCGTGTAGCCCCGCGCGAGAAGCGGCTGGCTGACAATCTGGCCGAAGCGGCCAAAGCCGATCATCAATATGCTGCCCTCGACATTTTCCGGCAGGTCAAGGTCGCCCGTCTCGGGTAGCTTCTTCGGCATGATGCGGTCATGCGCAATGACCATCAACGGTGTGAGAATCATCGAGATGATGATTGTTGCCGTCAGCACGGCATTGGCTTCGGCATCGAGAATACCGGCGGCAGCAGCCGCAGAATAGAGCACGAAGGCGAATTCGCCGCCCTGCGCCATCAGCACGGCGCGTTCGATGCTTTCGCGCTGGCAGGTGCCCAGAACGCGCGCGACACAATAGATCAGCAGCGCCTTGACCAGCATGTAGGCAACGACGCTCATCATCACCAGCTGCCAGTTTGCGGCAATCACCGTCAGGTCGATCGCCATGCCGACGCCGAGGAAGAACAGGCCAAGCAGGATGCCGCGAAAAGGCTCGATATCCGCTTCCAGCTGATGCCGGAACGACGATTCCGACAAAAGCACACCCGCCAGAAACGCGCCCATGGCCATGGAAAGCCCGCTGACCTGCATCAAGAGTGCCGATCCGAGCACGACCAGCAGCGCTGCCGCCGTCATGACTTCTCGCGCACCGGACGCAGCCAGAAGTCGGAAAAAGGGATTGAGCAGGTAGCGGCCCGCAACGATGAGCGCAACGATTGCGGCCAGTGCGATACCAATCGAAAGAAGTCGCTCACTCAGCGTGACTGCTTCACCACCAGCGCCCAGGAAGGCGACCAGCACAAGAAGCGGCACGATGGCCAAATCCTCGAACAGGAGAATGGCAATGATACGCTGACCTTTCAGCGTCGACATGCTGTTGCGCTCCTGCAGCATCTGCATGACGATGGCCGTTGAGGTGAGCACGAAACCGGTGCCGGCCACAAAGGACGGTATCAGCGAAAAGCCCAGCGCAAGGCCGATCAACGTCAGCCCCGCCATGCAGGTGACGACCTGAAGCGCGCCAAGGCCAAAGATATCCTTGCGCATCGACCACAGGCGCGAAGGCTGCATTTCAAGCCCGATGATGAAAAGAAACATCACCACGCCCAGTTCGGCAATGTGGATGATGGCCTGCGGATCGGAGAATGCGCCAAGACCGAATGGGCCAATCACCAGACCGGCAGCCAGATAGCCCAGAACCGACCCTAATCCAATTCTTTTGAACAATGGGGCCGCAACGACGCCCGCCGCCAACAGCACGACAACTTGCGCCAGATCATTCGCATTTCCCTCGACCGCCAAGTGCCACCCCTGTCTTTGCCTGAATATGCATTTCTGCTAACGGATTTTAGGCTCTCGGCTCAAGCCTTTTTCGGCAAGTTCCTGCTCGTAAGCTGTGAACAGTGCGTCACCACGCTCGCCCAGCTCGAACAAATATCTCCAGGTGAAGATGCCGCTGTCGTGGCCATCGTCGAAGGCTATGCGGACGGCGTAGTTTCCGGTCGCGACAACGGCCTTGATGCCGACATTCCGTTTGCCCGGAACCGTGATCTTCTGGCCGGGTCCGTGCCCCTGCACTTCGGCTGACGGTGAAAGAACTCTCATCATTTCGGCGCGCAGGTCGAACGAAACACCGGTGTCAAACGTTACCACCATGTTCTTCCTGTCTTTCGATATGCGCAGTTCCGTTGGCCAGGGCTCACTCATTTTTCATTTCCGCAACATGATAATATACTGCACACTTATGACCTTGCCCGCCCCCGGGCAAGCCACTACATGAAGACATCAGCGCGCACGCACCCCAAGAATGCACTGGAGATTACAGCTTGAACAGCTTCCTCGGATCGCTTCCCAAGGCGGATACCCTGACGGAAAGCAAGGCGCCGATGGTGGACCCCTTTGGTCGCGCTGTCACCTACCTGCGCGTCTCGGTAACGGATCGCTGCGATTTTCGCTGCACCTACTGCATGTCCGAGCATATGACGTTCCTTCCAAAGAAGGACTTGCTTACCCTTGAAGAGCTCAACCGGCTCTGTTCCGCCTTCATTGAAAAGGGCGTGCGCAAGATCCGTCTGACGGGCGGTGAGCCCTTGGTTCGCAAAAACATCATGCATCTGGTGCGTGATCTCGGCCGCCATGTTCAAGCGGGTACGCTCGATGAACTGACGCTGACGACCAACGGCTCGCAACTGGCAAACCACGCAGCCGAGCTGCATGACTGCGGCGTGCGCCGCATCAATGTCTCGCTCGACACACTGGACCCGGACAAGTTCAAGCAGATCACCCGCTGGGGCGACTTTTCCAAAGTCATGGCCGGCATCGACGCCGCATTGGCCGCAGGCATCAAGATCAAGCTCAACGCGGTGGCGCTCAAGGATTTCAACGAGCACGAAATCCCTGAACTCATGCGTTTCGCCCATGCACGTGGCATGGACCTGACGGTCATCGAAACCATGCCCATGGGTGAGATTGAGGAAGATCGCACCGACAGATATCTGCCTCTGTCGCAGGTCCGGGCCTCGCTGGCGCAGCAATTCACACTCGATGATATCGGCTATCAGACCGGCGGCCCTGCCCGCTACGTCCACGTCAAGGAAACCGGCGGCAGGCTGGGCTTCATCACGCCGATGACCCATAATTTCTGCGAGAGCTGCAACCGCGTGCGCCTGACCTGCACGGGAACGCTCTACATGTGCCTGGGTCAGGACGATGCCGCAGACCTTCGCACCGCCTTGCGGGCATCCGAGGACAATGCACTGCTGTCTCAGGCGATCGATGATGCGATCCTGCGCAAGCCGAAGGGGCACGACTTCATCATCGACCGCACCCACAAGCGCCCCGCCGTCGCACGCCATATGAGCGTGACGGGCGGGTGAGCCTGCTTTATTCGATGTTGCTGAAATTATTCGATTGAAATCCCGGTAGCCACGTGCGACCCATTCACTGTAAGAGGAGTGGGCGGAGTCGTCATATGTGCATTTAGCGCGTCTTGGCAGCCCCGTTTGGGATCTGGGATTTGGAATAATGGCATTGACGGAGAATATGCGCGGCGCTTTGCTCATGGCGCTCGCGATGGCTTGCTTTACGATCAACGACGCATTCACCAAGTCCGTCACGCCCTACATCAACACCGGCCAGATCCTTTTTGTGCGTGGCGTCATGACCTGTGTTCTGGTCTATTTCATCGCACGCCACATGGGCGCGCTGCGTCCGCTAAAGACGATCCTGCGCCCCATCATCCTGCTTCGCTGCCTCTGTGAAGTCGTGGCATCCATCCTTTATCTCAGTGCACTTGCGTCCATGGGCTTTGCCAATGTGTCGGCCATCATGCAATCGCTGCCGCTGGCGGTTACGCTGGGTGCCGCCATCTTCCTCAAGGAACCGGTCGGCTGGCGGCGCTGGACGGCCATCCTCGTCGGATTTATCGGCGTACTGATCATTCTGCGGCCTGGCCCGGATGGCTTTACGACGGCTGCCCTTCTGGTCGTGGGCGCCGTCTTCGTCACCGCCGGGCGCGATCTCCTGACGCGGCGCATGTATACCGATGTGCCGTCACTGACGGTGACAATGACGACAGCTGTGGTCAACACCTTGTTCGGCGCAGCCCTCATTCTGCCCTTTGGTGGATGGCAGCCGATGGACAGCTATGTGTGGTCTCACCTTTTCATGGCCGCCATTCTGGTCGTCATCGGATATCAGGCCGTCATTCTTTCCATGCGCAGCGGTGATATCGCTTTCGTCGCGCCCTTCCGCTACACCAGCATGATATGGGCATTTTCCATCGGCTATTTCGTGTTTGGAGAAAAGATGACGGCGTGGATCCTGCTTGGCACGGTCATCATTGTTGCGTCTGGCCTTTACACCTTCTATCGCGAGAGCCGCCGCAAACAGCCGCCACTGGCAAAGACAGCGACGAGAATTCAATGACCGGCGTCAAGTTTCTCGATCGCACTACGCCGCCGCACATCGCAACGCTGGTGCTCGTCTCGGGCGTCGCCGCCCTTTGCGTGAACATCTTCCTGCCCTCGCTGGCGGCAATGGCCGTCTATTTCGAGACGGATTACGCCGTCATGCAATTTGCCGTTTCCGGATATCTGGCAGCGACGGCCATCCTGCAGCTCGTCATCGGCCCGCTCTCGGACCTGTTTGGCCGTCGCCCGGTGCTGTTGGCCGCACTGGTCATCATGATTGCAGCCACCATTGTCTGTGCGCTGGCTCCCAATGTCACCGTCTTCATGATTGGCCGCGTTTCCCAGGCGGTCATTGCATCCGGCTTCGTGCTTTCGCGCGCAATTGTTCGCGATATGGTGCCTGCGGATCGTGCGGCCTCGATGATAGGCTATGTCACCATGGGCATGTCCGTCGTGCCGATGATCGGCCCCACCATTGGCGGCTTTCTCAATGATTTCTCCGGCTGGCAATCCAGTTTCCTGCTCGTCGCCTGTTGCGGGCTGGCCATCCTCTTTCTGGTCTTCTTCGATCTTGGGGAAACCAACCGCCAGAAATCCGCAAGCTTTTCGGAACAGTTTCAGGCATGGCCACAATTGCTGCGCTCTGCCCGCTTCTGGGGTTATGCCATGACCTCGACCTTCACGTCAGGGCTGTTCTTCTCCTTTCTCGGTGGCGCGCCCTTTGTCGGCTCGGTCCTGTATGAGCTGACGCCTGCCATTCTTGGAATGCAGTTCTTCTTCATGGCCGGTGGTTACATGCTTGGAAACTTCCTGTCGGGGCGTTATGCGCGGCAGATCGGCATTCCCGTCATGATGCTGGCCGGAAACGTCATCTCCACAATCGGCATCATGGGCGCCATCGCCCTGCCCTTTCTCGGTCTGAACAGCCACTACGAGTTCTTCCTGCCGCTTGCGCTGATTGGCGTCGGCAATGGCGTCACATTGCCAAGCGCCAATGCAGGCATGGTCAATGTCCAGCCGCATCTGGCGGGCTCCGCGTCTGGCCTTGGCGGTGCGCTGACCATTGGCGGCGGCGCGGCACTGTCTGTCCTCGCCTCCTCGCTGCTGTCGAAAGAGGCGGGCACCATGCCGCTCCTCATGGTGATGTTGCTCAATGCTGTTCTTGCCCTTATGGCAAGTGCCTATACCGGCATTCAGGAACGCCGACACCAGGAAGCCATGCAGCAAGGCAAAGCATGATGACATCAAGACCAGAAACGCCCGGCCTCATTTTGGCCGGCGGCCTTTCCAGACGCATGGGAACGAACAAGGCGCTGAGCGTGCTTGGCGACAGACCGCTTCTTTCGCATGTCATTGAACGCATTGCCCCGCAGGTCTCCCGACTCGCCCTCAACGCGCCCTCGGGCTGGGCTGAAACCTTCAACCTGCCCTTGGTGCCAGACACCAAGACCGGTCATGCCGGTCCGCTGGCGGGCATTCTGGCGGGTATGCGCCACTTTGCGGTCAACGCAGCGCAGGCAACGCATTTTCTCACCGTTCCGGCAGACAGCCCGTTTTTCCCGGAGGATTTGGCATCGCGCCTTGGCGAGCATGTGACCGGGCAAGACGCCATCGTCATCGCCGCATCCAGCGGCCATGTCCACCCGGTCATCGGCCTTTGGCCCGTCTCCATTGCCGATGATCTGGAGCTTTGGCTAACGGATGACAACAACCGCCGCATCCGCAGCTTTCTGGCCCGGCACGCGACGCTTGGCGTCTCCTTCTCTCCGCTTGAAAGCGCCACCGCCAGCATCGACCCGTTCTACAACATCAATACGCCGGACGAACTTGCGACAGCCGAAACATTCCTCAAGAGCATGACCGCATGACCCAGAAAGTATTCGGAATTTCCGGTTGGAAGAACTCGGGCAAAACAGGCCTTGCCGTCCGCATCGTTACCGAACTGACGGCGCGCGGCTATCGCGTCTCCACCATCAAACACGCCCACCACGACTTTGATATCGACAAGGTGGGCGCTGATAGCTGGCGTCACAGGCAGGCGGGCGCCCATGAGGTGACAATCGTATCCGGCACGCGATTTGCCATCATGCATGAGCTTCGCGGCGGCCCGGAACCCTCGTTCGAGGATATTCTCGCGCGCATCGCACCCTGCGACCTTGTCCTCATCGAAGGATACAAATACGAGCCGGTGCCCAAGATCGAGGCGCGGCGGCTGGAGGCTGCCAAGACCGAGCCGCTTGCACCGAGCGATCCGCACATTGTCGCAATTGCCGCAGATCATGCCATACCGGACGCGACGCTACCGCTTTTTGATCTGGACGACACATCCTCCATTGCTGATTTCATCGAAAAGACCGTCGGCCTTTCGCGCGGCTGAACGCAAAAAAGCCGGGCAATTACCCGGCTTTTTCGACCCTTGAGACGCAAAACCTATTCAAGGAAAGAGGAAGGGTTCACCGGTGTCGCATCCTTGCGGACTTCGAAGTGAACCTGTGGACGCTTGGCGCTGCCGGTCATGCCTGATGTGGCGATGGTCTGGCCGCGCTGAACCTTCTGGCCACGCTGGACATCAAGGTTCGCGGCATTGCCGTAAACCGTGACGCGGCCGTCGTCGTGGCGGATCAGAACCGTGTTGCCAAGCTGCTTCAGACCGTTGCCGGAGTAGATGACGACACCATTTTCCGCAGCCTTGATCGGCGTACCCTCAGGCACGGAGATGTTGATACCGTCATTGCGGCTGCCATCGACATTTTCGCCGAAGCCGGAGATTACAGCGCCGCGCACTGGCCAGCGATATTTGCCGATGCCGGTGGATTCAGGTGCAAGAGAAGCCATGTCGGACTTCTTCTCGACATCGCTGACGCTTGCTTCGGCCGCAGGCGCCTTCGGCACTTCTGCCTTTGCAACGGCTGGAGTTTCAGCAGCCTTTGGTGCTGCAGGCTGGGCTGCCGGCTGCTGCTGCACGGATGCCGTCTTGATGCCATCTGTCGCAGCACCAGGAATTTTCAGCGTCTGGCCGATGCGGATGCTGCCATCCGTAATACCATTAGCCGCCTTCAGGTCTGCAACGGATACGCCATTTGCACGTGCAATCTTGGCAAGGCTGTCGCCGGTCTGAACCTTGTAGCCTCCGGTTGGCGGAAGTGGCTTGCCGCCGGGAGGCGTCAACTTGCCTGCTTCTGCCGAAGCCTTGTCACGCGCAGCACCCTGTGAAGGCAGTACGGCCACGTTCTGCTCCGGACCGCGCGTTGGCGTCGGGCCGTTGTTGTTCTTGCTCAGATCGATATTGCCCGATGCAGCGCGGGCCGCGTTGCGGGACTGACCGAACTTAGGAATGATGATCGACTGGCCGGGTGCCGCTGCAGACGCGCTGGAAAGACCATTGGCCTCTACGAGCGCCTTTTCAGGAACGCCGTAACGCTTCGACAGCGTTGCAATCGTTTCGCCGGACTTCAAGGTAACAGACGACGCACCATCGGTATGCCAGCCATTTCCATCGGCCTTGATCGAGCCGGTGGAAAGCTTGTCTGCCACTGGAGCCGCACTGCGTGCCGAAGCCATCGATGGGCTTGCGCTTGCTGTTGCCGAAGGCAGCGGCTGCGACATGGCCTGGCTGCGAGACGAGGAATCGCGGCTGGAAGAAGGAGATGGCGGTGAAAGTTCCGCACGCTGCACAGGCGCCGAAGAAGAAGCTGCCCGCGCCGATGATGGCTGCACCGAACCGTAGCCGCCCGAAGAGGCAGGATATTGCTGGTTGCCAGCCATATTCTGGTTCGCGTAGCCGCCCTGCGGGCCAGACGCCGCATAGCCGCCGCTATTGACATCACCCTGCGGCACAGGAGCCTGACCGTACGCGCCACCGGCTGTACGGTTGGGTATGGAAGCCGTCGTCATCTGGTCCGGTCCACTGGAGAAGAGGCCGCCAAATCGCGTGGCGTCCGAGCTACAACCTGTTGCGACGCTTGCCAGCAATGCCGCTGCGAGCATCTTTGCGATTGATTTTCCGATTTTGGGCGAATTACTCATACGCATGACTCGATCTACACTGACGCCAACCGCCGCATCGGGATCGATCCGGCTCTAACCACACTCTGCAAGGCCCCTCTCCCAGATCGGGAAAACCATGCGTCGATGGATATGATTAAAGCGCGTTAGTGTTACCACGCCGTTAAAGCGTTAAGCCGTTTGCGATTTTTTTGACACTTCGATAACCATGAAACGCCCATGAAACGGGCCTTTGGCGCGCGTAAATCTGCTAAAACAGTTATAAATCAGGTAGTTGGAAAAAACCAACCTTCGTTCCACATCGCCATGGGAAATTGCGATTTATCATAAATAGCGCGCGATGTGGCTTTCGATGGGCAGATAGGGCGTTTCGAACATTTCCTCGCGCTCGAAACGGCTGCCGGTCTTGGAAAAGCGGGTCATCACGCAGCGTCCGTCTTCCAGAATGATGGGCGCTATCATCATTCCACCGGAGACGATCTGCTCGGTAAAGAAGCGGGGCATGGCGGTAAACGCAGCCGTAGAGATGATTCGGTCAAAGGTGCCCTCGCCGACAAGGCCGTTGGTGCCGTCCGCCTGACGAATGACAACATTGCGGATACCCAGATCGTCCATCCGGTTCTGTGCCAGCAGCACGAGTGTCTTGTAGCGGTCGATCGAAACCACGCGTTCCGCGCGTCTTCCCAGAACGGCCGTCATGAAACCGCTGCCGGTACCGATTTCCAGCACGCGCTGGCCCGGCTTGACCTGAAGCCGGTGAACCGCCTTCACCGCCATGTCGGCGCTTTCCATGAAGGCACCGCAGTCTATGGGGATGGTGCGGCTGGAATAGGCATCGGCGGCGAACTGTGCTGGCACGAATTGCGAGCGTGGCGTCTGCTCTACCGCCGTCAACAGGTCGATATCGGAGATGCCTTCGGCTCTCAACCGCAGCACGAGGGACGCGAACCCCTCCTTCTCCACCATCGCCGATTTCACTGTTTCACTCCCAGACCAAGGGCTGCCGCAACGCGATCCTTGACCGTGTAATCGGTCAGATCAAGCTTGAGCGGGGTAACGGAAATCTTGCCATCCTTGACCGCGTGAATATCGGTGCCATCACGGAAATTGCCGAGACGTTCGCCAAAGCGTAGCCAGTAATAGGGAATGCCACGGCCATCCTGCCGTTGGTCGACAGTCAGGCCAAAATCCAGCTTGCCCTGCTCGGTGACGCTCACGCCCTTCACATCGGCGGGCGCGCAATTCGGGAAGTTGAGATTGAGGAAGGTTTCGCTGGGAAGATCGACATCGATCAGTTTGCGAATGAGATCGGGCGCATGGGTCTCTGCCACTTCCCAGGGGACGACTCGTTCCGCGTGGCCAGCATAGGCAAAGGCCTGGCTCAGCGCAAAGGAGCGCACACCCTGCAATGTTCCTTCGATGGCACCGGCTATGGTGCCGGAATAGGTCACGTCATCGGCCATGTTCGCACCGGCATTGACACCGGACAGGATCAAATCCGGCTTGCCCGGCAGCACTTCCCGCACACCCATGATGACACAGTCCGTCGGCGTGCCGCGCAAGGCGAAGTGCTTGTCGGAAATCTTGCGAAGCCGTAGCGGCTCGGACAGCGTCAGCGAATGCGCAAGACCGCTCTGGTCCGTTTCCGGCGCCACGATCCAGACATCGTCGGAAATCGTGCGGGCGATACGCTCTAGCACCGCCAGACCTTCGGCATGAATACCATCGTCGTTCGTCAGCAATATCCGCATGGTGTTCTCCCGCTTCAGTTCTTTCAGCAGCATTCCCAACCTTCCGTCATTCCGGCCTTGAGCCGGAATCCAGCCGCTGCGCGTCTGCGCAGCGAGAAGGTTCTTACCAGACCAAAGACTTGGTCTGACTGGATCCCGCATCAAGTGCGGGATGACGAGACTGGGTTCGCTACGCAGCCTTCTCAATGCGCTTGAGTCCGCCCATATAAGGCAGCAGCACGTCAGGGATCGTTACCGATCCGTCTTCATTCAAATAGTTCTCGAGAACCGCGATCAGGCAGCGACCGACAGCCGTGCCGGAGCCATTGAGCGTATGGACGAACTTCGTCGCCTTCTCACCCTTGGCACGGTAACGGGCATCCATCCGGCGTGCCTGGAAGTCGCCGCAGACCGAGCAGGACGAAATCTCCCGGTAGGTATTCTGGCCGGGCAGCCACACTTCGAGATCGTAGGTCTTGCGTGCGCTAAAGCCCATGTCACCGGTGCACAGTGTTATGGTGCGGAAATGCAGGCCCAGACGCTTCAGCACTTCTTCAGCGCAAGCCGTCATGCGTTCCAGTTCCTCGATCGAGCTTTCGGCATCCGTGATCGATACGAGTTCGCATTTCCAGAACTGGTGCTGGCGCAACATGCCGCGTGTGTCGCGACCCGCCGATCCGGCCTCGGAACGGAAGGACGGCGACAAGGCGGTAAAGCGCAGAGGCAGCTTTTCGCCTTCCAGAATTTCGCCGGCAACGAGATTTGTCAGCGTCACTTCGGCAGTCGGGATCAGCCAGCGACCGTCCGTCGTCTTGAACAGGTCTTCGGCAAATTTTGGCAATTGGCCGGTTCCATACATCACCTCGTCGCGCACCATCAGCGGCGACGACACTTCCGTATAACCGTGCTCGCCTGTGTGCAGATCGATCATGAACTGGCCCAGCGCACGCTCCAGACGCGCAATCTGGCTGGTCAGAACGGTAAAGCGCGAACCGGAAAGCTTGGCGGCACGGTCGAAATCCATGTAACCGAGTGCTTCACCGATTTCGAAATGCTCCTTGGCTGCATGGTTCCAGCCGGGCTTCTGGCCGACAACGCGGGCAACGACATTGTCATGCTCGTCCTTGCCCACGGGAACATCATCAAGGGGAATGTTTGGAATGCGCGACAGGGCATCGGTCAGCTCAGCCGAAACCTGGCGGTCCTCTTCCTCAAGCCGGGGCATGGTCTCCTTGATATCGGAAACCTCTGCCTTCAGCTTTTCAGCCAACTCGGCATTCTTCTGCGCCATGGCAGCGCCAATTTCCTTGGAGGCAAGGTTGCGACGTGATTGCATGTCCTGCAGGGTCTGAATGACGGAACGGCGCTTTTCATCGAGCGCAATCAGGCTTGCGGATTGCGGCTCGGCATTGCGGCGAGCAAGGCCTGCATCGAAAGCTTCTGGGTTTTCGCGTATCCATTTAATGTCGTGCATTGTGGTTCCAGACCGTAATTTGCATCATGCTTTAAAAACAAAACGCCGGGGCAATGGACCCGGCGTCTGGAGAAAAGCTGGCGGATGGTTGACCGTCAGACGTCAGCGGGACTTTCAAGCTCCCGGCCTGCGATCTCCTCAGCGCGCTTTTTCTCCACGAGTCGAGCCAAATAGATGGAAATCTCGTAGAGAAGGATCGCTGGCAAAGCAAGACCGATCTGGGACATCGGATCCGGCGGCGTCAGCACAGCGGCAACGACGAAAGCTGCAACGATCGCGAATTTGCGCTTTTCACGCAGCCACTGGCTGGTCAAAAGTCCAACACGCGCAAGAAGCGTCGTTACCACGGGCAACTGGAACACCAGACCGAAGGACAGAACCAGCGTCATGATGAGGCTGAGATATTCCGATACTTTCGGCATCAGCGAAATGGCAACTTCGCCGTCCTCAGGCAGCTGCTGCATGGCAAGGAAGAACCACATGACCATGGGCGTGAAGAAGAAGTAGACCAGCGCGCCGCCCAACAGAAAAAGAAGCGGCGATGCAATGAGAAACGGCAGAAATGCCGCCCGCTCGTTCTTGTAAAGGCCCGGCGCCACGAATTTATAGAGCTGCGAGGCGATGACAGGAAATGAAATCACCAAAGCGCCGAACATGGCGACCTTGATCTGCGTGAAGAAGAATTCCTGCGGCGCGGTATAGATCAGCGAAGACTTGGCAACATCCAGCCCGGCCCATATCACGGCCCATTTGTAGGGAATGACAAGCAGGTTGAAGAGATGCTTGGCCACCGCAAAGCAGGCAATGAAAGCGACAAAGAAAGCGCCGAGCGACCAGATCAGTCGCGTGCGCAATTCCATGAGGTGCTCGATAAGCGGCTGTGGCTTATCTTCGGTGTCCTCACTCATGCTTCACCCTTCTTGGCCTTCGCCGTCTTTGCTGTTTTCGCAGGCGTCGAACCCGCTATTGTCTCCGCACTGCCCTGATCGACAATGGCCTTGGCCAACTCAACCATCGGCTTGCCAGCCGCGACCGTTGCCTTGGCGGCCTTGACCTTGCCAAGCTTCGCACCGGCCTCAGTCAGCGTCTTCGGTTTGCTGCTTTTGGGAACGACCGTCTTTGCACTTGTCGTGTCCAGAGCATCGGCCTTGGCGGAAACGGTTTTCGCCACCCGCTTCGGCTTTGCTGCCACCTTTTCAGCCTCGACTTCCTGCACGGATTTGGCGGGAGCGCGCTTGCGCACAGCCTTTGGCTTTTCCGCAATACCGGGCTGAACCTGGGCTGTGGCTGCGGCGACGGCTGCGGGCGCAACGGTCGCCGGGACCGTGGCAGGAGCAGCCGTGGCCGGACCCGTTGCAGGCGTGGCGCTTGCGGTCGAAGCCTCTGTCGCAATCAGCGGGGGACCATCCGGCAGCTTCATTTCAGGCTCGGAGAGGCTGACAGCGGATAGATCAGCTGGAGCACTGGTTGCTGGCGAGCTTGGCGGTGTCGTTGCACCCTGCAGATCGGAGCGGATTTCATTTCCCAGCTGGCGAAGCGGGTTCATGGCATCGCGCAGCGAGTTCGTAGGGTTGAGATTGCGAACGTCCGAGATCGTCTGGCGCACATCGTCCATGTCGGCCTCTTTCAAGGCCTCATCGAACTGGGAGCGAAAATCGCCCGCCATCTTGCGCAGCCCGGCCATCGTCTTGCCGAAGGCGCGTATCATGGGCGGCAGGTCTTTTGGGCCCACGACCACGATCAGCACGACCGCGATCACAAGCAGCTCGCTCCAGCCGATATCTAACATCACAAAGCTCCTGACACGCCTGAGGGTGCGGCCTGCTGAACAGGCCGCGCCGAAAGATCCATCACTTGATCTCGTCAGCCTTGTGGTCGACCGTTCTGGAATTGACGTTGCTGTTAGGGTCTGCCGGCGGAGGAGTCGTGTCTTCGTCGGCCATGCCCTTCTTGAAGCTCTTGATGCCCTTTGCAACATCGCCCATCAGTTCGGGAATCTTGCCGCGACCGAAAAGGACCAGCACGATGACCAGAACGATCAGCCAATGCCACACACTAAAAGAACCCATAACGCAAACTCCCTGAATTTTGCTTTGAACCGATGTAAGACGTTTGCGGAGGTTTTTCAAACACCAAAATGGCTATTCAACAAACGATGGCGCACTATAAATCGGCAGATTGTCAAATGTTGGCAACTCTTTGTGATCATGCTGCAATCGGGGCGAGATCATCTGTCCGGTTCATCACCACGTGGTGCAAGCAGGCCCAGCTCCTCCAGATCGAGCTGGGTGATGGGATCCTCGTCTTCTGTCAGTTCGTCGCTCATCGACGGCAGGGGAATCCCGAAATTGGACGGGATACGGCCGGACAGAAGCCCTGCCCCCTTCAATTCATCGAGACCCGGCAGATCGCGCAATTCCTCAAGGCCGAAATGGTCCAGAAATTCCACGGTCGTTCCCATCGTCACAGGCCGTCCCGGCGTCCTGCGGCGTCCGCGAAATCTCACCCAGCCAGCCTCCATCAGCACATCCAGCGTGCCGCGTGACGTCTGGACACCCCTGATATCCTCGATTTCGGCACGCGTCACCGGCTGGTGATAGGCGATGATCGCCAGAACTTCCAAGGCTGCGCGAGAGAGCTTCTTCGGCTCCTTTTCGTCCGCCCGGATGACGAAGGAGAGATGCCCCGCCGTCCGGAACGCCCAGCTTCCACCCACCTGCACAAGGTTGACGCCACGGTCGCTATAGAGCGCCTTGAGCCTCGCCATAATCGCCGCGACATCCACGCCCTTCGGCAGTCGCTCAGCAAGAAATGCTTCGGTCACGGGCTGTGCGGAGGCAAACACAAGCGCTTCCGCAATGCGCTCTGCTTCGCGCATCTGCCGTTCGCCGATGCCTGATGCCCTTGCGTTTTCCTCGTTCGGTGCGGCGAAATGGTCCGCTTCCGTCTCAATCGACATCCTGTGTCCTTTTCGTCATGCGCTCGCCCGCGCGCGTTCCCTTGCGCATATAGATGGGCTGGAAGGCGCCGTCCTGGCGAATCTCGAGCGTGCCTTCCCGTACCAGCTCGAGCGATGCGGCAAAGGCGCTGGCCATGGCCGTGGCACGCATGGCGGGTTCCGGGACATATTGCAGAAGGTAGCGGTCAAGCTCGGTCCAGTCCCCGATGTCGCCCAACATGGAGGTCAGCAATTCGCGCGCATCGACCAGCGACCAGACCTGTCGCTTTTCGATCGTGACCTGGGTAATGGCCTGCCTTTGGCGCAGCGTCGCATAGGCGCTGAGCATGTCATAAAGACTGGCCTCGAAGGAGGAGCGGCTTTTGTGGGGAATATGCTCCGGTGCACCGCGCGCAAACACGTCCAGGCCCAGCTGGTGGCGGTTGACGAGCCTTTCGGCTGCTTCGCGCATGGCTTCCAGCCGCTTCAGCCGGAAGGCCAGCGTCGCAGCCATTTCCTCGCCGCTTGGTCCGTCACCCTTGCTTTGCTGTGGGATGAGCAGCTTGGATTTGAGAAAAGCCAGCCATGCGGCCATGACGAGGTAATCGGCAGCAAGCTCAATGCGCACCCGCCGCGCCCGCTCAACGAAAATGAGATATTGTTCAGCCAGCGCCAGCACGGAAATACGCGAAAGGTCCACCTTCTGCGTGCGGGCAAGATGCAGCAGCAGATCGAGCGGGCCTTCAAAGCCCGCAACATCGATCATCAGGGCAGATTCGCCGGTGGCACGCTCAGGTTTGATATCTTCCCAGAGCTTTTCCATCGGCGCGCCGCCGCGCGATTTATCTGCTGCCATTCACCTGTCCACCGGGCCTGAATCTTGGATACCGCCCGGCTGGATTGCGGATCAGGCAACCGCCAGCATGGCGTTGAATTCGTCCCTGAGCGCCGCTTCATCGGAACCGTCAACCGCCGGGAAACCGGCCTCGACAGCCCGAACACGCTCCAGAGCCTTGCCGGAAAGAACAGGCACTTCCTTCACGACCTCAAGCATTTCACTCATCACGCCATTGCAATGCAAGACTATATCGCAACCACCCGCAACAATATTGGCGGCGCGTTCACCCAGTGTGCCCTTAAGGGCATTCATCGAGCTGTCGTCCGATATGAGCAGGCCGTCAAAGCCGATCCTTCCACGGATGATCTCATCGATGACCGTTGGCGAGGTCGTTGCCGGGCGTTCCGCATCGATTGCGGTGAAGACAAGATGCGCGCTCATGGCCATCAGTTCCCGGTTCAGTGCCCGGAACGGCACGAAGTCGTGGGCGTCCAGATCGTCGATGCTCACATCCACCACCGGCAGCTCATGGTGCGAATCGACAAGGCCCCGGCCATGGCCGGGCATGTGCTTCATCACAGGCAACATGCCGCCTGCCTTCAACCCGTCCGCTGCCGCCTGCCCCATGGCGGCAACAAGCGCCGGATCGAAACCATAGGCGCGGTTGCCGATGACATTGCTTGCACCCTCCACCGGCACGTCCAGAACCGGCAGGCAATCGACGTTGATCCCGAACTTCATCAGATCGAAGGCGTGAAGGCGCGACATCAGCCATGCGGCGCGCAGGCCCTGAACCTTGTCGCGCAGAAAGATTTCTCCCAGCGCCTGGGCGTTGGGATAGGATTGCAGCAGAGGTGGCCGAATGCGCTGAACGCGCCCGCCCTCCTGATCGATCAGCACCGGCGCGTCGGGGCGACCGACAGCATCACGCATCGAAGCCACGAGGTCTGTGATCTGCTGCGCATCGCCGATGTTGCGTCCGAACAGAATGAAGCCCCACGGACGTTCTGCCTTGTACAGCGCAATTTCGTCCTGCGTCAGTGTCAGGCCGCTACAGCCAAGGATCATAGCTTTCGTGTCGGTCATGGATGTGTCCTGCTGGTTCTGGGGCGTAAGTGTCGAGAGCGATAGCGATCCGGGCCCAAGGCCTTTCCCTTTGTCCCGTCATCCCTTGGGCTTGTCCCGAGGATCTAACGAACCACAACATTCAACGTGGTCGGATCCTCGGGACAAGCCCGAGGATGACGTCGCAGTTGGGGAGACGCGGCGAGACCTGCCATCAATAAAGCCGGGACAGCAGAACTATCCCGGCTCCAATTCTTGTAAGGCCTAAAAATCAGCGCGCAATCAGGCAGCTGCCGCCTGCAGAGCGGAGGCGCTCGCACAATGCGGCGGCTTCGTTCTTGTCGCCTGCTGGGATGCGAACGCGGTAGAACGTACCCTTGCCAGCAATTTCCGCTGCCTTGATGTCGACGCCGCGTCCGCCAATGACGGAGCCGAACTTCGCGGAGAGGTTCACATAGGACTTCTGCGCTTCAGCCTGGCTTGGCAGGGATGCGACCTGCACGAAGTAGCCTCCGGTAGACGAGCTGTTCGTCGCAGCCGTCGGAGCGGCTGCAGTTTCCTGTGCGGGCTGCGATGCAGGCGCCGGGCGGACATTACCCTGGTTGGTCACAGTCGCCACCACATTGGCAGGCTGCGAGGCCGGGCGCGATGCAGGCATCGGTGCCGCCGTCTGGGTTGGCTTTGGCGCGGCGGCTACGGGCGCAGCCGGGGTAGCAGCAGCGGGCGCAGGTGCCTGCGCCACTGGCTGTTCTGGAGCAACCGGCACACGCGATGCAGCGATGACAGCCGGAGCATTTTCTGCTGGCGTATTTGCCTGCGGTGCCGCCAGTTCCTCGACCTTTTCGGCCTGTGGGGCAGAAGCTGCCGGTGCAGGCACTTCCTGCGCCACCAGAGTGCCGTCAGGCTTGACGATCATGGTGCGGACCTTGCGAGGCGAAACATTGACGGGCGATCCGCCGTTGTTCTGTGCTTCCTGCGCCTTTTCTTCCGGCGAGAGCAGACGTGGATCTTCCGTCTCACCAACAGGAGTAGACGTCGCAGCTTCCATATCTTCGTTTTCGCCTTCAAGCGGCAACTGCTCCGGAATGAGCGTGCGCTGGACGACATCCACAGGCTGCTCATTGGTGGAAATCAGCGAAGGCTGCTTGGGGTCTGCGGGCGCGCCACCGGCAACACGGTCATAAACCGCCTTGTCCTGGTTAGGCACAACACGACCGCCGGGATTTTCCGGCACGACCTTGGTTGGTTCGCTATCGGCAGAAATGATGACGGGCGCTCCGCTGGAACCCTGGCTTCCCGCACCGCCGAACATCAGAGCGTATGTACCGCCACCGACAAGGACAACGCCGATAACGGCAGCCATTGGAACGAACCAGCGGCGCATACCGCCACGATCTTCATCTGTGTAACGCACCTGGCTTGCCAGATCGGTTGGCGCCATTCTTTCGCCGGACGCGCGCGTTTCTGCGGCTTCCTGCATGCTGCGGCGGAAATCCTGCTCCAGAGCGCGCTCGAATTCGTCGACCTCTTCCTGGCTTGGCTGAGGCTGACGCGGCGCGGTATTTCGGTTGCGATCAAGCCCACCAGAAACGACCGGCGCAAACAGGGTCGCAAGCTCGGTGTCCAGATCGAGATCCTCTTCCTGACGGCGCGGCGCAGGCTTCGGTTCGAAAACGCCGACCGGCAGTTCCGGAACTTCCATCTCCGTGATGGTCTCGGGCTGGTCTTCCGTTTCGCCGATCTGCGAAGGATCGAATGGCAAGCTTTCCAATGTGGCTGGCGGTGCAGCGACAACCGGCGCGGCGGGCCGTGGTGCTTCCTGACGCATGACAGGAGCTGCCGCAACAGGCTGCGGACGGGCCGGAGCAGCCGCAACGGGTGCTGGAGCAACGACAGGCTTTGGTGCCACGACAGGGGCCTGCGCTACCGGTGCAGGCTGAGGCTTGGCAACGGGTGCCGGTGCTGGCGCCACGGGCACGTCGATATTGGCAATTTCGGAAAGATCGATATCAAAGTCGATATCATCGAGAGCAAGCTCGAAATCATCATCCTTGAAGCCGTCGAAGTCGCCCAGATCGAGATCAGGCTCTTGCTTTACGGCTGCGGGCTGGAACTCGGGCTCGGCACGCTTGGCAACGACCGGCTGCGCAGCCACAGGCGCGGGAGCAGCAGCGACGACTGGTGCAGCAACCATTGGCTTTGCAGCAGCGACGGGCGGCGCAACAGGCACTGTGGGCTCGAAACGAGCTGCCGGAGCAGTCACCGTTCCGATTTCATACTTGGACACATCGTAGATCAGCTCGTCCATGGCCGACAGCTTCTGACCGACGGGCGCTGCAGGTTCGGCATGGCTGACGGGCGCTTCGATGGGCTGCGTGAACTGCGCGGCTACGGGTGCGGGAGCAGCCATTGCAGGCTCGACTTTCGGCGCAACCGGCGTCGCACGTGGCGCACCGAAATTGGCAAGCGGCAGGCGAAGGCTGGAGTAATCCAGCGAAGACCGTCGTGCGATGGGCGGCGATGACTGGAGCGGCGCTGGAGCTTCGTCAGCGACCGACATTTCCAGTTCGCTGGCAAGATCTATGGCCACTTCGCCGGAGGTCTCGGCCATATGCTCCCAGTTTGGCTGGTAGGATGCCGATGGCTCCACGTAGGCCTCGGCAGGAACCTCCACAGCAGCCGCATCGATGCGCTGCTCATAGGCTGCTACCGGCTCTGGAACGTCGGCGTAGCTGACCGGCTCGATATAGGCCTCAGGCTCGATGTGAGCTGGTGCCTCGACGTGCACGGGAGCATGTGAAGCAACGCGCTCAACCTCATCATGCGATGGCGCATTGCGATGCGCGACATCGAACAGGGCCGCAACCGATTCTGGATCGTCACTGAAATCGTCGCGAAGATTGGAAGCCGGGACTGCGGCATGGTCTGCAACGAGGTAATCTTCTGTCTCAGCCGGTGCATAGTGCTCGGCGGGCGCAGCAGCAGGTTCCGCAACCTCGGGCTCTCTGCGAGCGAAAACAGATTCGACCCGCTGCATGAACTCACCGGCAGGAACCGGCGAACGAACATCGTTGGCGGCATCCAGCACGACCGGCTCATGACGGGGCGAATCATAGATCGCGAATTCGCGAAGCAACTCGTCTTCGAGATTGAACTCCGGCTCCCGACGTGCGCCCGGTTGTGGCGCAGCCGGGGAAGCGACATGGGAAGGACGATCCTCTTGAGCGACTAGGCGCGCAAGCTGCGCCAAGGGATCGTTGTCAGCGAATTCATCTGCCCGGTTATCCCGGTTATACGCGACATTTTTTTCGACCATTACGTGTTCCACCATCTACGCATCACAGCACTTGCCAGCGTATTGTGAGCAAATAATGGTGAGATGTCATCGCATTTCGTCAGGTGCGTTTGCCCCAAGGAGCGTCAGTCCAGACTTCAGTACATTAGCGACAGCATTCACCAGCCCGAGTCTGGCAACACTTAATTCTCGGTTTTTATCGTTAACAAAACGTAATTCTGGCTGATCTTTACCTTTATTCCAATGGCCATGGAAAGAACTGGCCAGATCGTACAGGTAAAATGCCAGGCGGTGCGGCTCATGATTGAGGGCCGCGGACTCGATCAGACGAGGGTACTCAGCCAGTTTAGCAATCAGCTGCAACTCATTGACATCGCTAATCAAAGCAGTGCTGGCCGCCATGTTGATTTGCGATACGTCAAGATCTGGAAACGCTTCATTAGCCTGGCGGAAAACAGACTTGCAGCGCGCATGTGCATACTGCACATAAAATACGGGATTGTCCTTGGATTGCTCCGTAACCTTGGCAAAATCGAAGTCCAGAGGCTCGGAATTCTTCCGGTAGAGCATCATGAATCGCACCGGGTCGCGGCCGACCTCGTCGACGACATCGCGCAATGTCACGAAATCGCCGGAGCGTTTCGACATTTTTACCGGCTCGCCATCACGGAAAAGTTTGACCATCTGGCACAGAAGCACCGTCAGTTTTGACTTGCCCTCGGAGACCGCGCGCGCAACCGCTTCCAGACGCTTCACGTAACCGCCGTGGTCGGCACCCAGAACATAGATCATTTCGCCGAAGCCACGATCATACTTATCCTTGAAGTAGGCAACGTCTGCGGCAAAATAGGTATAGGAACCGTCTGACTTGATCAGCGCGCGATCCATATCGTCACCGACCTCGGTGGAGCGGAACAATGTCTGCTCGCGGTCTTCCCAATCATCCGGCAATTCGCCCTTTGGTGGCGGCAGGGTGCCCTTGTAGACGTGGCCCTTGAAGGTCAGATCGTTGATGGCAGACAGAATGGGCCCGGCATTGCCAGCGTGTAGCGTCCGCTCGGAGTAGAACAAGTCGTGTTTTACGTTCAAGGCGGCCAGATCCTCGCGAATCATCACCATCATCGCGTCGATGGCCTTATCCTTGACGATTGGCAGCCACTGCTCTTCCGGCATGGCGCGCAGCTTGATACCAAATTCCTCGGCCAGCGACTTGCCAAGGGGCACCAGATAGTCACCCGGATAAAGACCCGGCGGAATGGCGCCGACATCTTCGCCGAGCGCCTCGCGGTAACGCAGGAATACAGAGCGTGCCAGCACGTCAATCTGCGAGCCCGCATCATTGATGTAATATTCCTTCGTCACCTCATAGCCGGTGAAGGCCAGAACATTGGCCAGCGTATCGCCCACGACAGCGCCGCGGCAGTGGCCGACATGCATGGGTCCGGTCGGGTTAGCGGAAACATATTCGACATTGATCTTCTTGCCGGTTCCAACGGTGGAGCGACCGTAATCGACGCCCTGCTCTATCATGCCGGCAAGAAGACGCTGCCAGTAGGCAACCGAGACACGGATATTGATGAAGCCGGGGCCCGCAACATTGACGCTGTCCACGTCCGCATCCTGCTCAAGTGCGGGAACGATCAGTTCGGCCAGCGCCCGGGGGTTGGTGCCAAGCGACTTCGCCAGCACCATGGCGGCATTGGTGGCAACATCGCCGTGGCTGGGATCGCGTGGAGATTCCACCGTAATGCGCCCGAAATCGACAGTATCGCGATGGGCTTTGACGAGGTCTATCGTCTCGAGCGCGTTTTTGATTCTGGTGTCGAAATCGGCAAAAAGGTTCATGATCATATACCTGCGCGAAAGGCTTGCATCTCATTCCGGGCAATCCGGATAGTCGGTTCGCGGTTGGCGCTGCCTATCGCAAATCGGGTGTGTGGTCAAACAGGCGCTGATGGGCTTTCAGTGCATAACTGTCGGTCATGCCGGCAAGGTAATCGCCTACATGCCGGGCTTTTGCGGGCGAAGTCATGCCCGGAATGCTGTCTACCCAGTAGTGACTTTGCATTTCGGCTGGCGTTTCCATGTAGCGGTGGAAAAGGTCGGTCACGATCTGCGTCGCGCCTGCGCGGATGCGCATGATTTCGGCATGGCGATAAATATGTGCAAACAGCAACTTCTTGATCTGCCTGTCCGTTTCCGCCATCGCGGGGGAAAATGTCGCGATCGTGTGGTCGGCCGCGCGAATGTCTGCCGCGCATGTCGGCTTCAGCAGGGAAAGATTGTGCTGGGCGACGCCAATCACATCCTCGACCATGCGGGTAATCTGCCTGCGCATGATTTCATGGGCAAACCGGTCATCATCGAGTTTGGGGTATTTCGCGCGCACTTCCGCCATCAGCCCGCTAAGGAAAGGCACTTCCTCAAGCATGTCGAAGGTCAGATATCCCGCCCGCAGGCCGTCATCGATGTCATGGGTGTTGTAGGCGATGTCATCGGCAATGGCCGCCACCTGCGCTTCCAGGCTCGCGAAGGTGCCAATCTCGAGGTCCTGCATCTCGCAATATTCAAGGATGGGCAGCGGCACGGCCCCATGCGTGCCCTGCCCGCTTCTGCTTACCAGCGGACCGTTGTGCTTGACCAAGCCTTCCAGCGTTTCCCATGTCAGGTTGATACCGTCATATTCCGCGTAACGCCGCTCAAGCTTCGTGACGATGCGAAGCGACTGGGCGTTATGGTCGAACCCGCCATAGGGCTTCAGCACGGCATCCAGCGCGTCCTCGCCCGTATGGCCGAAGGGCGTGTGGCCGAAGTCGTGAACCAGCGCCACGCCTTCGGCAAGATCTTCATCCAGCCGCAGGGCGCGGGCGAGAGCGCGGGCAATCTGCGCAACCTCGATCGTGTGCGTCAGCCGGGTGCGATAATGGTCGCCATCGGGGCTGATGAAAACCTGCGTCTTGTGCTTCAGGCGACGGAAAGCCGTCGTGTGAACGATACGGTCGCGGTCGCGCTGAAATTCAGACCGTGTCAGGCTGGAGGCTTCCGGGAACAGGCGGCCGCGCGTGGTCCATGGATCGGTGGCATAGACCGCCCTCTCTCCGCTTCCGAACCCCAATGCACGCTGATCGATTATCATTCCATATCCTGCTGACTTTTATCACGCGGTCTTGCCATTGACCTTTTCATCTACCCTTCATACCTATCCCGAAGGTTGCCGCAAAGCGTCATCGCAGCGCAACAAGGCTATAGACCGTTAATTTGACTGGTTTATAATCGACTTTATACAAAACACAGCTCTCCGGTTCTTGACCCCGGTTGGAGAAACGACATGACCACAGCCATTACACTTTCAGAATCCGCCGCAAAGCGAATCGCCCAGATTGTCGCCGCAGAAGAGGGCAAGCATTCCCTGCGCGTCTCCGTCGAGGGCGGCGGCTGCTCCGGTTTTTCCTACAAGTTCGACCTGGACGGAGAACCGACCCAGGACGACCTCGTCATCGCGCGCGATAACGCCAAGGTGCTGATCGACAGCATGTCCGTGATCTACATGGAAGGTTCCGAAATCGATTTCGTCGACAATCTTCTCGGCCAGTCCTTCCAGATCAAGAACCCCAACGCCGTTGCAAGCTGTGGCTGCGGAACCAGCTTTTCCATCTGAGCCAAATACATATCGCGCCTGTTGATACCGTGAAAACGGGTGGCATTCGGCTGCGCATCGGTTAAAACGGTTTCTATCTGAGAATGGAACATCCGATGAAGATTGCCACCTGGAACATTAACGGCGTCAAGGCGCGCATCGAAAACCTTTGCCAATGGCTGAAGGATTCCGACCCCGATATCGCCTGCCTTCAGGAAATCAAATCCGTCGATGAGAATTTTCCGCGCCAGGAAATCGAGGCGCTTGGCTACCATGTGGAGACGCATGGCCAGAAGGGCTTCAACGGCGTGGCACTGCTTTCCAAGATGACGCCGGACGAGGTCAATCGCGGCTTGCCGGGTGACGAGAGCGATGAACAGGCGCGCTTCATCGAAGGCGTCTTCTCTGTGTCCGGTGGCGTCATCCGTGTGTGCTCGCTCTACCTTCCCAATGGCAATCCTCCGGATGATCCCGTCAAATACCCCTACAAGCTGGCGTGGATGGAACGGTTGAGACGATTTGCCGAGAACCGGCTGCTGCTCGAGGAACCGCTGATCCTCGCGGGAGACTACAACGTCATCCCAGAACCCTTCGATTGCTACGATCCGCGCGCATGGGAGGGAGACGCACTCTTCCTGCCGCAAACCCGCGCCGCTTTCCGCAAGCTTGAAAATCTGGGCTTTACCGATGCTGCCCGCGCCACAACGGATGAGGCCGGTCTTTATACGTTCTGGGATTATCAGGCCGGGGCCTGGCCGAAGAACAACGGCATCCGCATCGATCACCTCATGCTGTCATCGGAGGCTGCGGACAGATTGCAATCCGTTTCGGTAGAGAAGCATGTCCGCGCATGGGAAAAGCCATCAGACCATGTTCCCGTCTGTGGCTATTTCGATTTCAAGCCCGTCTGAGGAGCACAGCCAGCGGCACACGGTGCCAGTGCTGGCTAACCTCGCGTAGCGTCAGTCCGCATCACCCAGCGCGATATTCTGCGCTAGCGAAATCGCCACGCGGCGATCGTCTTCGGCTGCAACAGAGAAGGCCTGTTCCTGCAGGTTCTGTATCCACTTGCAATTGACGGCGGAACACTTGTCCAGCGCAGCCGTCATGAAAGCGAGCCCGCGCACGGTCTGGCCTTCCTGAAACAGCAGATTGCCGAAGATGGACATGGCACCGGCATGGCCGTGCTTGCGCGCCTGGTTTAGCCATTTCTTGGCCTGCTGCGCGTCTGCGCGCCCACCCTCGCCCGCCAGTATCATCTGTGCGAGTTCGAACTGGGCCTCAGCCACGCCGAAGGTGGAAGCAACCTGGAAATAGAGCTGGCGTGCCTGCGACAGGTCGGTCTTGACCGGGCTGCCAGGAATGCCATGGCGATAGTAGTCGGCCAGCGAGAGCAGCGCGTTGACGAAAAAGCCGGTATCCTCGGAACCGGGCTCCACGCCTTGGCTGGCAATTTCGCTGTAAATCTTGAAGGCTTCAAAATCATTCTTCGGCACGCCGTCGCCGAAGGCATACATATTGGCCAGCGCCCAGCGAGAGCCGGTATGACCCTTTTCCGCCGCGTAACGATAGGCCTCGACAGCATCTTCCTTCTTGCCGCTCTTGTAGGACTTGAAGCCGAACTTGAACAGGTCGAAAGGGCCGGATTCCTTCGTCACGCCGGAATTGATATCGAAAGCCGCAGCGGGCATTGCAAGCACCGCCAGCAACATGCCCGTACACAGTGGCCTAAAAACGTTGATGTCACATTTCAGCATTTCAACGGACTTCTCTCACTCTTCCCGGCGTATAGCGAATACTTGCGCGATACTGCAAAGCCAATTCGAGGCCGGGCTGCGAATTTAGAACACACTGCGTCTTTCCAGCCGCACTTTTCATCGTGCTGCCAGTGATCATTTGCGGCGGTCGATCAGTATTTGCATGAGAACGAATGTAAGCGCCGTTTCCGGCAACATCACGGCGTTTAGCAGCCGTTTGAATCGATCCAAGCAATAGAGGGAGAACCTTTCCCGTTTCTACTTGCTTAGATACTGAATCTACACCAGTTTTCACATTAACCACTTCCGCAGAACCACTTTCGAAGCCTGCATATTCTTCCCATTCCCGCGATCTCAAAAACAAGCAAGCAACTTGTTTGTGGCGGGAAATGGACAAATAAGCCCGCATTCTTACGCTACGTGAAGGTTGCAGAAATATGTTGCCAAATCGTCACAATATTGCGAGCAGGCAACAAAAAACCCGGCCTCGAAAGGCCGGGTTGAATTTTCTCGGAATTGCCTCAGAATTTGACTTTGAGCGAGGTCGATACTGCGGTGACGATATCATTGCCGAAGTCGTATGAAACGTCATTACCATAGACGACGCCGCCACGAGTGACCGCACCAGAGCTTCCGCTCGTAAGAAGGCCGACAGCGCCAGCAAGACGCAGTTCCACATTCTCGTTGAAAGCATAGGACACGCCTGTACCGAGGGTCCAGCTGTCGGTCTGCGTACCAACGCCAGTGCTCGTGCCTCTGTCCCACGTCAGGCTGACAGCGCCAGACCATTGATCGTTGAACTTGTGCCCGATACCGCCAGATACGGTCCAGCCATCACGATAAAGCAGGTCGAGCGACGTCACTCCGCCTGGACGACATGGTAGACCGGAGGACGCTACAGGGCAGAATCCGATGGACTGAATCAGGCTCCAATTGGTCCACTTAACGGATCCAAAAGCAAGCCAGTCGGGTGCAATGCCGCTTTGTACCTTCAGTTCGAGAGAGTCCGGAGCCTCGGCCGAGCCCACAACGTTAAACCGGCGACCTGCCCACGGGCTACCGCCAGTACCAAGAGGTATCTGGGTCAGATCCAAGGTACCGGAAAGATTATCATACTTGACGCGACTGTTGTAAACTAGGCTCGCCCTCAATGCGTATTCGGGAATCTCATAAGCGATGCCGGCCCGCCAGCCCGGCGCTTCATCACTCATCTCCAGTCGGCCGACACCGTTGTAAATGGCTGACGCCGGCGCGGGAATTGGGGCGACCAACCTCGTCTTGGAACCTTCGATTTCCTGATAGAAACCGCCGCCGATAACGCGGAATTGTCCCGGACCGACATCAAACTTGTAAGAGCAGGTCAGACCGTAATTATCGGTGCGAACCTTTGTTTCGATGTTGCTTTGTACGCCAATCCATCCCGCACCGGGCTCCAGATGCGCACCGAAAGGTTGCGAGTAATCCACCAAACAGTCAATGGCGTCATAGCCGCCCTTTATCCCTACATAGGGAATCGCATAATTCTCGGAATCATCAGCATAGGTGGTGCCTGCACCCAATCCGTTTGTGCCAGATCCGTCAAACGGATTGGTGTCACGTGCGTTCTTCAGCTTCCGCTGCGGCATTACGTAAGTAACGCCGGAGGAAAATGTGAAAGGCGATGCATCGAACAATTGGTCGATATTGTATCCGCCTCTGTCCAGACCGCCCGCGAAAGCAGGTGTGATCGACGTGATACCGATAGCAAGGCTCAATGCGCCTTTTATGATATGATTTTGTGTTGCCATCTCTCTCCCCAATCAAGGCAATGTCGTGGCAGTGAAACTGAAGGGCTTTGAAAAAAAAGACAATCTGTCGCAGGACAGTGCATTGATTTTGCAGTGCAAAAAGAATTTACGTAAAATGCTGATGAACATAGGGACATCTGTCTAATATAGGCGATTTTTCTAATTCCTACGGATTAATCCTTATTTCGGAGAAAGATATATCAATCCCGCGAATTAGTGTGACCATCTCACAACATCCACAATTTTCACACGCAAAAACACCGCATTCGCCTTTTTGGAACGGAACGGTCAGAGATACCTGACCATCTCCCAGCTTTGCATCTTCGAATCCATCCCATTTCACACGGATCGAACGGTCGTGGAGACACAAAAAAGCCGCCCCTGAAACAAGGGCGGCTCCAATTCTGGTCTGGCGATGAATTCAGCCCGCTTCGTTGACGCGCTCAAGCGCCACTCTCAGGCTCTTGATCTGGACCTCAAGCTCGGCCTTGCGCTCGCGGTCTGCAGCCACGACTTCCGGATCGGCATTGGCCACGAACTTCTCGTTCGACAGTTTCTTGTCGATCCGCTCCAGTTCGGCGTCTGCTTTGCCAATCGCCTTTTCAAGGCGCGACTTTTCAGCAGCGATATCGATGAGATTGCCGAGCGGAATGCACACGGTCGCCTCACCCAGCACCAGCTGTGCCGAACCCTTGGGAGCCACGTCGGCCGCCAGAATTTCGTCTGCTCTCGCCAAACGGCGGATAGCAGCAGAATGACGATCCAGACGCATTTCTGTCGTCGGATTGGCAGCCACGATAACCAGCGGCGCTGTCGCACCCGGAGGTACGTTCATTTCCGATCGCGTCGAGCGAATGCCCGAGACGAGATCCACAAGCCAGTTGATTTCCGCCGCAGCCGCATCATCGCGGAACTGCGGGGCTGGCCAGTCGGTGTGGCACAGCAGGTCCGCACGGCTTTCGCCCTCACCTGCCGAATGCGCCCACAGCTCTTCCGTCATGAACGGCATGAAGGGATGAAGCAGCTTGTAGATCTCTTCCAGAACATAGGCCACGCAGGCCTGCGCCTCTGCCTTGGCAACTTCGTCGTCGCCGCTGAAAACAGGCTTCAGCAGTTCCAGATACCAATCGCAGACCTGGTTCCAGACGAAGCGGTACAGAGAACTTGCGGCATCGTTGAAGCGATAGTTCTCGATCGCGGTCGTGACGTCCTTTGCCGTATTGGCGAGTTCCGTCAGAATCCAGCGGTTGATTGTCAGCGTTGCCGCTTCCGGCAGGAAATGCGGATCGCGCTTGACGCCGTTCATCTCGGCAAAACGCGTTGCGTTCCACAGCTTCGTGCCGAAGTTGCGGTAACCGGCGATGCGGGCCGGGTCCAGCTTCACGTCGCGGCCCTGCGCGGCCATCACAGCCAGCGTAAAGCGCAGCGCATCGGCACCGTACTCATCGATCAGCTCCAGCGGGTCGATGACGTTGCCCTTGGACTTCGACATCTTCTGGCCGTTCTTGTCGCGAACCAGCGCATGAACATAGACCGTGTTGAACGGCTCAACAGCGTGGCCTGCATCGTCCTTCATGAAGTGAAGGCCCATCATCATCATGCGGGCAACCCAGAAGAAGATGATGTCGAAGCCGGTAACGAGAACATTGGTCGGATAATAGCGCGCCAGTTCCGGCGTCTTGTCCGGCCAGCCGAGCGTCGAAAACGGCCAGAGCGCAGACGAGAACCACGTATCCAGCACGTCTTCATCACGGGTCAGGATTTCATCCGGCTTGAAGTTTTCAAGCTTCTCCTCGACCCAGGCCTTCCATGGGCCTTCGTGGGAAATATAGTGCTGGATTGCTGCGTTCAGCGCCTCTTCTTCCGTTTTCTCAACGAAAACCTGACCATCGGGACCATACCATGCGGGAATCTGGTGCCCCCACCACAGCTGGCGGGAAACGCACCACGGCTGGATGTTTTCCATCCACTCGTAATAGGTCTTGTCCCAGTTTTTCGGCACGAAATTGGTGCGGCCTTCGCGCACGCTTTCAATCGCAGGCTTTGCCAGCGTCTTGGCGTCCACATACCACTGCTCCGTCAGGCGCGGCTCGATCGGCACGCCGCCACGGTCGCCATGCGGCACCATGTGCTTGTGCGGTTCGATCTTGTCGAGAAGACCGGCCTCTTCAAAGATTTCAACGATGATCTTGCGCGCGGCAAAACGGTCCTGCCCTTCCAGACGGTCCCATGCGCCATGCAGCGCGGCGGGATGATCCAGCCCTTCGAGGAAATCCTCGTTTTCCTTGATGCAGATCGTGCCATCGATATTCATGATGTTGATGGCGCGAAGACCCGTGCGCTTTCCGACCTCAAAGTCGTTGAAGTCATGCGCAGGCGTGATCTTGACCGCGCCGGTTCCGGCAGCCGGATCGGCGTAGTCATCCGCGACGATCGGGATCTTGCGACCGACGATTGGAAGAATGACATGCTTGCCGACGATACCCATGTAACGCCGGTCTTCCGGATTGACAGCAATGCCGGTATCGCCCAGCATCGTCTCGGGCCGGGTGGTCGCAACGACGATATAGTCGCGGGTCTCGTATTCTGTTGGCTCTCCACGGTCATCCCAAGCACACGGGTATTGGTAGGTTACGCCCTTTTCCAGCGGATAGCGGAAGTGCCACAGATTACCCTTGATCTCCTGCGGCTCGACTTCCAGATCGGAAATCGCCGTCAGCAGCTTGGGGTCCCAGTTCACAAGGCGCTTGTCCTTGTAGATCAGACCCTGCTTGTAAAGCGTAACGAAGACCTCGAGAACGGCCTGCGAAAGCCCCTCGTCCATGGTGAAGCGTTCACGCGACCAGTCGCAGGACGCGCCCAGACGCTTCAGCTGATTGAAGATCAATCCGCCGGATTCGTCCTTCCACTCCCAGATTTTCTCGACAAAGGCTTCACGTCCCATCGTGCGACGGTCTGGAAGCTGGTTTTCCATCAGCTTGCGCTCGACAACCATCTGCGTTGCGATACCGGCATGGTCCATGCCCGGCTGCCACAGCACATCCTTCCCGCGCATACGCTCGAACCGGACCATGATGTCCTGAAGCGTGTTGTTGAGCGCGTGGCCCATATGCAGGGAGCCCGTCACGTTTGGCGGCGGAATGACGATCGTGAAGGTTTCCGCGCCCGGCTTGGCATTTGCGCCAGCGCGAAACGCGTTGGCATCATCCCAGGCTTTGGCGATTTTCGGTTCTACAGATGCGGAATCGTAGGTCTTTTCGAGCATTTACTGACCTGAATTTTAGAGTTCTGGAGCATATCGCGCAAAATGTGCAGCGGTTTTGCGAAAACGACATGCGACAATAGGATCTGTTCACGGCGCGCCCCGACCGCTGGAGATCGCGATGCGCCGTAATCTTGATTTTTTAAATAAGGATGGGCGGGGGAGAGTCAACAGAAACCGGATATTTCAACGGTAAAGCCCGCCAAACGCCGCACGGTGCGGATGCGATATAGTGTCCCCACCCCGATTCGCGGGCTTGAGACACCAGACGTGGCGCAAAAGTGACCCCGTCTTTGCTCAGCGTCGGCCATAAAGAGAATCGGCGTGGAGGTTGACAGTCGCCTCTGGCAAAGCTCAGCGGGAATGTTGAAAAACATCCAACAGATCACTGACCCATCGGAAGGTGTGGATCTGCACGAAGGGCATATATTGGCGGCACGAACCGCCAATATATCTGCGATTGGCTTAGCGGCGTGGACCGCGCGCCACGCGTTCGATTTCTTCACGCACAAGGCGCTCGACCAGTGTTGGAAGGTTGTCTTCCAGCCAGTCTTTCAGCATCGGACGCAACATGTCCTGCGCCATTTCCTCAACGGTTGGACGCTCCACACCATCAAAAATATCAGCCAGCTCACCAAAGGACTGTGCGATCTGGGCGCCAGCGGCGGCCGAGATGAGGTTGAGCGAAAGGCCACTCTCTTCCGACTGGCGGCGCGGCTCTTCCGCGATCATCGGCTGCGGCATCCGTTCTTCGGCGACCGGCTCTCTCTGCACAGCAGCTGGAATCGGCGCAGACACCGGCTGCTCAGGCTCGACGGCACCGCGAAGCGCCATGTTTTCCCACAAGGGCGCGTGCTGTTGGGGCTCTGGTGCAACCGCGACAGGACGTGCAAAATTCGAAGCCGGCACCGGTGCAGCCGGCAACTCCTGCTGTGGTCGCGAAGGTGCCTGCGCAGCATTCAGAAGCGGGCGCATATCCGTTGGCCGGATGGGCGTGGCAGCCGCTGCAGCCGCGCGTTCCTGCTGGAACGGGGGGTGCGAAACAGGCGCAGGCTCAACCAGCCTTTGGGCTGCATAGCCCTGGGGTCCGAGGGCAGCATTTCTATCGGCGGCGGCGCGCACACGGGCCGCGACATCCGCAAGCGACATGGACTTGTCCGCGCCGTCCGATACGGATGCTGCATCCTGGCGCTCAGCATAGGAGAACTCAGGCTGGCGTGCACCATAACCCTGATTGGCAGCCGGAGGCACATGCGCCGGAGGGCTAGCAAGCTCGGCAGAGAAGGGCGACCCCTCTTCTTCTTCCTCGTCGTAAACCGGGGGCAACTGCGCTGAGAAGGCATCGGGAGACGCAGGTTCATTGCTTTCAATGATCCTGCGAATGGACGCCAGAATTTCTTCCATGGATGGTTCGCGCGCTACACTTGGCTGAGCCATTTTTATCCCCGGTTTCACGTTCAAGAGGGCACGGAGCAAAATACGCACTCCGAATCACCATGAGTGTAGGGCAGTCGGGAACGGAATTGAATCGGGTGAAGCGCACTAAGTGGCTTGTTACACAGCTTTATTCGCGTGTCACAAAACAAAAGTGCCGGGCTGAGCGGCCCGGCATCGCATCGACCTCTATGAGGTGGCTTGATCAGAATACGAAATCGCGGGCCTTGGCAAAGCCTGGAACCGGCTTGACGGAAGCGTTGAAGAACGACGTGGAGGATGTGCCCTTCCCGTCCCGGCGATAAACGGTCGCCTTGGCCGAATTGCCATAGCCGACGACAGCAATCAGGCGTCCGCCATCATGCAACTGGTCCAGCAGCGCGGCAGGAACGTCCTCGACAGAACCATTGATGAAAATGAGATCATATGGCGCTTCCGCCGCATGTCCCTTGTTCAGCGGGCCCGTGACGGTCGCGACATTGTCATAGCCCAGCGATGACAAGGTGGCCGTCGCAGCAGCGCTCAATTCCTCGTCCGACTCGAGCGAAACGACGGAACCGGCGAGCTGCGAAAGGATCGCCGTGACATAGCCCAGTCCGCCACCGATTTCGAGTACGACATCATCCTTGGTAATGGCGGCCAGCTGAAGCAGCTTGGCCAGTGGCGATGCCTTCATGACGTAACGGGCACCAAGCCCGTCCTTTGCAGGACAGATCTGCAGGTCCTCGTCCGCATAGGCAATCTGCTTGACGTTGGCGGGCACGAACTCTTCCCGCGGCACGGCCAGAAATGCCTTCAGCACGGAATGTGACGTCACATCGGTGGTGCGCAACTGGCTGTCCACCATCTTGCCGCGTGCGGTCTCGAAATCCATCATGTCGTTTTCGCCTCAAATACAAGCTCGAGAGCAGCCCGGAACTCCGGGTGCCGTGGGCTACCGTCTTAATTGCGTCAGCGTTGGCTTTCAAGCGCAAGCAAGCCGCAGATCGTGGAAAAAGACGCGCTGCGGCATTCACCACCCGCCTTTTTGCGCTTCACACCTGCGAAACGTCTTCGATCAGGAACTTTTTATCCGCCTAATCATTTATAAGCGACTGGAAACGCTCAACAACATCAGGAGGCCAGAATGCTCGGCACAATCCTCATCATCCTGCTCGTACTCTTCCTCATCGGCGCCCTGCCAAACTGGGGCTACCACAATTACGGGTATGGCCTCTCGGGCGGCCTCGGCCTCGTCCTCGTCATCGTGCTGATCCTGGTCCTTCTCGGCCGAATTTGACGCATCTGGAAAAGCCGCGCGCAGCATTGCTGGAGCGCGGCTTTTCCACAAAACTTCTTCCGCTTTTTCAAACCTACCCTATTGCGTGGAAAATGGATTCGTTCTAAATCCCCGCCACGGCTCGAGACATCGAGCCCGTGAGGCCTCGTGGCGGAGTGGTGACGCAGAGGACTGCAAATCCTTGTACCCCGGTTCAATTCCGGGCGAGGCCTCCAAACTTAAAGCCACTCCCCCAGATTTTCGAATTGCCCGTATGTCCGCTAGCTAGCAGTCTCCTCCGTGTGATCGCAATTTGGCTGCTTAGTATCTGGGCTTCGGCGTGACAAAAGATGCCTTTCTTCACAGCCTGTATTCCTACCCGTATTGACTCCCTTCATGAGAAGAACATAATAAGAACATAGCGGGTGCCGGGGCGGGTACCTTGTTCACATCATGCGGCATTTATGGCTCTGGAATATGGAGAATGAGAACGTGCGCCCGAAAACAGGACAGACACTGGTAGATGTTGCAGACTATATTTTGCTTTGCCACGACGGCAACGCAAAGTCTGCCATTCAGGCGATGCAGGATGAGATCGAGCATCTTCAGCACCAGCTGAATCTCGCGGTGGTCGCTATGGGACGAGGATATACAAGAGGATGGGTGCCGGATGCAGAGCGCGCCGTTACCGGAGACGAGGCTTGACTGCCAGGCGCGAGCCGTCTCATCGTCAAGCTGGTGAGATCGGGCGCTTTTGAGACATCGTCCCCCGGAGCGCAGGCTTCCCGGTGCGGAACATCGGAGATATCGAGGAGTTAAAGCCTCAGAGAATCGATTTGCCGCAAAGGCATTATATCTGGAGAGCATCATGAAATTGATCGTTGCAGCCTTGAGTGCAGGTCTGGCACTGGGCCTGGCGGGATGTACAGCGAGTGGGTTTGCCGAAAGATCCATCTCGTCCTACAGCCTGGAGCCTATTCCCGGCAGCATCACCTATCGCGGCCAGCCGCGCACCAAACTGACCAAATCGCCCATCGGCAGCACATTCACGCATAATTTCCGTCGTTTCGACGATCGCGTCATCGAAACCTATCAGATCCAGCCGGACCGCTCGCTCAAGATTATCGACCGCCGCATCATCAGAGACTGGTCGTTCTTCGGACGGGATGATTGAGATTTTCGCCAGCCAGGCGGACACGGCACAGATTGGCATTGAACAGCGGTCCGTAACCTTTTAAACCGCGCTGATTGTCCACTGTTACGGGAAAAGCCATTGCAAACGCCTTGGAAGAAGCCAGTCCTTATCGCTCTGGAAGAGCCGGGCGTCTATGTCAGCATCGAGTCGACCCAGGCGGCATCCTGGGCGCTCATTGAGGATTGGCCCGAGGAAGACGGCGAGATGCTGGACCGCGCCCTTCTTGTGTTTGCGGCTGTCGGTGCTGGCAAGAAAACACCGGAAGAGGCGCGAAAAGCCTTTGTCGATGCCGCAATCGAAGCAGGCCTTGACGTCAAGTCATAGTGACGCAGGTGAAGTTGTCGGCTTATCCTCCGCTGTGAACAGCTATAGGATATGACGAAAATCAAGATTGCTGAGGCCCATTCCCGAATGAAGAAGTTTATTTTCATCCTGCTCGTTGCCTGCCTGCTGCTCAGCATCGTCGGCCACTGGATCTTTGCCCTTCTTGTGACGTGAGATTTGGATTGCCGGGATTGATGAGGACTGAAAACCAAATTTGGCGACACGCGCCTCTTTTCCCAACAATTCACGCTCACGTCACGGAACCCCGTTAAGATTTGCACGTTCTTCTTCCACAAACATGGAGGGTAAAGCGATGCGCGACGGTCTCAACAGTATTCTTGAAGTTTCATTGCTAGGTTTTGTTGTCATTACCTGCTTGATGATGGTTAATCCTATCATCTGATATTTTCTCACAGAACCAGATTTGCTGCCAATGTAAAACGGCAGAATCAAAAATGCGGCTTTTCAGCCGCATTTTGCTTTTTCGGCATAGGCCACTCCCACCGTAAATTCTCGCTAGCCCCCTTAATCTGAAGGGTGACGGCTCACCAGCAAGATCCGATAACGGGTGCTTTAAAGTCTCGCGGCGGGGTGAGCATGAGGCAACTGGATGGCGTAACGGTTCTCATCACCGGAGGGGCATCGGGAATCGGGCGTCTCATGGGGCGCAAATTCCTGGAGGATGGCGCAGCCCACATCGTCATCTGGGATGTCAACCAACAGGCCATGAACGACACTATAGCCGAGTGGAGTGCCGCCGGTTATGGCGCGAGCGGTTATGTGGTTAACCTCGCAGACCCGGAAGCCATCGCAAAGACCGCAGCGGAAATGAAGGCTAAGGCAATTACCGTCGATATACTGGTAAACAATGCCGGTGTGATCGTTGGCAAAACATTTGTCGACCATACCGATGCCGATATTGCATTGACCATCGACGTGAACGTCCTCGCTCCGATCTACATGACAAAGCAATTCCTGCCCAACATGATCGCCCGCAAGCGAGGGCACATCGTCAACATTGCATCGGCAGCAGCACTCGTTTCCAATCCGAAAATGTCCGTTTACTGCGGCAGCAAATGGGCGGTCACGGGCTGGTCGGACTCGCTGCGGATAGAAATGGAGCAGGCCAAAACCGGCGTGAAGGTCACCACCGTCAACCCGTTTTACATCAACACCGGCATGTTCGACGGGGTCCGCTCGCCCTTCATCCCCATACTCGACGCCGATTACGTTGCGCGCCGCATCATTGCGGCGGTGAAGTCTGATCGCATTTTCCTGCGGCTGCCTTCCATCATCAATTTCGTGCCCCTGCTCCGCGGCATCTTGCCCGTGCGGTGGTTCGACAGGATCGGTGGCGAGTGGCTTGGGATTTATCACTCGATGGACAGGTTTAAAGGTCGCAGATAGCGCAGGGCGCTGGCTATTCCTCGCAACCATGCTGCGGAAACGAAACGCGTGTCGCATGGATTTTTTCCCGCGCTGGCTTCTTGCATTCGGCGCTGCGGGCGCTAACTTCAGCAGATATCCCCTTGTGAGTGACCTCCATGTCCGCACCTACCTCCCCCGCATCCGTCGTTACTGCTGCCATGCTCGCCATTGGCGATGAGCTTCTCTCAGGACGGACGAAAGACAAGAATATCGGGCATCTGGCCGATGTGATGACCATGTCCGGCATCGATCTCAAGGAAGTCCGTATTGTTGCGGATGAAGAGGAAGACATCGTTGAAGCGCTCAATGCGCTGCGCAAGCGATATGATTATGTCTTCACCTCCGGCGGCATAGGCCCCACCCATGATGACATCACGGCAGATGCCGTTTCAGCGGCCTTTGGTCTGCCCTGCGAACACGATGCCGAGGCCATGCGTCTGCTTGGCGATATGTACCGCACGCGTGAGATGGAGTTTACCGATGCGCGCAAACGAATGGCACGGATGCCACGCGGCGCGGCCCATATCGCAAACCCCGTTTCAGTCGCGCCGGGTTTCATCGTGGACAATGTCTATGTGATGGCGGGCGTCCCACAGGTGTTCCAGGCCATGCTGGACAATGTCATTCCGACTTTGAAGACGGGTTCTAAAATCCTCTCGCACGCGGTGTCGTCGCCCTATGGTGAAGGCGATATTGGCACCTTGCTCGCAAATGTGCAAAAGGCGCATCCGGAAACCAGCATTGGTTCATACCCACGATATGACGGGAAGAAATTCTCAACCGAAATCGTGGTGCGTGCGCGCGATATTGCGGCTGTGGACGCCGCTGCGCAAGACGTGGCGGCCATGATAGAGAGCATCGGCCGTCAGAAGGCCGCACAGGCCAATTGAACGCTTGTATCGTTCGGGCGTTGATTCTCACGCAGGCAGCTTTCGCAGCGGCATTTGATCACAATCAAGGTGACGTCTTGCCAAGGAAAGCACTCTGCAGGCGTAAACAATAGCGGAAGGCGGCCATGCCTTCTCGCTTTGCCACAACGAGGAGCCCGACCATGGGTTACAGAACGATACTTGCCGTCATGGACACCGCCGAAAATGCGAGGACGCTGGGCGAATTTACGACGTCTCTTGCGAATAGTTTTTCTGCTCACGTCATCGGGCTGCACATGGAGGCATTCGCCGCCGTTCCGCTTGTCGCGCCCATGGAAATGCCGGATCCGGCAACAGTTCAGGCCATGCAGGAAGTCGCGCAGAAGGAAACCTCCGATATCGGCGCCATCTTCGAGCGGAAGATGGCGAGTGAGGGCGTCTCGCACGAGTGGCGCAGCTTCGTTTCGTCGATCGGCTACTCATCCAACAGCGCCGTTCAAAGCGCCCGCTGCGCAGATATTGTCGTCGTGCGTCAGACCAAAGCCGCCGCCATGTCCGACAGCCGCGCCGAATTCGACAGCTTTCTCTACGAAAGCGGCCGTCCCGTCCTTCTCGTGCCCCACGTCCTCCAGCAGCCGAAGCCCATTGAACGCGTGCTCGTTGCCTGGAACGGCTCGCGAGAAGCGACTCGTGCCGTCTTCGATGCCCTGCCATTCATGATTGCCGCCAAAAGCGTGGAGATTTTCACGGTCGGCAAGGAAGAGGGCGACGACCAGTCGGACACGCTCGCAGGCACGGAAATCGCATCCACCCTCGCCCGCCACGGCATCAACGTGTCTGTGACGTCACAGGAAAAGGCCCACGGCATGTCCGCTGAAAAGGCCATAGAGCAACGCCTCTTCGACAACAGCATCGACCTGCTGGTCATGGGGGCTTACGGGCACTCGCGGTGGTGGGAAATGCTGTTTGGCGGCGTAACCCGCTCGGTTCTCGAAAAGACAACCGCCCTCACCCTGCTCTCCAGGTAAAGAAACCCGGAACCGCCACAAAAAAGACCCGCCAGAGCACTGACGGGTCTTCAAACTTTCTCATTTCGCATCGGC
Source organism: Rhizobium sp. Leaf311 (assembly GCF_001423445.1). Classification (NCBI taxonomy): domain Bacteria; kingdom Pseudomonadati; phylum Pseudomonadota; class Alphaproteobacteria; order Hyphomicrobiales; family Rhizobiaceae; genus Rhizobium; species Rhizobium sp. Leaf311. Next base: position 193,494 of record NZ_LMNZ01000020.1, on the reverse strand, counting down.
GAATATGGCAGTGAAACAAGTCTCCAAGTCCTCCGCCATCCCCCACTTGATGCGGGATTCAGTGCGATCAAGTCCTCGATCGCGACAGATTTGTGGACCTCAAAAGCGCCGCCAATGGTCTCTGATCCGGCGCCAGATATCGGCGATGGAGCATCTCGACAGGGCTTTCTCGGCATTCTCAGGCCCGACACATAAGTGAGGCGCCTTTTCGAAAAAAGCCGAACAGGCGACCCTTTCCACTCTCGTCACGCGCGTCACCCGAGACAAATGCTGTGCCTGTCGGCGCAGCTCAGCTCAAGCGGTCGGCCACCTCGGTACTTAACCGAAATGGCCGCCTGTAATCCTAGTGAAGGATCTGGCTGAGGAACAGCTTTGTACGCTCATGCTGCGGGTTGTCGAAGAACTCGGCAGGCGAATTCTGCTCGACGATCTGGCCCTGGTCCATGAAGATCACGCGGTTGGCGACCTGGCGGGCAAAGCCCATTTCATGCGTCACGCACAGCATGGTCATGCCGTCTTCGGCAAGGCTCACCATGGTGTCGAGCACTTCCTTGACCATTTCCGGGTCGAGCGCCGATGTCGGCTCATCGAACAGCATGATCTTTGGCTTCATGCAGAGCGAACGGGCAATTGCCACGCGCTGCTGCTGACCGCCCGAAAGCTGGCCCGGATATTTGTGAGCCTGCTCGGGAATCTTGACGCGCTTGAGGTAATGCATCGCAATTTCTTCTGCTTCCTTCTTGGGCGTCTTGCGAACCCAGATCGGCGCCAGCGTGCAGTTTTCAAGAATGGTCAGATGCGGGAAGAGGTTGAAGTGCTGGAACACCATGCCGACTTCGCGGCGCACTTCATCGATCTTCTTCAGGTCGTTCGTCAGCTCGATGCCATCGACTTCGATCCTGCCGGACTGGTGCTCTTCCAGACGGTTGATGCAGCGGATCATCGTGGATTTGCCCGAACCCGAAGGACCGGCGATAACGATGCGCTCGCCCTTCATGACCTTCAGATTGATGTCGCGCAGCACGTGGAAATCGCCGTACCACTTGTTCATGCCGGTGATTTCGATTGCAACGTCGGTCGTGGAAACGGCCAGTTTCTTTGCTTGGGTTTCTGCCATGAGTTTTTCCCTTATTTTTTATGTCCGGTGTCGAGGTGCCGTTCCATGAACAGCGAGTAACGCGACATGCCGAAGCAGAAGATCCAGAATACGAAGCCGGCGAAGATGTAGCCGGTGACGGGCGTCACGGGGGTGGCCCAGTTCGCATCAGACTGGTTGAGGTTGACGATGCCCAAGAGGTCGAACATGCCGATGATCGACACGAGCGATGTATCCTTGAACAGACCGATAAAGGTGTTGACGATGCCCGGGATGACGAGCTTCAGCGCCTGCGGAAGAACGATCAGACGCGTCTTCTGCCAGTAGTTCAGGCCGAGCGAATCCGCACCTTCATACTGTCCCTTCGGAATGGCCTGCAAGCCGCCGCGAATGACTTCCGCCATATAGGCAGACGCAAACAGCGACACACCCACAAGCGCGCGCAGGAACTTGTCGAAGGTCCAGCCATCGGGCAGGAACAGCGGCAGCATGATGCTGGCGAAGAACAGCACCGTAATCAGCGGAATGCCACGGATGACTTCGATGAAGGTCACGCAAAGCGTCTTGATGACCGGCATGGTCGAACGACGACCGAGCGCTAGAAGAATGCCGAGAGGCAGAGACACGGTAATCCCGAAAAACGACAGGATCAGCGTTACCATCAAGCCGCCCCAGAGCTGCGTTTCCACCTGTGGCAGGCCGAAATAGCCGCCGACAAGCAGGAAGAACGAAACGAAGGGCAGAACGATGAACAGAAGAATGCCGTTCAGCGACTTGTGCGGCGCCTTGGGGATCAGCATCGGAATGAGCAGAACGACGAAGGCTGCGAGAACCAGCAGCGGACGCCAGCGCTCTTCGAGCGGGTAACGGCCGAACATGAACTGTTCGAACTTGGCATTGACGAAGGCCCAGCACGCCCCGGACTGGCCGTCCGGCAAGGCTCCGCCCTGCGCAACCGTCAGGCAGGCAGTACGGTCCGTGCCGGTCCATGTGGCATGAAGAAACAGCCACTGGATCATCGGCGGAATGATGTAGACCAGAAACGCAATCGCCAGCAACGTGAAGATCACGTCCTTGGGCGTAGCGAACAGCTTGGTACGCAGCCAGTGCACGACGCCGACCTGACTGGACGGAGCGGGCTCTGGCTGAACCATGGTCGGGCGAACATAGGAGATTTGATTGGTTGTCATTGCTTATCTCTCCACCAGCGCCATCTTCGCGTTGAACCAGTTCATGATCAGCGCAGTCGTAAGCGACAATGAAAGGTAGACCAGCAACCATATGGCCACGACTTCGACGGCCTGCCCAGTCTGGTTGAGGATGGTACCACCAACCGCGACCAGATCCGAAAAGCCGACGGCAACCGCGAGCGACGAGTTCTTGGTCAGGTTGAGATACTGGCTGGTCAGCGGCGGAATGATGATACGCATGGCCTGGGGTACGATGATCAGGCGCGTCGTGGTGTTGCCGCGCAGACCAAGCGCATTGGCGGCTTCTGTCTGTCCCTTTGGCACAGCCTTGATGCCACCGCGCACGATTTCGGCGATGAAGGAGGCCGTGTAGAAGGAAAGTGCCAGGTAGAGCGACAGGAATTCAGGTGCAACAACCGCACCGCCCGTCAGGTTGAAACGGCCAGCGACAGGATAGTCGAAGGTCAGCGGTGCGCCGAGCGCCAGAAATGTCAGCACCGGCAGGCCGATGATGATCGCCGTTCCGACCAGTCCGGTGCGAAATGGCTGGCCTGTCCGCATCTGCCGCGCCTTTGCCCAGCGATAGACGAAATAGGTGATGACGATGCCGACAAGAAACGCCACCGGAATAAGCCACGCGCCTTCGCCCCACACGGACTTCGGGTAAAACAGGCCGCGATTGTTGACGAATGTCCCAAGCGGCATGGCCACAGAGTCCCGCGCCTGAGGCAGGATGGTGATGACGCCCTTGTACCAGAAGAAGATGACAAGCAGCGGCGGCAGGTTACGGAAGATTTCGACATAGGCCTGCGCCAGTTTCGAGATCAGCCAGTTGTGCGACAGTCTGGCGATACCAACGATGAAACCGATAATCGATGCCGTTATGATACCGAGAATAGCGACCTGCAACGTGTTCAGCAGGCCAACGAGAAAGGCCCGGCCAAAGGTGTTGTCATTGTTGTAGTCAATCAACGACTGACCGATATCGAAGCCCGCTCTGCCGTTTAGAAAGCCGAAGCCCGAAGAAATATTGGACCGCTGAAGATTATGAATGGTGTTGCTCGTGATTATCCAGACAAAGAAAGCCAGAATAGCCAGGGTCACAACTTGATAGAATATCCCGCGCATACGCGGATCATTGATAATGGATGTCGCGCTTTTTGAGCTGGACTCCGGGTGGAGCGCTTTGCCTGCCATCGGCACCTTTCCCTCTGTGTGCTCTTTGCGAGCTTCTTTTAACTTTTTTGCATTGCGGGTCGAGCGGTACGGAAACAGCTCTCGACCATCATGCCAATGCTATTCGGGAGGCAAGACATTCGTCCCGCCTCCCGCATAAAGCTGCCGTGAAGCGGCTATTAGCGGATTGGCGGAGCGTACTGCAGGCCGCCCTTCGTCCACAGAGCGTTCTGGCCGCGTTCGATCTTCAGCGGCGAACCGGCGCCAACGTTGCGATCGAAGACTTCGCCGTAGTTACCAACCTTCTTGATGATGTTGTAAGCCCACTCGTTGGTCAGGCCGAGATCGGTACCGATCTTGGTGCCTTCTTCCGTGCCGAGCAGACGCTTCAGGTCGGGGTTGTTGGCGCTCTTCTGTTCGTCAACGTTCTTGGATGTTACGCCAAGTTCTTCAGCGTTGATCATCGCGTAGTGAACCCAGCTGACGATGTCGAACCACTGCTCATCACCCTGGCGAACGGCTGGTCCAAGCGGCTCCTTGGAGATGACTTCAGGCAGAACGACGTTCTCGTCCGGAGCCTTCATCTTCAGACGGATGGCATAGAGGCCCGACTGGTCGGTGGTGTAAACGTCGCAACGGCCGCTGTCATAAGCGGAAGTGGCGTCGGATTCTTTTTCGAACACGACCGGGTTGTACTGAAGGTTGTTGGTCTTGAAGTAGTCGGCAAGGTTGAGCTCGGTCGTCGTGCCCTGCTGAACGCAGACGGCAGCGCCGGACAGCTCAAGCGCAGACTTCACGTTCAGGCTCTTCTTTACGATGAAGCCCTGGCCGTCATAGTAGTTGACGGTGCGGAAGTTGAAGCCGAGCGATGTGTCGCGGCTGATCGTCCAGGTAGTGTTACGTGTGAGAACGTCGATTTCGCCGGACTGAAGCGCAGGGAAGCGGTCCTTGGAAGACAGGGCGACGAATTTCGCCTTGGATGGGTCACCGAAGACGGCGGAAGCGATACCGCGGCAGTAATCAACATCGATACCGGACCATTCACCCTTGTCGTCAGGGTTCGAGAAGCCTGGAATACCAGAGCTCACGCCGCATGTGACGAAACCCTTTGCCTTGACGTCTGCGAGCGTGGCGGCAGATGCAGCCGATGCAGCCGCGAAAACCGCTGCGCCAATGGCGGCTGTCAGAAGTGCCTTTTTCATTTTTTCCCAACCTTTGTTTCTTATTCGTAATAGAAGATGCCGCATATCTTGTCGCATACGACCGGCTCCCCGCTTCACCTCCCGGTGCGCGTTTCTATCACAATCGCAATTGCCGTCACGGTCAAGTCTCGCCCACAAGAATTGTGTCCAAAAAACGGATTTTTTCAAAAAACGACCTTTTTATGGGCAAATGTCCAATATTTACGCTTAAAAGGGCTAAAATCTGCTCAGGCTGTCAGGCAGGTAGACTGAAATATCCCCTCCCGACTCCTCCTGAAGTAGCAAACGGGAGCGAAATTTGGAGCCGGTACAATGTTGAGTATCAATTCCGGCTTCTGTGTGCACATCAAACGTTCGAAATAACGAAGTCTTGACCGCAAGCGGTTTTGAAGACCATCTTCCGCTGCATCGATGAGTGAAAGATGAAGTGAGCATGACACATAAAGACGCGATCCTGAACGCCGCCGGCACCAATACCCGCCTGGCTCATCTTGGCAACGATCCGGCCAGCTACCACGGCTTTGTAAACCCGCCTATCGCGCGCGGTTCCACCGTGTTGTTTCCCGATGCCCGAACCCTGGTTGCGGAGGATCAGGCCTATACCTATGGCACGCATGGCACGCCGACAACGGATGCGCTGTGCGACATGGTCAACAGTCTGGAAGGTTCAGCCGGCACCATTCTTCTGCCATCCGGGCTCGCTGCCGTCACCGTGCCGTTCCTTGCCTATCTGTCGGCAGGCGACCACGCATTGATCGTTGATTCCGTCTATTTTCCCACCCGCCGCTTCTGCAACACGATGCTGAAACGGCTCGGTGTCGAGGTGGAATATTACGATCCGGCTATCGGTGCGGACATCGAAACCCTGATCCGGCCGAACACGCGTCTGATCCATCTGGAAGCACCCGGCTCCAACACATTCGAGATGCAGGATGTGTCGCTCATGACCTCCATCGCCCACGCCCATGATTGCGTGGTGACCATGGACAATACCTGGGCAACACCGCTTTATTTCAAACCTCTGGATCACGGTGTCGATGTATCCATCCACGCCGCCACGAAATATCCGGCTGGCCATTCGGATGTCCTCATGGGCTTCGTCTCATCCAATGAAAAGCACTGGCAGAAGCTTCACGATGCGAACCGCGACCTTGGCCTGTGCGTGACGTCCGACGATGCCTACCAGGTGCTGCGCGGTATGCGCACCATGGGCGTGCGGCTGGAACACCACCGCAAGAGCGCGCTCGATATTGCGCAATGGCTGGAAGGGCGCGATGACGTGGCGCAGGTTCTGCACCCTGCGCTGGAAAGCTTCGCCAGCCACGATCTCTGGAAGCGCGATTTCAAGGGTTCGAGCGGCGTATTCTCCTTCGTGCTGAAGGCACCAGAAGGTCGCTTCAGGGAAAAATCGCACGCCTTTCTCGACGCTCTGTCGATCTTTGGACTTGGCTTTTCCTGGGGCGGTTACGAATCGCTTGCGGTGCCGGTCTCATTGCGCGACCGCACAGTTGCGAAAGGACCGACGGACGGTCCGCTTATCCGCCTGCAAATCGGCCTTGAAGATGTTGCAGACATCAAGCGCGATCTGGAGGCGGGCTTTGCCGCTGCAGCGCTGGCCTGAAGGAAGCGCTCTTTAAAGCCCTTCCGCGCGATATCCGTAAAGCCAGTCGAGGTCCGCCAGAAACGCTTCTGGCGGTCTTATCGACAGCAGAATATCGCGGCCCAGACGCAATGGGCCGCTGGCATGATAGGCAAATTTGTTGAGTTCTGCCCGTTTGCGCGCTTTTTCGATGCGTGGAAGGCGATGCGCTTCGAAGCGTTGCAGCGCTTCGCCAAGCGAGGCGTGGCGATGGACGAAAGCCGCAAGCTCGAAGGCATCTTCCATGGCCATGGCAGCACCCTGGGCGGCAAAGGGCATCATTGCGTGGGCGGCATCGCCGATGATCACCGTATCGCTACCATTATGCCACCTGCCCTGCCCCGCGTGAAACAGCGGCCAGAAGGTGGGCCTTGAAATGGTCTTCAGCATTTCGGCAAAGGCCGGGTTCCAGCGCCGGAACTGGTTGAGAAGAAGCGTGTGCTGCTTGCCCTGGGCTTCGGCCTTCCAGGTATCTCCCGGATTGGCCCCTGCGGCGATTGCCACAATATTGAAGCCGCTCTTTTCCGCCAGTGGATAAGCCACCAGATGCGCGGAGGGCCCGAGGAAACCCTTGACCGATTGACTTAACAGAAAGTCAGGCACATCGCTCTGGGCAACCGTGAAGCGCCAGGCGATGTTGCCAGAGAAGGTGGCCACCGGACTTGCGGGCACGGCAAAACGTGCGCAGGACCAGACCCCGTCTGCTCCGACAATCAGGTCATGCTCCTGAAAGGTGATGGCGGCAACGATCGATTTATTGACGGCATCCAGGCGCTTGCCCAGATGCAGGGTGCACAGTGGATTGCCTTGCACGGCGCGAAGAAGTGCCGCCTGCAGCGTTGCCCTGTGCAGCACGCCGTAGGGCGCCCCCCACCGGCTGCGTGCAACTTCCCGCATCGGCAACGATACAAGACGCTTCAGCGAACGTCCGGATTGAAGATCGACCGTTTCCGGCTCGAGCCACTGGGCTTCGAGCGTGGGCAGCACGTCCAGCGCAGAAAGGATGCGCGCTGCGTTGGGAGAGACCTGCAGGCCCGCCCCAACCTCTTCCAGGCTTTCCGCCTGCTCTATGATATCGCAGCGCACGCCATAGCGGGCAAAAGAAAGAGCGGCGGTCAATCCGGCAACGCCGGCACCGATGATCGCAACCGATTTCACGGGCATGGAAAGCCCCAAGTCTTGAATGTGAGTTAAGCTGCCTTAACGTGGAAGACGCAGCCGGGCGGGTTTGTCTGCGTTGCCTTCAGCGACGGATTGTAGCGGTACAACGTCGAGCAGTAGGAACAGACCTTTTCGTTGTCATCGCCCATATCGATGAAGATATGCGGATGATCGAAAGGAACGGACGCGCCCGTGCACATGAATTCCTTGACCCCGATTTCGATCGCGCTGTGTCCGCCATCGTTCTGGAAGTGGGGAATGGTATGACCGGCCATGTTCGTCTCCAAATGCAAAATCGTGATTGAGCGATGCTCTGCTTTTGCGGATATGTAGCGCCAAATGCGCGCCACCTCCACAGAAAACATTGCAGAATCTGTTCAACCTTGCGATTTCCTGACATATGCTGCGCCAAAAAGGATGTCCTTGATGAATCTCAATGTTCCGCACTATTCTCACTTCCTTCGCGATGGCGTTCAGCTTTCCTACTTCGATGAGGGCGACCCTTCCGGTGCGCCGGTGCTGCTGATTCACGGCTTTGCCTCCAGCGCCGCCGTCAACTGGGTGCACCCCGGCTGGGTAAAGACTTTGGGAGAAGCCGGTTACCGGGTCATCGGTATCGATAATCGCGGACATGGCAACAGCGACAAGCCGCATGATCCAGGCGCTTATTACCCAGCCATCATGGCGGATGATGCGGTTGGCCTGTTGAACCATCTCGGCATTCCTCAGGCGCATGTCATGGGTTACTCCATGGGCGCACGCATATCCGCCTTCGTCGCCATGGCGCATCCTGAGCGCGTTCAGTCGCTGGTCTTCGGTGGTCTTGGCATCGGCATGGTGGATGGCGTGGGCGATTGGGACCCGATTGCCGAGGCCCTGCGCGCGCCCTCGCTCGATGTCGTCACCCATGAACGTGGCCGCATGTTCCGCGCCTTTGCCGACCAGACCAGGAGCGACCGTATTGCGCTTGCCGCCTGCATCGAAACGTCGCGCGTTCTCGTCACCCGCGAAGAGGCGGCAAAAATCGATGTCCCGACATTGATTGCCGTTGGCACGAAGGATGATATTGCCGGTTCGGGCCAGGAGCTTGCCGATCTGATGCCACATGCCAGGGCCATCGATATTCCCGGCCGCGACCATATGCTGGCCGTGGGTGATCGTGTGTTCAAGGCTGCGGTTCTGGAGTTTTACCGGGGTATTGCTGAATAATTGCCTGTCAGGCGAATCATTTTCCAAAAAGCTTTCAGAAAAACTGATGCTTTCGCGTCTTTAACCGCGTTATTAAATCACCATTTCAAGGTGACGCATTTTTCTGTATAAAAGAACGGCACCAATCAAGGGAGACCAGTCATGGTCGCACGCACAGAGGCACGCCAGCAGGATCAGCTTTCCGTTGTCGATCCCATCTGGGGAAGTTTGCAGAATGAGGCAAGGGCAGCGGCAGCGCAGGATACCCTCCTCTCCGCTTTCTTCTACTCGACCATTCTGAACCATCATTCCCTGGAAGAATGCGTCATCTACCGTATCTGTGAGCTTCTCGACCATCCCGACATGCAGTCGGTCCTCTTGCGACAGACTTTCGAGGAGATGCTCGAAGACTGGCCGGAATGGGGCGCTATCCTGCGCGTCGATATTCAGGCTGTCTACGACCGCGACCCCGCCTGCACCCGCTTTATCGAGCCGGTCCTCTACTTCAAGGGTTTCCACGCCATCCAGACACACCGTCTGGCCCACTGGCTGTGGAACAAGGGGCGACGCGATTTTGCGCTTTACCTGCAAAGCCGGTCCTCAAGCGTTTTCCAGACCGACATCAATCCGGCTGCGCAACTTGGCAAGGGCATGTTCCTTGATCACGCCACCGGTCTGGTGGTCGGCGAAACGGCAGTCATCGGCGACAATGTCTCCATCCTCCATGGTGTCACGCTGGGCGGCACCGGGAAGGAGGGCTCGGATCGCCATCCGAAAATCCGCAGCGGCGTTCTCATCGGCGCCGGTGCCAAAATTCTCGGCAACATCGAGATCGGCCATTGCTCGCGCATCGCCGCAGGCTCCGTCGTGCTCAAGCCCGTACCGCCCAATGCCACGGTTGCAGGCGTACCGGCCAAGGTGGTTGGTGAGGCTGGCTGCAGGGAGCCTTCGCGCATCATGGACCAGATCGTCGGCGCAGACATCTAGGCCTGCGGACAATCGCTTCGCGTCGGTGGATCACAGCGACGTTTTTTCGCCTAGACTTTACTTTCGCCTTTAAGCCATGCCAAAAGCGGCGCAACGTGAACCGCACAGGAGAACAGTGGTGAAAGCCGAAGAAATCAAAAAGCTCGACGCCTATTTCAAGCGCACCTTCAGCGACAAAATGGTTGTGAAGGCTCGTCCGCGCAAGGACGATTCGGCGGAAGTGTATATCGGCGAAGAATTCCTCGGCGTCGTATATCTCGATGACGAAGACGGCGACCGCTCCTACAATTTCTCCATGGCGATCCTCGACGTCGACCTCTAGGCACCATTCGGTGACATTAGAATTTGAAAGCCGCTCGCCAGCAATATTGGCGGGCGGCTTTTTTGTTTGGAATGCTGAAAGCCTGCTCCGAAATTTTCCTGCAAACGCTCTGGAACAATTTCTGCGTTGTCCCGTTATTCGCTCGTCCCCCGACGAAGCGTGGGATTTAAGAGCACTGGGACACCCCCCTGATTCCCGTCTTAAATCCCACGCTTTCCCCCTTCCCCCGATTTTTCTCGTGAGACAAACGCCCGGCTTTCCACAGCCAGCGGCTCCGTTTTTAAAAAAATGTCATCGAAATGCAAAAAAGTGGAAATAGGCGCTTGCGGAGAATCCGGTGCCTGACTATAAGGGCGCCACACAGCGTACGCGCCCTTCGTCTATCGGTTAGGACGTCAGATTTTCATTCTGAAAAGAGGGGTTCGACTCCCCTAGGGCGTACCACTCTCCCAATAAAATCATTGCAATACATACGTTTCTTAAAGTGAAACGCAAACGTTGACGCGTCATGAGTTGGCGCGGCTAAGCGTTACAGTTTACGACGCGATAGCGGCATCGAGGATGCGCAGTTGGACCCGGCGTTGCCCCTGCCATTGTTCCGCACCCAGCGTTCCCGCAACATGGATCTGGCGACCGCGCGATGACATCAGCATCTGTCCGAGCGGCGCATCGGCGGCGCGGAAGGCGATCCCATCAAGCCGGGAGCCATCCAGAGCTACAAGAGTAATCTTCACATGCGACGTGCCGACAATGCGCACATCACGCAGACGATGGGCAGGAACGGCGAAAATAGGCTGGGAATGGCCGGAGCCGTAGGGACCAGCCTGCTCCATCTGCTCGACAAGCGCAAGCGTCGCACCTGAGGCACCAATCGCTCCGTCGATCTTCAGAACACTGTTCTCAACCAGCTGAGAGACCGTCTTCTGGGCGGCCTCCTCAAAAAATGTACGCAGGCGCCCAAGATTGGCGCGTTCTACCGTCAGTCCCGCCGCCATGGCGTGCCCGCCACCCTTGACCAGCAGCCCGGCATCGACAGCGTTGCGCACCATGCGACCCATGTCGAAACCGTTTATGGAGCGCCCTGACCCCGTGCCCTTGCCCTGCGAATCCAGTGCTATTGCGAATGCCGGACGGCGGAAGCGATCCTTGAGACGCGACGCCAGCAAACCCACGATGCCCGGATGCCAGTTCTCCCGCGCCGTGACGATGACGCCAGCGCCGGAGCCGTCTCCATATTCATAGAGGGCCTCTGCCTCCGCCTCCGCCAGCATGGCGGCTTCCATGGCCTGACGTTCGCGGTTCAGCTCATCCAGCTGCTCGGCAATAACCTCAGCCTGGGCTTCATCATCAAGCGTCAGCAGACGGCTACCGAGTGCGGCATCACCGATGCGGCCACCGGCGTTGATGCGGGGGCCGACAAGGAAGCCGAAATGGTACGGCGTGACCGGCCCGCCTAGACCCGCCTTCTTGAACAGAGCGGCAAGCCCCGCATTCTTCATGTGGCGCGCGGCGATCAGGCCCTTGACCACATAGGCGCGGTTGAGGCCCTTGAGCGGCACCACATCGCAAACCGTCGCCAGGGCAACAATATCCAGATAGGACAGGAGATCGAGCATATAGGCGCGGCTGTCCCGCTGGTCTTTCAACAGGCGCAGCGTGGCAACGAGAACGAGAAACACGACGCCAGCGGCGCATAGGTGCCCCTGCCCGGACAGATCGTCCTCGCGGTTGGGATTGACCAGCGCCACCGCAGGCGGCAACTCTGTCCCCACCTGGTGATGATCGATCACGACAACATCCGTTCCGGCATCGCGCGCAGCGATGAGCGACTCGCGACTGGTGGAGCCGCAGTCCACGGTTATGATGAGCGTTGCCCCATTGGCTGCAAGCTGCTGCATGGCGGCGGGGTTGGGACCATAACCTTCGAAGATGCGATCTGGAATGTAGATCGTCGGCTCCAGACCGAAATGGTGCAGAAACCGATACATCAGCGCCGAAGACGATGCGCCATCGACGTCGTAATCCCCGAAGATCGCGACCTTCTCCTGACGCTGGATGGCGGCTGCAATACGCGCCGCAGCCTTTTCGCAATCCGTCAGAGAATGCGGATCGGGCATCAGCGAACGGATCGTGGGATCAAGAAAAGCAAGTGCGTCATCAACGCCGACACCGCGCCCGGCAAGAACGCGCGCGACGAGTTCCGGTATGCCGTGAACCTGTGACATGGCCAGAGCGCGGTTTTGCCCGGCCTGATCAAGCCGTGACATCCACTTCTGCTCCGTCGCCGACAGCTCCACACCGAGAAATGCTCTCGGCACGGCATCGACCGCTTCAATCATCACCATGCTTCAGCTTATCCATTCAGCCCGCTTGTCCCCATACGGGCTAAAGGCCGAAACCGGCTTTTTCAAGTGTTAATCTCAGCCCGAGCTGACTTACCACAGAGGTGCGAAGATGATGACGGCAAATCCGCAAACGACAGAGGCGACAAGACACAGTGCTCGCCAGTCTCTCTCCTGCGCCTCGATCTCGAATTCCAGACTGCGCAGATTGTCGTTTGCACCGACACGGCGCGGTTTTCGGCTGGTTTCGGGACGCACCAAATGGTCGTCCTTGAACATGATCGTTGATTTCACGGTCGCGCCTCCCTTCGCTTGGTGAACTGTTTCGAATATACCATCAACGCCTGGGTTTTTCAAAAGTTTCGATGTCAAAAATCGCGCCAGAATGCGCGCACAACAACGAATTCACGCGGCAGAAAACCACCCGTGTTAGAGCTGTTGATCTGAGAGCACACGCGGATGGCGGTTGGTCTCTTGGTGTCTTTGGTCTGTAGCTGCGCATCCGCGTGGCTTCAGTTCCGTCATTCCTTCGCTGCCCCGCCAAACCAGCCTTCGCGTGCCTGTTGGGGTGACGAGCCTGCCGCGTCGTGAATGATCGCGGCTTGCCCGTCCCTTTCGTTCATTACAGAGCCTCCGCCTGCATCCGAGCCGTGAATGGTCTCGCATACCGGTGTCCGCACTCCTGCCTTGACGCGTCCTGTCTCCGGCCAAAAACCGAACCCGTCTACTTCCTGTCCGCAAGCGGCTCGCGATCCGCTGCTTCAAGAAAGCCGGTGAATTTTAAGCCGGCCCGGCGGGGTGTGAATGAAATGCAGAAAATAATTTTTGAAGGTCTGAGAAACACCGCCAGAAGCACATGGAAATGGCAAATCGGCGGTGCGCTACAGCACCTTTTCCAGCCGCACTTTCGGCAGCTCGATCTGCATGTGTTCCGACCAGCTGGTGCCACTCCAGACGATCTCAAATCCGCATCGCTCATAGAGCTTGATGGCATTCTCGTTTCTGGCATGGGTCGCGATCTTTGCGATGGGGATATCCGCCCCGCGCATCTGGTCGAGGAAGTGCTCGACCAGATGTCGCCCGATCCCACGGCCCTGCCATTGGGGATGCACCCATATGTCGGAGATATAGTCGGGCGCACCTTCGCGGGCACCCCAACCAACGACCACGCCGTCCAGCTTGACAATGGCAACATCGCCCGAGGCTTCAAGGGCGAAACTCTCAAACGCCTTGCGCACGCGCTCGATCACCGCCGGATCGAGGTGGGTATCCCTAAAGGCACCGCTGGATTGCCAGGCCGCAAAACCCACAAGGGCGACCGCTTCGCGATCGCCCTCGTTCAAATCGGTAATGTAAGCTTCGGTTACCACCACTTTGCGGGCGTGAACTTGCCCGCTGCCTGCTCGATTGCGTAAGCCGTCTTGAAGAGGGTCTCTTCCTCAAATGGCTTGCCAATGAGCTGGAGGCCGAGCGGCAGGCCCTTGCCGTCCAGACCCGCTGGAACCGAAAGGCCTGGAAGCCCCGCCATGTTGACGGTGATGGTGAAGACGTCCTGCAGGTACATCTTGACCGGATCTGCAGCCAGTTCCTTGTCGCCGATTTCGAACGCAGATGATGGCGTGATCGGCGCCAGGATGGCATCGACGCCTTCGTGGAACACATTCTCGAAGTCGCGCTTAATCAGCGTGCGGACCTTCTGTGCTCTGAGATAATAGGCGTCATAATAACCGGCCGAGAGAACATAGGTGCCGACCATGATACGGCGCTTGACTTCCGAGCCGAAGCCGGCGGCCCGGGTCTGCTCGTACATGTCGGCAATGTCCTTGCCGTCGACGCGAAGGCCGTAGCGAACGCCATCGTAGCGTGCCAGGTTGGACGAGGCCTCGGCGGGCGCAACGATGTAATAGGCTGGCAGAGCGTATTTCGTGTGCGGCAACGAGATATCGACAATCTCGGCACCGGCATCCTTGAGCCATGCAATGCCCTGCTGCCAAAGTTTTTCGATTTCTTCCGGCATGTTGTCGACGCGGTACTCCCTAGGAATACCGATCTTGAGGCCCTTCAGGGACTGGCCGATAGCCTGTTCGTAATCGGGCACCGGCATATCGACGGATGTCGTGTCTTTAGCGTCGACGCTCGCCATCGATTTCAAAAGGATCGCGGCATCGCGCACGTCACGCGCAATTGGACCAGCCTGATCGAGCGAGGATGCGTAAGCGACAATGCCCCAACGCGAGCAGCGGCCATAGGTTGGCTTGATGCCGACCGTGCCTGTAAAGGCCGCGGGCTGACGGATGGAACCGCCGGTATCGGTGGCGGTGGCACCGGCGCAAAGGTGCGCTGCAACCGCAGCAGCCGACCCGCCGGAGGAGCCGCCGGGCACCAGACCCTTGTCCGAACCATTGGCGCGCCACGGATTGACGACCGGGCCGTAATAGGAGCTTTCATTAGACGAGCCCATGGCAAATTCGTCCATGTTAAGCTTGCCGAGCATGACCGCGCCCTCATCCCAGAGGTTCTGGGTTACGGTCGATTCATAGGTGGGCTTGAAGCCATCAAGAACATGCGAGCAAGCCTGGGTATGGATATCGCGAACCGCGAAAAGATCCTTGACGCCGAGGGGAATGCCTTCCAGAGCGCCCGCTGTTCCACCCGCACGTCTTTCATCGGAGGCCTTGGCCATGTCCCGCGCCTTTTCAGGCGTGGTTGCCACATAGGCGTTCAGCTTTTCATTGGCGGCATCGATGGCAGACAGATAGGCATTCGTCAGTTCAACAGACGTAAATTCCTTGGCATCAAGCTTATCGCGCGCTTCGGCAATGGTCAGGCTGGTCAGGTCGGTCATATCGGCAACGGCTTTCGAAATATTTTAAGATCGGACGGGCGGGAGAAACCTTCGATAAGGCTTACTCAACCACCTTCGGGACGAGGAAGAAGTTGCGATCCGTCGAGGGAGCATTGGCAACGATGGTATCGGCCTTGTTGCCGTCATTCACCTCGTCGGTGCGCTTCTTCATTGCCACTGGTGTGACTGACGTCATCGGCTCCACGCCATCGACATTCACTTCCGAAAGCTGCTCCACAAAACCGAGAATGCCATTCAACTGACCAAGCATGATGTTGGCCTCTTCTTCGTTGACGGCAATACGGGCAAGATGCGCAACGCGCTTCACGGTGGCTAGATCAACGGACATGGTGCGACTCCGGACAAGAATTTTCCTACCCGCTATAATCACCATGTCCGTTCTTCGCAACGGTAGAATGTCAGAACGACAGTGTCTGCCCTACGCTCGGCGTATCGACGCGCGTTTCAGAGCCTTCCATTCCATTCACGAATTTTTCCGGCGTCTGCTCGATGATCGGGAACGAGCCATAGTGGCACGGGATGACATTGCGGAACTTGAAGAAACGCTGGCAGGCCAGTGCCGCAACAGCGCCGCCCATGGTGAAGCGATCACCGACGGGCACAAGGCCGATATCGGGCTCGTGCAGCTCATTGATGAGAGCCATGTCCGAGAAGATATCCGTATCGCCCATGTGGAAAACGGTCGGGCCATCCTCGAAATGCAGCATCAGGCCGTTAGCATTACCAAGCGCATGGGAAACGCCGTCTTCGGTAATCTGGGCGGAGGAATGAAGTGCGTTGGTGAAGGTGGCCGAAAAGCCATCAAAGGTGACCGTGCCGCCGGTATTGCCCATTTCCAGCTTCGAAACGCCCTTGGAGCCGAGCCATGCCGCGAGATCGGCATTGGCCAGAACTGTTGCGCCAGTGTCTTTTGCCAGCTGGATGGTATCGCCCACGTGGTCGCCGTGACCATGGGTGAGAAGAATGTGGGTAATGCCGCTGGCGGCGTCCTTGGCATCCTGACCGGCAAAGCCGGGATTTCCGGTGAAAAACGGGTCGATGAGGATTTTTGCCTTGCCGGTTTCAAGCCGAAACGCGGAATGGCCAAGCCAGGTAAGTTTCATGAAGTTCTCCTTTGTATTGAAGATATATTATGACATAGGACGGGCCAGACAACCGGCAGCCTCAAATATTTGGACACAGCACCATGGCAACAGATGACGACGAATATGTGTATGACGAAGCCACGGGTGAATGGCGCCCCGCATCGGAAGTTGCAGCCCAGGCCGCAAAGGCAAATGAAGTGCGCGACGCCAGCGGCACGCTGCTTGTGGACGGCGATTCGGTAACGCTGATCAAGGACTTGAAGGTCAAGGGCGCTGGAACGACCCTGAAGCAGGGCACCGTCATAAAATCCATTCGCCTGACAGACAATCCCGAAGAAATCGATTGCCGCCACGATGCCATCAAGGGCCTCGTGCTGCGCACGGAATTTGTTCGTAAACGCTGAGACGAGCCCCATGGCGACGCTGACGATCGAAGAACTTCCAGCTTTTCTTCAGGCCGGACAGGCCATTGCAGGGCTGGACCTCGGCACCAAGACGATCGGCCTTGCCATGTCCGATCTATCGAGACGCTTCGCGACCCCTCGCCCCGTCATCAAGCGTGTGAAATTCACGCAGGATGCGCAGGTTCTGCTGGAATTTGCCCAGAAGGAAAAAGTAGCGGCCTTCATCATCGGTCTGCCCATGAATATGGACGGTTCCTCCGGGCCGCGCGTGCAGGCAACACGCGCCTTCGTGCGTGCCATGAGCGAAAAGACCGATCTGCCTTTCGTCTACTGGGATGAGCGGCTTTCGACTGTTGCCGCTGAACGCGCGCTTCTGGAAATGGATGTGTCTCGTGCCAAGCGCGCGGAGCGGATCGATTCCGCCGCCGCCAGCTTCATTCTTCAGGGAGCCCTGGACAGGCTTTCCGCGCTTGGCAGAGTACCTGATGTCTTCGAAGACTGATTGCCGCGCCACCAGGCGACAAGCGACTTGCGCTTGCGAAAGCCGATGAGTGCAAACACGATCAGACTATCCACCACAATGGCGCGGGCAACCAGCGGCGGGATAGTCTCTGGCGGAATGCCGAGCACATTTCCGTAAATCTGGAAAACGAGGTCATGCGCCTGCCGGGTGAGCATGAAAATGCCGAAGCTCATGTCGTTGTAGGAAAGGCTGTACCAGCTGCCGAGAAGAACAATCGGGCCTGCCCAGAGGATGAGAAACCACTTCATGCGAGCTGCTCCCGTTGAAAGCCGGCAGCGGGAACGGCAGCCAGAACAGCCCAACGCAGGCAGGCCATGAGGCACAGATTGACCGTTGGCGCATCGATGTCCAACGGCAGCATTGCGAAGAACGTCATCATGACGATCAAGGATATCCAGCGGGTCACGGCGGTTCCTTTTCACACGTCCACAGACGCATGGTTAACAATTTCTTAACACAATGATCCCGGCCGTCCTCCTGGGCAAACGGAACTTGCTGTTATGGTTAACGAATGCCCGAGGGCTGTGGAAAAGTCATTGTGTAAGGTGCAGAACGCCAAGGGGTGCCGGTTGGCTCCCTTAATATTCGTATTTTCTAATATTAATTGATCAGCCGTAAACGCCGCGCACGATCCGCTTCACCGCCGTTCCAATCTTGTCCCAATCCTTCTCGTTTTTCAGCGCAACGCCGGCAAACTGGCCATTGGTGCCCCCCGCGATGACAAGATGCTGGATGGCGGCGAAGATGACGGCATTGACGGCGGCTGTATCGACGTTTTTCGGGGCTTGTAGCGATCCGCGCATTCGATCCAGCCATTTGGCAAGCGCCTTTGCCCTGGCATCGGCCAATTGCTTGACCTGCGGCGTGTTCTCCGACACTTCCCAGGCAATGATCTTGCACACCAGCGGATCGCTGCGCAGCGCCTCGATGTAATAGATCGCAAGACGCTCCATGAGATCGCCGTAGGTGAGCAGAAACATGCCGCCCGTATCCTCGGGAATGCGCTCCTTGACCCACGAACCGAGATCCGCGCCGATGGCTGCGACCAGACCCTCAAGACCGCCGAAATAGCGATAGATCAGTTGCTTGTCGCACCCGGCCCTGCGCGCCACGGCATTGATGCCGAAGCCCTGAAACCCTTCTTCCGCCAACAGGCTTTTGGCCGCTGCGAAGATGGCCTTTTCGGTGGCGGCGCGATCCTTGACGCGCTTTTCCGGCGTCGATGACGCAGTCAGGGCAACATTGCCATCGATGGCCAGCATATCAGGCGATTCTCCAAGTGGTGACGTGACCAAAGGAGTTAGCAAAGGGTTAATTTCCGAGCAATGCGCGGCACCGCGATGACGCGAAGGTAGCTGTGGATGAAATTGTCGCATCCATCAGAATGCTTTTGGAAGGCCCGCTTGCTTTAGCGTCTCATTGGCAGTGTGGCGGGACTTGGTGCCATGGTCGATCGTGAAGTGCCTGTTTGTCAAAGGGCTGAACCAAATTTCATGATCACCCTTGCCTGCCCTGACAAAATAGCATCCAGCTTCTGTCAAAAGGAATTTCAACTCTCGCAGAAAGCCAGCCATGGTGCTTAGAATGCCGGGTTTGGAATTTTTGCGAGATGCTCAGCCATGAAGTGAATGGGAATTTCTGGGAGATCGGAATCAACACCATTGAGTTCGATCAGATCTGCAATCGCGGCCAGAGCCTTTTTTTCAAGCAGCTCCACGGTTTCGGCTTCAACAGACAGGCCATCGATATCGTGACTCGAGGCGACCCAGACACCTGCTTCTTCATCCCAAAAGGCACGCACGATTATAGTAACGGTCTTCATGCGAGGTCACTCTCCGAATTGCTCAAAACCTGTCTTACTATTTAAGAGAAAGTCTTCCTGATTCATATGGTGCTGCGAAAAATAGAAACGGATTTCTACCATTACGCCACAGGCGGATACAGCAAATCGATGATGTAGGTCGGGTCGAAGCGGCTATCGAGCATGCCATAGGTGTGGCGCCAGCCGCCCGCCAGGCGGGTTTCGAGAAAGGCGTCTGCGATGCGGCCCGCACCGATGCGGCAGAGTTCTGCGGCGGCGGCGGCAAGCGCGAACTGTTCGACAAGCAGACGGGCAGCCCCTTCATCGCGTTCGCACAGTGCGATTGCCGCGCGCAGCACTTCGGTGGTCTTTTTGCCGGATGGACCGAGATCCCGTTCCAGCGTTTCGAAAACCAGATCGAACAGATCCTTGCCGCGCTGAAGCACGCGCAGCACATCCAGCGCCATGACGTTGCCGGAGCCCTCCCAGATGGCGTTGACAGGGGCTTCGCGGTAATGGCGCGCAATCGGGCGGTCTTCGACATATCCGTTGCCGCCAAGGCTTTCCATGGCTTCATAGATCAGTGCCGGCGCAATCTTGCAGCACCAGTATTTGACGATGGGCGTCATGACCCTTGCATAGGCCGCTTCCGCCGGATTGTTGCGGGCAGCGTCGAATGCAGCCGCAAGGCGGAACGAGAGCGCGGTCGATGCGGCGACATCCAGCGCCATATCGCCCAGAACGCGTGTCATCACCGGCTGGCTGACCAGCGGTTTGCCGAAGACGTTGCGGCCACGGGCAAAGTGAACCGCTTCCGCCAAGGAGGCGCGCATCATGCCGGACGAAGCCAGCGCGCAATCCAGCCGCGTCAGCGTCACCATGTCGAGGATGGTGCGGATACCGGCACCGGGATCCCCCAGCAGATAGCCGAATGCGTCGGAGAATTCGACTTCGGCAGAGGCATTGGAGCGGTTGCCGAGCTTGTCTTTCAATCGCTGGAAATGCAGGCCGTTGGCCGAGCCGTCTTCCAGAAAACGCGGAACGAGGAAGCAGCCCATGCCTTCGCCCATCTGGGCCAGCATGACGAAGCCATCGCTCATCGGCGCAGACAGAAACCACTTGTGGCCGGACAGGCGATAGATGCCCTCGCCCACGCGTTCCGCCGTGGTGCGGTTGGCGCGAACATCCGTGCCGCCCTGCTTTTCCGTCATGCCCATGCCGATGGTAACGGCGGTCTTCTGCATGGCGGGCTTTTGCGACGAATCATATTTGCGCGAGAGGATTTTCGGCGCCCATTCCTTCTGCACCCGTGGCGAAGCCATCATCGCAGCGACCGACGCATGGGTCATGGTCAGCGGACACAGATGGCCCGCCTCAAGCTGCGAGGTAAGATAGAATTTGGTGGCGCGAGCCTTGTGCTCGTTGCCGCGCGTTTCTGGCGTATTTTCCCAGGCGCTGCTGTGCAGACCCGATGACATGGAACGGCGCATCAGCGCGTGCCAGGCCGGGTGAAACTCCACCTGATCCAGCCGCTCGCCGCGCGGCCCATGGGTGTGCAGCTTCGGCGTGCTGACATTGGCCATACGCGCCAGTTCCTGCGCCTCGGAAGAGGTCACATAGCGTCCGATCTGATCGAACTCATCACGCAACGGGCGCGAAAGACTGGAGGTCAAATCCACGATCAACGGGTCTGAGCGGTAGGCATTGATGCCGGACCAGAGGCTGGGCTGGTTCAAATCGGCAAGCTGTTCTTCGTTCCGGTTCATATTCGTCATCGCGTGGCTATATCGGGATTCGCATTTTATTGCATGTATTAGGTCTGGCACGGCTTATCCCATGCTTGCCGACAAAGCCACCTGTCTTTATAGACCCGGTGACTAAAGCGAGCAGCATTGCCAGATGCTCTATTGCGACCCGGAGGACATATTCCATGGTCTATTATCCCCACCGCCACCTGCTTGGCATCAAGGGGCTTTCCCATCAGGATATCACCACTCTTCTCGACAAGGCCGATGAGGCGGTGAAAATAAGCCGTCAGCGCGAGAAGAAGACGTCGACCCTGCGCGGGCTGACCCAGATCAACCTGTTCTTCGAAGCATCCACGCGCACGCAATCATCCTTCGAACTGGCGGGCAAGCGGCTGGGCGCTGACGTGATGAACATGTCGGTCGGCAATTCATCCGTCAAGAAAGGCGAAACGCTGATCGATACGGCCATGACGCTGAACGCCATGCGCCCGGACGTGCTGGTGGTGCGCCACTCCTCGGCTGGTGCGGCGGCACTTCTTGCGCAAAAGGTGGCGTGCTCGGTGGTCAATGCCGGTGATGGCCAGCACGAACACCCGACACAAGCGCTTCTGGACGCACTCACCATCCGCCGCGCCAAGGGCACGCTGTCGGGCATGACGGTGGCGATCTGCGGTGACGTGCTGCATTCACGCGTTGCCCGCTCCAACATCATTCTCCTGAACCAGATGGGTGCGCGGGTGCGTGTTGTTGCGCCGCCAACGCTTCTGCCATCAGGCATCGGCCAGATGAGCGTGGAAGTCTACCACGACATGAAGGAAGGCCTTAAAGGCGCTGACGTGGTGATGATGCTGCGCCTGCAGCGTGAGCGCATGTCCGGCTCCTTCGTGCCTTCGGTGCGCGAATATTTTCATTATTACGGGCTGGACGCCGAAAAGCTGAAAGCCGCCAAGGAAGACGCGCTGGTGATGCACCCCGGCCCGATGAACCGCGGCGTCGAAATTGCCTCCGAAGTGGCCGATGGCCCGCAGAGCGTGATTGAAAGCCAGGTGGAAATGGGTGTGGCCGTGCGCATGGCCGTTATGGAAACCCTTCTTCTTTCGCAAAATCCCAATGCCAGAAATGAAGGAGAGCGCGTATGACCGCCGCAACCGTTCTCAAGAATGTCCGCATCATTGATCCTTCCCGCAATCTGGATGAGGTCGGCACGATCATCATCGGCGCTGACGGCACGATCCTGGCTGCTGGCAAGGACGCGCAGAATCAGGGTGCACCCGAAGGCGCTGTAGTGCGCGACGGACGCGGCGTGGTTGCAGCACCCGGTCTTGTGGATGCCCGCGTGTTTGTGGGTGAGCCCGGTGCGGAACACCGCGAAACCATCGAATCCGCATCGCGCGCAGCGGCAGCCGGTGGCGTGACCAGCATGATCGTGATGCCGGATACCGATCCTGTCATAGATGATATCGCGCTGGTGGAATTCGTGAAAAAGACCGCACGCGACAAGGCGCTGGTCAATATCTATCCGGCAGCGGCGCTGACAAAGGGTCTGCGCGGCGAGGAAATGACCGAATTCGGCATGTTGCGCGAAGCCGGTGCCGTCGCCTTCACCAATGGCCGCAAGGCCATGCCTGACACCGCCGTGCTGCGCCGCGCGATGACCTATGCGCGGGAACTGGGCGTGGTGATTTCGCTTGAGACCCGTGACCCCTATATCGGCCATGGCGATATGAATGAGGGCCTGTTTGCAAGCTGGCTCGGGCTTTCAGGCATTCCCCGCGAAGCCGAAATCATTCCGCTGGAGCGGGATTTGCGCATCGCCGCGCTGACCCGCGCCAACTACCACGCCGCCAAGATTTCCGTGCGGGAATCGGCCGAGGCGATTGCCCACGCAAAATCGCGCGGCGTAAAAGCCACCTGCGGCATTTCCATCAACCATCTGACGCTGAACGAAAACGATATCGGCGAATACCGCACCTTCTTCAAGCTCTCCCCACCGCTGCGCTCGGAAGACGATCGCATGGCCATGGTGGATGCTCTGAAGAACGGTACGATCGACATCATTGTCTCCTCGCACGACCCGCAGGATGTCGACACCAAGCGCCTGCCATTCTCGGATGCGGCAAGCGGTGCGATTGGTCTGGAAACCATGCTTGCAGCGGCCCTTCGGCTGTATCACAGCGATCAGGTGCCGCTGATGCGCCTCATCGATGCGCTCTCCACCCGCCCCGCCCAGATTTTCGGGCTGGACGCGGGAACGCTGAAGGTGGGCGCGAAGGCGGATATCACGCTGATCGATCTTGATGAGCCGTGGCTGGTTTCCGAGAAAAATCTGGTTTCCAGATCCAAGAACACACCATTTGAAGATGCTCGCTTTACCGGCCGCGCCGTTGCAACCTATGTTGCGGGCAAGCTGGTGCATTCCGCACAATAAGACCAAATAGACTGGATTGAGGGGACCTTTCCATGACCGAATTGACTGTTTGGGAGACTGCGCCCGCCCTGCTCGCGCTCGCGGCTCTGGTGGGATACCTGCTCGGCTCCATTCCATTCGGGCTGATCCTCACCCGCGCCGCAGGGCTGGGTGACGTCCGCAAGATCGGCTCGGGCAACATCGGCGCGACCAATGTGCTGCGCACCGGCAACAAGAAGCTGGCCGCCGCAACATTGCTGCTGGATGCTCTCAAGGGCACAGCTGCCGTTCTCCTCGCAAACGCCCTGTGGGGCTATGAGGCCTCACTGGTTGCAGGTTTCTTTGCCTTCCTCGGTCATCTCTTTCCAGTGTGGCTTGGCTTTAAGGGCGGCAAGGGCGTTGCGGTCTATATCGGCGTCCTCTTGGGGATTGCGCCCATCATGATGCTGGCTTTCGCGGCAGTCTGGCTGGCAACCGCCTTTATTACCAAATATTCCTCCCTGTCCGCATTGGTTGCAATGCTTGTCATCCCGGTTGCAATGTGGCTATTAGGCCCGCACAAGACGGCGCTGGCGGTGACGCTTCTCAGCATCATTTCCTGGTACATGCACCGGGAAAACATCAAGCGCCTGCTTGCGGGAACGGAAAGCAAGATCGGCAAGAAGGGCTGAGACGGGGGCGTCTCGTCCGGTTCGGGGGACGAGACATGGGGACAGAAGGCGAGACAAGACGCGGCATCCCGCTGACGGACAGGCAGCGCGTGGCATGGTTGCGGCTGATCCGCAGCGACAACATCGGTCCCGTCACCTTCCGTGAACTCATCAACCACTTCGGCAGCGCGGAAAAGGCGCTGGATGCATTGCCAGATCTCTCACGGCGTGGCGGCTCTGCCCGCAGCCCACGCGTCGCCTCTCCTGCCGAAGCCGAACGTGAAATCGAAGCCGCGGCAAAATTCGGCGCCCGCTTTGTCGGGATTGGTGAGCCGGATTATCCGCCTGCTCTGCGTGAAATCGACGGCGCGCCGCCGATCATCTCCATGAAGGGCTCGGCGTCACCCGCGATCCGCCCTTCCCTTGGAATTGTCGGCTCACGCAACGCTTCCATCAACGGCGCGAAATTCGCCGCCATGCTGGCGCGGCAGTGCGGTCAGGCCGGGTACACCATAGCTTCGGGCCTTGCCAGAGGCATAGATGCGGCAGCCCACGCCGCCAGCCTCTCCACCGGCACCGTTGCCATGCTCGCCGGCGGGCTGGACAAGCCCTACCCGCCTGAAAACCTGCGGCTGCTGGACGATATCTACGCCAATGGCGGCGCAACCATCAGCGAAATGCCCTTCGGCTGGGAGCCGCGCGCGCGCGATTTTCCCCGTCGAAACCGGTTGATCGCGGGCGTATCCATGGGCGTTCTCATTGTTGAAGCGGCGGATCGCTCCGGCTCTTTGATCACGGCACGTCTGGCCGGCGAATTCGGACGGCTGGTCTTTGCTGTTCCCGGATCTCCGCTGGACGCGCGTTGCCACGGCACCAACCGCCTGATCAAGGACGGTGCCATGCTGGTAACGGAAGCCAGGGATATTCTCGATGCCCTGCGACCAATGATGGAGCCCACCCTGCCCATTCAGCACATTGCCAAGGAAGGCCGCGACGATGTCGAGATATCGCCACCGGGTGACGACGATCGCAGCATCATTGCTTCCGCCCTTGGGCCCTCGCCCGTGGAAACGGACGACATTATTCGCCACACCGGACTTCCAGCAGCAACTGTCTATCTCGTGCTGTTGGAGCTCGACATCGCGGGCCGACTAAATCGGCATTCCTCGGGGCGAGTTTCGCTTATTATGGCCGGCTGAGAGTTTGCGCCGACCTGTCTGGATATCGGTGGCCTCAATATAGGCCATTTCTATCAGGTAACATAACATCTCCGCACCCTCGCGCTCCGCAACAAAGCGCAGCTCAGCGAGAATTTGCCTGATATAGGCGAGACTTTCAGATGTCTGTAGATCCTTGCTCTGGTTGCTGTCTTGTGCACTCACGACAATGGTAACCTCAATTAAACCTGAATAATGGCGACACTCAAAAAGGCGTATCACTTCAATGGGGCAACCATAGCTTGTTTATCTATAATTGCAAATGAGAATTGCGTCCCCGATAGGTTGCATCTGGATGTTATGGCAGAAAAACGCCACTTGCCTCTTGACCCAAACGCATTACCTGTCCATGTCGAAATAAAGGGCGCCCTTTCGCAGATCGAAAATCGCAGGGCATGTTTAACGGGCAAGTTCCGAAAGAAGAAAATATGAATGTCGTCGTCGTAGAATCACCGGCAAAAGCCAAGACGATCAACAAGTATCTTGGCCCCGGCTACAAGGTGCTTGCATCGTTCGGCCACGTTCGCGATCTGCCCGCGAAAGATGGGTCCGTGCTTCCCGACGAGGACTTTGCAATGTCCTGGGAAGTCGATCCGGCCTCGCAGAAGCGCATGAAGGAAATTGCCGACGCCGTAAAAGCCTCCGACGGCCTGTTTCTCGCAACCGACCCTGATCGCGAAGGTGAAGCGATTTCCTGGCATGTTCTCGACCTCTTGAAAAAGAAGAAGGTGCTGGGCGACAAGCCGGTAAAGCGCGTCGTGTTCAACGCCATCACCAAGAAGGCCGTTCTGGATGCAATGGCCGATCCGCGTGACATCGACATTCCCCTGGTGGATGCCTATCTCGCACGCCGGGCGCTGGACTATCTCGTCGGCTTCAATCTTTCGCCGGTTCTCTGGCGCAAGCTGCCCGGCTCCCGCTCTGCTGGCCGCGTGCAGTCCGTGTCGCTGCGGTTGGTCTGCGATCGGGAATCGGAAATCGAACGTTTCGTTTCCGAGGAATACTGGAACATCTCGGCCCTGTTGAAGACGCCGCGCGGCGATGACTTCGAAGCGAGACTCGTGTCTGCCGATGGCAAGCGCCTTCAGGCCCGTGCGATCAAGACCGGCGACGACGCAAACCGCCTCAAGACCCTGCTGGAAGGTGCGACCTACAGCGTCGATACGGTTGAGGCAAAGCCAGTCAAGCGCAACCCCGGCCCTCCCTTCACCACCTCCACGCTGCAGCAGGCGGCCTCATCCCGCATGGGCTTTTCGGCGTCGCGCACCATGCAGGTGGCACAGAAGCTTTACGAAGGGATCGACATCGGCGGCGAGACCGTGGGTCTCATTACCTATATGCGTACCGACGGCGTGCAGATGGCACCTGAAGCCATAGAGGCCGCCCGTCGCGCCATTGGCGACCAGTTTGGCGACAGATATGTGCCTGAAAAGGCGCGGTTCTATTCGACCAAGGCCAAGAACGCACAGGAAGCGCACGAAGCCATTCGCCCAACCGATTTCAGCCGCACGCCCGATCAGGTAAAGAAGTATCTCGATGCCGACCAGTTGCGCTTGTACGAGCTGGTCTGGAAGCGCGGCATCGCCAGCCAGATGGCATCTGCCGAAATCGAGCGGACCACTGTCGAAATCCTGGCTGAGAACAAGGGCGAGAAGGCTGGGCTTCGCGCTGTCGGCTCTGTCATCCGCTTCGACGGCTTCATCGCCGCCTATACCGATCAGAAGGAAGATGGCGAGCAGAGCGACGACAGCGAAGACGGCGGACGTCTGCCGCAGATCAACGCAAATGACGATCTTGCCAAGCAGAAGATCAACGCAAGCCAGCACTTCACCGAGCCGCCACCGCGCTATTCCGAAGCATCGCTGATCAAGAAGATGGAAGAGCTCGGCATTGGCCGTCCTTCCACCTATGCAGCAACGCTGAAGACGCTGAGTGACCGCGAATATATCATTGTCGACAAGCGCAAGCTCGTGCCGCATTCACGCGGGCGGCTGGTGACGGCTTTCCTCGAAAGCTTCTTCACGAAATATGTGGAATACGACTTCACGGCCGATCTGGAAGAAAAGCTCGACCGCATCTCGGCTGGCGAGCTGGACTGGAAGCAGGTCCTTCGCGATTTCTGGAAGGATTTCTTCGCCCAGATCGAAGACACCAAGGAACTGCGCGTTACCAACGTACTGGATGCACTGAACGAAGTTCTGGCGCCGCTGGTCTTCCCCAAGCGCGAAGATGGCTCAGACCCGCGCATCTGTCAGGTTTGCGGCACCGGCAACCTTTCGCTGAAGCTTGGCAAATACGGCGCCTTCGTCGGCTGCTCCAACTACCCAGAATGCAACTATACGCGGCAGCTGAATTCGGATGGCGCAGAGGCTGAAGCCGCTGCGATCAACGAACCCAAGGCGCTGGGTGCAGACCCCCACACGGGCGAAGAGCTGACCTTGCGTTCCGGCCGTTTCGGACCCTATATCCAGCGCGGCGAAGGCAAGGAAGCCAAGCGCTCCTCGCTGCCAAAGGGCTGGAAGCCCGAGGATATCGACCACGAAAAGGCACTGGCACTCATCAACCTGCCGCGCGATATCGGCAAGCACCCCGAAACGGGCAAGATGATTTCCGCGGGCCTTGGCCGCTACGGACCGTTCCTGATGCATGACGGTGGCTATGCCAACCTGGAAAGCATTGAGGACGTTTTCTCCATCGGGCTTAACCGCGCCGTGACCGTGATTGCCGAGAAGAAGGCAGCACCGGGCCGTGGGCGTTCTTCCACACCAGCGGCGCTGAAGGAACTGGGCGACCATCCGGACGGCGGTGCGATTACGGTTCGCGACGGCAAATACGGCCCTTACGTCAACTGGGGCAAGGTCAACGCCACCATTCCAAAGGCGCAGGCACCCGACACGGTGACGCTTGAAGAGGCGCTTGTGCTGATTGCCGAACGGATTGCCAAGACCGGAACGGGCGCCAATGGCAAGCCTGTGAAGGCCAAGAAGGCGGCAGCACCGAAAAAGGCCGCCAAGGCGGATGCCGCCGATGGCGAAACGAAGACCAAGGCCAAGCCGAAGGCAGCTGCAAAGAGCAAAACGGCTGCGAAACCAAAAGCTGCTGCCAAACCCAAGGCGGCACCAAAAGCAAAGAAAGCAGAATCTTGAGCAAAGCACCGCGTAAAACACCCGGTTCTGCGGGAGATGGCTTCGGCCGAACCGGACGCGGGAAAAAAGTTCTGGAATCTCAAGGCATCATTCACGGCGAGGTTCCTCCCCGCGACGTGCTGCTGAAATTCATTGCCGAGCATCCCGATCAGGCTTCCAAGCGGGAAATTGCCAAGGCTTTCGGGCTGAAGGGTGAGGCCCGCATCGTGCTGAAGGCTCTGCTGAAAGAGCTGGAAACCGACGGTATGCTGCACAAGAGCCGCAAGTCGCTGATGCGACCGGGCGGACTTCCGCCGGTTACCGTGCTCGATATCACCACCCGCGACAAGGATGGCGGGTTGATTGGACGGCCAGCCGAATGGCCGGAAGATCAGGGCGCGGCGCCTGCTGTCTCGATCCGCCAGTCTTCGGCAGATCGTCACAAGGGCAAGACGCCGGTCGGCGGCATTGGCGAACGTGTGCTGGCCAAGATCTTCCCATCCAAGGAAGTTGCCGGACCGCCCTATACCGCCCGCATCATCAAGCTGATCGATCGCCGTCAGGGCGCGTCCTTGGGCGTCTTCAAGGAAACACCCGGTGGTGGCGGACGCCTGATGCCGATCGAGCGTCGCGGCGATGAAATGGTCATCGATCCCGATGGCGTGGGCGATGCCAAGGACGGCGACCTGGTCGAGGTCGAAACCTCCCGCAACAGCGGCCGTTATGGCCTGCCGCGTGCCAAGGTCCTCTCTGTCGTCGGTTCCGTGGCGTCTGAAAAGGCGATCTCGATGATTGCCATTCACGCCCATGGCATTCCGCACATCTTCCCGCAGGACGTTCTGGCGGCAGCCGATGAGGCCAAGCCCGCGACGATGTCGCACCGGGAAGACTGGCGCAAGCTGCCGCTCATCACCATCGATCCGGCGGATGCCAAGGACCATGACGACGCCGTCTATGCCGAACTGGACCCCTCGCCCGATAATCCGGATGGCGTTATCGTCACCGTCGCCATTGCCGATGTATCCTGGTATGTGCGTTCCGGCACTGCGCTGGACCGCGAGGCACTGAAGCGCGGCAATTCGGTCTATTTCCCTGACCGCGTCGTGCCGATGCTGCCGGAGCGGATTTCCAACGATCTCTGCTCCCTGAAGGAAGGCGTCGACCGCCCCGCGCTCGCCGTACGGATGGTGTTTTCCAAGGAAGGCCGCAAGGCCAGCCACACCTTCCACCGCATCATGATGAAGAGCGCAGCCAAGCTCTCCTACCAGCAGGCGCAGGCCGCCATCGACGGCAATCCCGACGACAAGACCGGCCCTATGCTGGAGCCTATCCTGAAGCCGCTGTGGCACGCCTACGAAGTGATGAAGATCGGTCGCGACCGTCGCCAGCCACTTGAGCTGGACATGCCGGAACGCAAGATCATCCTCAAGGCCGATGGCACGGTGGACCGCGTGCATATTCCCGATCGTCTCGACGCCCACAAGCTGATCGAAGAGATGATGATTCAGGCCAATGTCTGCGCTGCCGAAACACTGGAAGTGAAAAAGCAGCGGCTGGTCTACCGCGTCCATGATGCGCCGACGATTGCAAAGCAGGAAGTGTTGCGCGAGTT
Source organism: Rhizobium sp. Leaf311 (assembly GCF_001423445.1). Lineage (NCBI taxonomy): Bacteria > Pseudomonadati > Pseudomonadota > Alphaproteobacteria > Hyphomicrobiales > Rhizobiaceae > Rhizobium > Rhizobium sp. Leaf311. Next base: position 163,753 of record NZ_LMNZ01000020.1, on the reverse strand, counting down.
TCTGAACACGATCGGCTTTTCGCTGGTCAAGGGTGGGCAGGTTCGCGCCAATTCCTTCAACGGTATTCTGGCGCGCGCGCTGGATACGCCGCATCAGATCATGGTCAACGAGATGGTCCTTCGCTCCCAGAGCCAGGCCATCTACAGCCCTGAGAATATCGGCCACTTCGGGCTGAACCTGATGAAATACGCGCATTTCACCTCGCCGATCCGCCGTTACGCCGACCTCATTGTACACCGCGCACTGGTCGGTTCGCTCGGCTTCGGCGAAGGCGGCATCACGCCACAGGAAGAGGCCACGCTTGAGAATATCGCGGCGGAAATCTCCACCTTCGAGCGGCGCGCCATGGCAGCCGAACGTGATACCGTCAACCGTCTGATTGCCCACCACCTCTCGCAGCGCGTGGGCGAGGAGTTCGAAGGTCGCGTAGGCGGTGTCACCAAGGCGGGACTTTTTGTCGCGCTGCCACAGTTTGGTGCTGACGGATTCGTCCCTATATCTACCCTGGGGACGGACTATTACATCTATGACGAGGCCCATCAGGCCCTGACAGGTGAAAAAACCGGACTTGGTTACCAGCTTGGTGACACGGTGAAGGTACGTCTGGCAGAGGCCGTGCCGCTGGCCGGGGCCTTGAGGTTCGAGATTTTGAGCGACGGCAAGAAGATGCCGACCGCGACACGCTCCTTCCACAAGACCACACGGCGCAGCGGGCCGACGCCAGGGACAAGACCGCCGCGAAGACGCAGATAACTGCCAAAAGGCATTTAAGGACAAACCCATGACGACGACAGAGACAGTGCAGTATGGTGGAAAACCGGAAGAACGTCCGCTCGGCCGCTCGATCATGCGCGGCATTCTCAGCCGCTGTCCGGCCTGCGGCAGTGGTCGCCTTTTCCGTGCCTGGCTGAAGCCGGTGGACGCCTGCGCTGCCTGTGGCGAAGACATGCACCACCAGCGCTCCGACGATCTGCCACCATACATCTCCATCATGATCCTCGGCCACGTTGCCGTGGGCGGCTTCATGATGACCGACACCGTGTTTATCGTGCCGATGTGGGTCCATTTTGCCATCTGGGTGCCGATTACGATCCTGGTTGCGCTCTTGACGATCCAGCCGATCAAAGGCGGTGTCATCGGCCTGCAATGGGCCTTGAGAATGCACGGCTTCGGGAATGAGCCTGAGAAAAAGCAGATCGACGGATCGTCCCACTGAACTGGCAGAACACAAGTGTCATCCGATAGTCCTGCGGGAAAATCCCCTTACCTGCGTCCGAAGGACGCCGCATCGATCCTGATCTTCGACCGTTCGACCTCCGACCTTCGTGTGCTGATGGGAAAACGGTCGAGTGCGCATGTCTTCATGCCCGATGTCTATGTTTTTCCCGGCGGCAGGCGAGACCCTTCAGACCGCACCCTGCCCTATGGTGCGGATTTGCATCCGACCGTGATGAGCAATCTTTTGCGGGCTACATCGCGTCCGCTGAGCGAAACGGGCGCACGCGCGCTTGCCCTAGCTGCGCTGCGGGAGCTGCAGGAGGAAACCGGCCTGCGGTTTCGCAAGGATGGACAGGAACAGGACCGGCCTGATCTGGCCTCCCTGCGGTTCGTCGCCCGCGCGATCACGCCGCCCGGCAGGGTGCGGCGGTTCGATACCCGTTTCTTCTGCTGCTTTACCGACGAGGCCGGCATAAACCCGGCTGATGCGATGGCCTCGGAAGAGCTGGAAGACCTTGCATGGCTTGACATCGAGACCGCATCCGGTGTGAACATGGCACCCATTACACGCATGGTTCTCGAAGATGTCACAAAGTTCATGATAGGTGATCCCTCCATACAACTCGAAAGCCCGGTGCGACAATATTTTGAGCGTCGTGGCAGTTTCATTCGTGGCTTTTTATAAAGGTCTCCATGCCCCATCCGAATTGCGACGCCGACGATATTCACTGGCCCTCGCTCATCGCCGCCATCTCCGCAATCAGCGCCGTCGGTATAGCCATCGGGCTTGGCCTGCCGCTGCTTAGCATCATTCTTGAGAAGCGTGGCATCTCATCCAGCATGATCGGTCTCAACACCGCCATGGCGGGTGTGGCAGCCATGATCGCCGCGCCTATCACCAGCCGTCTGGCACATGAATTCGGCGTGGCGCGCACGATGATGACAGCCGTCGTCATATCCGCGATCAGCGCGCTCGGCTTTTATTTCGCCGAAGCCTTCTGGATGTGGTTTCCCTTGAGAATCGTCTTCCATGGCGCCACGACCATGCTGTTCATCCTCTCCGAATTCTGGATCAATGCGGCAGCACCTCCCAAGCGTCGGGGCCTGGTGCTGGGCATGTATGCGACAGGCATGGCCGTGGGATTTGCGGGTGGCCCGCTTCTGTTTTCGGCCATCGGCAGCGAGGGGATCACCCCCTTCCTGATTGGCTCGGCAATCATCCTGCTGGCGGCCATACCCATCTTTCTGGCACGGCACGAAAGCCCTGATCTCGACGAGAAGCCCAACCACCATTTCGTGCGCTATATCTGGCTCGTGCCAATGGCTTCAGCCGCGGCCTTCGTCTACGGCTCCGTGCAGGCTGGCGGGCTGTCTCTTTTTCCCATCTATGCAACGCGCGAAGGCTTCACCGAATCGCAGGCCGCATTGCTGCTGACGGTCATGGCCATCGGCAACATGGCATTTCAGATCCCCATCGGGATGCTGTCAGACCGGATCAAGGACCGGCGCATCCTTCTGGGCCTCATGGCGCTGACGGGCGTCATCGGCACGCTTGCGCTGCCCTTGCTGGTGGATAGCTGGGTGCTGCTGTCATCGCTGCTGCTGCTCTGGGGTGGCTGCGTGTCCGGCATGTATACGGTGGGATTGACGCATCTCGGCTCGCGACTCGTCGGTTCAGACTTGGTTGCCGCCAATGCAGCTTTCATTTTCTGCTACGCGGTGGGCACGATTGCAGGGCCGCAAACGGTGGGTATTTCCATGGATTTCCTCGGCACAGACGGCTTTGCCTGGGCTTTGGCCATGTTTTTCGCCCTCTATGTGGTTCTTTCCATTGCGCGTTCGGTTTTCGGATCAAATCGGACTTGACTTTTCAGGCGCGATCCGTAGTTTCGCGCCAGATTTAGCCGGAGCCACACAGCTCCGCGGCTTCACTATTTGTTAAAGGCAGGACGACCATGGCGAAAGCTACAACAATCAAGATCAAGCTGCTGTCGACGGCCGACACCGGTACTTTCTACGTCACCACCAAGAACAGCCGTACATTCACGGACAAGATGACGAAGACGAAGTACGACCCGGTCGTACGCAAGCACGTTGAATTCAAGGAAACGAAGATCAAGTAATTTCCTTTGCATCCCATGCACAGAAACGCGCCCTTGTGGCGCGTTTTTTGTTTTGAGGCTTTCGCGAGATTCCAGCTTTCTTCGCCAGCTTACGTCGCAAGTGAAATCGCGGGGGCAAAGAATGATGATGATTGAGGGTGTGAATGCAGCGCCGGTTGGCGGACTAGAAAAGTGGGTCGACCGGGACAGCTAGGACAGCACGAGGAACCGTTCATTAGCGTCGCCGGTCGACCACCCCAAGACCCAGGAGATGCGGCGGACCTGAGCACCATGGGGTATTCGAAGGACTGGCCCTCCATCTGGAAGACGAGCCGTCTAGTACCTTTCTGGCAGGTTGTCCCACTTAAAGTGTGACAAGTGCAGAAGTTGTATTCTGAAAGTAAGTGTCGCGTATCAAGTGAAGAAAATCAACAAATTATTAATGCAGAACCGAGTTCACCGCGAAATATGGTTAAATATCCAGCCTTGGGACAGAGGAATAACTAAAATACGCCAAAACAATACACAATTAGCCCCTTAGTTTTGAAGGGTTTTGATTGTTATTATAAAATAATAATTTCTAATCTACTTGACGACCTGTGGTTGCCATCAAGTTTCAGAGACGGCGTCATCGAGTATGACAGGCGTCAACGGGCTTTTAACTATAGAAATATCCCGACGAATTTCTCCGCCATCGCAGCAGGCCGCGCAGTATCGGGAATTATTCTTCCAATCTTGACAGATCACAAATGCGATATCGGCCTGGCCGGATGGAGGCGGCAAGCTGTGGCAGGGCAGTTTGTCAGGAAAGCCGGCCTAGGCGGCCGATGCGACGACACGGTTGCGGCCAGCATTCTTGGCTTCATACAAAGCCATGTCCGCCTGTCGCATCAGCTGCTCCGGCGTTTCCACGCTTGGCGAATTGGAGGCGATGCCTAAGGACGCGGTGATGTGCAGCTCCCTGCCAGACCGAAGGACAAAGGGCCGATCTTCCACGATTGAACGCAAGCGCTCGGCCACGGCTGCCGCCAATTCCACCGGGGTGTCCGGCATGACGACGACAAACTCTTCTCCGCCATAGCGGCACGCCAGATCCGCGCCGCGCACGGTGGAGCGGATACGGCTTGCAAATTCCCTCAGCACCTCGTCACCGGCATCATGGCCATAGGTATCGTTGACCTGCTTGAACCGGTCAATGTCGGTCATGCAGATGGATAGCGCTCTCTGGCGTGCGGCTGCGCGGTCGAACAGTATCTTGAGATGATTGTCGAGATAGCGGCGATTGTTGAGGCCCGTCAGGTCGTCAATCACGGCCATTTCGATGGTGAGATTGAGATTTTCCCGCAGGCGGTTGTTGTAGCGCTTGCGCTTGATCTGGGTTAGCGTACGGGCAACCAGCTCGTTAGGATCGATGGGGCGCACGATATAGTCGTTCACGCCAAGCTCCAGCGCGCGCACGATCATGGCTTCGTCACCCTGTTCGGTAACCAGAAGCAGCGGAAGGAACCGCGTGCGTTCAAGCGAACGCAGCTGCGAACAAAGCCGCAGCGGATCGAAGTTGTCGAAGTTCGAGTTGACGATGACCATCTCATAGTCATTTTCCGCAGCTTCAAACAGCGCATTGGCGGGATCCGCAAGTGCCGTGATATCCGCTACCGGCTTCAACGCCTTGATGATGCGCTCCTGCGAGCTTGGACGACCGTCCACAAGCAGCACGCGGCCAGGAAGCGCAATCTGCGCGCCTTCCACGATCGGTTCACCGACGCCAATCGTCGATGCCGTTTCGGCGCGCATCCGCAGCTCGTCGCTCATGGTCTTGAGGCGCACTAGGCTTTTCACGCGCGAAATAAGCTGCAGGTCGTTGACCGGCTTGGTCAGAAAATCATCCGCGCCTGCTTTCAGGCCCCGCACTCGGTCGGAGGGCTGATCCAGTGCCGTGACCATGACGACGGGAATGTGGGCGGTCTTCGGATCGGCCTTCAATCGCTCGCAGACTTCGAACCCGTCCATATCAGGCATCATCACGTCCAGCAGGACGATATCCACCTGCTCCTTGCCACATATGGCAAGCGCGGTCTTTCCGTCCTCTGCGCACAGCACATCGAAATACTCGGCCGAAAGCCTGGCTTCGAGAAGCTTCACATTTGCAGGGATGTCATCAACGACCAGAATTCTCGCAGTCATTCGCCTGCCTTTGCCCTATGCATCGCCAAGATAAGTTTTAATTGTTTCTATGAATTTTGGTACGGAAATCGGTTTGGAAACATAGGCCTCGCAACCGCCCTGGCGAATGCGTTCCTCGTCACCCTTCATCGCAAATGCCGTCACAGCAATGACGGGAATGACATGAAGTTCGTCGTCTTCCTTGAGCCACTTGGTAACTTCGAGGCCGGAGACCTCAGGCAGCTGAATATCCATCAAAATAAGATCGGGGCGATGCTTGCGGGCCAGGTCCAGTGCTTCCATGCCATTGCGGGTCTGGATGGTTGTATAGCCAGACGCCTCGATCAGGTCGCGAAAGAGCTTCATGTTCAGCTCGTTGTCTTCAACTATCATGACCTGTTTAGGCATGGGATGAGTCCTTGTTTCGCTTTGAAACCATTTCATAGGCATATAGTGTGCCAGAGAACCGATTCCATTATCCCCCAACGCGTTACGCTAGTGAGATTTGGTTGAGAAATAGGTAACTGCGGTAAACAAATGTTGCGTGATAAAAAAAATGACAGGCAGCCAGTGAAGGATCCGCATGAAACGGCGGTCGCCATACTTGGCTGGCTTGCCGGTGAACCGGATATGCTTGCCCGTTTTCTAGCACTGACGGGGGTGCAGCCCAACATGTTGCGCCAGGCCGTCAATGATACTGGCTTTCTTGCCGCGCTCACCGATTTTCTCATGAGCCACGAACCCGACCTGCTCGCCTTTTGCGAAGCGACCGGAACCAGGCCGGAAGACGTACAAGCTGCATGGCACCATTTCTCCGGACCGGGTTTGAGTTCTGGCGAATATTGAGTGTGAGTCGTCCTCTATTGAGGTGTCTCTCATATCATATTATGGTGCAGAATGTTCTCTTTTTGTTTCTGAGCCATGGCCCCTGCACTCTCGCATTACGATCCCGGTTTTTGCCGTGACTGTCTGGCTGGCCAGCCGGAGGGATTGAGACGTTGCCGCACCTGCGGCAGCCCTCGCCTCGTCTATCACGACGAACTCTACGATCTGCCGATCGCCCATATCGATTGTGATGCGTTTTACGCCGCAGTGGAGAAGCGGGATAATCCCGATCTCGCCGACAAGCCCGTCATCATCGGCGGCGGCAAGCGCGGCGTTGTCTCGACCGCCTGCTACATTGCCCGCATTCACGGTGTCCGCTCCGCCATGCCGATGTTCAAGGCGCTGGAGGCCTGTCCGCAGGCCGTGGTGGTGAAGCCGAACATGGAGAAATACGTCAAGGTGGGACGCGAAATCCGCCTGATGATGCAGGACCTGACACCACTGGTGCAGCCCATTTCCATAGACGAGGCCTTTCTCGATCTCTCCGGCACCGAGCGGCTGCACCATGACCCGCCAGCGCGGGTTCTTGCCGCTTTTGCGCGACGGGTCGAGAAGGAAATCGGCATTACTGTTTCGGTCGGCCTTTCCTACTGCAAGTTCCTGGCGAAGGTGGCTTCCGACCTTAGAAAACCACGCGGCTTTTCGGTCATCGGCGAAAAGGAAGCCGTGAGCTTTCTCGGTCCCCGACCGGTGACAACCATCTGGGGCGTGGGCAAAGCCTTTGCGGCAACGCTGGAGGCCGATGGCATCCGTGTCATTTCCCAGTTGCAGGATATGCAGGAAGCCGACCTGATGCGCCGCTATGGCATGATGGGTCAGCGCCTGTTCCGGCTCTCGCGCGGGATTGATGACCGCGATGTCCACACCAACGACCCGGCCAAGAGCGTCTCTTCCGAGACGACCTTTTTCAACGACATCTCTCGCTATGAGGATCTCGTTCCCGTCTTGCGCTCACTCTCCGAAAAAGTCGCATGGCGGCTGAAGAAGAACGAGGTTGCGGGCCACACCGTCGTTCTCAAGATGAAGACCGCGGATTTCAAATCCCGCACGCGCAACAAGCGTTTGGAAGATCCGACACAGCTTGCCGACCGAATCTTCCGCACTGGAATTTCCCTGCTGGAAAAGGAAACGGATGGCACGAGCTTCCGGCTGATCGGAATTGGCGTGGCGGACCTGTGTAACCCTACCCTTGCCGATCCGCCCGACCTGGTGGACCGGCACGCCGGGCGACGCGCTGCGGCAGAAGCCGCCATGGACAAGCTGCGAGACAAATTTGGCAAGGGTGCGGTAGAAACCGGCTACACCTTCGGCGTTAAAAAATAGCGCGATACACATAGTCGTGATGACATTTAAAAGTTTCCTTAAATTTGATCCCATAGGCTGAAGCAGAACAGTTCGCGAAGGGTTTCAAACCTTGTCGCGGCTCCCGTGCCGTTCATCATGGCATGTCTTGTATCGCGTTGGAGTGACATGATGTTGCGTGCCTTTTTGGGAGCCTGTCTCCTTTCGACATCCGTTTTTGCACAGACAGCTTTCGCCGACGATGCGCGAAGCCTGCAGGTCGTGGTCTCCAAGAGCGAGCAGACTTTGTCGCTCTACGAAGACGGCGCGCTTATTGCGACATCATCTGTGTCGACCGGCAAGGCAGGCCATGAGACCCCAAGCGGCATCTTCTCCATTCTCGATAAGCGTAAGTACCACGAATCCAACATCTATTCGGCAGCCCCCATGCCCTTCATGCAGCGGCTGACATGGTCCGGCATTGCGCTGCACGAGGGCCACGTCCCGAATTACCCGGCTTCGCACGGCTGTATCCGTCTGCCTGCAAAATTCGCCAAGACGCTGTATGGGCAGACCGGGCGCGGCGTTCACGTCATCATTTCCGATGCGGCCGTTTCGCTTCGTCGGGTGGATCACCCTGCCCTGCTGCAGCCCAAGGACACGTCGCAGGATGGGCTGATGCTTTCGGATGTGGAGCTTCGCCCAGCAAGTTTTGATGCCTCGTTGAAGTTGGTCGAGGTCGCCGTCAACGAGACCACCAGTTCCGTCAAGCCTAAGCCCGTTGCCGAGAAAAACCGCTCACCTCTGCGCATTCTCATTACCAGGCGCGGCGACCGGGAAAAGATCATGGATGTGCAGCATCTGCTCACCAACATCGGCTTCGATGCGGGCGCGGCGGATGGCTATATCGGCCAGATGACAATCAGCGCCGTCAATGGCTTCAAACGCTGGAAAGAGATGAAGACGACCGGGCCACTGCTGACGGACGATTTCATCGACGCGCTCTATGCATCCACCGGCGCCGACGCGCCCCCGAACGGCCAGATCATGGTGCGCAGGGACTTCAAGCCGTTGTTCGAAGCGCCAATCCATATCAAGGACCCGCATGTGGCTCTTGGCACCCACTTCTTCGAAGTCATCGATATCGACCACGATAGCGGTAAGGCTCAGTGGAACGGGCTGACGCTGGACAATCACCTGCCAGCGGCAGCGCGCCGGCGGCTGGGAATCGAGACTGCAGAGGCGCCGGGCGGCTCCGACCAGTTGCGGGCAGTTCTCGACCGGATCGAAATACCGCAGACCATCCGCGACCGGCTGGAAGCGGAGCTTGCCACCGGCAGCTCCATCACCGTTGCCGACCTCAGCCACGGGCTGGAAACCGGTCAGGGAACCGATTTCATTACACTGACGAGAGACGGCTCTCTGTAAGCCAGCGGCAGGCTCGGGCAACTGGACGGCGGGAACGGAATTCCGACCCTCCGCGTTGACATGGCTCTTACCAAAGCTTGGGAGCCGGGAAATGAAAATCAGATATTTGGCTGCGGCAGTTCTGGGATTGGCCTGCGTTTCGGCAGCGGAATCACCGAAAAATTACAGCGTCTATGCCGGACCGGATGTGGTCAGCGATCCCATTCTTGTCGACGTTTATGGTCGCGCCGTCATGAAGTGCTCGGCGGAGGCCGCGACACCACCACGCGGCACACCCTACACCACATCCTACTACTATAACGCGGCGCTACGCTCCTGTCTGTCGCGCCACGGCTTTACCGACAAGGGCGCGTTTGCCTATCCGGCAAACAGCCTGTTTTAAAGCCGGTCTGTAGTTTCAGGCCAGCTAGATAAGCTCGACATCGATTACACCGGAAGCGGAGCGGAACGCTGCTCCGATTTCCGGTGAGATGCGATATTTCCCGGGTAGTTCGACCTCGATTTCCCTCTGACCATCATCCTTAATCAGAACAAAATAGACCGAGCCGTCTCCCTTGTTGAGATGGTGCGCCAAGGTCTTCATCGGCCCGGAATCGCGCAGGTAAACCCGAAGCGCCTTCTGCATCTGCACTGATTTTTCTTCCAGCGATTGAGCGGTCTGGATGCGCAGACCAATGCCTTCCGGACGCTCTTCCGCCTGCACCGTGATAACCAGCGATTTTCCGACCTCAAGGAGATCGCGATATTGGCCGAGTCCCTCGGAAAACAGGACCGCTTCGTACTGCCCGGAGGCATCGGAAAAGGTCACGATACCCATCTTGTTGCCGGTTCTGGTCTTGCGCTCCTGCTTGCCGGTGACCGTGCCCGCGAGACGGCCGGCGGTCGCACCCTGTTTCACCGAGGCGGTAAAATCGGCGATGTTCTGCACACGCAGCTTGTCCAGAATGGCGCGGTAGGTATCGAGCGGATGCGCGGTGAGGTAAAAGCCGAGAACCTGATATTCCCGCAGCAGCTTTTCCGATGCGAGCCACGGTTGATAGGCTGGCAGAACCAGCTTTTCAGGGCCGCTCGCGCTGCCGGAGCCGAACATGTCATGCTGGCCGCTGACGCGACGGCTCTGCGCCAGCTGCGCATAGCCGATGATGCGATCCAGCCCGCCGATAAGCTCTGCCCGGTCCTTGCCAAAGCAATCAAAAGCACCGGCATTGATGAGACTTTCCAGAACGCGCCGGTTGACGTGCTTGGGGTCTATCCGCAGGCAGAAATCCTCGAGACTTGCGAATGGCTGGTCGCCACGCACTTCCACAATGTGATCGACCGCGCCTTCGCCAACGCCTTTCAGCGCAGCCAGCGAATAATAGATGCGGTTTTCGCCCGGCTCGAACCGGCGGTGTGACGTCTGCACCGATGGCGCGACGATCTCGATACCCATCCGCCCGGCATCCTGACGGAAATCATTGAGCTTTTCCGTGTTCGCCATATCCAGCGTCATGGACGCTGCGAGGAACTCCACCGGGAAATGGGCCTTCATATAGGCCGTCTGGTAGGACACGATGGCATAAGCCGCCGCGTGGGATTTGTTGAAGCCGTAATTGGCGAACTTGGCGAGAAGATCGAAAATCGTATCGGACTGGGCCTTGGACACGGAGTTGCGCATCGCGCCTTCCACGAAACGCTCGCGCTGCTTGTCCATCTCCTCCTTGATCTTCTTACCCATGGCGCGGCGCAGAAGATCGGCTTCACCCAGCGAATAGCCGGACAGGACCTGGGCGATCTGCATCACCTGTTCCTGATAAACGATAACACCCTGCGTTTCCTTGAGAAGATGATCGATGGTCGGATGGATCGACTCGATTTCCTCTTCGCCATGTTTGCGGGCGTTGTAGACCGGGATATTCTCCATCGGACCCGGGCGATAAAGCGCCACCAGCGCGATGATATCCTCGATACAGTCCGGCTTCATGCCAATGAGAGCCTTGCGCATACCGGCACTTTCCACCTGGAAAACGCCGATGGTTTCACCGCGCGACAGCATCTCATAGGTCTTCTGGTCATCCAACGGGATAGCCGCCAGATCCACCTTCACGCCCGTCTTGGCAACGAAATCCACCGCGACCTTGAGAACCGTCAGGGTTTTGAGGCCGAGGAAGTCGAATTTGACGAGGCCTGCGCTTTCCACCCATTTCATGTTGAACTGGGTCACGGGCATGTCCGAGCGCGGGTCTCGATACATCGGCACCAGCTTTGACAGCGGGCGGTCGCCGATGACAATACCGGCGGCGTGCGTCGACGCGTGGCGGTAAAGCCCCTCGATCTTCTGGGCGATATCCAGAAGCCGGGCAACGACGGGTTCCTTGTCGGCCTCTTCCTGAAGCCGCGGCTCTTCCTCGATGGCTTTGGAAAGCGGCGTGGGATTGGCCGGATTGTTGGGCACCAGCTTGCAGATCTTGTCGACCTGACCATAGGGCATTTCGAGCACGCGGCCTACGTCACGCAACGCCGCACGGGCCTGCAACGAACCGAAGGTAATGATCTGCGCCACCTGTTCGCGCCCGTATTTACGCTGGACGTAACGGATAACCTCTTCGCGTCGATCCTGGCAGAAGTCGATATCGAAGTCGGGCATCGAGACGCGTTCCGGATTGAGGAAGCGCTCGAACAGGAGCGAGAAACGCAGCGGATCGACATCGGTAATGGTCAGCGCGTAAGCCACCAGCGAGCCCGCACCCGAACCACGGCCCGGACCGACGGGAATATCCTGCTGCTTTGCCCATTTGATGAAGTCGGCAACGATGAGGAAGTAACCGGGGAACTTCATGCGCTCGATAACGCCGAGTTCAAAATCCAGCCTGTCGCGATATTCCTGCTCTGTATATCCCGGCGCCATTCCCAGCGAAGCCAGTCGGTGGTCCAGCCCCTCGACGGCCTGACGTCGAAGCTCGAGCGACTCGGCGCGCTCTGCCTCCTCCGGGTCGTCGCTGGCACCGGTAAAACGTGGCAAAATCGGCCCGCGTTTTTTCAGGACATAGGAGCAGCGCTGCGCAATTTCGATCGTGTTTTCAAGCGCTTCGGGAATATCGGCAAACAGCGCCATCATCTCTTCGCGGCTTTTCAGATAATGGTCCGGCGTCAACCGAAAGCGCGTGTCATCAGACACGATGGCATTGTGGGCAACGGCCATCAGCGCATCATGCGCTTCATAATCGGCGCGCGAGGGAAAGAAAGCCTCGTTGGTGGCAACCAGCGGCAGATCGTGCTCGAAGGCAAGCGAGATCACGCGGCGCTCATGCGCACGGTCAAAATTTCCCTGACGCTGCAGTTCGACGTAAAGACGGTCGCCAAACAGGTCTTTCAGGGTCAACAGCCGTTTTGCGGCAAGACCGGCATGACCGTCTCTCAGCGCCATATCGATAGGCCCGGTAGATGCGCCCGTCAGAACGATCAGCCCACTATTGTCACCCTCTTCCAGCCAGGATTTCCTAATGCTGACCGCATGACCTGTGCCCTCGCCATCGAGATAGGCGCGGCTGATCAGATCCACCAGCCGCTCATAGCCCTGCGCATCCGCCGCAAGAACCACGATAGAGGGCAGCTTGGCGAGATTGTTATTGCCCCGCTTGTCGTCGGTGGCATCCTGCATGTCGATGGACATCTGGCAGCCGATGATGGGCTGCAAACCTTCGTCACGCGCCTTTTCCGAAAACTCGAGCGCGACGAAAAGATTGTTCGTATCGGCAATGGCAATGGCGGGCTGGCCATCGCTGACGGCTTTCGCCATGATCTTCTTGAGCGGCAGAGCGCCTTCGAGAAGCGAATAGGCAGAGTGCACCCTCAGGTGAACGAATCCGGGTGTTTTCAACCTATCTGCGGGCTGTGATCCGCCGACAATAATCTCACCCATATGCACAAATCCCGCTTATTCTGAATCAACGGGATTTTCGGATTTCCTGGAGGCAAAGTCCACTGCCTCAGGCAAAGTTTACATGCCAATTCCAAGGGAATCGGCTATTCCCGATCACATGGAAGTGAGAATGACCGAGAAGCTGGCGACGAAGACAGCGATGGAAGCGAATGCAGCGATGTCACGGATGATGTCAGTCATTTGTCTCTCAATACTCTTTATGTTCTAACTTTGTTCTCATTTGGTTCTATTGTCAACTGCTTATTTGCGCATGTCATATTGCGAACGCCGATGGAGTCGCGGCGGTTCCGCTCTCACGTCGCGGCAAGCCGTTGAGTCCCAAATGAAAAACCCCGCACAGCGGATGCTGTACGGGGCTTAAGGATCGGACGTTCTGTGATGCGCGAGGCTGGCAGAGCTCCATCAGAACTCTATGATCTTGCCTTCGCTGAGCGTTACACGGCGGTCCATGCGACCGGCAAGTTCGTGGTTGTGGGTCGCGATCAGCGCCGCAAGGCCCGACTGGCGTACCAGCGCTTCCAGCGCGCCGAAAACGTAGGACGCGGTTTCAGGATCAAGGTTGCCCGTCGGTTCATCAGCGAGCAGAAGAAGCGGTGCGTTGGCCACGGCACGGGCAATGGCAACGCGCTGCTGTTCACCGCCAGAAAGTTCCGACGGACGATGATCGGCCCGGTGACCGATGCGCATGTAATCAAGCAGCGCCTTGGCGCGCTCGCTGGCTTCCGCGTGCTTCAAGCCGGAAATAAGCTGCGGCATCATGATGTTTTCGAGCGCCGTAAACTCCGGCAGCAAATGGTGGAACTGGTAGACGAAGCCGATATCGCTGCGGCGAATAAGAGTTCGCTCCTCATCTGTGAGGTCACCGCAGGACCGTCCATTGATGACCACTTCGCCCGCATCCGGGTGTTCCAGCAAACCCGCAAGATGAAGCAATGTCGACTTGCCCGTGCCCGAGGGGGCGACAAGCGCGACGATTTCGCCACTCTTGAGTTCAAGATCCGCATTCTTCAGGATGGAGAGGCTGTGCTCCCCCTGCCCGTAGGTCCGTTCCACGCCGGAAAGCTTCAACGCTGTTTTTTGTGCCATGGTGTGGGGCAGTCCTTATTCGTATCGCAGGGCTTGGACCGGATCGAGCTTGGATGCCCGCCATGCCGGAAAGATCGTGGCCAGGAAAGACAGACCCAGCGCCATGAAGACCACGGTCATCGTCTCGCTCAGCTGCATTTCCGCCGGTAGCTGGCTGAGGAAGTACAATTGCGGATCGAACAGCACCGTCCCTGATATCCACGAGAAGAACTGGCGGATCGATTCCACATTCAGACAGACGAGCACGCCGAGGCCGACGCCCGCAAAGGTTCCGACGATACCGATCGCAGCCCCCGTCATGAAGAAGATGCGCATGATCGAGCCGGAGCTTGCGCCCATGGTTCGCAGGATGGCGATATCGCTGCCCTTATCCTTCACCAGCATGATGAGGCCGGAGATAATGTTGAGCGCCGCCACAAGCACGATGAGTGTCAGGATCATGAACATGACGTTGCGCTCCACCTGAAGGGCGGAGAAGAAGGTCTGGTTTCGCTGTCTCCAGTCGGTGATATAAATCTGCCGACCGGCAGCCGTCTCCACCAGCGGCCTGATGCCATCGACATTGTCCGGGTTGGAAACAAAGAGTTCAATCGACTGAACGATGCCCTCGTTGTTGAAATAGAGCTGTGCCTCGGACAGCGGCATATAGATCATCGACGCGTCATATTCCGACATGCCGATCTCGAAGACGCCGGAAATCGTATAGGACTTCACACGCGGATTGACGCCCATCGGCGTCACGTCACCCTCCGGTGATATCAGGGTGATCTGGTCACCCGCCGTCACGCCCAGCGAAGACGCCAACCGCGAGCCGACAAGAACGCCCTGCCCCGACATGAAGCCGACGAGATCGCCCACCTTGATGTTGCCGGAGACTTCCTTGATCTTCTCGATGTCTTCCGAGCGCACGCCGCGCACAAGTGCGCCGCTGCCGGCGCCGCCGCGACCGGATGCCAGCGTCTGTCCTTCGACCAGCGGCAGGGCCATGGTCACGCCCGGCACGGCTGCAAACTTCTTGGCCAGATCGTCATAGTCCTTCAACGGCTGATCGATTGGCTGGACAATCATGTGGCCGTTGATGCCGAGAATCCGGGAGATCAACTCCGTACGAAAACCGTTCATGACAGCCATGACGATGATGAGAGTCGCAACGCCCAGCATGATGCCGACGAAGGAAAACCCTGCGATGACGGAAATGAACGCTTCCTTGCGGCGCGAGCGCAGGTAGCGCCAGGCTACCATGCGCTCGAAGGCCGAAAATGGCCGGGCGGCTGCGCCCTTTACGGAGGAGCCTGCACCGTTATCAGCCTCGGCTTTTGCCATGTTTTCTCCCTGTCGGCTTCTCAGCCAAGTACCCTGTTCATTGCCGCTTCGACGGTCACGGTTTCGCGTGCGCCCGTCTTGCGGTCCTTGACTTCAACCTCGCCGGAAGCAACGCTGCGCGGCCCGACAATGATCTGCACCGGCACGCCAATGAGATCGGCGGTGGCGAATTTCTGACCGGCGCGGTCGTCCGTATCATCATACAGAACATCTTTGCCAGCGTTGGACAGCGAGTAATAGAGCTTCTCGCAGGCGGCATCACAGGCCGCGTCGCCAGCCTTCATGTTGATGATGACAACATCGAATGGCGCGACCGATTCTGGCCAGATGATTCCGTTTTCATCATGCGATGCTTCAATGATGGCGGGAACAAGGCGGGTTGGCCCGATGCCATAGGAGCCCATGTGGACAAGGTGTTCCTTGCCGTCAGGCCCCTGCACCTTCGCACCCATCGGCTCGGAATATTTCGTGCCGAAATAGAAGATGTGACCGACTTCAATGCCGCGCGCCGAAAGACGTTCGCCTTCGGGAATGGCATTGAAGGCAGCTTCATCATGCATTTCGGAGGTGGCGGCGTAATCCGTCGTCCACTCGTCGAATATACCCTGCAAGCCTGCAACATCATCGAAATTGGTATCGTCGGCAGGAATACCGCGATCCAGGAAGCTCTTGTGGCAGAACACTTCCGACTCACCGGTATCCGCCAGAATGATGAACTCATGGCTGTGGTTGCCGCCAATCGGACCGGTATCGGCACGCATCGGAATGGCGCGCAGGCCCAGACGCGAGAAGGTGCGCAGGTAAGCCGTGAACATCTTGTTATAGGAGTGGATCGCGTCTTCCTTGGTCAGGTCGAAAGAATAGGCATCCTTCATCAGGAATTCGCGCGAACGCATGGTGCCGAAACGCGGCCGCACTTCGTCACGGAATTTCAGCTGGATGTGATAGAGGTTCAGCGGCAGGGTCTTGTAGGACTTCACGTAGGAACGGAAGATATCCGTGATCATCTCTTCATTGGTAGGACCATACAGCATCTGGCGATCCTGACGGTCCTTGATACGCAGCATTTCCTTGCCGTAATCATCGTAACGCCCGCTTTCCTGCCACAGCTCTGCAGACTGCAAGGTTGGCATCAAAAGCTCGATGGCGCCAGAGCGATCCTGCTCTTCGCGGATGATCTTGTTGACCTTGTCCATGACGCGTTTGCCGAGCGGCAACCATGAATAAATGCCCTGGCTCTGCTGGCGCACCATGCCGGCACGCAGCATGAGGCGGTGCGAGACGATTTCCGCTTCCTTGGGATTTTCCTTGAGAATGGGCAAAAAGTAACGGCTGAGACGCATGGCAGTTTCCATTTTGTGACGAACCCTCGCGCCTGCGCGGGAATCGCCGGAATAACGGGATAATTGCGCCGTACATAGCGGTTTCCTTACCAGAAGGAAACCCGCGTCACGCGGCGGAACAGCGCTTGCCGCACCGCTGAGAGATCAAGGCCAAGCGAAACAGAAGAAAACCATTTTTTCGCGTTTTTTCCGCCATCAACATCGCGGGTATGTCAGCTTTATGTCAGTTTCGCGATACAGCTTTCGCCCCGGAACGGTTACAGGAGGAATAATTTTGCACGGATGGTGCGACATATCGCATCAAGAGAAATTTTTTGCCGACTGTAACAAAAATGCAAAAAATTTGATGACAAGTTTCACTCTTTGGGCTAGTTTCAGCTCACAAAAGAGGCAGGAAGTCTAAATTCTTGCCGATTTCGCGGTCAGTCTTGGGAGGATGAGATCTTAGGCGCGTTCATTCGCTGCCCCGGCAACGGTTACAGATCACGCGAAACTGAAAAACAAGGCTGAAATGCCTTGTTTTTTTTTGCCTTTTTGCAAGATGGCACCAAATCACCAAAACAAATCAAGGCTATTTCATGTCTGTCAACGCGTGGCGCCGCTTCTGCGCGATGTATGGCGGTTATACATGACAACCAGATGACAAAAATCAGTCGTAAACGGGGATAATCCGTGGCAGGTCATCGAGGCTGACCCCAAAGTACCAGGTTCCCAGATACCAGAGGCCGCAGATAACTGCTGCAACCACCGTCGTCGTCAGGATGATCTGCACGCCCTTGAAGCGCGCCGGGGCGCTGGCCACCGTTCCCACAGCCACGTCGCCATCCTCAGACTGCGTGCGCAGGCCGATGGGCAGCACGATGAACAGGACTGTCCACCAGACGATGAAATAGACGGCAAATGTTGAAAGCCACTGCATAACCGACGTCCTCACAAAATCCCGGATGGTCTTCCGGCTTCTCCGGCCTGTCCACCGGATATCGCACTTAGCGCAAAATCACGTTGGCCTGAAGTCAGCCTGTGTTCAAATCTGCTCAAGCTCTATCAGGGTGCCACAAAAATCCTTGGGATGCAGAAACAGGACAGGCTTGCCGTGCGCTCCGGTTTTTGGCGCTCCATCACCTAGCACGCGGGCACCCTCGCCTTTCAGGCGGTTGCTTGCTGCGATGATGTCATCGACCTCATAACATATGTGGTGCATCCCACCCGCCGGATTCTTGGCGAGAAAGGCTGCGATTGGAGATCCCTGTCCCAATGGCTCCAGCAGTTCCACCTTGGTGTTGGGCAGTTCCACAAAGACAACTGTCACGCCGTGTTCGGGCAACGCCTGGGGCTGCGAGACCGCAGCACCCAAAGTGTCCCGGTAGGTCGCGACAGCCGCTTTCAGATCCGGCACGGCAATCGCGACATGGTTGATACGACCCAGCATGTTTCCTCCCCGAAACCTTGCTTGAAACCGGCCGTCAGACCTTCGTCACGAAAACCGTAACGATGGGCTTCTTGCCCCAGACCTGATTGGCGGTTGCGCGAACGGCACGGCGCACCGACTCGCGAACGACATTCAAATCCTTGCGACGCGCCCGCGGTATGCTTTCGACAGCACCGAGAACGGCGTCATACAGCGTGTCTTCCATGGCTTCGCCTTCATCATCGAACTCTGGCAAACCAAAGGGAACGACATCGGGATCACCGAGGAAGTCATACCGGCTGTCCAGCACGACATTGACAGAGACATGACCGGCAAAGGAAAGCTTGCGCCGATCGCCGATACCCATCTCCTCGAAATCGCCCACCAGACGGCCATCCTTGAAGACGCGACCATGCGGCGCATCATCGATCACCTCTGCAGGGCCCGGCGCCAGACGCAGAATATTGCCATTGCGGACCTTGGGAACCTGCGCAATACCGGCCTGCTCCGCCAGCTCCTTCTGCGCGACGAGATGAGCGGCCTCGCCGTGCACCGGCACGAGAATCTGGGGCTTCACCCACTCATACATCTGCAGCAATTCATTGCGGCGCGGGTGGCCCGACACATGGACCAGCGCCTCATTATCCGTGATGATATGGACGCCCTGCTCTATCAGGCCATTCTTGATATCGAGGATGGCCTTCTCATTTCCCGGGATGGCGCGTGAGGAAAACACCACGGTATCGCCCGATGCCAGGGCTACATTGCGCATTTCATCACGCGACAGCTTGGCGAGTGCGGCGCGGGATTCGCCCTGCGAACCCGTCAGGATGACCACTACCTTGTTGCGCGGAATATAGCCGAACTCATCCTCGGCCAGAAACGGCTTGATGCCTTCCATGATGCCAAGATCATGGGACACGTTGACGACGCGTTTCAAGGACGATCCCAGCAGCAATACTTCGCGCCCTGCCCGCTCGGCGGCCTGGGCAATGGAGCGAATACGCCCAACATTCGACGAGAAGGTGGTGATCGCCACGCGCCCCTCGGCATTCTCGATGATCTGGCGAAGCCCCTCCGACACCTGTTCCTCGGACGGCGAAACACCATCGCGCAGGGCATTGGTGCTGTCGCACATCATTGCCAATACGCCCTCCTGACCGATGGCACGAAACCGCGCTTCGTCAGTCAGCGGACCCAGAGATGGGGCGTGGTCGATCTTCCAGTCGCCCGTGTGGACGGCATTGCCAAGCGGTGTGCGGATGACAAGCGACATGGGCTCCGGGATCGAATGGTTGACGCCAATGGCTTCGATCTCGAACGGGCCGACATTAATGCGATCTCCCGCCTTGAACGGGGTGATCGGAATTTCGGCCCGCGTTCCCTCATAATCCCGCTTGGCTTCCAGCATCCCGGCAGTAAAGCCGGATGCATAGACCGGCACGTTCAGGCCAGGCCACAGATCATTCAGCGCGCCGTAATGATCTTCATGCGCGTGGGTGATGATGATGGCCTTGAGGCTGCCGCGCTGCTCCTCGATGAAGCGGATATCGGGAAGCACGAGATCCACGCCCGGCAGATCCAGCCCGGCGAAAGTAACGCCGCAGTCCACCATGATCCACTGCCGCTTTGCAGCAGGCCCATAGCCATACAGCGCCAGGTTCATGCCGATTTCGCCTACGCCGCCAAGCGGCAGGAATACAAATTCGTCGTTCGTGGTCATCAGCTTCTACATCCAATCATGCGATGCATCGCCACGTCTCCCGACACGGCAATGGGGGAATGCACCATTTTGTCATTCGCACGAACGGCCGATGCCAGCCGCCGCGCTCCTGCATTTACCGAGCAGCAGGAATGCTCCAGATCACCATGGTGAACTTCGGCGCTTCAAGCACCGCCCGGCTCACCCCAAAACACATCGCCAGCCGCAATCGAGCGCAGTTGGCCCTCATCTTCCTGCAGCAGAAGAAAACCTTTATCATCAATTCCGGCAAAACGCCCGCGCAGAGAGCGATCGGGAAGATTGACCGTGATCGCTTCCCCGATGCCGCAGGCTGCGGACCGCCATAGGCGCATGACTTCGGCCACACCCTCGCCGCCGTTCCATATCGAGAGAATGTAAGCTATTTCCCGAAAAAGATGTGCAAAAACCTCTTCAGGGCTGGCTGAAACACCGTGCTCGCCAAGCCGCGTAACCGGATAAGCCGGGCTATCCGGCATATGCGCTATATTTATACCAATGCCGATCACCAGCGCCATGCGTCCATCTGGAAGCGTTTCGGCCTCCAGCAGAATACCGCAGGTTTTTTTACGGCCAATCAGAATATCGTTCGGCCACTTGATTTCCAGCGGCGCGCCGCCGGGCGGAAGGACCGCCCCGACAGCCCGGTAAACGGCAAGGGCAACAGCGAGTGGCAGGGAACCAATGTGTTCGGGAGGAGCAGGATCGATCAGGAGGAGTGAGGCATAAAGGTTGCCAGCTTCGGAAACCCATAATCTGCCGCGACGGCCACGACCACCGGTCTGACGCACCGCCGTGATCCAGAGGTTGCCAGCGTCACCCGCCTTAGCTCTCGCAAAGCACTCGGCATTGGTGGATGAAGTCTCGCCTAAAGCTTCGTGCCGGAAGTCTTCGAGTGACACCCGGCCCGTTTTCATGCGTCTATCGCTCAAAAGAACGTCTTTGCTGCGGCTGTGACCGCGTTGGTGAACATGCCACCAAAGAGGATGAAGCCGACAACGAAGAGACCCGACAAGGCATAAACAACGCGCAACTCGCCCGCAGCCTTTTCAAAGCCACCCTTCGCCTCATCGAACCACATGACCTTGACGATGCGCAGATAATAGTAAGCACCGACGACCGAGGCGATGACACCGATAACCGCAAGCGGGTAAAGATGTGCTTCGATGGCAGCAAGGAACACATAATACTTGCCGAAGAAGCCAGCCAGCGGAGGAATGCCCGCAAGCGAGAACATCAGGATCGTCAGGACCAACGCCATGAAAGGATTGGTCGAGGCAAGACCAGCCAGATCGTTCACATCCTCGACATTGCCGACGTCCTTGCGGCGCATGGCCAGGATGCAGGCGAATGTACCAAGTGTCATGCCCATATAGACCGCCATGTACCACAATACGCCCGACACGCCCGACTGACTGCCGGCCGCAAGGCCAACCAGCGCATAACCCATGTGGCTGATGGAAGAATAGGCCATCAGACGCTTGATGTTGCGCTGGCCAATGGCAGCAAAGGCACCGAGCAGCATGGAGGCGATCGAAACGAAGACGACAATCTGCTGCCAGTCGCCAAAGACGGGCTGGAACGCATCGACCACGATCCGAACGAAGATCGCCATGGCGCCAACCTTCGGTGCCGCAGCCAGGAACGCAGTAACCGTTGTCGGCGCGCCTTCATAAACGTCCGGTGTCCACATGTGGAATGGCACAGCAGAAATCTTGAATGCCAGACCGGCCAGCACGAAGACCAGACCGAAGACGAGGCCAAGCGAGCGCGTTTCGGAAGAAAGGACCGCCGCAATTTCGCTAAATCCGGTGTTGCCGGTAAAGCCGTAGACCAGCGACATGCCATAGAGCAACATGCCCGAAGACAAAGCACCCAGAACGAAATATTTCAGGCCAGCCTCGGTCGAGCGCAGGCTCTCGCGATTGATCGCGCAGATGACGTAAAGAGCAAGCGACTGAAGCTCGAGCGCCATGTAGAGCGAAATCAGGTTGTTGGCCGAGATCATCAAGAGAATGCCGAGCGTGGCAAGAACCAGCAGCACGGGATATTCGAAACGACCAATCGGCTCCACACGGCTGTGGCCAATCGACAGGATCATGGCGACGATGGAGCCAATCAGCGCCAGCACCTTCATGAAGTTGCCGAAGGCATCGGCGACGTAAACGCCGCCGAATGCTTCGCCCGTTGCAGGCGCGAAGATGATCCACAGACCGACGACCACCAGAAGAGCCATGGAAAGACCCATGACCGTGTTGGTCGACTTGTCCCCGGAGAAGACCCCAATCATGAGCAGCACCAGAGCGCCGACCGCAAGGATCAGCTCGGGCGTCGCGATGCGCAGACTGGCAAAAAGAATTTCAGCGGTCATGTCCAACGGGTCCTGTCGTCAGTTCAGAGAAAGCGCAACATTCTGCGCTGCCTGCAATGCGGCGGTATAATTATTGATCAGAAGGTCCACAGATGCTGCCGTGGCATCGAAAACCGGTGCCGGATAGACGCCGAAGAAGATCGTCAGCACAACCAGCGGATAGAGGATGACCTTTTCGCGAGCCGACAGGTCAAGCATGGATTTGAGGCTTTCCTTTTCCAGCGCACCGAAGATCACCCGGCGGTAAAGCCACAGAGCGTAGGACGCCGAAAGAATGACGCCAGTCGCTGCAAACAGCGCGACCCAGGTGTTGGCGCGGAAAACGCCGATGATCGTCAGGAATTCACCAACGAAACCGGAGGTACCAGGCAAGCCCACATTGGCCATGGTAAAGACCATGAAGGCCACGGCATATTTCGGCATGTTGTTGACGAGACCGCCATAGGCCGAGATCTCGCGGGTATGAAGCCGGTCATAGACCACGCCGACGCACAGGAAGAGCGCGCCCGACACGATACCGTGCGACAGCATCTGGAAGATAGCACCCTGCACGCCCTGAACATTGGCCGCGAAGATACCCATCGTCACATAGCCCATATGCGCAACCGACGAATAGGCGATCAGCTTCTTGATGTCGTCCTGCATCATCGCAACCAGCGACGTGTAGATGATGGCCAGCACGGACAGCGTGAAGACGAAGGGCGCAAAATAGTCCGATGCCAGCGGGAACATCGACAGCGAGAAACGGATGAAGCCGTAACCACCCAGCTTCAGCATGACGCCAGCCAGAATGACCGAACCTGCCGTCGGCGCCTGGACGTGAGCGTCAGGCAACCATGTGTGCACAGGCCACATCGGCATCTTGACCGCAAAAGCCGCAAAGCAGGCAAGCCAGAGCCAGGTCTGCATTCCAGCCGGGAAACCAAACTTCAGCAGTTCCGTCATGTCGGTGGTGCCAGCCTGCCAGTACATCGCCATGATGGCGAGCATCGTCAGAACCGAGCCCAGTAGCGTGTAAAGGAAGAACTTATAGGAGGCGTAAACGCGATCCTTGCCGCCCCACACGCCGATGATGATGAACATCGGGATCAGCGTTGCTTCGAAGAAGACGTAGAAAAGAACCGTATCCAGCGCGACGAACACGCCGACCATGACGACTTCCAGCAGAAGGAAGGCGATCATGTATTCCTTGATGCGCTTCTCGATGGCGTTCCAGCTCGCGAGCACGCAAAATGGCATCAGGAATGTCGTCAGGATGACAAACAGCATCGAGATGCCGTCAACACCAAGGTGATAGGCAGCGATATCGCCGAACCAGGCGTGCTTTTCCACCATCTGGAAGCCGGGGTTGGAATTGTCAAACCCGATCCAGATGAACAGCGACACGATAAATGTAAAGACGGTGGTCAGCAGCGAGACGTTGAGCACGTTGCGGCGGCCGTAAGGTCCGTTCGCATTCGTCAGAAGCAGGAGCACCACGCCGACCAGCGGCAAGAAGGTGACCGTTGAAAGAATTGGCCAATCGGTCATCAGAAGGCACTCCCGAGCATCATCCATGTGACAAGCGCCGCGATGCCAATCAACATCGCAAAGGCATAATGATAAAGGTAACCCGATTGCAGGCGAACGACGCGGTTGGTCACATCAGCCACCCGTGCTGCAATACCGTTCGGTCCGTAGTGATCGATGACTGCGACATCGCCCTTCTTCCACAGGAAGCGACCAAGCGCCTTTGCGGAACGAACGAAGAGGAAGTCATAGAGCTCGTCGAAATACCACTTGTTGAGAAGGAACTGGTAGAGGCCACGATGGGTCGCTGCCAGACGCTTCGGCGTTTCAGGCGACTTGATATACATGTACCAGGCGGTCACGAAACCAAGGGCCATCGCAAAGAACGGGCTCCACTTCACCCACAATGGAACGTGGTGAAACTCTTCGAGGATTTCATTGGACGGAAGCGTAAACAGAGCGCCCTTCCAGAATTCCGCATATTCGTGGCCGAAGAAGTAGCCTTCGAAAACGACACCGGCGAGAACCGCGCCAACCGTCAACACGAAAAGCGGGATCAGCATAACCATCGGAGATTCATGGACGTGGTGCATGACATCTGCGGAAGCGCGCGGCTTGCCGAAGAAGGTCAGGAAGGCCAGGCGCCAGGAATAGAAGCTGGTAAACAGCGCGGCAACGACGAGCAGCACGAAGGCAAAGCCCGCGACCGCATTGTGCGACGCATAGGCCGACTCGATGATCACGTCCTTGGAGAAGAAGCCAGCAAAGCCGATCATCGTTCCGGGGATACCAACGCCGGTCAGCGCCAGCGTGCCGACAGTCATCGTCCAGAAGGTAATGGGGATGTGCTTGCGCAGACCACCCATGAACCGCATGTCCTGCTCACCATCCACGGCGTGAATGACCGAACCGGCGCAAAGGAACAGCAGCGCCTTGAAGAAAGCGTGCGTGAACAGATGGAACACGGCTGCACCATAGGCGCCAACGCCGAGCGCAACGAACATGTAGCCGAGCTGCGAACAGGTCGAGTAGGCAATCACCCGCTTGATGTCGTTCTGAACCAGACCGACCGTCGCTGCAAAGAACGCCGTAATCGCACCGATCAGCGTGACAAATGTCAGTGCGTCCGGCGACAGTTCGAAAATCGGCGACATGCGCGCGACGAGGAAGACGCCAGCCGTGACCATGGTCGCGGCGTGGATCAGAGCCGACACAGGGGTCGGGCCTTCCATGGCATCAGGCAGCCATGTGTGCAGAAGGAACTGCGCCGACTTACCCATTGAGCCCATGAAGAGCAGCAGGCAAACGCCGGTCAATGCATGAGCCTTGTCCAGCTGCATACCGAACAGATTGATGACGACATCGGTCGAGGCGGCGCCATCTGCTGGCAGATAGGTGCCGGCAGCAGCAAAGATCGTTTCAAAGTTCACCGATCCGAACAGCACGAACAGGCCGGAAATACCGAGAATGAAACCGAAGTCGCCGACGCGGTTGACGATGAAGGCCTTCATCGCGGCAGCCGAGGCAGACGGCTTCTTGAACCAGAAGCCGATGAGCAGGTAGGATGCCAGACCCACGCCTTCCCAGCCGAAGAACATCTGCAACAGGTTGTCAGACGTAACCAGCATGAGCATGGCGAAGGTGAAGAGCGAAAGGTAGGCGAAGAAACGCGGACGATGCGGATCGTGATGCATGTAACCAATGGAATACAGATGCACGAGGCATGAAACCGTATTGACCACCACGAACATGACGGCGGTCAGCGTATCGATGCGGAAAGCCCACTCGACATCGATGCCACCGGACTGAATCCAGCGCAGCACAGTCACCTTGATGACTTCGCCAGCTTCATGGCTCAGAAGCGCCACATCAAAGAAGACAACCCAGGACAGGATCGCAACAACGATCATCAGGCCGGTTGTGACATATTCGGAAGCCTTGGCACCGATGGAGCGGCCAAACAGGCCAGCGATCAGAAAACCGATCAGCGGAAGAAAGACGATAGCTTTGTAGATCATAGCCTTATCAGCCCTTCATCATATTGACGTCTTCCACGGCAATCGAACCGCGGTTGCGATAGAAGACAACGAGTATTGCAAGACCGATGGCAGCTTCCGCAGCAGCAACGGTCAGAATGAACAGTGCGAAGACCTGGCCAACAATATCATTCAGGAAGGACGAGAACGCGACCATGTTGAGGTTGACCGCAAGCAGGATCAGTTCGATCGACATCAGGATGACGATGACATTCTTACGGTTGAGAAAGATTCCGAAGATGCCGATCGTAAAGAGGACCGCGCTGACCGTGAGGTAATGGGAAAGACCGATTTCCATAATATGTTTTCCTTGGATCCGTTCGCGCCTTAGATGCCCTGACCCGGCTTGACCTTGACTGTCGTAACAGCGGTCTTGGGATCGCGACCGACCTGGGTGGCAATATCCTGCCGCTTGATATCGGTGCGGTGGCGAAGTGTCAGCACGATCGCGCCGATCATTGCCACCAGCAGCACCAGACCGGCGAGCTGGAAGAAGTAAACGTAGTTGGTGTAGAGCACGTCGCCGAGTGCCGCGGTATTGGTGCGCTCCAGCGGGTTCGGGATCGGCATGGTGATGGATTTCGCTGCCTGCGGGTTCAGCACGCTGCCGCCCACGACGATGATGAGCTCAGCCGCAAGGATGATGCCGATCAAAGCGCCAATCGGCGCATATTGCAGCACGCCGGAGCGCAGTTCGGCAAAATCCACGTCCAGCATCATGACGACGAAAAGGAACAACACCGCCACGGCGCCGACATAAACGACGAGCAGGATCATCGCCAGGAATTCAGCGCCGGTCAGCAGGAAGAGCGCTGCGGCATTGAAAAAGGTCAAGATAAGGAACAGCACCGAGTGAACGGGGTTCTTTGAAGCGATGACCATGAACGCAGACGCCACGGCGACGAAAGCGAAGATGTAAAAAAATACAGCGTGCAGACCCATGTTGGTGCCTTTTTGTCCTCACCGGACAAACGCGACCCTGAAGTCGCATGCCCGTTTCGTTCCCGCCAGCGATAACCGACAGGCATTGACTGTTTTACCCCCTCCGAAGCACTGCTGCGGAGACATCATGCTGCCTTAACGGTAAGGCGCATCCAGAGCAAGGTTGCGAGCGATTTCACGCTCCCAGCGATCGCCATTATCGAGAAGCTTCTGCTTGTCGAAATACAGTTCCTCGCGGGTTTCCGTCGCGAATTCGAAGTTTGGACCTTCGACGATGGCATCGACAGGGCAAGCTTCCTGGCAGAAGCCGCAGTAAATGCACTTTACCATGTCGATATCGTAACGAACCGTGCGGCGCGTGCCATCGTTGCGGCGTGGGCCAGCTTCGATGGTGATGGCCTGGGCAGGACAGATCGCCTCACACAATTTGCAGGCAATGCAGCGCTCTTCGCCGTTGGGATAACGACGCAAAGCGTGCTCACCACGAAAACGCGGGCTGACCGGACCTTTTTCGAACGGATAGTTTACCGTTGCCTTCTGTTTAAAGAAGTGACGCATGGTCAGAAAAAAGGCGCCGACGAATTCCTTCAGGAACAGTGAATTGACGGCTTGGGAAAGACTGGCCATCTCAACCTCCAGATCTGCAAGCGAGGGCTGCGCACATCATCATGCGCCTGCCGTCAGCTTGAGTACGAATGCAACAATAATAACCATGGCGAGCGACAGCGGCAGGAACACCTTCCAGCCAAGACGCATCAACTGGTCATAGCGGTAGCGTGGAACGAATGCCTTAACGAGACCGAACATGAAGAAGACCATGCCGCCCTTCAGCGCAAACCACACGATACCCGGTACCCAGTTGAGGAACCAGACATCCACGATGGGAAGCCAGCCTCCGAGGAACAGGATGGTCGTCAGGCAGCACATCAGAACGATGGCGGCATATTCACCCAGCATGAACATCATGTACGGGGTGGAGCCATACTCCACCATGTGACCGGCTACAAGTTCCGATTCCGCTTCCGGCAGATCGAACGGTGGACGGTTGGTCTCGGCCAGCGAAGAAATGAAGAAGATGATGAACATCGGGAACAGCGGCAGCCAATGCCAATCCAGGAAGGAGGCAGGCAGACCGAGCGACGTGCCGATACCGGAATGCTGCGCATTGACGATATCCGTCAGGTTCAACGAACCCACGCAAAGCAACACAGTGACGATGACGAGGCCAATCGAGACTTCGTAGGACACCATCTGCGCCGCAGAGCGCAACGCGCCGAGGAACGGGTATTTGGAGTTAGACGCCCAACCACCCATGATGATGCCATACACTTCAAGCGACGAAATCGCGAAAATGTAGAGAATGCCGACATTGATGTTGGCCACCACCCATCCATCCGCAAACGGGATGACGGCGTAGGTCGCCAGAGCCAGTGTCACGGCAACCAGCGGTGCCAGCAGGAACACGGCCTTGTTGGCACCCGACGGAATGACGGGTTCTTTCAGAATGAACTTCAAAAGGTCGGCAAAGGACTGGAACAGACCGAATGGACCGACCACGTTGGGGCCACGGCGCAGCTGCACCGCCGCCCAGATCTTACGGTCGGCAAGAAGAAGGAAGGCGATAGACACCAGCAACAAAACGAGAAGCAGCAGAGACTGGCCGACAATAATCAGCGCTGGCCAGACGTAGCTCCAGAAAAACGAGTCCATAATCCCCTACCCTTACTCTGCCGCAGCCTTGAAGTTGTTGCGGGCCAATGCGGAACATTCGGCCATCACGGCGGACGCTCTCGCAATCGGGTTCGTCAAATAAAAATCCTTCACCGGCGAAGCAAAGCCTGCCTTGCCAAGCGCACCGCCCGTGGTCGCGAGCCCCTCGATATCAGATGTATTGGCAACCGTTACAGCGTCCACATCGGCAAAATGCGGATGGGCGACGTAGAGCTGCGCGCGCAGAGCCGACAAAGAGTCGAACGGCAGCTTGTGGCCAAGCACATCAGACAGTGCCCGCAGGATTGCCCAGTCTTCGCGAGCTTCGCCCGGTGCGAAGCCGGCGCGGTTGCCCATCTGGACGCGACCTTCGGTGTTGACCCATGTTCCCGACTTTTCGGTATAGGCAGCACCCGGCAGGATGACATCGGCATTCATGGCGCCATTGTCGCCGTGCGAACCAATATACACGGTGAGCTTCGCGGATTTGCTCGAAAGATCGATTTCATCCGCACCCAGCAGGAACAGCACTTCAGCCGATGCCACGATGGAGGCGGCGTTAAGCGCCTTGTCTGCCGGGACGAAGCCGAGATCAAGTCCGCCGACGCGGGCAGCAGCCGTATGCAGGACGCAAAAACCATTCCACTCAGCCGAAACAGCGCCGACAGCCAAGGCCAGCTTTGCCGCCGCGCCGAGAACCGCAGCACCATCTTCACGCGACAGAGCGCCCTGACCTACGATGATCAACGGGTTCTTCGCAGCCTTAAACTTTTCGATGAAGCTGTGCGAACCGTTTGTCAGATCGGACAGCGTGTCGGTGCCGGAGCCGAGATATTCATAATCGTAGCGCAGCTCACCCGCCTCGCCGATAACGGCAATTGGCAGGCCACCGCGACGCCAGCGCTTGCGAATACGCGCGTTGAGCACGGAGGCTTCGTAGCGCGGATTGGAGCCGATGATCAGAACCGCATCCGCCTGATCGATGCCTTCGATCGTCGCGTTGAACAGATAGCTGGCGCGACCAAGCGATGGATCAAGTGCAGTACCGTCCTGACGGCAATCGACGTTGGTCGATCCGAGCGATGCCAGCAGCGACTTCAGCGCAAACATTTCCTCGACCGAAGCGAGATCACCCGCGATGGCGCCAATCTTATCACCCGATGTCGAACCGACGGCTGCCTTGATGGCGCCGAAAGCCTCAGCCCAGCTGGCAGGCTGCAGACGGCCATCCTTGCGGACGTAAGGCCGGTCCAGACGCTGGGTCTTGAGACCATCCCAGATAAAGCGGCTCTTGTCGGAAATCCACTCTTCGTTGATGGCTTCGTTGACGCGTGGCATGACACGCATGACTTCGCGGCCACGCGTATCGACCCGAATGGCAGAACCGAGAGCGTCCATCACATCGATGGTTTCGGTCTTGCCGAGTTCCCATGGGCGGGCGGTAAAGGCGAAAGGCTTCGATGTCAGCGCACCGACGGGGCAGAGGTCAACCACGTTGCCCTGCAGCTCGGACGTCATCGCCTGCTCAAGATAGGTTGTGATTTCAGCATCTTCACCGCGACCGATGAGGCCGAGTTCGGAAATGCCGGCAACTTCGGTGGTGAAGCGGACGCAGCGCGTGCAGTGAATGCAGCGATTCATGACCGTCTTGACGAGCGGTCCGATATATTTGTCTTCCACGGCGCGCTTGTTTTCAGAGTAGCGCGAACCCGGAATACCGAAGGCCATCGCTTGGTCCTGAAGGTCGCATTCGCCGCCCTGGTCGCAGATAGGACAATCCAGCGGGTGGTTGATGAGCAGGAATTCCATCACGCCTTCGCGGGCCTTCTTGACCATCGGCGTGTTGGTGAAAACTTCCGGCAATTCGCCATTCGGGCCGCCGCGAATATCGCGCACACCCATGGCGCAGGAGGCCGCAGGCTTTGGCGGTCCGCCCTTTACCTCGATGAGACACATGCGGCAGTTACCCGCGACCGACAAACGCTCATGAAAACAAAAGCGCGGAACTTCAGCACCGGCCTCCTCGCACGCCTGCAGCAGCGTGAAATGATCCGGAACTTCGATCTCTTTACCGTCAACCTTGAGCTTTGTCATGGTCCTACTTACGTCCTGTTGCCTGTCCATCTCGCATCAGCGCGGTCGCGGACAAATCCTGATCGCATCCGGCAAGACTCACAAGGCGCCAGATGCTTTAACGATGTAAGGGACCGGTACACCCGATCCCCGCCCCTCGCAACACCCTTGAGGTGTTACTTTGGCCGGTGTTACTCGGCAGCCTCAAGCACAGCGCCATCATCCATGGCTCTGTAGGTATATTGATCGATCCGCTTTTCGATTTCCGGACGGAAATTGCGGATCAGCGCCTGAACCGGCCATGCAGCAGCATCACCCAACGCACAGATGGTGTGACCCTCGATCTGCTTGGTGACTTCAAACAGCATGTCGATCTCGCGCTTCTGCGCGTTGCCCTTGACCATGCGCTCCAGCACGCGCCACATCCAGCCCGTACCTTCACGGCAAGGGGTGCACTGGCCACAGCTTTCATGCTTGAAGAAGGCAGCGATACGGGCGATGGCCTTGATGACGTCGGTGGACTTGTCCATGACAATCATGCCGCCGGTACCGAAGGACGACTTCACTTCGCGCATACCGTCGAAGTCCATGATGGCGTCCTTCATGTCCTCACCGCGAACGATGGGGCACGATGCGCCGCCTGGAATGACGCCGAGCAGATTATCCCAGCCACCACGGATACCGCCACAGTGACGCTCGATCAGTTCCTTGAAGGACAGGCCAAGCGCATCTTCAAACGTGCAGGGACGCTCGACATGGCCGGACACCATGAACAGCTTTGTGCCGACATTGTTCGGACGACCGATGGACGAGAACCACGATGCGCCGCGACGCAGAATGGTTGGCGCAACGGCGATGGACTCGACGTTATTGACGGTTGTCGGGCAGCCATAGAGACCCATATTGGCCGGAAATGGAGGCTTGAGGCGCGGCTGGCCCTTCTTGCCTTCGAGGCTTTCGAGAAGCGCCGTTTCCTCGCCGCAGATATAGGCACCTGCGCCGTGGTGAACGTAGATATCGAAATCCCAGCCGTTCTTGTTGTTCTTGCCCAGCAAGCCAGCATCGTAGCATTCGTCGATCGCCGCCTGCAGCGCTTCGCGCTCACGCATATATTCGCCGCGAACATAGATGTAAGCGGTGTGGGCGCCCATAGCAAAACCGGCGATCACGCAACCTTCGATCAGCGTATGCGGATCGTGGCGCAGAATTTCGCGGTCCTTGCAGGTACCGGGTTCTGACTCGTCGGCGTTGACGACGAGGTAATGCGGACGGCCATCGTTTTCCTTCGGCATGAAGGACCACTTGAGGCCCGTCGGGAAGCCAGCGCCACCGCGACCACGCAGGCCCGACGCTTTCATCTCATTGATGATCCAGTCACGACCCTTTTCGATGATCTGCTTCGTGCCGTCCCAGTGACCGCGTGCGAGCACGCCCTTCAACGAGGTGTCCTTAAGGCCGTAGAGATTGGTAAAGATGCGATCTTGATCTTTTAACATGATTCAACCCCTCACTTCGGCGTCTTGCCGGAGTTTTCCGACTCGGAAGCCTTGACGTTGGCCTCTGCTGCCTTCGGCTCCGTTGCGGGTGTCTTTAGCTTCGGATCCGTTTCCGGTGCGTCCGTCTTTGCCCTTGCGGCGTTCGATGGCGGAGTCTGCACAGCGTCTGGCGCAGCCTCTTCCTTCTTGTCGAGGTTGGAACGATCGGGCCTGGTTTCCTCGGTCAGCGTCGTCAGGCCGCCAATGGGGGCCGAGAGATGCCGGTCGATCTGCGGACCAGGCTTGATGGTGTCACCCTTGCCAGCCTCGAACGTATCGATAATCTCTTCCAGACGCTCAGGCGTCAGATCTTCATAGGCATCCTTGAAGATGATGACCATCGGCGCATTGACGCAGGCGCCCTGACATTCCACCTCTTCCCAGGACAGCGTGCCGCTCTCATTGGGTGTCAGCGGATCATGATGGATCTTGTGGCGACACACATCCATCAGTGCCTCGGAACCACGCAACATGCACGGCGTCGTGCCGCAGACCTGGATATGGGCCCTCGTGCCGACAGGCTTCAACTGGAACTGCGTATAGAAAGTCGCAACTTCGAGAACACGGATATAGGCCATGTCCAGCATGTCGGCGATTTTCTCGATACAGGCGCGGGTTACCCAGCCATCCTGCTCCTGCGCACGCATCAACAGCGGGATAACCGCCGATTGCTGGCGTCCGGCGGGATATTTCTGGATCGTTTTTTCCGCCCAGGCAGAATTCTCCGCGTTAAACGCGAAGCCCGTGGGCTGGAACTGATCTTCGGCTAGTCGACGAACGGACATACTTCCTCACGCCCCATCAATTGAGCGACTCGCAACGCGATTTCGTCACCGTGACGAATTCGCAAGCATAGGCCGCTTTGTCTTTTTGCATGAACACAATGAATTTTCCGCCATTGGGAAGCGAGGATTTAATCTCGTATCCTTGTGACAGAAGCTGCTTGACAGAAGATGAACCGCCGCTTGCCTGCGACGAAACGCCGTCCTGCGCCGTTTGGGCGCAAAGCGGTGTAGTCGCGGCACAGAGAGCCAGAATGGCCAGCGGCAAACGCATCAGCGGTCAACCTCCCCGAACACGATGTCGAGAGAGCCGAGAACAGCGGTTACGTCGGCAAGCTGGTGTCCCTTGCACAGGAAATCCATGGCTTGCAGATGCGCGTAACCCGGAGCGCGGATCTTGCAGCGATAAGGCTTGTTGGAACCATCGGCGACCACGTAGACGCCGAACTCGCCCTTGGGGGCTTCAACAGCTGCGTACACTTCGCCGGCAGGCACGTGATAGCCTTCCGTGTAAAGCTTGAAGTGGTGGATCAAGGCTTCCATGGAGCGCTTCATTTCGCCACGCTTTGGCGGAACGACCTTGCCATCGAGAGACGACACGGGGCCAATACGGTGCTTGCCCTGCAAAAGCTCGACGCACTGCTTCATGATCTTGATCGATTCGCGCATTTCCTGCATGCGGATCAGATAACGGTCATAGCAATCGCCGTTCTTGCCGACGGGAATGTCAAATTCGAGATCGGAATAGCATTCGTAGGGCTGCGAACGGCGCAAATCCCACGCCGCACCAGAACCGCGAACCATGACGCCGGTAAAGCCCCAGGCAAGCGCGTCTTCGAGCGACACGACGCCGATGTCGACGTTACGCTGCTTGTAGATACGATTCTCGGTCAGAAGACCTTCGACATTGTCGAGGAATGTAATGAACGGATCGCACCATTTGCCGATGTCATCGACGAGCTCCGGCGGCAGGTCCTGATGGACGCCACCCGGGCGGAAATAGGCGGCATGGAGACGGGCGCCGGACGCGCGCTCGTAAAACACCATGAGCTTTTCGCGCTCTTCGAAGCCCCAGACCGGCGGCGTCATGGCACCAACGTCCATCGCCTGGGTCGTGACGTTCATGATATGCGACAGGATACGGCCGATCTCGGAGAAAAGGACGCGGATCAACTGCCCGCGCATCGGAATCTCGAGACCCATCAGCTTTTCCACGGCAAGCGCAAAAGCATGTTCCTGGTTCATCGGCGCGACGTAATCAAGACGGTCGAAATACGGGACGGCCTGGAGATAGGTCTTGGTCTCGATCAGCTTTTCCGTACCACGGTGCAGCAGGCCGATATGCGGGTCAACGCGCTCGACGATTTCGCCATCGAGTTCGAGAACCAGACGCAACACGCCATGCGCGGAAGGATGCTCCGGGCCAAAGTTGATCGTAAAATTGCGAACGTTATGTTCAGTCATCAGTGTTGCTCCGCCGACGTGATCATGGCGATAAATTCGGGGCCAGTCATCGTTTTCGTGGCCTCGGCGAACGAATAGCTCGTCGGCTTTTCGTCTATGAAGATCTCAGATACCAAGCTAAAGCTTGAAGGATCGTCAAAGGCCTGCACAGAAACGACCTTATGTGCGCCATCTTTCGACCGCCACATCAAGGTGCTGCCACAGCTGTTGCAAAAGCAGCGCTCGCCCCACTCGGAAGACGAGAAGACGCCGAGATGGCTGTCATCCTCGATCGATACGCTTTCGCATTCGACGCCGAGAAAAACACCGCCGGACCAGCGACGGCACATGGAACAGTGGCAAACACCAATCTCCCGGGCGCCGATCTTCGCTGTGAAGCGAACAGCGCCGCAAAGACATTGTCCTTGCTCTGTGGCGGCAACGTCGCTCATTGCTTGGCCTTTTCGTCACCAGGAAGAACGTAATCCGTTCCTTCCCAAGGGGAGAGGAAATCGAAGTTGCGGAATTCCTGCTTCAACTCGACGGGTTCGTAGAGAACGCGTTTCAGGACGTCGTCGTAGCGAACTTCAACGAAGCCGGTAACGGGGAAGTCCTTGCGCAGCGGATGACCTTCGAATCCGTAGTCGGTGAGAATGCGGCGCAGGTCAGAGTGGCCTTCGAAAGGAATGCCATACATGTCCCATGCTTCGCGCTCGAACCATTCCGCCCCATAGAAGACAGAGGTTGCAGACGGCACGGCTTCGTCTTCGGCCACCTGCAGCTTGAGGCGAACGCGCAGATTCTGACGCGGCGACAGCAGGTGATAGACCACATCGAAACGCTTTTCGCGGCTCGGCCAGTCGACACCGCAGATATCGATGATGTTGACGAAACCGCACTGCACGTCGTCACGCAGGAAGGTCAACAGCGCGATGACATTGTCCGGCGTCGTGTTCAGCGTCAGTTCGCCATAGGCAATAACGGCGGATTCGATCATAGAACCGCGCGCATCCTGCACATAGGCCGAGAGGTCGTTGAGAGCTTCGCTCATTCCTTATCCGTCCTTTGCCCTTAACGCTCGATCGTACCGGTGCGCCGGATCTTCTTCTGCAGCAGCAGCACGCCGTAAAGCAGTGCCTCTGCCGTGGGGGGACAGCCCGGCACATAGATATCGACAGGAACAACGCGGTCGCAACCGCGCACCACAGCGTAGGAATAATGATAATAGCCGCCGCCATTGGCGCAGGAGCCCATGGAGATGACATAACGTGGCTCCGGCATCTGGTCATAGACCTTGCGAAGCGCAGGCGCCATCTTGTTGGTCAGCGTGCCGGCAACAATCATCACGTCAGACTGACGTGGAGATGCGCGCGGAGCCACACCAAAGCGCTCCATGTCGTAACGTGGGCCGGATGCCTGCATCAGACCCTCGACGGCGCAACAGGCGAGACCGAACTGCATCCACATCAGCGAGCCCGTGCGCGCCCAGGTGATCAGTTCGTCCGTAGAGGTGACGAGGAAGCCCTTATCGGCAAGCTCGTCGTTGATTTCGGTGAAATAGCCGTCATCGCTGCCGACAGGCTTGCCCGTCGACGGATCGATAATGCCTTTGGGCTGTGGCGCGACAAGCGTCGTATTGTTCTGAACTACGCCCATTCCAGTGCCCCCTTCTTCCATTCATAGATGAAACCGATGGTGAGAACACCAAGGAATACCATCATCGACCAGAAACCGAACCAGCCCATTTCACCGAAGGACACCGCCCAGGGAAACAGGAATGCAACTTCGAGATCGAAGATGATAAAGAGAATCGACACCAGATAGAAGCGAATGTCGAACTTCATGCGCGCATCGTCAAACGCGTTGAAACCGCACTCGAAAGCAGACAGCTTTTCCGGGTCGGGGTTCTTGTAGGCAACGGCAAAAGGCGCAATCAACAGCGCCAGACCGATGACAAGCGCGATACCAATGAAGATTGCGATCGGAATGTAGGAACTGAGGAGTTCAGTCATTGTCTCTTCCTTGCCCGACCGAGCGTCGGGCACAGCCCATTGGAGTGAAGAATCCGCAGGGTCGATATTATGTTGCAACGCCGCAGTGGTTATCGCAGCCAAGCCCTCTCTGCAAGAGTTTAAGTGCCATTTCAAGTCAATCGTGACTTGGAATATCGACCATGTCGCAAACCGCCCTGCGCAAGATGCCGGACACAATTCAACAAACCGTTGATAACAATTGAAAATTAGGGAATGCGGTACGGAGATACGAACCGCCTGCAGTCCGCTGGCAGCAGATGTTTTTTTTGGCCCGCAGGGCGGTGAAAACATGACCCGATAGAACAGGAATTTTCTTTTCCACACCACGCAAATCAGGCCGCTCTCGGCGACATGATGACATCGCGACGAGCGATCTGACGTTTATCAAAAGCAAGTATGAGGGCAGGAAAAACAAAACACGCCAATGCCATGTAGCGGCAGAGGCGTTATAAAGAGATGACATTGAAGATTGTAA
>NZ_LMNZ01000020.1:126726-126829 GCF_001423445.1 Rhizobium sp. Leaf311 | reverse complement strand
GGGCTCGAACCCGCGACCTCCGGCGTGACAGGCCGGCACTCTAACCAACTGAGCTACACCCGCGCATTTTATGGATCTCGAGGATCCGTCTTTTCGAGGAAGG
>NZ_LMNZ01000020.1:122661-126642 GCF_001423445.1 Rhizobium sp. Leaf311 | reverse complement strand
GGGCTCGAACCCGCGACCTCCGGCGTGACAGGCCGGCACTCTAACCAACTGAGCTACACCCGCACATTCCCTAAAGACTGGCCTAAACCGGTCTTACGAACTCGCCTCGGCTGTTCGTTGAGCGGCTAACTAAGGCGTTCGCGTTGGGGTGTCAAGCAGGTTTCACGACAAAAGATTATGCTCATGCATTTTGATTTGCCAAAGACGTGAAGACGCCCGGTTTCCGGGCATTTTTCGTTATCAGTTTTTTTTCGTCAATCGTGCCCACTTATCCACAGACGGTCTCCGCGGATGCCTCAGGCGACCCGCCTGCCCTCCTAACCGGTCCGCTTGAGCATTTTCCGCGATAGGATTCGGCCTGGATCTGACACACCGCAGATCCCGCCGGAGATCGTGGCCGGAGGTCGCACAGTTGTGGATAAGTTTTCATGCCGGTCTCAAACGCCGCAAAGTTCTTGGATTTGCTGGGATTAAGACGATAGCCCGCCGCGAAACCAGCGAACCGGTCCGGACAAAAATCGAAAAAAACAAAAAAACTTCATAAAAGGTCTTGCGGTTTTTTTCCGATCCGAATAGATCACGGCCACCGACGCGGCGGACGTGATCCGCAAGACGCGAAGGGCGATTAGCTCAGTTGGTAGAGCGCCTCGTTTACACCGAGGATGTCGGGAGTTCGAGTCTCTCATCGCCCACCATTTTTCCAGTTAAGACATCATCGAAACTGTTGCGCAGCTCTTTTGAGCACGGCCAATGGTCAATTGCGCGTCTCGGTAGCAGTTGCCGCCTCAATGATTCTCGTTCGGTTGCCCAAGCTTTTCAGCCCGACACACAGGCATCGCTCGTCAGAAATGGCGCGGGAGGTCTTCTTCGATGAGTATGTCGCTTGAGAACTGTTCGCGCAGGGCGCGGATGGCTGCGGCATTGGCTTTGATGCGGCTTTGGCGGCCGAGTATCGAGATGACTGTAACGCCGGGGATCTCAGCGACGATTTGCTGCCAGGCTGGCGGTTGCTCGGCATTGTGGCGGAAAGTCATGATGTACTGTTTCTGCGGGTCGGTCATCGTGTTTGCCGCCTTTCGTAATGAGGTTGCCCTCCTCACCTTGGGTGAGTCTGGGATGGCGCGCAGACTTGCCTCGCGCCATCCTTGCCTCAGGCATCAGTTCACGCGGCTTAGGCCCTCTCCCTGATAGGGTTGAGAAAGACCGATGGACAAGGCTGCCCCTTCGAGTTTCGATCTGGCATATTTTGCGCGGGCCTGAGTTCTTTGCAAGCTCCTGTAGATTGCATCTCGGGAGAGCATGGCAGCCAGCGTAGCAGTTGTGATGGGCGTCGCCATGGAGGTGCCAGACATATCGGCATAGGGGGCCTCGTCCCCTTCCCATGCGGGCACCGTAGAGATGACCGCTGATCCACCCGCCGTGACTGCAATCTCCTTGCCGACATTGGCGTAGGTCGGCAGGAACAGGCCGCCGGTACCGAAGTGATCGGCCTGATTGGGAATAGTGAGACTGGCCATATTGTTCAAAGGGTAGGTCCCGGGCCGTCCGACGGCAGACACCGCCACCGCCAGCGGGTAGCTTGCCGGAGCAAGAACCGGCTGCCCGAAATTGTTGCCCGCCGCACATATGCACAGCGTGCCACGCGCATAAGCCGCGAGCACGGCATCATATTCAATGGCAGACGGATCACCTCCCAGGCTCAGATTGATCAGATCCACCTCGTGCGCAATCGACATGGCATCTATCGCAGACGCGATGTCGCCCTGATTTGCACCCTGCCCCGGCGCAAACACGCGGGCCACGAACACCTCTGCGGCAGGTGCCAGCCCGGCATAGTCGCCGGTGCCCAGCGGCGGGCGCGCTCCAATCAGCCCCGACACATGCGTGCCATGCCACTGAACATCTGCGGTGGCCTCAGGGCCCGGCTGAAAGCAGCCATCGATAAAGGAGCCGGCAGGAATCATATGGTTGAGATAAGGATGCGGCCCCAGCCCGGAATCGATCACACCAATCCGGATACCCTCGCCTGCGGACGGATCGTAAAGGCTGATCCCGGCAAGCTGGTGCCACCACCCCAACGGGCCGCTTTTCGGAAGACAGTCGAGATTGACCGACGTAGCCGTCACCGGATGGACGACAACGCCTGACCAGGCGCCACCGTGGGGCGAAATCTGTGCAGACATCGGGTACCACTGCGCCGGATCAAAGGGAAAAACGGCCAGCCCGTTTGAATCTGTTACCGCGCTGAGACTGCTCGTTTGCGACTGCGCCGATGGCGTGAGTGCGACAAGGCCGAGCTCCACCAGCACTCCAGAAAGCGGTGAGCCCGAAGAGGTCACGGTCATCGTGAACGCAGGCGCGGGTGGAGCGGCATTCTCTTCAACCTCTTCAGTGTCGATAAAGGGGGCCGCCGGAGAACCCCAAGGAGCCATACGCAACGCAGCTGGCCATCGCAGAAACTCCCTCTCGATTATCGTGTCCGGTGAAAGATCACTGTTCTTCGCTCGCAACTCCGCTTCTTCGGCATTGACG
The DNA here is from genome assembly GCF_001423445.1 of Rhizobium sp. Leaf311. Lineage (NCBI taxonomy): Bacteria > Pseudomonadati > Pseudomonadota > Alphaproteobacteria > Hyphomicrobiales > Rhizobiaceae > Rhizobium > Rhizobium sp. Leaf311. Next base: position 124,110 of record NZ_LMNZ01000020.1, on the reverse strand, counting down.
ACCAGAACACGGCGCAAATCGTCACGGTCGGCACCGCTGTCGCTGACGATCTGCATCGATCCGCCAAGCGTCCGCATCAGTCTTTCGCTGAAATTGCCCTTCGCAGTGCGTCTCGCCCGCCCGTCGCGGTAGGGGGCTATACGATGGGAGATTATGAAGCGTCCTGTCGGACTTTTATGTTCAGGAGGCTGTTCTGAATGATCGGTGGTGTCGGTGGTCATCGCTCGTTTCCCTGATGGCTTACAAGTGGCCGGAACCCTGGTTTTTAAAGCATAATCAAAATTTCAAATACACGCATAACGACTTCTGCGCTTAACAATTGCTCGTTATAAATGTATTTTGGGTTTGCACAACTTTAAAAAGTGCAATATGGGTTTTCGCGTTATGAGGGTGTACGGGTCAATTTAGCGATTACCGGTGGTTGCTTCCCATGACCTAGCTTACATTCCGAACACGTCACAAAGCCCTTTCAACTTTGATTTTGGGAATTGAACCATGACTATCACTACATCTTATGGTTGTACTACAGTGACAACCACAGTCGTTGGCCCGACCGGCTATCTGCATTGCCCACAGACCAATATGCCAGGCTGCAACACGGCAACTGCCGCAAACCTCGGCCCAACCGCATATCTGCATTGCCCGCCGACCAACATCCCAGGCTGCACCACGGTGACTGCCGCAAACCTCGGCCCGACCGCATATTTGAATTGCCCACAGAGCAGCATCCCAGGTTGCCAAACCTCTGTGCAAGGATGTGTTGTACCGCAGAACACTGCCACGCCAATTTGCTCGTTGCCCTTCACATCTGTCTTCTGCGACACCGGCATTCCGCTCGTGTGTGACGGCGCGGCTGCTGCGCCTCAGGCTGCAGCACAGCCACAGGGAATCACGTTCACGCCAATTTGCCAGGTCACGATCACACCCGTCTGCTCGACCGGTATCCCAGTCATCTGCAATGGTGCAGCCGCGCAGCCACAGGCAACGGTCACCCCTCCGACATCTATCGGATGCGGCACCTTCGCCACGATCTGCAAGCCGACGCATATGCATTGCACAGGACCGCAGGCCAATGATCAGCCGCAGAACGTAACCTTCACGCCGATTTGCCAGATCACGAACATCACACCCGTGTGCTCGACCGGCATTCCGGTTGTGTGCAATGGTGCAGCCGCCGCTCCTCAGGCCGCAGCACAGCCTCAGAACCTGACCTTCACGCCAATTTGCCAGGTCACCAACATCACACCCGTGTGCTCGACAGGCATTCCAGTCGTGTGCAATGGTGCAGCCGCCGCTCCTCAGGCCGCAGCACAGCCGCAGAACCTGACCTTCACACCGATTTGCCAGATCACCAACGTCACACCTGTGTGCTCGACGGGCATTCCGGTCGTGTGCAATGGTGCCGCTGCTGCACCACAGGCCGCAGCGCAGCCACAGGGCATTACATTC
>NZ_LMNZ01000020.1:0-122563 GCF_001423445.1 Rhizobium sp. Leaf311 | reverse complement strand
CGCAACCGGTATTCCAGTCATCTGCAACGGTGCCGCCGCCGCTCCTCAGGCAGCAGCACAGCCGCAAAACCTGACCTTCACACCGATTTGCCAGATCACCAACGTGCCGGTCATTTGCTCCACAGGTCTGCCTGTCGTGTGCAACGGTGCCGCCGCGCAGACCCAGGCAACGGTCACTCCCGCGACGTCAATCGGATGCGGCACGTTCGCAACGATCTGCAACCCGACGCACATGCACTGCACCGGAAACTAATCAGCTTGAACGACCATCGCCACACTTGATGTGACGTCAACGCACCCCATCGGCCGGCAGCGGCCGATGGGACTTTCTCGAGGGATGCCAGCCTGCGGTCCCACGAGCTCTCAACAAAACCAGATTGTCCGGCCTTGGGGAAAAACATGTATCTTACCAGTAGCACGCTTGTGCCTTATCTCGTCGACCGCAGCGTACTGACACCAGCCGAGATCGTCGGCGATGATTTCACCATTCTTGACGCAGGCCGCCGCAACCGCAATTTCAAGATATCTCGTCGTGATGGCTCTGGCATCTTCGTCAAGCAGGTGCCTGTCATGGCAGTCGAGACAACGCAGTCATTGCAAAGAGAAGCCACACTCTACGCGCTGGTCGATAAGGATGTTTCAGCAGATCGCCTGAAACCGCTCATGCCGCGCCTTCGCCACTACGACCGCAGCCGCCATCTTCTTGCGGTTGATCTGGTGCCGAATTCTCAAAGCCTTACCTTTTACCAGATGCAAGTTGCAGCTGTTCCCGGCGCGATGGAAGACATCGCAGCCCAGATCGGAACTCTCCTTGCTCTCTGCCACTCCCAGTCCCCTGACCTTCTGGCGGAGACGACGAAACAGGGTATCTTTCCCGCTGCCCTCCCCTGGATCCTGAACTTCCCCGAAGCCGGGGAGAAGATTATTCCGACCATGAGCGGAGGCGCGCGCACCATTCTGGCCACGCTGCGTCAGGAGCCTGGTCTGGCAGCCAACTTCAGCCGCCTGAGAGAAGAGTGGGCACGCACCAGCCTCATTCATGGTGACCTGAAATGGGAGAACTTCCTCGTCTCCCAGAAAGATGGCCCCGACGGCACCGCCAAGGTGGAGCTGATCGATTGGGAGCTTGCCGACCTGGGTGACGCCGCCTGGGATGTCGCATGTGTGCTTGCAAGCTTCATCCAGCCCATCATTGTCGGGCGCTTCTCCGCCCAGGGACAACACATGGGACCGGCCACCGCAGACGATATCATGCGTGCGCAGGCCTGCTGCCGCGCATTCTGGCGGACCTATACCGCAGCATTCACGCTGACCCCAGAACAGCAGATGCTTGCCATGGAACGTTGCGTGCGCTTCGCCGCCGTCCGTTTTGTCCTTACCGCCTATGAAATTGCCCAATCCATCACAGAGATGCCGCCTTCCGCTCAACTCGCCATTCGCACCGCCGCTGACATTCTGAACGATCCAGGCAGCGCGGTACGCCAGCTGTTTGCGCTCGACACCGGAGCTTGACATGAACGCCCTCCCCAAGACCTTACATTCGGTAACGCCGGACATCGCTTCGACCGCTGACACGCTGGAAGGCCAGTTGATGCAGATTTTCGAGGCGGTCGACATCATCAGCCTTTCGCGCTTTCAGATCGGCAATCGCCCCGTGGTGTCGCTGCCCGCAATGTCGACGACGGATACGCCACGCTCGGTAACCACCCGTCTGACAGAGTTCCTCTGGCCCGCACTTTACGATGCGGCCTATGCCCGCCCCTTCAGCGTCGAGCCGCCAGCGGCCAGATCCGTTCAGCCCGCACCAGATCTGCTATCGCAACTGCGCGCGGTCTTTCCCGAGGGGTCGCGCTGGTCGAACAACTGGCAGATCTACAAGAACGATGCCAACGGCGCGGTGCATGTGAGAAAGGGAGATTGCTGCCGCCAGGTCATGCCAGGCACCTTTGCAATAACCTCAGCCGGGCAGGCGCAAGCCAGCGCAATCGCTTCCATCCTGCTGCCAACGGCCTCTTCGCAGCAGCAAGCGGGCTTCTACCATATCCACAGTCACGCACCATACAGCGACCATGACGATGCATCTCTGGCGCGGCTCTATCTTAACACCCGCCCGGAAACGGTGGTCTCCGTCATGTCGCAAATCGCGGGCTTGCTGAACGCCTATGCGGTACCGTTCAGGGCGAAAACGCTGCTAGACCCGGCAGCCTATGACCGGACCGACAGCACAGTCTTTTATCTCGCCCGCCGCCACCTCGCCTTTACACTTGCGTTGCTGCGCGACCTGTTTCCAGTTCCGCCAGCCGAACTCGCGCCGGACGTGCCGTTATTCTCGAAGTCACTGACCAGTGGCATCGGCGGAGCCGATGACCCCGGCTATGGCATGAGCTTCGGGCAAACGCGCGCAATGATGATGGCGGATGCGATCGTCAGTGCCTGGGCAGACGGTAGTCAATCACCTTCCATTCGGCTCGAGCGTCTTCGCAAACGCTTTGATGAATCCGGCATGACGTTGAATGCACCGCACCTGAATGCTGGCAACAGCGACATATATCGCCTACCCGCCTGAGGAGATTTTCGGACATGACTTTGATGACACTTCCCAAGGCATCAACCGTTGGCGGCAACACATCCTTTCTGGAAGCGGCCACAAGAATTGGCCAGCAACTGTGCCGCGACGCTATCTGGCACGAGGACCGGTGCACCTGGATGGGCTGGGCCATGACGCTGGCGGATGGCAATGCCATACCTGCGTATCGCACCGCTTCCGTTTCTCTCTATGATGGCGTGGCAGGCATTGCTCTGTTCCTCGGCAAGCTGGCCGCCCTCGCACCCTCCCCTCGGCTTGAGGCAACAGTCAAAGGGGCGGTTCAGCAGGTTTTGGCACGATTGCCCGATCTCGACACACCGCCGCAAAGAGGGCTCTATACGGGCACGCTGGGTGCCGCGCATATGTTGTGCGAAGTCGGCAGCGCGCTCGACAGGCTGGACTGGGTTGAGAAAGGGTTGGCGCTGGCGACAGAGCATGCCCCTCATCCATACGCGGATGACGCTTTGGATATCATCGCCGGTTGCGCAAGCGCCGTTCCGGCGCTCATCCATCTCGGCAAACGTTATGACCGTCCCGATCTGGTTCAGTCCGCAATCGGCCATGCAGAGCGGTTGATGGCAGCCGGAGTGATGGATACGAGCGGTCTTTCCTGGCCCTCAATCATGCCGAAGCACCGCAACCTTCTGGGTTATGCCCATGGCACATCCGGCATGGGGATGGCCTTGCTGGAAGCCCACGCGATCAGCGGCAACGAAGCGTTGCTGCACGGTGCAAAGGAAGCATTTCGCTATGAGCGAAGCTGGTTCGATGCACAGCAGCAGGGTTGGCCGGATTTCCGCATAGACCATATTACCCCTGGCGCAGCGGCCCTTCCCCCTTCCTGCAATTGCAGCTGGTGCGCCGGTTCTAGCGGCATCGGATTAACGCGGCTGCGCATGATGGAGCTCATGCCAACCGACGAAATGGCTGCAGTGGAGGTCAATACCGCCCTGCAGGATGCCTCGCGTCTGCTGACCACGCCCGTCGTGCCACAGGACCTGTGCCTATGCCACGGCCTTGCGGGCATTGCCGATTTTGTCCTCTCCGCCGGGATACAGCTGAAACAGGATGCCATATCGGTGCATGCGGAACAGGTCGGGAGATTCGTCATCGATCAGTATCTGGATGCCGAGATGCCTCTGCCTTGCGGGGTCCAGCAAAGGGGTGAAGCGCCTGGCTTGATGCTTGGCATAGCCGGTATCGGCTATTTCCTCTTGCGGCTTGCCGAGCGGGAGAAGTTGCCTTCGGTGCTCCTGTTGAGGCCCTGACAGCCATCCGGGCGTTAACCTCTTGCAAACCACAGCCGAGCAAATGCGGTAAACGCCCGTTTTGATACAGTTTTAGGCCAATTACGGCTTTGGTAACCATGGCTGATTCAACAAATTTAAATCATTGATCTTTTATAGTCACGACCGCCGATTTCATGATGAATTCGGGTTTTGTGGGATGAACCATGCTTGCGAACTCTATCGTCACGCTGGCGCTGATTGCGCTGCCGATCTATCTTTTCTTCCGCTGGGTCCAATATGACTCGGAAAGGCAGGACGGAAAGAAGTAGATCCTGACCTTTCCCTTCTGTGACTATCTTACAATCAACCATCTGCAGGATGGCGGAGCTTTGTGAAGCCGCCACCCTGATAGATATGTGCGGGGTCGGTGGGGTCTTCCTTGCCGGCCTCGGCAAGAATTTCCGCGCGCCATTTCGCTGAGCTATCCCTGGGCTTCCACCCCAGAAACGCGGCGTGGCTGTTGTCCCACCAGCTCTCAAAATTGTCGGAAGCGCCGTAGACGACCGCATTTCCAAGACGCGGCGCCTCGAAACCACGCGCGCACAGGGAGACGAAATCCTGCGCGCTTAGCCACGTGGCCAGCATTCGGCTATTCTGCGGCTTTGCAGTCAATGAGCCGATGCGGACCGACAATGTCTCCTGCCCGAACTTGTCGAAATAGAAACTGGCAAGATTCTCACCGAAGCATTTCGAAACCCCGTAAAGCGTGTCGGGCCTTACGGACGAATTTCCATCCAGCTTTTCATCCCGTCGGTGAAAGCCGATCGTATGGTTGGAGCTGGCAAAGATGATTCTTGGTTGGCCGTTATGACGCGCGGCTTCATAGAGATTATAGACGCCCTCGATATTGCCCTTGAGAATCAGCTCGAAAGGCCTTTCGACGGATATCCCACCCAAGTGAATAATGCCGTCCACACCCGCCACGGCGGCGTCGACCTCCTCGCGGATGGACAAGTCGCATTTGACAAATGTCTCATGGGACGCAAGATCAGCAATATCGACCATATCGGAAAGGACGACCTTTTCCGCGATCTCCCTTAACAGGGGACGAATGGCTTTTCCTACGCCCCCGGCAGCTCCGGTCAGCAGCAACGTTTTCAGCATATTCACTCCATGTCGCCGATTGCGCACCCGGAAGAACGGGAACCACGGCCAAAAAACCAACTCATCTGTTATCTTATCTCTACGCCAAAGCCGCCTGCCATTTCAAGGAGAGCGCGCGGCGTACCCTGTAAATACTGGTAAAACACCAAAAACCGGCCTGACTTCTGCCTGACGACCCAATCTGCACCAACCATAACAAAAATCAACTCATATTATAAGTTCTTGACGAAGGTAATATCTCGAATATGATCCGCCGCAAATGATTACAGGAGATTTGGACTCACATGGCTATGGACCCGCAGGAACTCAAAAAGGCGCTTGGTGCCGGACTTCTTTCCTTTCCCGTCACGCCTTTTACGAAGGATGGCGAATTCAATGAAAAGCCCTATCTTGAGCATGTGGGCTGGCTATCCGGTTTCGATGCCAGTGTACTGTTTGCCGCCGGGGGCACAGGCGAATTCTTTTCGCTCGCGCCTGAAGAAGTCGCCAGCGTCGTCAAAGCCGCCAAATCCGCAGCCGGTTCCGTACCCATCGTTTCAGGCTGCGGTTACGGCACCAAGATTGCCATCCAGATCGCCCAAAGCGCGGAAGCTGCCGGTGCAGACGGCATTCTGCTGCTGCCTCACTACCTGATGGACGCCTCTCAGGCCGGTCTTTACGCGCATATCAGAGCCGTTTGCGACTCCGTTTCGATTGGCGTGATGGTCTATAATCGCGACAACTCCATCCTGACGGCGGAAACGCTGCAGAAGCTGTGCGACAGCTGCCCCAACCTCGTGGGCTTCAAGGATGGCTCGGGAGACATCGGGCTTGTGCGCAAGATAACGGCAACGATTGGCGAGCGACTGACCTATCTCGGCGGTATGCCGACTGCCGAACTTTTTGCCGACGCCTATCTCGGCGCAGGCGTGACGACCTACTCTTCCGCCGTCTTCAACTTCGTCCCGGCACTTGCCCAGCAATTCTACAAGGCCTTGCGTGCAGGTGACAGAACGACAACGGATCGCATTCTCATAGACTTTTTCTACCCGTTCATGGACATTCGCAATCGCCAGAAAGGCTATGCCGTCTCTGCCATCAAGGCGGGCGTCCGGCTGATCGGTTTCGATGCGGGGCCAGTTCGCGCACCGCTCACGGATTTGACCGAGGAGGAAGTTGGAATGCTGCAAACCCTGATTGGACCTTACAAGTCATGAAGATAGAAGCGGTTCGCACACATCTGCTGGATTACAAGTTGGGTCATGCGTTCGAAAGCGCCTCGATGCGTTTTGACAGGCGCATTCATTGTCTTGTCGAGATCATTTGCGATGATGGCACCGTGGGCTGGGGTGAATGCCTCGGCCCGGCAAAACCCAACGCAGCTGTGGTGGCCGCTTACACCCCTCACCTCATTGGGAAAGACCCGCTCGATATCGAGGTCATCTGGCATCAGCTCTACAATCTCTTGCGCGACCAAGGCCAACGCGGGCTCACCGTCACGGCGCTGAGCGGCATCGATATTGCGCTCTGGGACATCAAGGGCAAACGTTTCGGCACGTCCATATCCCGTCTTCTGGGTGGCCGCTTCCGCGAAAGCGTTCAAGCCTACGCAACCGGCTCTTTCCGCAAGGATGGTGTGGACGCCGTTTCCGACGTGGCGGCGGAAGTGGCTGGCTATGCGGCCCAAGGCTTTCATGCGGTCAAGATAAAGATCGGCTTCGATGTCGCTGAAGATATTGCCGTCATCAAAGCTGCGCGCGAAGCCGTCGGCCCTGATGTCAAAATCATGATCGACGCCAATCACGGTTATGATGCATTGGATGCCATTGAAGTCGGCAAGGCGCTTGCCCCGCTTGGCATCGACTGGTTCGAGGAACCGGTGGTTCCGGAGCAGCTGGATGCGTATCAGGCCGTGCGTGCCGGTCAGCCTATCCCTGTTGCGGGCGGTGAGACATGGCACGGACGCTATGGAATGCGCGCACCGCTGGAAAGCCGTGCTGTCGATATTCTCCAGCCTGATCTTGCCGGTGCTGGCGGCTTTTCGGAAACGAAGCGCATTGTCGATCTGGCCAGCCTTTACGGCGTGCGTGTCATTCCCCACGTCTGGGGAACGGGCGTTGCCATTGCCGCTGCGCTGCAATTCATGGCCTACCTGCCGCCAGACCCGGCACGTCGAAATCCTCGCCCGCCGATTCTGGAATTCGACCGGACCGAGAACCCGTACCGCCAAGCGGTTCTGACACGGCCGCTGGAGCACGTCGCGGGCGTGGTTCAGATACCCGATGGCCCGGGCCTCGGCATTGACATCAACCGCGATGCGCTGGAGCAATATGCTTTGAAAGACGCGTGATCCCTGGGTGAAGGGATCGCGATAAAAAAAGCCGGGCGTCAGAGATGACGCCCGGCTTTTTGTTCTTCATATTCCGTTACACCGCACTCGAGCTGCACCGCAACTGCGACCCGGCAAGTCTGGTGCCGTGCAAACGAGCGCGGAGGGTCATGCCGGGTCAAGCCCGGCACGACGTATCGCGGATAATCAGTTTGTAGCCTTCAGATCGACCGGGAAGAACAGCGTCTCGCCCGAAGAATCGTCCACGCCGTCATTGTCCGTGACCGCAAATGCCTTGCCGGACTTGTCGAAGCCGAAGCCTTCCAGTTTGTCCACGACATAGCCGTTTGTCTGGGCTTTCAGCACGGCCAGGAAGTCGTAGACTTCCGTCTTCTTCACAAGCGGCAGTTCGCCACCGATCTTGCCGGGCTTGAGGTCAGAGATTGCGACGGTGTAAAGCTTCTTCAGCTTTGCCTTGTCGCCCACCTGGTTGTCACGCTCTACGATGTAAACCTGATCGCCATGGGCAGTGATTTCGGAAAGGCCGACCCAGCCCTCGTTAGCCTTCTCCAATGGATAGCGAACTGCACCCCATTCCTTGGACTTCGGATTATAGGACACAAGCTTCACCGTGCCCTTTTCATCCTTGCCCCATTCGCGTTGAACGGCCATCCACAGCGTGGCGTCATCGCCCTTGCCGATCATGGTCACGCCTTCAAAGCCGAAGCGTGTCTCACCTTCCAGCAATTCCTTGGGAAGAGCGATCTCGGCCTTGATCTCACCCTTGGCGCTGATGTTGTAGAGAGCGTGCGGAACGAGTTTCTCACTATTGCCTTCGGATGCCACCCAGTAGCCGCCCTTCCCATCTAGCGTGATGCCTTCGAGATCCAGTTTCTGAGCGGCAGTGCCATCGCGCTTGACGCGGAGGACGCTGGTGATGACAGCCGGTTGCTTCGTTGCATCTATGGTGAAGATGGATGGCTGATTGCCGTAAACCGAATCTGAAACGGCGTAGAAAATGCCGTCTTTCTCGGAATCACCAACGAGACCAGACAGGGCGCCCCATCCAATCGGCATTCCATCTTTCTGCGCCGATACGATTTGCGGATAGGCTGCCTTGGCTTCCGAACGCTCGTAGATCATGACGTGCGAGCGCGCTCCGCCATCTTTCGCCAAATCAGCTTCGTTGGCGGTGACCAGCAGGTTTCGCGACGGAATGGCTACCGCACCTTCCGGTGACACGCCCGATGGCAGGATCTGCGTGAGGGTCGGCTCACCGCCAGTATCCTTATAGACGCCAACGACAGAAGCGCGCTCCGCCAAGACGAAGAAATATTTGTCTTCTCCGAATGTCGCAGCTTCAAGCCCTTCAGGCTCGATACCCTTGGATTTTGAACGCTTTTCCGGGTAGTGGCCAAGCGCGGCTACGGCATGTTCGAACGACGAACCAGCTTCGTAGACAACTTTGCCGGCCTTGTCGAAAATCGTAAAGCCACGCGCGCCACCTTCCCAGTCGCCTTCATTGGCAACGACGATGCGATCATTGCCGAGCCATTTCACGGCATCCGGCTCACGCTTGCGCGCATCCTGCTTGTCGGAAAACGCCAACTGTCCATCGCTCTTGGTATCGATGTCCTTGAGATCGACGGTCCCGGCAGAGAAGTGGCTGGTTACCTTGCCGCCCTTGCCGTCGATGATAACAATATGGTTGTTTTCCTGAAGTGTCAGCGCAATTTCACCATTGCCGTTGATCGACACGAATTCTGGCTCGGGATCTTCCGGGGCAATCTCTGCCAGGCCCGTCACATCGATTTTCTTCAGCGTTCCGCAATCCGGCGCACCGTCCTTCAAGCCGATGGTAACGAGGAAACCAGCTGGCATCTGCGGCAAGGCGCCGTCATTGGTTTTCTCATCCCGCTCATTCTCAATCGCGATGGCGATGAAGCTCTTGTCCGGCGAGATGGCAACGGAGTCAGGCTGGCCGCCCAGGTCGCAACTGGTCTCGATCTTGCGAGAAGCGATGTCTACCGTAACCAGCTTGCCCGCTGGCTTCACATAGCTCTCGGACGTATTGACGGCCGCGAGGACCTTGGCTCCGGATGCCGTAACCGAGGTTGGCTCTCCGTCCATCATCAGCGCGCCCAGCGCTTTCGGTGCCTTGGCGTCGCTGATGTCGATAAAGCCGATCGCGCCCAGCGGACTGTCGGAATAGATCAGCGTCTTGCCATCACCACTGGCAGTGATGATTTCCGCAGAGGTGACGGTCTCTTCCTTCTTGTCGGAAGGAAGGTTCAATGCCACCGGAAAAGACGCAATGCGGTTGAAAACCTGTTCAGCCGCAGCAGGAAAAGCGGCAGAGGCGAAGAGTGCCGCAGTCAGCGCAGCACAGGAAAAACGAAGTGTCATGGTGTCCCCTTCAATGCACCCCAAAAATGCATGGATGCGTTTTTGCGACATGGACGTGACAGGGACATGACAGTGCGAACTTGATGATAAACAAAAAGCCCGGCGCGTGGCCGGGCTTTCAGCATTTTGTGGCAACCATTCGCAAGACTGCGCAAAGAGCCAAAATTTTCCTCGTCTACCTCAAATGCCGTACGCAGGCCGCAGGCGCAGACAGCCAGGGCGAATTAGGAGTTAACAGCGTCCTTCAGGCCCTTGCCTGCGGAGAACTTTGGAACGTTGCGAGCCGGAATATCGACTTCTGCACCCGTGGATGGGTTACGGCCCTTGGAGGCTTCGCGACGGCTTACGGTAAAGCTGCCGAAGCCTGCGAGACGGATGTCGCCACCAGCCTTCAATTCGCTCTGGACGGTTTCGAATACTGCGTCGACGGCAGAAGCGGCATCAGCCTTGGTGAGACCAGCCTTTTCGGCAACTGCAGAAACGAGCTCGTTCTTGTTCATGTTTCCACCCCTTTCAATGGTATGAAACGACTCAAATTGGATCGGCGCAGAATACTTATCTATTCGCGCACCGCCACCCAAAAGCGCTGGAATGGCCTGAAAAACAAGGGGTCTAGCGTTCTTTTCACAAAAAAGGCTGGCATTACTGCCAGCCTTTCAACGATTTTGTGCTAATTTAGCACCATCGATCACAGCAACGCATCAATGTGCGATTGTCTGACTGCCGTCATCTACACCTTCAACGGTTGCAATGACCGGCGTCTCGATGCTGCCATCCCACTCGATGGGCTCTGGCATACGCACAAGCGCATGTTGCAGGACCTCACCCATGCGGGCAACCGGAATGATTTCCATTCCATTTTTGACGTTATCAGGAATGTCAGCCAGATCCTTGGCATTCTCTTCCGGAATAAGCACCTTCTTGATGCCGCCGCGAAGTGCGGCGAGCAGCTTTTCTTTCAGGCCACCGATTGGCAGCACGCGTCCGCGAAGGGTGATTTCACCCGTCATCGCGACGTTGCGGTCAACGGCAATGCCCGTCATGATGGACACGATAGCGGTTGCCATCGCCACACCCGCAGATGGACCATCCTTCGGCGTAGCACCTTCCGGCACGTGCACGTGAATGTCCGACTTGTCGAAGCGAGGCGGTTCGATGCCGAAATCCACAGCGCGCGAGCGGACATAGGAAGCCGCTGCCGAAATGGATTCCTTCATGACTTCCTTCAGATTGCCCGTCACCGTCATGCGGCCCTTGCCGGGCATCATCACGCCTTCGATCGTCAGGAGTTCACCGCCAACCTCTGTCCAGGCCAGACCGGTGACAACACCAACCTGATCTTCGCGTTCGGCTTCGCCATGGCGGAAGCGCGGAACACCCAGATAGTCATGGATGTTTTCGGCAGTCACTTCGACCGACTTGGTCTTGCCCTTGATGATCTCCGTCACGGCCTTACGTGCCAGCTTCATCAATTCGCGTTCGAAGTTACGTACGCCCGCTTCACGTGTGTACTGCTGGATAACCGCCATCAAGGCACCATCCGTCACAGAGAACTCTTCCGGACGCAGGGCGTGTTCCTTGATTGCCTTTGGCAGAAGGTGACGCTTGGCGATTTCGCGCTTTTCGTCTTCCGTGTATCCAGCAATACGGATGACTTCCATGCGGTCCATCAATGGGCCTGGAATGTTCAGCGTATTGGCCGTCGTCACAAACATGACGTCCGACAGGTCATATTCCACTTCGAGATAGTGGTCCATGAATGTCGAGTTCTGTTCCGGATCCAGCACCTCCAGCAAAGCAGATGATGGATCACCGCGGAAATCCTGTCCCATCTTGTCGATTTCATCGAGCAGGAAGAGCGGGTTTGCCTTCTTTGCCTTCTTCATCGACTGGACGATCTTGCCCGGCATCGAACCGATATAGGTACGGCGGTGACCCCTGATTTCGGCTTCGTCACGAACGCCACCAAGTGCCATGCGCACATATTCGCGTCCGGTTGCCTTGGCGATAGACTTTGCAAGCGAGGTCTTGCCGACGCCCGGAGGGCCGACGAGGCACAGGATCGGACCACGAATCTTGGTCGCGCGGGCCTGCACGGCCAGATACTCGACGATGCGTTCCTTGACCTTGTCGAGACCGAAGTGATCCAGCTCGAGAACCTTCTCGGCCGCATTCAGATCGGTCTTGATCTTGGACTTCTTGCCCCATGGCAGACCGAGCAGCCAATCCAGATAGTTGCGCACGACTGTCGCTTCCGCAGACATCGGGCTCATCTGACGAAGCTTCTTCATTTCGGCTTCCGCCTTTTCGCGGGCCTCCTTGGAGAGCTTTGTCTTGGCGACGCGTTCTTCCAGTTCGGCCATCTCGTCGCGGCCATCCTCACCGTCGCCAAGCTCCTTCTGGATCGCCTTCATCTGCTCGTTCAGGTAATATTCGCGTTGCGTCTTTTCCATCTGGCGCTTGACGCGCGAGCGGATACGCTTCTCGACCTGAAGAACGGAAATTTCGCCTTCCATGAAGCCGAGTGCCTTTTCAAGGCGCTGCTTTACGCTTACCGTTTCAAGCATTTCCTGCTTTTCGGTGATCTTGATGGAAAGATGCGAGGCAACCGTATCGGCCAGCTTCGAATAGTCATCGATCTGGCCAGCAGCACCGACAACCTCCGGCGAAATCTTCTTGTTGAGCTTCACATAGCTTTCGAACTCGGAAACAACCGAACGAGACAGAGCCTCGATCTCAACGGGGTCTTCTTCCGGCTCGTCCAGAAGAACGGCAGTTGCTTCGTAGAAGTCTTCCCGATCGGTGTATTCATCGATTTTCGCACGGCCCTTGCCCTCAACGAGCACTTTGACGGTGCCGTCGGGAAGCTTGAGCAGCTGAAGCACGTTGGCAACGGTGCCGACGCGGTGAATTGCTGACGTGTCCGGGTCGTCATCGCTGGCGTTGATCTGGGTGACCAGCATGATCTGCTTGTCGGAACCCATGACTTCTTCCAGTGCGCGGATGGACTTTTCCCGCCCGACGAACAGTGGGACAATCATATGCGGGAAAACGACAATGTCGCGCAGGGGAAGTACGGGATATGTACCACCAGATGCAGCAGACGTAATGTTCGTCATATCATTTCCTTTCAATGGTCCCCCGAAGAGGACGCTTGCCGGACTGTCTTGGGGAGGTTCCGGCATATTCTCAGTCGTGACTAGAAGTGGAGTTCGCCACGGCCATTTTCAAGTCACAAGGTCAGATACCCTTTGGCACAGGCAGGATAAGCCCTCGAATACGCAACAACGCCTGACACATCAGAACTTTTCCGTTGCCCGCACCTGGCGGCAAACAGGAAAAACGACGCAGCTTCAAAAAAACGTCATGTCGCGCTGCAAATCACTTCTAAAACTTTATCAGGAAAGCGCAATCGGCTCCAAACGCAAAATGGCCGCGCGGGTTCTTATTGCTGTCTTTCCTGCGCATAAAACGCGAAAAAGCCCGCAGGTTGCGGGCTTTTCCATCCATATCCGCTCAGGTTGTTCAAGCCGAAACGTTGGCCTTCTCTTCCTGACGGTCCGCGTAGATGTAGAGCGGACGCGCAGCACCACTCACGACCTCGTCGGAGATGACAACCTCGCGCACACCTTCCAGCGTAGGCAGCTCGAACATGGTGTCGAGCAGGATCTTCTCCATGATCGACCGCAGTCCGCGCGCACCGGTCTTGCGGGTGATTGCCTTGCGAGCGATCTCACGCAGAGCGTCGCCCTGGAATGTCAGCTCGACGTCTTCCATCTCGAACAGGCGCTGGTACTGCTTGATCAATGCATTCTTCGGCTCAGACAGGATCTGGATCAGTGCGTCCTCATCGAGATCCTCGAGCGTTGCCAGAACGGGCAGACGACCGATGAATTCAGGAATGAGGCCGAACTTGACGAGATCTTCCGGCTCCAGTTCGCGCAGCACTTCACCCACGCGACGATCGTCCTCAGCCTTGACCGTTGCGCCAAAACCGATCGAGGTCTTTTCGCCACGGGCCGAGATGATCTTGTCGAGGCCCGCAAAGGCGCCGCCGCAGATGAACAGGATGTTCGTCGTATCCACCTGCAGGAATTCCTGCTGCGGATGCTTGCGTCCACCCTGCGGAGGAACGGATGCAACCGTGCCTTCCATGATCTTGAGAAGTGCCTGCTGGACGCCTTCGCCCGATACGTCGCGGGTGATCGAAGGATTGTCCGACTTGCGCGAAATCTTGTCGACTTCGTCGATGTAGACGATGCCGCGCTGCGCCCGCTCGACGTTGTAGTCGGCAGACTGGAGCAGCTTGAGAATGATGTTCTCAACATCCTCGCCCACGTAGCCGGCTTCCGTCAGCGTTGTCGCGTCAGCCATGGTGAATGGCACATCGATGATGCGGGCAAGTGTCTGCGCGAGATAGGTCTTGCCGCAGCCGGTTGGACCGACAAGCATGATGTTCGACTTCGCCAACTCCACATCGCCATTCTTGGAGGCGTGTGCGAGGCGCTTGTAGTGGTTGTGAACGGCAACAGACAGAATTTTCTTCGCCTGCTTCTGGCCGATGACATATTCATCCAGGATCTTGATGATGTCCTGCGGGGTAGGAACACCCTCGCGCGATTTCACCATCGAGGTCTTGTTCTCCTCGCGGATGATGTCCATGCACAATTCGACGCATTCATCGCAAATGAATACTGTCGGCCCGGCAATCAGTTTCCGGACTTCGTGCTGGCTCTTGCCGCAGAATGAACAATAGAGTGTGTTCTTAGAGTCGCCGCCGTTGCTGCCGCTGACTTTGCTCATATCTCTTTCCTTCCAGCACGCCGCAGGTCCGCAAGGCGGATCGCGGTCAACTTACCGTATGCAGACCGGTCGCTTCCCATAAGCATCCATGTCTGCCTCGTTCCCGGGGTACTAACCGCATCAGATGGTTGTCTGACGAGCGGCGGCAACGAATTCCCCTTTTAACTCCGAAGCGGTAACGCCTCGGCATATTGCTTCTGTACCAATCCCAAACCCAATTACGGCTTTTGTTGGATTGACCCATGCTATGTCATAAAAATTCAACACAGCCTTAATATCTACTATTAGCGCTTTATTTTTCGGATTAAACCCCGAATTTGAAGTCGGGGTTTGCAACCGAAACCCAAAAGCACCTTTATCAGCCTGCTGTGGCGCCTTCAATTTCCTGACGCGATGTCAGGATTTTGTCGACAACACCCCAGTTCTTCGCCTCGTCGGCATCCATGAAGTGGTCACGATCAAGCGTGTTTTCAACTTCTTCGAGCGTGCGGCCCGTGTGCTTCACGTAGACTTCATTGAGGCGACGCTTCATCTTGATGATGTCGCGTGCATGGCGCTCGATATCCGATGCCTGTCCCTGGAAGCCGCCCGACGGCTGGTGGACCATGATGCGGGCATTCGGCGTGCAGAAGCGCATGCCCTTCTCACCGGCTGCCAGAAGAAGCGAACCCATGGAAGCGGCCTGACCGACGCAAAGCGTTGAAACGGCAGGGCGAATGAACTGCATCGTATCGTAGATTGCCATGCCCGCGGTAACGACGCCACCTGGCGAATTGATGTAGAGCGCGATTTCCTTCTTCGGATTTTCCGATTCCAGGAACAGCAGCTGCGCGCAGACGAGCGATGCCATGTGATCTTCGACCGGACCGGTGAGGAAGATGATGCGTTCCTTGAGAAGGCGCGAATAGATGTCATAGGACCGTTCGCCGCGGTTGGTCTGCTCTACGACCATCGGCACCAGAGCCATGGCGGTATCAACTGGATTTGTCATGTCCGTCCTTTGTCAACTCTTACCCGGGAGCATTCGCACCCGGAATCAATTCTATTCGTCTACTCTCTACATAGAGTGTCATTGCCCGGTTCTTCAAGACTCAGGTGGCGGATATCCTTAATGACGCACCGGCAAATGTTTCCTGCCGCCTTAGCGCGCCACGGCATCGGGCACCACCGGCTTTCGTTCAGCACGCTGCGTCATCAACGCCGAAAGATAAATGTGGTCAACCATTGGTTAAACCCAGAATGTTTATTTGCAAAGTGGCTCTCGTAACGTCAGGTAGAAACCACTTCTTAGCTATTCATGAAGATAGTACCGCCGAAATGTTTTTCGTCATTATCGTTGTGTGATGGCTGATACGACCGTTCGCTACCTGAAAACGGACATACGTATAGCCGCAGATATGCCATGCAGCCATCCAAAAGCAACTAGACAAACGGGGTTAGGTCAGTGTTCGACGCCAAGACGGGCATGTTACTTTGGTCAATGGAAACATTGACACTTTCGGCGGTTCTTGCTGTCCTGTGGCTGCATAATACGTCCAAGAGACATCATCTTTGTTTTTCGATGGGCTTTGCGCTTGTCGGCCTCGGAGCCATCCTCGTTGGCCTTCGCGGCCTGATCCCTGATTTCATTTCGATACAGGTTGCCAATATTTCGGCTCTGATGGGTTTCAGCTTCTGGATCATGGGCCTGTTGATGCTGGAGAGCAGGAAGGTCGAAGGCTGGGTCGCGATCCCGCCCCTCGTCTGGATTGCCTTCATGTTCCTTCCTGCTGTGCGCGATAATATCGGCGCACGGGTCATTCTTCATCATGTGTGTGCCGGCATCGGCTATTTCATGCTGGCGGGCGTGCTCATGACGTCCAGGGAGTATATCTCGAAGACGCGCAAGGTGCTTGCGGGCGCGCTTGTCGTGCAGGCGTTTGCGGGTGCGGCTGCGGCCTGCATCGTGGTGCCCTATACGATGGCATCGGGCCGGATCGTGCCGTTGACCCTGCCAACCGCGGTTGTTGGAGCGCTTGGTTTCACCATTCTGATGATGATCAGCGTCAAGATGTTCATGGAAGACTCCGAGCGCAGGCTGCACAAGCTGACGATCACGGACCACCTGACGGGCACCTTGAACCGTCGAGGCCTGATCCAGACGTTCGACGCCTTGAAATCAAGAATGGCGGGCACATCGAAGCACATTGGCTTCATTCTTTTCGATGTCGACCATTTCAAAAAGATCAACGATGAATACGGGCATCAGTGCGGCGATGATGTGCTGATCCGCTTTTGCGCACAGGCGAGCGTCATTGCCGATGGTCAAGGCGCCATCATTCGCATGGGCGGCGAGGAGTTCGGTTGCCTCGTAGAGACCGATGATCCCTCGAAGGTTGCCATCCTTGCCGAGGCTATCAGGATACAGTTCAGCCGCATGGAAGTTGTTGCGGATGGCAAGCAATTCTCTCCCACGGTCAGTGCCGGTGTGTTTTGCCAGATCGCCGCCGAAGCCCAGCTGGACACGATGCTGACGATGTCTGACCGCGCACTTTACGGCGCAAAGAAGGAAGGCCGCAACCGGACCGTGGTCCGTGAAGGCTCAATCAACATCGTCGTGCCCGCGACGGATCGTGACGAAGATCCCTGCGATAACAACGCCGATCGTCAGGTGGCTGCACTCACCCGCATCGCCCACATTGCCAAAAGATAAGCCTTTGGCTTGACCTTCGAGGGCTGTCGCTCCCATCATGGGTGCTTCGGCAACGGAGGTTTCGTCATGCATGTGAGGTTCTTTACCGGCCTTTTGGTATCCGCAACGCTTCTGGCAGGACCTGCCGTCGCCCAGCAGGCCTCGGATCTGCTTGCGCCGGAGCGATCAACAGGCACGAAGGCCGCCAGCCGCGTCGAGACCCGGAACTTCATGGTCGCGGCTGCCAATCCACTTGCGGCAGAAGCCGGGAAAAAGGTGATTGCCGAAGGCGGCAACGCAATCGACGCAATGGTGGCGGTACAAACCGTGCTCGGCCTTGTGGAGCCCCAGAGCTCCGGCCTCGGCGGCGGCAGTTTCCTGGTCTATTACGACGCCGCAAAAAACAGGATGACGACCTTCGACGGACGCGAAACCGCGCCCATGGAAGCGACGCCGAAGCTTTTTCTGGACGGCAGCGGACAACCCATGAAGTTCATGGATGCCGTGATTGGCGGGCGCTCGGTCGGCACCCCGGGCACCGTGCGGCTTCTGGCGGATGTGCACGAAAAGCTGGGCACGAAACCCTGGCCCGATTTGCTGAAACCCGCAGAAACGCTAGCGACGGACGGCTTTGCAGTCTCGCCCCGCCTTGCCTCGCTGATCGCGGCTGAAGGCGACAGGCTCAAGAAAAACGATCAGGCCAGAACCTATTTCTTTGACGCGGCCGGAGCCCCGCTCAAGGCTGGCACCATCCTCAAGAATCCGAACTATGCGCAGACACTGACAACGCTTGCGCAACAGGGCGCAGATGCGTTTTACAGCGGTCCTTTGGCTCAATCCATCGTCAAGACCGTCCGGGAAGCAGCGGGCAATCCGGGCGTGTTGTCCCTGCCCGATCTTGCAAATTACCGCATCAAGGAGCGTGAGCCCGTCTGCGCGGCCTATCGCGGCCTCGACATATGCGGCATGGGACCACCCTCCTCCGGCGCGGTGGCCATCGGCCAGATGCTCGGCATTCTCGAAAACTTCGACATCAAGGCACTGGGTCCCGACAATGTTGAAAGCTGGAGAATGATCGGCGATGCCCAGCGGCTGGCCTTTGCCGACCGCGAACGCTATGTCGCCGACCCCGACTTTACTCCGCTGCCGATCAAGGGACTGTTGAGCAAGACCTATCTCGGAACCCGCGCATCGCTCATGGATGGGGGCCGTGCTCTTGATGGCGCAGCCGTCAAGGCCGGGGAACCAGAGTGGGACCACGCCCTGCTGTTCGGGCGCGGCCCGACGCTGGAAATGCCCTCTACCAGCCATTTCGTGATTGTCGACAAGCAGGGCAATGTCGTGTCGATGACCACGACCATCGAGAGCGGCTTCGGTTCGCGCCTCATGACCAATGGTTTTCTGCTGAACAACGAATTGACCGATTTTTCCTTCAAGACCCATGATGGAGCCTTGCCGGTCGCCAACCGCGTCGAACCCGGCAAACGGCCACGCTCTTCCATGGCGCCAACAATCGTCATGAAGGACGGAAAGCCGCTTCTCGCCATCGGTTCTCCCGGTGGCAGCCAGATCATCGGCTATGTCGCACAGGCGCTGGTCGCCTATATCGACTGGGGAATGCCTGTAGAACAAATCGTCGCGCAGCCTCACCTCATCAATCGGTTCGGTACCTATGATATCGAGGGCGGAACAGACGCGGAAAAATTCGCAGCGCCGTTGAAAGCTCTGGGATATGACGTAAAGGCCGGAGAGATGAATTCAGGTCTCCACGCCATCGAAATCACCGGCACCGGCCTCGTTGGCAGTGCCGATCCTCGCCGGGAAGGCGTTGCTGTCGGTGACTAGAGGGACTTCCCCGGCGTAAGGCTTTGCGATAGAAATCGGCCATGACAGACATGCCCGATTTCCTCCGCATCGATACATCCAGACGTTCGGTTTCGCTCGACGCCCGTCACCCCGGCTTTTACGGCGACCCCAACGCAGTCTATGCAGCGCTGCACGCGCAATGCCCGACCTTTTACTGGGAAGAACAGAAGCAATGGTTCTTCACAGGCTATGACCACGTCAACGCACTTCTGCGGGACCGCCGCTTTGGTCGGCAGATACTCCACATCGCGAGCCGTGAAGAACTGTGCCTGGCACCGCCCTGCGAACATACCCGCCATTTCGATGCTGCCGAGCGTCATTCGCTGCTGGAAATCGAACCGCCCGAACATACGAGACTTCGCACGCTGGTAAACCGGGCTTTCGTGTCGCGCCATGTCGAAAAGATGAAGCCGGAAATCGAAGCGCTGGCGCATGGGCTGATCGACCGCTTCGAACAGGACGGCAGGACGGAATTGCTATCGTCTTTCGCCGACATCATCCCCGTAACGATGATTGCGCGGATGATCGGCATTCCCGAAGAGATGGGCCCGCAGCTGCTGAAATGGTCCCATGCCTATGTTGGCATGTACATGTTCAAGCGAACGCGTGAGGACGAGCTTGCCGCCGATCAGGCCGCAAGGGAATTTGCCGATTATGTCCGCAGCATCATCGACGAACGTCGCAGGGAGCCGAAAGACGACCTGCTCAGCCATATGATCCACACTGAGCACAAGGGCCAGTATCTGACCGATGACGAGCTGATATCCACGACAATCGTTCTGCTGAATGCGGGCCACGAGGCCACCGTTCACCAGATCGGCAATTCCGTGCGTGTCATTCTGGAAAGCGGAAAAGACCCGGCGCCACTGTTTCAGGATGAGAAGTCGACTGAGAGGACTGTTGAAGAGACGCTGCGGATTTGTGCGCCGGTCCACATTTTCCAACGGTGGGCATTGGAGTCCACGGAGATAGACGGCATCCCGTTCAAGCGAGGCGATAAGGTCAGCCTCATTCTGGCCGCCGCCAATCTCGATCCCGCGAAATTTACCGAGCCGTTGGTCTTCAAGCCCGAGCGTGCCGAAGCGCCAAATCTTTCCTTCGGTGCGGGCATTCATTTCTGCATCGGCGCGCCGCTTGCGCGGCTGGAACTCAACATTGTCTTGCCGCTGCTCTTCAAGCGATTGCCCGGACTTCGCATCGACAAGAAGCCAATGGTCAAGGATGTCTATCATTTTCACGGGCTGGAGCGGCTGGATCTGGCCTGGTAACAGGCTGCGCTGAGAACTACAGCCTGATCACATAGTCCTTGCGGGTCGTCTCAACGACCTCCCATGTACCCTTGAAGCCCGGACGGATGATGTGGCGGTCTCCGGGCCGGAGATGAACGGGCTGACCGCCCTCCTCCGTTAAGATGGAGTGGCCTTCGAGAATGTGGAAATACTCCCACTCGTCATATTCGACGCGCCACTTGCCGGGCGTCGATTGCCAGATACCGGCATAGATTCCGCCGGACGCTTCTTCCAGGTTCCATGTGGTGAATTTCGGGTCGCCGGAGATCAACCTTCCGGGTGCGGGTGCGCCTTCTTCCGGCTGGACGGCGGCGAGGTCGCCCTCTGACTTGAAGTTAAGAATATGCGTCATGGGCGACCTTTCTGCTTTATCAGACCTTGGCGAGCGACTGCTCGAGATCTGCAATGATGTCTTTCACGTCTTCGATGCCGATGGACAGGCGCACGACATCGGGGCCGGCACCGGCCGCAGTCTGCTGTTCCGGCGTCAACTGGGCATGGGTTGTCGAGGCCGGGTGAATGACGAGAGAGCGCGTATCGCCGATATTGGCAAGATGCGAGAACAGCTGCAGACCTTCCACCAATGTCTTGCCAGCCGCATACCCGCCCTTGACGCCAAAGGTGAAGACCGAGCCCGCTCCCTTTGGAGAATAACGCTGTTGCAGGGCATGGTTCGGGCTGTCTTCCAGACCGGCATAGTTGACCCAGCCCACCTTTGGATGTGCCTTAAGCCACTTTGCCACAGCCAAAGCATTGTCCGAGTGGCGCTGGACGCGAAGCGGCAGTGTTTCGATACCTGTGAGGATGAGGAATGCGTTGAATGGCGCAATCGAAGGTCCAAGGTCACGCAGACCGAGGACACGCGCAGCAATTGCAAATGCGAAATTGCCGAAGGTCTGGTGCAGGACAACGCCTGAATATTCCGGGCGGGGCTGCGAAAGCGCCGGGTATCTGTCACTCGCAGACCAATCGAACGTGCCGCCATCGACAATGATGCCGCCCATGGAGTTGCCGTGACCGCCCAGGAATTTCGTGAGCGAATGGACAACGATATCAGCGCCATGTTCGATTGGCCGCAGGAGATAGGGGCTGGCCATGGTGTTATCGACAATGAGCGGGAGCCCGTGCTTGTGGGCAACCTCGGCAATGGCGGCGATATCGACAAAGGTGCCGCCCGGATTGGCAAGGCTTTCGATGAAGATAGCCTTGGTCCGCTCATCGATATGGCTTTCGAAACTTTGCGGATCGGCAGCATCAGCCCAGCGCACCTGCCAGCCGAAATTCTGGAAGGAATGGCCGAACTGATTGATCGATCCGCCATAGAGCTGTTTTGCGGCTACGAAGTTATCGCCAGAGGTCAGGAGCGTGTGAAATACCAGCATCTGCGCCGCGTGACCGGACGCCACAGCCAAGGCAGCCGTGCCGCCTTCCAGTGCCGCGACACGTTCTTCGAGCACGGCCTGGGTCGGGTTCATGATGCGCGTATAGATGTTGCCGAACTCCTTGAGACCAAAGAGAGCGGCGGCATGGTCGGAATCACGAAACGCATAGGCCGTGGTCTGGTAGATCGGCGTGGCGCGCGCGCCGGTCGTCGGATCAGGTTCTGCACCGGCGTGAATGGCCAGCGTGGAAAACCCCGGATTGTTCTCTGACATGTGTCCCTCCAATATCTTTTCTTCGCCTCTCGCGGCTACGGGAAAGCATAGAGCCTCACCGCGAAATGATAAGTGCGACTTGTGCTAACTATCAGCTAATTTTGAGACGCGGATGCTCAATTGCCGGGCAGCGGTCCATGATGACGTCTATGCCATAAGCCTCGGCTTTTGCCGCCGCATCGTCGTGCCTCACACCCAATTGTCCCCAGACAACTTTCGGCCGCGGCGTCAGCAGAATAACCTCGTCGACAAGGGAAGGCAGATTTTCCGCAGCACGGAAGACATCGACCATGTCGATTGGAACGGGAATATCGGCAAGTTTGGCAAAGACATGCTGGCCGAGTATCTCCCTGCCCTCATGCCCCGGATTGATGGGGAAGACGCGGTATCCTGCGGAGAGAAGGAATTCCATGACCCGGTAGCTCGGCCGAGCAGGATTTGGCGACGCCCCCACCAACGCGATGGTTTTCGTTTCCGACAGGATCCTTGCGATATGGTCGTCTTCGTAGGCATCATGATTCATTCCGGTGCTCCTCATTCCGATGCAGTCATTATCCGCGCTCACGTCCGTTAACGAAAGCTTTTTATCAAAAGGACGTTGCTTCACAAAAGCCGAGCCGATCACGAAGCCTGCGCAAATTGCTGGGCTAGTCATTACTTGTACCACATATGTACCATATTTGTTCATGTGCAATTTAGCAACTACTTATAGTTACATTAGAAAACATGCGGGGACCGTAATGGCGCGATCTAGCGCAGGTCGAGCCGACGGAAACACCGCCTTTCGACCTTAAAACTATCTCGAAAAACTCAATTTTTCTTCATATCAATCGGCACGAATCGATTGAAAATTTCCCAACGCCTGAAAACGGTCAGATCGCCGAACATCCAGGCTGAAACGTCCGGCTAAATCAAAAGTTGCATACACATCAAGAACGGGGCGCTTCACCTGGTTGCTTCGGAGAATTTTTGCCGTTCCCTGCCTGTATTTCCCGCGACTTGGCTGCAGGAAAGCCGTAAGAACGGGATGTCATTAGAGACTCAGGTTGCCATGCCGATTGATGTATTGTTTCTGGTATTGCTGGGTGCGCTGCTGCACGCCAGCTGGAACGCCCTAGTAAAAGCGGGCAGCGACAAGGCGCTCGACGCGACATTGATCGCAGCGGGAGCCGCCGCCTGCTCCATCCCCTTCCTGCCGTTTCTGCCGCTTCCGGGTGCCGCGGCCGTCCCCTTCCTGTTTGCGTCGGCCGTGCTGCAATTTCTATACTTCCGCCTCGTCGCAGCCGCCTATACGGCAGGGGATATCAGCCTCGTCTACCCGATCATGCGCGGGGTCGCGCCCTTGATCGTCGCCGCAGCCAGCAATCTCCTTCTGGGTGAAGCCGTTAGCCCGGCAGCGCTGGCCGGCATCATCATCATTTCAGCGGGCATTCTCACTCTTGCCTTTGAAGCGAGGCGCGGTGGTCGGCGTGCCATCATCCTGTCACTGGCGAACGCCGTGGTGATTGCAGGCTACACATTCGTAGACGGCGTCGGCGCTCGCCTGTCGTCAAATCCCGTGTCCTATACATTATGGATGTCGCTGCTGCCGCCAGCGCTTCTTTTCTCTTGGGCCTTTTATCAGCGCGGCTGGGCCCCGGTCGCAAACCATGTCAGGCGAAACTGGTTGCGCGGACTTGCGGGAGGATGCGGCTCGATCCTGTCCTATGGTTTTGCGCTTTGGGCAATGACGAAAGCCCCGGTCGCCGTCGTCGCGGCACTGAGGGAAACATCCATTCTTTTTGCCGTAGCCATCTCGGTTTTCATCCTCAAGGAAAGCGCGAGCAATTGGCGATATGTCGCGGCAGCCGTCATCGCGCTGGGTGTTCTTGTGATGCGGCTTGGCTGAATTTCACGCAATTTCGTGTGGTATTATGAAACCACACAGATAAGCATATGTTTTTAAACGATTATTTTTGCAGCCTCAACTTTTCAGGCCGTTGACGGCATTTCACTCCCGGAATATAAGCACGCCAGACAGAATTTCCCCGGAAATACGGTCATTCCGGCTTTCGCGCATGCGCCAAGCCTCAAGCAACAAGAAACGCCCGCATACTTCGTTTGAGTGTGACGGGTCCAAAAGAAAGTGAAAAGAATGTCTACTTTCGTTCAGAAGCCTGCTGAGGTGGAGAAGAAGTGGGTCATCATCGACGCCGAAGGCCTCGTTGTTGGTCGTCTCGCCACCATCGTTGCAACCCGCCTGCGCGGCAAGCACAAGGCAACCTACACACCTCACGTTGACGACGGCGACAACGTCATCATCATCAACGCTGAAAAGTGCGTTTTCACCGGTAAGAAGTACTCCGACAAGAAGTACTACTGGCACACCGGTTACCCAGGTGGCATCAAGGAACGTACAGTTCGC
Source organism: Rhizobium sp. Leaf311 (assembly GCF_001423445.1). NCBI lineage: Bacteria > Pseudomonadati > Pseudomonadota > Alphaproteobacteria > Hyphomicrobiales > Rhizobiaceae > Rhizobium > Rhizobium sp. Leaf311. The sequence continues at coordinate 98,181 of NZ_LMNZ01000020.1, read as the reverse complement.
CAGATCATCGAAGGCCGCTTCCCGGAGCGCGTTCTCGAGAAGGCTATCGAGCGTATGATTCCGCGTGGTCCTCTTGGCCGTCGCCAGATGAAGAACCTCCGCGTTTACGCCGGTTCCAACCATCCGCATGAAGCACAGCAGCCAGTCGTTCTCGAAGTGGCACAGCTGAACAGCAAGAACACAAGGAGCGCCTGATAATGGCCGATCTTTCCTCTCTGAAAGACCTCGCCCCGGCATCGGAAGCTTCGGCTCCCGTACACGTCCGCAAGGTTGACACTCTCGGCCGTTCCTACGCGACCGGCAAGCGCAAGAACGCCGTCGCCCGCGTATGGGTCAAGGCTGGTTCTGGCAAGATCATCATCAATGGCCGTGACTTCTCTGCGTATTTCGCACGTCCGGTTCTTCAGATGATCCTGCAGCAGCCGCTCGTTGCAGCTGCTCGCGCTGGTCAGTTCGACATCATCGCGACTGTTGCTGGCGGTGGCCTCTCCGGTCAGGCTGGTGCCGTTCGTCACGGTCTTTCCAAGGCCCTCACCTACTTCGAACCAGGCCTTCGTGGCGTGTTGAAGAAGGGCGGCTTCCTGACTCGCGACAGCCGTGTTGTTGAACGTAAGAAGTACGGTAAGGCCAAGGCTCGCCGTTCCTTCCAGTTCTCCAAGCGTTAATCGCTTCATCGATACGATGTTCGAAAAGGCGGGGCTTCGGCTCCGCCTTTTTGTTTGTGCCAGGCCGTTACGGGCCGAAGATGGAATGAGGCAAATGTCTCAAGGGCTGAGCGAAGCGCTGCCCTCTGCGGGGCGATCGTCCTCGATTTCATCCAGAATGCGATCCACCACGAGTTCGGCGCCTTTGCGCGTGTAGTGGCTCCTGTCTGCGATGAAAGCCACGCCATCGCGCCCGAAGTAGCAGGACGCGGCACCGCCTGCTTCGCAAAACAGTGATTCCGGCAGAACCTTTTCGATCTTGGTATCGGCAGCTGTATCGAGAACCGCGTATGCGCGTGCTGTCTCTGCCTTGAAGCGTGAGACGGGATAAGCGAAATCCGGCGTGTCATCGCCCTTGATGATGTTTGCCGCCATGACTTCCGCAACGGATTTCTTGAAGCGTGGCGTGGGATAGACAAGCACGACACGCTTGCCAGCCTGTTCAAGCTTTTCCATGGTTTCCCTCAGATTATCGGCCAGCACCGGAACGGTCAGCTCCGGTTCCCGCATTGGCTTTCCATCCACGGACATATAACCGGATCCGAAAAAATTGACCCAAGAGGCCGCCATGACGACAACATCGACCTTGCTTGCCAACAGGTAGTCCATGGCGCGCCGGTTAAACTCGCTGCAATTGACCGCTTGATCGTTCTGGGCATTCCAGACATCGACAATGGGGGCGCAATGGCCGTGGGTCAGCTGAACCAATGCAACGTTCCGCTCCCGCAATTTATCAACCAGTGCCGGTGAAATGGCAGCAGAAATAGAGTCGCCCCAGACTGCATAGGTCTTTTGCGCACTCTCCGTGTTGAAAGAGCATTTTTTATCGGGAAGCGAGGGTAATCCATCACGAATCTGGAACAGGCATTTGCCGCTCCACGTCGCGGCATCCATGAAACTGTCCACCTTTGGGTCCACTCTGAACGGCAAACCATCCTGCGCACCCCAGACACCGAAACCGACAAATGCGACGAGGCCCGCCGCAACCGTCGTAAATATCTTTCGCCCGCCAGGTTGCGCGCGCCGGAAAGGCTGCTCGACAAAGCGCCAGCTTAGCGCGGCAAGAACAAGCACTAGAGCGATCAGGCCGAGCATCATCACAGGCGTTGGTGGCTCCAGGCTTCTGATTCTCGAGAAAGCAAAAACCGGTTGATGCCAGAGATAGGCGCTGAAGCTGATGCGGCCGATCCAGACCAAAGGTGACTGGGAGAGAAGCCGTCCTGCCACGTCCTTATCATGAGAACAAAGGATGAGCAGCATCGTCCCACCAACGGGCAGAAGCGCAGTAAGAGAAGGAACGCGCGTGGAGGGTTCGAAGAGAAATATCGCGCAGGCTATGCAGACGAGCCCCAGGGCCGCAAGATAACCATTCTCCGGCCGTGCCGTGCCCTGCAGATAGAAGGCACAGAGAGAGCCCGCCAATATCTCCCAGGCCCTTGTCGGCAAAAGATAGTAATTGGCGGAGGGAAACCGCCAAGCGCCTATTTCACTGGCAATCAGGCTGGCGACGGCCAGAGCCGCAACAACGGCGAAGATCGTGCGTATCCGCAGCCTGAACAGAAAGAGCAGCGGAAACAGAAGGTAAAACTGCTCTTCGACACCAAGGCTCCATGTGTGAAGAAGCGGCACCTCTGCCGCGTCGGCAGCAAAATAATCGGTCTTTTTCAGAAAGTAGAAATTCGAAACGGAAAGCGCCGTCAGCATCAGGCTTTTTGAAAAGTCTTCATATGCGCCCGGCAAAAGCCAGAACCAGGCCACAGCCGCCGAACAGGCCAGAACGAAAAACAGGGCGGGCAGAATGCGCTTGGCCCGCCGCTGATAAAATCGCGCAAGAGAAAAATCGCCGCGAGAATACTCCTCCAGAATGATGCTGGTGATGAGATATCCACTGAGGACGAAGAAGACATCGACCCCGATAAATCCTCCGCCGAATGCGGTAAAATTTGCATGGGAGAGGATGACAGCAAGGACAGCGACGGCACGCAATCCGTCAATTTCAGGCCGATAATTCATAATAAAAAACCAAAAGCACAACCAATGGTAACGGTTTATCGCAAGCCTGTTTGCCCGTAAAGCGCGGCAGGTTAGCTTGTCCACGGCGTTGATCATTCAAATCAGGCATTATTTGGGGTATGCAGGTCGTGTGCGCGTTGTCGCAACCGGGGAGGATTTCATGCCGTCAACATCCATAGACCACGCTTTTACCGGCGCTTCCCTCACCTCTGCCGCCAGCGACCCGACCTATGCCGGCGCACTCTCCTTCATGCGGCGGCGCTTGACCAAGGAGCTGAGCGGCGCTTCGACCGTGGTCTGGGGCATCCCTTTCGATGCGGCCACCTCCAACAGGCCCGGTGCCCGGTTCGGTCCTCAGGCCATACGGCGCGCTTCGGCCATTTTCGACAATGATCCGCAATATCCCTTCAATCGGGATCTCTTCGCCGACATGCCGACCATCGACTGTGGCGATTGCCTTCTGGATTATGGCAACCATTGGCAGACGCCTGAAACGATCGAGAAAGAGGCAAGCGCCATCCTCTCAGCGGCAGATTTCCTGCTGACCCTTGGCGGGGATCATTTCATCACGTGGCCTCTGCTCAAGGCGCACGCTGCCAAACACGGTCCTCTTGCACTCGTCCAGTTCGATGCACATCAGGACACATGGTTCGATGACGGCAGACGGATCGACCACGGCTCATTCGTGGCGCGCGCTGTCCGGGAGGGGCTTATCGATCCCGATCGATCCATTCAGATCGGCATCCGGACACATGCGCCAGACGATTGCGGAATCCAGATTCTTCATGGCTATGAGTTGGAAGACATGCGGGCAGCCGATATTTCTGCGCTGATCATCAGGCGCACCGGCGGACGTCCGGCCTACCTCACATTCGATATCGATTGCCTCGACCCCGCTTTCGCGCCCGGCACCGGCACGCCCGTTGCGGGCGGTCCGACCAGCGCAAAGGTGCTTTCCATTCTGCGCGGTCTGCAACGTCTCGATCTGAGAGGCGCTGATGTGGTTGAGGTGGCCCCCGCTTACGACCACGCGGATATTACCGCCATTGCCGGAGCGACGGTTGCGATGTATATGCTTGGCCTGCGGGCAGAGCGGCTTGCCAAGGCGGCTGACGCGCAGCAGGCGGCCTGTTGATCCGACACCGACGTTTCCCCAATCTCTTTAAAATCAGGACAAGGACATGACAGCAAAAATCTTCATCGATGGCGAACACGGCACCACTGGCTTGCAAATTCGCACACGCCTTGCCGACCGCCGCGATATCGAGCTGCTGTCCATCCCCGAGGCAGAGCGGCGCAATACCGCCATGCGGGAAGATATGTTGAACGGTGCGGACATCTCCATTCTGTGCCTGCCGGACGACGCATCGCGCGAGGCCGTGTCCATGGTGGAGGGCAACAACAAGGTCCGCATCATCGATACGTCCACGGCCTATCGGACGCACCAGGACTGGGCCTATGGCTTTGCCGAAATGGACAAGGCACAGGCAGAGAAAGTGCGTTCCGCCCGTTTCGTCGCCAATCCCGGATGCTATCCCACCGGTGCCATCGGCCTCATCCGCCCCTTGCGCGTGTCCGGCATTCTGCCGGATGGCTACCCCGTAAGCGTGAATGCGGTTTCCGGCTATACCGGCGGCGGCAAGCAAATGATTGCGCAGATGGAAGACCCAAGCCGCGAAGACGCGATCAGCGCCAACAATTTTCTCTATGGCCTGACCTTGAAGCACAAGCACGTTCCGGAAATGAAGATCCACGGCCAGCTTGATCGCTCACCACTTTTTTCACCTTCCGTCGGGCGCTTCCCGCAAGGCATGATCGTTCAGGTGCCGCTCTTCATTGAAAATCTCAAGGACGGCGCAACAGTCGAGACCATCCACGCCGCGCTTGTCGAGCATTATGCCGGGCAGAATATCGTCAATGTTGTCCCGCTTGCTGAAAGCCAGTCTCTTTCGCGCATCGATGCAGAGGAACTGGCCAACCAGGACACGATGAAGCTTTACGTGTTCGGCAATGGCGAGCATGTCAATCTCGTTGCCGTTCTCGATAATCTCGGCAAGGGTGCCTCCGGCGCGGCGGTCCAGAACATGGAACTCATGCTTTCGGCATGACCTGAAACATCCGCATATCCATTACAAAAAAGGCGACGGTTATTTCCGTCGCCTTTTTCATGTCCGTTTCAATGACTGATAGCACTGGACCTCACCGCCGCTCTGCAGCAGCTTCCGAGAAAGGGTATTCGCCGAGGAAGCCGCGCCAATGAGCGATGGAAAAGGCGAGGACGAGAAGGGCCATGCCCTGATGTGCAAGCGCGACATGAATATCCACATGCATGAGCAGAGTGGTGATGCCGAGTGCAGCCTGAAGACAGATGAGCAGAAAAAGCAGGACGGAGCGGCGCGCGTGTGGCGTTCCAGGCACAGCCCGCGCCAGGCTGATCATGTTCCACAAGCTGACGGCCAGAAGCACATAGGCACCCAACCGATGCACGAATTGCACGGTCTTGGGATTTTCAAACAGATTGATCCACCATGGCTGCTGAAGAAAAAGATCACCAGGTATGAGCGAGCCATCCATCAGCGGCCAGGTATTGTAGGAAAGCCCGGCATTCAGCCCCGCCACCAGAGCACCGAGATAGATCTGGAAAAGACAGAGGCAAGCCAGGAGCGCGGCAAAGCCCCTGCCCTTCTGGACGTTGGCCGCCTGCGCCGAATGCATGGAAAGCCCGCGCAGTATCCACATGCAACCGGCAAAGATCAGACAGGCGATCGTCAGGTGAGTGGCAAGACGATACTGAGAGACATCCGTGCGATTGACCAGCCCGGACGACACCATCCACCAGCCTACAAAGCCCTGAAACCCGCCAAGTGCCAGCAAACCGATAAACGCAGGTTTCAGGCGCTTCTCAACCCGGCCCGTCAGCCAGAAATAGGCCAGAGGAAGGGCGAAGATCAGGCCGATGGCGCGCGCCAGAAACCGATGCGCCCATTCCCACCAGAATATCGTCTTGAACTCATCAAGGGACATGCCCTTGTTGATTTCCTGATATTGCGGAATGCGCTTGTAAAGATCGAATTCTTCCTGCCACTCGGCAACGGAGAGCGGCGGAATTGCACCATGGATGGGCTTCCATTCGGTAATCGAAAGGCCGGATTCGGTCAGCCGCGTGGCGCCGCCCACAAGCACGAGACAGAACAGCGTAAAGAGCACGACCCGCAGCCACGCGCGCAGAAGGCGGCGATTCTTCTCCTGCGTTTCACGACGCTGCTTCACAGAGGTTTCGACATTCGCCGCCGTGTTCGCCTGCATTCTTGACACTCCACAAGTCTTTGCGTTGGTTTGCAACAACGCATCGTGCAAAACAAGCCCCGGGCCCACCTCCACCTGCCATAAAGATTTGCGGCATTGGGTCGCGCCTGTATACTGACACCCGGATCAAGAAGACGGGAAACGGTATGCCCACGCGCCTGAAATCATTCATCGGCACCATTGTCATCATCGGCCTGGTGGTGCTCTACGCGCTGATCGCCACCACATTCGCGTCGGCCACGCTGGCGACGCAGCCCTGGTGGGTGCATCTGGCATATTTCGTTTTTTCAGGCTTGCTCTGGATTTTACCAGCCATGCTCATCATAAAGTGGATGGCTGGCCCCAAGCGCAGCAAGTGAGCGTCAAGCGGCAGAACGCTCGCGAGACGACTGTTCGCTCATGGTCATGATGTCGTTGTAGCCGAGGGTGGCGAGTTCCAGAAGCGCCTCGTCAGTCCGCTCGTCGTCGGCGACAGGCAGGGACAGAACAATTTCGGCGTCCACATATTTCATAAGGCGGAGAACGCCCGAAATATCGGCAGACCCGAATTCCAGCAGCACCGTGTCATAGGTATCAGAGAGAGCACCGACAATCATCATCAGCCGCTCGGTTATCTTGCCGGAAGGCAGCACCGTGGAGAGACCCTGCGGCACGATATGGGCGTTCGACAGGCGATCGTGATGGATGGTTTCGCCGAACGCCGTTTCGCCGAACAAAAGGTCGGCCATTCCTGGCAGGTCGGGCTCTGCCGCCATCAGCCGTGTCGGGCATCCCGATACCGTCATATCCACCAGCACCACGCTGCGCCCGAGCTCCGCCATGGACCGCGCGAGCATGACGCTAGCCGTGGACCCGTCGTCACCAGTTGGCGACAAGACGAGAACGGTCGACTTTGCGCCTCGCATAGAGAGGAAGTCCGCCACCCCATGCACGGGAAGAACGAAACGCTCCTGTGGCGTTTCACTCAAGTCGTCAGTATGGGATGCATCTCTCTGCACGGCGTTTTCTCTGCTTTTCTGTAGGCAGCTGGTCTGCTTGCCCGGGACCATACGGGCTGGCGGTAACGCAAGCGTTAAGCTGCTGATGGGGGAATGCGAAAAAGACATTCGGGCGGAACGGAAACCTGCGATCTTTACTGGCCATTAACCATACAGGCCGATAACTGGCTCATGAATGATTTTGGAGCATGATTGCGGATGACCTTCGCTGCCCCACGCCTGATGTCCGCATTTCTCGTCGCCCTTACGGCGACGCTCTGCGGCTGCTCGGCGTACAAGCCCGCACCACGCGCCTTCAACGAGGCAGCCCTTCAACCCTATCGACTTGATAGCGGTGATCGCTTGCGCGTTACCGTCTTCGATCAGGCGGCGCTGACAAATACCTACACGATCGATCAGGCAGGCTATGTCGCATTCCCGCTCGTCGGGCAGGTTCCGGCCAGAGCCAAGACCGTCTCCCAGCTCGAATCGGCTATTGCGCAGAAGCTACGTCAGGGTTTCCTCAAGAACCCGGATGTCACGATTGAGATTGATCGCTACCGGCCGGTTTTCGTCATGGGCGAAGTCGGTCGTCCAGGGCAATATTCCTACGTTCCCGGCATGACGGCACAGAATGCCATCGCTGTCGCCGGCGGGTTCACGGCCCGCGCCAACCAGCGCGACATCGATATTACGCGCAAGATCAACGCGAATGTCCTCACGGGCAGGGTCATCATCTCAGCGCCCGTTATTGCGGGCGATACGATCTATGTGCGGGAGCGGTTCTTCTGAACAGTTTCAAGGCGCTTCACCGCCACGCCCTCCGAATAGAATCGGGTCTCAAAGTTTGCGGCCGAACCGGCACTGCCACCCAGTGTCGTTCGGCTCACCGTTGCGGGAAAAAAGGTATTGCGTATCCCGCCCCCTGTTCGTGCCTCAGTCCCACAGAGAGAAGCGCGTGAACTTGCGTCATTGGTAATGTTCATTCACCATTTGCTGCTATAGTGTGCGGCTATGGAACAGTTGATGTCAAACCCGACACACGTATCCATCATCGCGCCGAAATTGATTACGCGGAAAGTCATAGATGAGTAAGGCTGGAGGGGGCAGTGATCCGATAGATCTGAACAGCTTGCGCAAGAAACTCTCTCGCTCAACTTCTGAACGCGAAGATCAGACGCCGCAACCAGTGACGCTCAATCCACTCGCTCGCCAGATCGCCAATCAGCTCCGCGCAACAAGCCATTCACCCAACATCGTCATCGGCCAACTGCGCCTTCTTGAGTTCGCCGTGTTGGCCGTCATGGGCATCGTCGTCAACACGATTGAAGTCCCAGACGCGATCACGTCGAAGCTGGCGCTGATCGGAATGTGCATCTGCAATGCGGTCATCTGCGCAACGATGCTGCAGCTAACGGATGCGTATCAGCTACCGAACCTTCGTCGCGCACTGCAGACGATGGCACGTGTGCAGGGAGCATTGCTGGCATCCTTCGCGCTTACCTGCCTGCTGACCACCCTCCTGCCCGTTGGCATTTTGTCCTGGAAGACCTTTGGTATCTGGTATGGCGCAAGCGCGGTCTTCCTTTTCATCGAAAGAATCATCGTCGGCCTCATGATAAGACATTGGGGCCGAAACGGCGTGATGGAGCGGCGCGCCGTCATCGTCGGCGGAGGCCAGTCCGCCAAAGAACTGATCCGTTCCCTTGAGCATCACGACAACGATATCCGCATCTGCGGAATTTTTGACGACCGCAAAAGCGCGCGCTCGCCGGATGTTGTTGCCGGTTATCCCAAACTCGGCACATTCGCCGAACTCGTGGAATTTGCACGGCTGACGAAGCTCGACATGCTGATCATCTCCATCCCCATGAGTGCGGAGGCACGCATACTGGAGTTGATTCGCCAATTGTGGGTCTTGCCGGTCGACATTCGCATCGCCGCCCACGCCAACAAGCTGCGCTTCAGGCCCCGCTCCTATTCCCATATCGGCAGCGTACCCATGCTCGATGTCATGGATAAACCCATCCGCGACTGGGACTTCGTGGCCAAGCGCACTTTCGATATCGTGTTCAGCATCATCTGCATTGCGCTGCTATGGCCCATCATGCTGGCAGCAGCGGTCGCTGTAAAATCGACCTCCAAGGGTCCCGTTCTGTTCAAGCAGAAGCGCCACGGCTTCAACAACGAAACGATCAATATCTGGAAGTTCCGTTCCATGTATGTGGAAATGAGCGACCCGACGGCCAAGATGGCGGTGACGAAGAACGATCCGCGCGTCACGCCCGTAGGCCGCTTTCTTCGCAAATCCTCGATCGATGAACTGCCCCAGCTTTTCAATGTTCTTGCGGGCGATCTCTCGCTCGTTGGACCGCGCCCTCACGCGATCCACGCGCAGACGGGCGATCTGAAATATACCGAGGTCGTCGAGCACTATTTTGCACGTCATAAGGTCAAGCCCGGCGTGACAGGCTGGGCCCAGATCAACGGCTGGCGCGGCGAAATCGACCATGATGACAAGATCAAGAACCGAACGGCGCATGATCTCTACTACATAGAGAATTGGTCGCTGCTGCTGGACCTCAAGATACTGATTCTCACGCCGATCCGATTGCTGAAATCGGAAAATGCTTACTAGGCGACTGGAACCTCTTTTGATTTCATCCGTTTAGCTGCGCATTTATGACCGCAGGGGAATCCATATGACACGGACAAATAATCTTTATCTCGTTATCGGCGCGCTGGTCGTCGCAGTCATCGGCCTTGGCGCCTATGTCTGGCATGAGGAAAGCAAGCCCAAGGGCATCGAAATGAATATCGGTCCAAACGGCGTTTCCGTCCAGGAGAATTGATAGAATCCAGCTTCGCGCAGGTTGAGAAATCTAGACCGGTTTGTGCCAGTTTCGTGACGGGCAAAACCGGTCTTTTCATGAGAAGAGATCAGAAAATGATCGCTTCGCATGAAGTGATGGCTTGGCGCAGATGACGTGCGACAGGCCGCAGACAGGATTTAGTCAAACATGGTTTCTGGGCTCGGTTCACACGTACAGCTCTTCTCCACGGAGCTGGCGCTTAAGGCCATCAGCAAACAGGAAGCGGTCAGCGCATCGCTCCCCCAGCACTCAACGATCGACCCATCCTTATTGGCTCGCTGTATCCCTACCCCCGAGGTCGAGACAGTGAGCAAAGCAGGCCGCATATCCCTGAGCGAACAGGCAGAGACCCTCGATCTATCGCCAAAGGTCACATCTGCCAGCTTTATGAGGGAACTGAAATTGTGGCTTGCGGATCTTTCGTGCGACCGGATGAATTTCAGCCGCGGCTGCGCCATGCTGCAGGCCTTCGCATCCAGCACACTCAAGGTGTTCGATCCCGTTGAAGGCGTCGTTGTGAAAGCAGGCGACCGCGACACAGATGTCACCAGCGAACAGATAAGCGCGGTTGGTTGGAGCCAGTTTCTCAAGTCGCGAGTCAAGCGCGAGGCCGATAACGCTTATTCGAAAGACGAGGACGGCAACTACGTCGACCTGATCTCAGGCGAGCAGGCTTATTTCGGCGCAGTGGGCAGCAAATTCTACTACTTCACCTGGCCGTAATCATTTTAATCTGAGAGATGAAATGGGAGACCCGCCGCTGTCCCACCCAGCATATGGCGGGTCTCAACCGTTTACCCCTTCCAGTCAGGGCATTAACAGAGAACCACGGAAATTGAATTACGGCAAGATCGTGGCAGCCGTTTTGAGTAAAAATTATCCACACTGCATTTTGCGTGATCAGTTTTACCTTCTGCGAGACCAGCAACCGATCATCCGCACAGAGGATTCTTCAGCTGTTTTTCAGGCGACTGCGATTTTCCGCTTGCGCAAGAACGACCATCTATATAAACGCCTGTCCTGTGTCGGAGCGTAGCGCAGCCCGGTAGCGCACTTGACTGGGGGTCAAGGGGTCGTGGGTTCGAATCCCGCCGCTCCGACCACGAAATCAAAGCCTTGAGGCCTCCCCCACCCTCAAGCAGTTTACAGGAAATCAGCCGGTTTACAGTAGGCGTTCCTGAAGGGTTCTCCACAGGAGGCCGAATCATCATGACCGAATACCAACGCAGATACGCATGGAAGCGAACCTGGCCCGGAGAGACCGGACTGGATGGCAAGCTGCTGGAAGATTACGTCTGCGTGATCGACGGGGAGAATACGGGCCGGATATCGTACCAAGAGGCTGGGCCTATGAAGGGCACTTGGCTTTGGAACGGCGGTCACTCTCGGAAGGTAAGAGTGACGGTGCTGCCTCACGGCGGGTATGCTCCAAGTCGAGCGGAAGCCGTTAGGCTGGTCGAGGAGCATTATGATAGGCGGCGGGAGGCAGCGAAGTTGCCGCCAACTGAGGAATCAATATGAACGACCAGACGAGCAAGACCGGCGATGGCATTCACGAGAATCACTATTGCTGTGTACCGGAATGCAAGAAGTGGGGCGGCTTCGGCTTTACCCGCAGCAAGGCTGAAACGGTTCAGTGGTGGTGCTGGGAGCATTACCCGCACAAGACGCCTGTCAGGGCCTCCTAGCCACCTCACGCTGAATACGAAGCTCTTCCCTGATCCTGTCCATCTCGATCGCCATACGCGAAATTGACTGGCCCGATTCCTTCATAGTCTCGGTCAGATCGCCCACTGCTTCCGTATGGGCCTCAAGCGCCTTGGTGGCGTTGTTGAGCGCAGTCGGGTCTACAATGACAGCGGCAACCTGTGCCGACGTTTGGCTTTTCTCGGGGGTGGCGCTGACGCCTGCGGCTATGCCGAAATATCGAACAGCGAATATGACCGCCAGCGTAGCGCCGAATACGACGATGGCCAGCGGAGGAAGTTCAGCCAGTTTTTCCATTGCGTGCTTCCCCTTGGTCATGCGCCGCGCGGTGGATATTGATCAACTCTCCAAATGCGAAGAGTGGATAGATGGCGATCCACGTACTGATGACCCCGGAAGATGCAAAAGCGTATGCTATGCCTGACCAGATCATGCACCCGGCTGCTGCCGAGAATTGCCGTATCTGTGGTGTGACGTTCTTTCGAGCGCCGTTGACGACGAGCCCGATGATTCGGAGACAACCGACGATGAACATGATCCATCCGAGGAAGTCTTCGGACGGCACTATCTCGTTAAAGCCCATGAAGGCCGGTTGGTTGAATGTCTGCGACGGAAGAAGCAGCACATAGCCGAACAGCATGAGATGCCCGGCCATGAACCACTCCATCATTCTCGGACCAAATCGGTGCTGTATACGCACCCACATGCCCGGCCCCTGATAACCCTGATCCATCCTGGCCCCTTATTCGCCCAAGGGCTTCTTTGCGGCCCAACGGCCATAGAGAGCCAGAGCGCCACCGATGACAGGCGCCAGAGCCACGATCAAATCCACGACCTTGCCCTGCACATCTTCTGGGAAGGCGTAACCAAAGACGCCGAGAACCCCGGCAGCAGCCGCCAGGATCGCGCCAAGCGTGACACGCGACTGATACCACGGCTCATTGTTTGTGATGTGGGCCACAACGGGCGCTGTGGAGCGCTCAACCGCGTCGATGATCGTTCGGGCGTCGGAGGCCGTGGCGCGCGTGGACGGGCTGTTGACGCCGGTTATGACGCCCTCGGCAATGGCCGACTTGATGATTTCCTTATTGGTGGTCATGTCAGTTCTCCGTTTTCTTCGCTTCACGCATTGCGATGGTGATCGTTAGGTAGGCGCTGGACGCGGCCACCAGCGTTGAAGCGAGTGTTGCCGTCTCCTTGTTCGCGCAAAGCGTCTGCAGGCTCTGGTGGGCAGCCTCGGCGGCTGCAGCGGTCTTTGGCTTGAGCCGGTCGGCTGCGATGAATGGCAGAAGCACAGCATAGGCTGTTTCGCCAGCAGAGCAGACCTGCGGAAGGCTCTGACGGATACCGGTATCGATTGATCCGGTAGACTGGCACGCGGACAGGCCGACGGCCGCCGCTGATACGATGATCAGTGAACGCATGATGGTTTCCTTCGATGTGGAGAGCTTTAAGCTTCGTTCGTTGTGATGCTGGCCGTGATCGTCGTCATCGGCAGATCGGTATGAGGCGCGTCTGGATATGTGACCGGCCAGCGATAGCCGAGCAGGCGGTTCTTTGCGATCCGGGCAACGCTGACCGAATCCGACTGGTTGCCACCGAGGATGTGAAGATGCGTCTTGTCGTGGCCAACGACAATTCCGACGTGGCCCTGCCATCCGTTCTTTGCCCCGCGCCAGAATACAGCCACGGCGCCGATCTGCGGGCCGCTGAGAGCCTTGCCGAACTTCAGCCAGTTGCGGGAGCCGAGCGGGTTGGCCGGCAGTGGTTCTTTCGGCAGAGCGGTGGCCACCACCATTCCGACAAAAGCCCCGCACCAAGCCGTCTCGGAAGCATCGAGGCGAAGCGCCTTGTCCAGAACCGTCGCATTCTTCTTTTCATGCAGCCCTAGAAAACGACGTGCTTCCGTTACCCAAGGCGGGCTGATGGGCTCATTGTCGTTCAGACCCAGCGCTGCGATCGTCTTCGGCCCGATAGTGCCGCGGTACAGGACCTGGATATTCTTATCGTCCTGAAAGCGTGCCACCGCCCTCGTCGTGTTGCGGCCGGGAATGCCATCGGCACCCGCTGGCCCTACATCATACCCAAGCGCAATCAAGCGCCGCTGTACGTCGCGTACAGTCGCCATGGTGTTCTCCTGAGATTGTGAGTGGGTGGTTAGGCTGCGTTCTTCATATCAATCCAGGCAGCCGTCTCGTTATCGAGCAAGACTTGCCCGCCCTTGCCGCCTGATGAAACACGCGGGTGCAAATTGTCATCCGAGATGTAGGAAACCCCCGGCACCACGTAATATTGATCGCCCACGACCTGAGTGTTTGGGAAGGCTGAGGACACCGTGATGTCACCGTTTGTGTTGCCGTTCCCGTTCCTCTGAACGCCTTGGTTCGCGCCGGAAAGCGGCTGCACGAAGCCGTTCGCGACTGTACTGCTGCCGCCGGTATAGTTGGAATTGAACCGTGACGAACTGATCACGCTTGAGACCGTCACCAATTGGATGACCGGCAATGCTGATTTCTCACCGGCAACCGCAAAGCGGCCACTGTCACGGGTTGGTTCAAGCGCATCGCCCCAATCGATAAATCCATCGAGGGCGCCAGACCTAACCCACGCGTTAAACAAGCCTCGGTCGGATCCAGCACCTGCCGCATACTTGCTGCTCGCAGGGTCCATCCATTTGGCGGATGAAGTCGCCTTCCATGAACGGGCTGTGATAGTCCCGGTCGCAGGCGTGGTGGCCGAACCAGGGAACAAATAGGTGATCGTGTTGGCGCCCGTATTGACCGCCGTAACGATTAATCCCGAGCCGTTGTATTCCGTCTGCGTTGCGCCTGCCACGACAATAGGCTGCCCTACATCAAACAGGGTAGCATCAGGCACGGTTGCCGTGGCGAAGAACCCCGAGGAAACAAGATTGGAGATCGACACCGCTGCTTTCTGCACGGTTCGGGGTGTCATAGTCGCGTGGTTATACTTGCAACCGATAGCCCGCGTCATATCGCGGAATGTCGTCACGTACCCTTGCAATTCTGCGAAAGTAGCTCCCGCTCCAAAGTCGTTGGTGCCGTAATTGGTCGCGATGTCAGTGATCCCGAGAAGCTGGCAAAGAGCGATTTGCTTCTGGAAATTCAGGCCACTGTTGGCGGCATAGGTGGACGCAGTCGTTCCGGATATCGAAGCGAGATAAACAGGGCAGCGACCGAGCGCAGCATTGTAGGCTGCGCCATTATTGTTGGTCGAAATGCTATCCCCGAACCAAGCAAGCGCGATCTTGCGGAGCGTTGACGCAACGGCGTGCGTGCGCAAGCCAGCGAAGCCCAGCGACTGCGTGACGTAGGTCGCGCCATTGGCCGGTGTTGCTGCCCCTGTAACGCGGAATGATGCCCCGGCAGGGATTGGTGTGCTGAGTGTGACCTCCGCAGAAGCCGTGGCTTGGCCTGGGCTTACCGTAGCGGTGTAGGAGCCAACGACGGTCCCAACTGGATATTCGATATTCCCAGCCACCGCATAAGGTGCGGATGTATCAGCAGTGCCGGTGGTGCGCAGAACCCATCCTTGAAAAGCTACGCTGCAAACCGTGATTGGCGCGCCGCTCTCGTTGGCATAGCTAGGTGTTGTGAAGGTCTTTTCTGTCCCGTCGTTGGCTGATGGGGCAGCGCCGCCGTTATAGCCTGGGCCATATATGCGGTGCGCCAACCTCACGGCCATCACGGGGGCCGGTGGAGCCTGACCGACGATCCCGAGCCCCTGAGACAGGGAGAGCGATGTGAGTTCTCCGGCCATTACAGAAGACCTCCGCTTGCGGTCTGCACCCAGCCCTGACCCGGAACAAATTCAAAGTCAGCCCATGAGCTTGCACTCAATGACGTGGTGACAGCTGCCAGGATGTTGAGGGTTAAAAGCCCGGTCGCCTCACGCTTGATACGGAGGCGCGCACCGCTGTAGGCATAGGTATCAACGAAGCTGAGCGTTCGGATTGCCGATAAAGTGCCCCGTATGATCTGGGTCGGAGAGTTCTGCATACAAGTGAACGTCATGTTCTGGTTCCCATTAGCCACCACGTTTGCGGACAGCGGCCGGACGGGCTTCCACGACAAGCCATTGCTGATCACATAGTCGGGGTTTCCATCGTGCAGATCCGTTGCCCAGGCATACATCTGCGTGTTGTCCGTGGCTGCTGGCAGCGTTGCCAACGTGAAGCTGCCGGGAATGAACCGAGTAGGCTGAACCGGCTGGTTGAGGAAGCTGAAAAATGGCATCAGGTAATCTCCGTCACCATGGCGAAGCCGTTGGCCGAGGCCCATGCGCCTTGCACAAGACCGGTGTAACCGGTGATAGGCCGATCGATTGGTGTCGTCCCCTTTGCCGGGATCATGAAGCTGTAATTCGTGGCGGAAGGCGTGCCCGTACCAAATAGGACGTAGAGGATCGCAGTGCTGTCGTTTGCGATGATGAGTCCGACGCGGTTTGCGTTTGCGGCCTTCAGCGTCGTGGCTCCCGTAGCGGAAGCGACTGAAACCACACTCGGCGTTGAACCGCCGTATGCGATAGCACCGAGGCGCGCGAAGTCTTCGGTGCTTGTTGCCACCGGTACCGACGAGGCAGCCGCAGCGCGACCGGGCGGAAGACCCGTCTGGCTAGCGCCTGTTGTCGGATTGATCGCAATGGTTTTTACGACCTTCACACTCTCGCGAGTGCCAGCCTCGTTGATGAACGAGCCGCCATCGTTCTTGTCATCTATTGCCATGTCGAGAGCCTTTCTGTTTGTTCAGACCACGGCAAGCTCAACCAAGCGCCGCTTACGCGCACGTTCGCATGGTGGTCTACGGAGTTTCGGGCACGAAAAAAGGCGCCCTGAAAAGAACGCCATTAAGGTGAGTTGAGAGCGCGGGTGGGGAACGCCGAGTTGCAATAATCCCACCTCAGTTGTATGCAGCTAATGTAATAAAAGCGCTGGGGCGGCACTCATGAACGATAATCACCGCATACTGTTTCTCGATGACCTGCGAGGGATAGCGATTCTGGTGGTCGTTTGGGCTCACGTCTTTGTCGTCGGCATCAATGACAGTGTGAACGTAAAGCTCAGGATCCCGCAGCTTGAAGGCTTGATGTTCGGGGAAGGCTCACCATCGTTAAACGTTCACGACCATGTAAACCTGTTTTTTGTCCTGAACCTTGGCGTGGGAACAGGTCACACCGGGGTCTTGATCTTCTTCTTGGTGAGTGGGTTCATAATTCTTCGATCCTTAGATGGGGGAAGACCTGGTCTTTTCCTTATCAAGAGATTTTTTAGGCTCATCCCTACCTGTGCTGCAGTCACTTTTCTGATAGCTGCGCTAACCCTGATGCTATGCTACTTCACCGCCACTTCATCGCCCTACGGCCTTGATGACTTGGTGATGTCCTCCCTCTTGCTTCATAAATATTTCCCTCAGTTTCACTCACCGATACCTGTACTTTGGAGCCTCGAAGTCGAAATGGCCTTCTATCTTCTGATGGCCGCGGCGGTTAGAATAAAAGGTAAGCTCAGCCTAAAGTCATTATTCGCCATGACGCTCGTATGCTTTGGCGGAAGCGCCATCTTTCTTTACGCCGCTATGCTTTCTCCTGCGACTTACGAGTGGTTCCCCCGACACACAGCTATGCTGCTAACCATGTCGTCATATCTGCTTGTGGGCGCCAGCATCTATAGGGCAACACAAGTGGGATGGCGGAAGTCAATCATGTGGGTTCTGGCCACATTTCTTGTCTGCATGGTCACGATTGCGGTCTTTGAGCCGAAGAACCCGATGCCAGGCGGCCAGTACAATTTGCGATCTTTCCTCGCAGCACTTCTGATATTCTTTTTCGTTTGGGGTGTAAGGAAGGTAGTGACTGTCCCAACGCCGCTAAATTTCTTTGCGCGCATAAGCTACTCCCTATATCTCGTGCACGTTCCTTTTGCTTGGGGAGTGATGTGGCTACTCTCACAATTTGGATTCGGAATGTACCTCTCTGCAAGTTTAGGAGCGGCTTGCTCAGTCGCTCTCGCATGGGTCGTTTTCCACGTGATAGAGCAACCGTCTCATAGACTTGCAAAGCAGATTGGCAGAGAAAGTCCTAAATTGGATGCCGGCCCTATTTCCCCGATAAATCAAAGGGAACTAGTAAGCCGATAGCCACTGATTGCCTCCTTGCCGCGAGAGCAAACGACGAAGAGTTCTCCATTCCGCTCCATCATACTTGGATAGCCGTAAGAGCCATTTTTCGCAAAGCCTGGATATTGGACGACATACGGTGCACTTCCTAGTGTATAGCGCTTGTCAAAATTCATTCCGTCAGCTGATGTCCAGACCGCCAGAACCTCCCTGTTTGGCGCTGGGTTACCTAGGATGAAGTAACGCCCATTGGAGAGTTTGCCGGCGTGGAATTTAGCACCGGCATGCGCAAAATTTGTCCGGCCGGGCTCGCTCCACGTCACACCATTATCATTGCTCCTAGCGACCCAAAGATAATCCTCAGCGGAACGCAAAAACATAACCAAGTCGTTTGCAGATCGTTGAAAGAACGACCCTTCACACAGGATACGGATCTGCCAGTTCTTTAAATCCCGAGCCAGATCAAGGGTGGCCGCACTGTCGATATCTAAGCCGACGCAAATTCCCGACGGCGTCCAGCCACTTGCGCCTGCCGGGTCATCCGTCCAATCGAAACGTGCCTCCCCCGCCATAATCAGGCGTCCGCTTTGCGTCGGAGTCGGTGGCCGGTTCATCTGAATGTTAGGGCCTACCTCTTTTGGAGAAGCCCAGGTCAAACCGTCTGCGGTAGAGACCACGAATGTCTTCATGTACAGATGGCCTACGTCAGTAGGCGGTCTTTCCGCGCCTGATGGGATGAGGCGGGGGTCATATTCGTAGAACGAGTAAAATAGATGCAGCTTGCCGCCTTGCTGAAGAAACCCGCCTGAGGTGAACAGGGCCTCGTTAAATTGTCCCATGCCAGGGCTGAGCAATAACGCGTCAGACCATGCGGAAAAATCACTGCTTTGGCGAACTGTGACGCGGCATCCCCGCTCACCTTCGCCAACTCGCCCGTTTGTGAAAGCAACAAAATACTTCCCTGCGAAATAAGCGATATCAGGTCCATGTGAAAACGCCCACTGCCCCGCACCTGGTGGTGTGTAGATGTTTGTTTGCGTCGGAGAAATCGTAGAACTCGTAGCGTTCGCATTTGTAAACGCGAGGGTTTCTACCCAAGCTGCCATCGTCACAAGTCCGCCGAAAGGTCGATATCAAAATTCATTGACGCAAACCCGCTCTGCAAGGACCCGTCGGTAACGGTCGTTGATGCCCAAAAAACATTCGGACCCACTCCTTGAATGGAGATTGCTCCGGAATTAGCGCCTCCCAATTTCGTGGCGTTTGTCGCCGGAGTTTTGATCATTGTCACGGGCAGAACCCACGATCCATAAATCGGTTGGCCCGATACGGGGCGAGTGCCAATGAAAAACAGGTTCTGCAGGCGCATGAATCTTGCCTTGCACAACATATCGACCTGCGATTGCTCCATCACCTGATAGCTATCCGGCAGGCTGGCCCATTCGTCTCCCTTTTGGAAATGCACGTTGGCCAGCGTGACTGAGCCAGAAGACTGGCCAAGATTGTTGGTCCGGCTATTGAAGTTGGTCCCGGCATCAAACCAGAAAACGATTTCGGTGTAGCTGTCCTCATTCGTGCCGATGATTTTTCCTCCTATGGAAGGGATATCGAACACGACAGTTTTCTTGGATGTCATGAGTGTCGTCAGAGGAACCAGAGTGCGCTGTCCGTGATCGGCACCAGTCTGTGTGGAGCTCGGAGAGCCGCCTGTTCCAAAGTTCTGGACAATCTCGACCGCAATGTTTCTGGAGGCATCAGCCTTGGCCAGAAACATCAAAGACATCCTTTTCCCGGCAAAGCGCCTTACATTCTGAATGCGATAAGCTTTCCGAACGTAATTTACCGCGCCCACCACTGACGTCCATGTCGTGACCGAGACGCGCGATGGATTGCCTGGAATGGTGGGGTCGTTTGACGCAACGATCGTGTGCGTCTTCGAAGAGCCATTGTGTTCATTCAGCCAGCAGTCGTCGGAACCATAGCCGCTTGAGGTTTGG
Organism: Rhizobium sp. Leaf311; assembly: GCF_001423445.1. Classification (NCBI taxonomy): domain Bacteria; kingdom Pseudomonadati; phylum Pseudomonadota; class Alphaproteobacteria; order Hyphomicrobiales; family Rhizobiaceae; genus Rhizobium; species Rhizobium sp. Leaf311. The sequence goes on along the minus strand of NZ_LMNZ01000020.1, from coordinate 78,470 downwards.
CTAAGACCACGCTGACACGTTTGAAACTGGCCATTGAATATGGGGTTGGCCAAGTTTGTATTGTCCACGATACCGAGGGCGCTACGAATAGAAGCAGAGTCGGGAAGAGCCAAAAGCTCTCTTGCTTTGGGCGTCAAATCGGTCGTGGCGTAAGTGCTTGCCCCACTCTGGTATGGCAGTTTATTTGCCGCGCCCTCCAGCGCCAGCAGAGAGCGAGCCTGTTGCGGGAAGTCCGCGAGCGCCCCTGTATTATCAGAAAGGAAGAATGGCAGTTTGTCAGCAGCTGGCGTCAGCCCGGAGAAGGCTGCAAAGAAAGGCTTGGCAAGGCGCGCGACGTATTCAGCCACCAACTGTGTGAGGCCAATAGTCTGTTGGCCGGCATCCGTGTCATAGGTAATCCAGTAGCCCTTGCCGCTGCCAGTCGGACCCGGCCAAGGCTTTGCCAACGTCAGTGATGTGTCGCTGTCTATGGAAAGCACGGGCACAGACAAGCCATCAACGCCTAGAACACCAGCGATAAGGCCAGACGTGTCCCAGCCTGTCCCGTCTCCGGTCACAACAGCGCTGCCAGCCGTCACGGATACCGTGCCGGTTACATAGGGTGTGGTCATGTTCGGGATCGCCTTTACTGTGCCTGCTTAAAGATAGTCATTGCTGCTTGCGGTGTCACGAGTGTTGCAGCTTCGGGAAACTGAACCCGAATAGTCGTTGTGGTTCTGTCCCGAGGAATATTCAGCATAACCCATGTGAATTGAGGCGCACCCACATTAGCGATACCGTTGCTAAACGCGACATGCGAAACCAGGCGGACAGCGGAACCTGTTGAGATGTCGTCGATATACATAACGGATTGCGTTTGACCGCCTGAGTTGAAAAGACCGCACCGCATCTCGATTCTTGCAACATATGTGGATTGTTCAGCCGCAGGAATTCCATGATTCACTATGAGATCGACGTAACGACTTGCGTTAACAGTCGAACTGCTGGCTATGAAGTTTATCGCCCCCGGCTCGATATTGCTCGTTCCCACCACAAGATTGTCTATTTGAGCTTGAGATATCTTTGCGTTGATGATTTTGACCTGCCCGTTTTCGATGGCAAGAACAGCGTATGTGTTTGCACCGTCCACCACGACAAACTTGTCCGCGAGAAAGCCAACCTCGGATTTCAGGACGCCACTCACGGTCCTGATCTGGATGTACATTCCGCTTTCGATGAACGACTGCGCTAAGTTCGCACGCAGCATGATCGAAAACCGAACCGAGACACCGGCAGGCGCTGCCACAGCCTGGAACATCACCAGACCATCAGCGAACATCCCATTGAACGTGGCCGACACACCGCTGATCTGTGATGCGAGAGCGCCATCGCTATTCACCCTTGCCAATTCCTCAAGCGCTATCTTGGCAGTGTTGTCGGCCACGCCTGCCGATACAGTCGTCACCTGCTGAGCAAGTGCCTCTGTCGCGCTCGCTACAACGGTTTTTGTCGTCTCGATCGCAGCGAAAGCTTCACCCATATCGACACGCATCTGTTCGCGGTCAAATTGGGAGACAGCGCCTTCAAGAGTGACCGCCTGCCCGACTTGTTCAAGACGCTGCATGAACTCGTTACGGGCCTGGGTGATAGTCTTGAAGACGTCCTTCACATCTTTCCCAAGATGCTCCAGATCTGCAATGAAATCGCCACCAGCAGCCAGAGTGCGGAAGCTTGTCACGCCTGACGGGGCAACAGAACGGCCATTATCCACGATCAAGGTCGTGCGAACCCGCCAGTCCGTTTCAGACGTCAGCCCTTCAACGATCTGCACGACTGTCACATCGGACGATACCGTTTTGGTGAAGACCTGCGTGGGATTGGCAAGAGGCCAGTATTCGATCAAGACGCCAGCGACGCTGATATCCTCAATCGCATCCCAAGAAAGACGAACGCCTGGAAGCAGCCCGCCGCCTTCCGCCTCAACGACGTTGGGCGTCGCCGTGAAGTTCTGCACCTCAGCCAGATACTCAGGCGGCGGCACAACGATAATCACCGGTGGATTGGTGACATATGCGGTTGGGTCGAAGACGCCGTTGCTGATCTCCTGCAGGGCGACCGTGATATCTCTGACGCCGTCGCTGTTGTGCGGGCCGAGCGTGCGCGTCAGAACCTGATATGTCCGCGTCCCGTGCTTGGCGCTTGCCCAGGTGATCCACCGGCCTTCCTTCACCACATCCAGAAAGCGAGGATGGATGGTGATCTCTGCCGAGGCCTGGAAGCGAGCGCCTCTGATGGCGATGTCGGCCAGGCGGTCAACCTGCTTGACGTTCGTCACAGCCCCGTAAGGAATGGCACTGGCAAGCGTCTCGCGATCTTCGGCAAGGGCAGACTGGTCGATACGTGTCGCCGCGTCCTTGGTCTCGTAGAAGTCATCTGGCGAGACATAGGATGCCGCAACCGTGTTGATGAGCTCGGTGCGCTTGCGCTTGGCTGTGAAACGTTTCGGAGCTCCGACTTTGATATCGTCATCGGTGATCGTGGCAACGATAGCCTGCGGTGCGCCGGCGATCGGAAACTCCCCGTCCACACGCTCTACCCATGAAGCACACGCAGCTTCCAGCAAAGGCTGAAGATTGGAGTCGTGGTTCGCGCCAGGACCGTCTTTGGCGATCATATGCGACCGGTAGCGATAGTAACCGTCCACAATCTCATCAGCGATGTTTGCCGCCTGCGTCCACTCTGACAACGGCAGGCGAGACGCGCGAACGCCCTTGCCGACCATCAACTGGCTGCCGTTGAAGAAACCGCGCTCCAGATTGTACGCGTGGACAAACGGATTATCGCTGTATTCCCAGGTAGACTGGTCATTCCACCGATGCGAACCGGATCCGCCTACGGTGCTGTCCTTGCGCCAGTCGTAGAGCGGTGCTCCCTTAACCTCGAACAGGAGTTGTGCAGGCGATGTCATCCCCTGCCCTGTCTTGTTCAGCTGCGAGTAAACGATAGCGTATGCGACGCCTGCGCCGCGATGCGCGGCTGTCCAGCGTCCAGCAGGCCGTGACGTTTCTACCAGATCAATGTCGGCTTGCTGATCAAGCGATCCATAATAGAATTTCACCCTGACAGTATCATGGCTATCGCCGCTTGTGCCCTCATTGGGCACATCGTACCAGCCGCGGGCATCGGGGTTCGCCAACACGCGCCATTTGCCGTTGTACTTGACGCGAGGAACGGCAGTGATGCAGAAGCTCGACAGGACATACACGTCCGTAAATTTGCGCCCACCTGCGCCGAAGTTGTTGCGGTACACGTGATGACCGGCCATGCCGCATGTGCCGAGAACGACGGTACGCGGAATGTTTGCGCCAAACTCTGTTTCGACCTGCGCAGACGTGCTCGGCGTCTTTGGCTTGAACAGCGCATTGACGGCGTAGGAGGCGGCAATGGCAAAGGCGGTCTTTGCCAAGCCCGCCAATATGGACGTGCTCGATAGCCACGCGGTAACGCTCGCGATCCCGGCAGAGATCGCGGCTGCGATAGGTGCTAAAAATGGCATGGTGCTATGCGCCTACCTTGTAAGCTTGCGCGATCTCGGAGACCGGAAAAAAGATCGTGCCCTGCGGCTGCTTGATCGCAAAACCGAGGCTGCAAACGAAACCGGCAACGAACTCGCCATTGATTACGGTCACACCGACATCGCCACGGCGCGCAGAGAAGCGATTGACCGGCTCAAGCCTGATATGCACTTCGAACAGGTCCTTGACGTGATTGCAGCCGAGGCCGCGCATCTTCTTGGCAGCGCCCGCCTCTGTCTTGTATCGGCCGCGAAATTCTTCGAGCGGATCTACGCCGACCACGGCTTTGATCGCTTCGCAGGCCGACATCATGCAGTCGGACGTTCCCCACTCCGGCAGGACAGAAACCTGCGCCGAGGCAACGTCTTCCAGCGCTCGATCCCAGCCATCACTTCTGACTAAACTCGAAATTGAAGAACTCATTTTTCAGCCTCGCAGCGTGTTCGAAGAACATGTCGCCTGCCGAGACCAGTTGCTGGTCTTCGTGGCTGGCATATCGGTAGCCTTCGCGGAAATTGTCGATCGCTTCGGTTTCGATGTTGGCTTCGAGCCATGCATCGCCGTTCTCTTCGCGGTGATCGATGGTGTCGATGTAGCCGTAGAAGGTCGCCTCCGCGTGCAGGAAGGCGTTGTTGTCGGGATCGAAATAGAAGTCGTACAGGGTGACCGGACGGCCCTTGTATTCTTCCTCTTCGATCAGAAGCAGCTTGTCTGGAGTGAGGCCGAAGTCGCATCGCGCCGGCAGCCGCATCGTTAATGGATTTGCCGTGGTTCCGAGGGCAAAGGCTGGCTCATCAATCTCAATGATCGAATTACCCTTGTAGGTCAGGCCGTTGTAAACGAGCGTGCCCTTGCCCGAAAAGAAACCATAGGTTCCGGTACCAAACTCAAACTTGACGCCAGACCCGATCTTCACCCGGCCTTCGTTAAGCAGCTGCTGCAGTCGCGTTGGGAAAGCCATTAGCGCGGCACCTCGATAAGCTGGAACTTGGCGGTCGGCATATCGCCGTCGCCTACTTCCTTGGAGCCAGGAACGATGCGTGTGTTCATCTCAGTATTCTTAAACCTGACCACAGCGCCATTAGTGATGTAGGAAGGCACAGGAGGCTCCACAGAGAGCGTCAGGGACGTTGATGCGGCAGTTGCGCCGGTCTTCACGCGGTGAAAGCTGCGGTAGTCTCCTGTGGCGAGGGAAACAAAATCACCCCGTGAGATGACCAAGCCGTTTGTCACGCTACCAATCGCAAGCTGCCTTCCATTGGTGACGGAAGTCAAAGAGCCGGTATCGTCTAGAACAGGATTACTGCGATCCGACCAGTAGGCGCGTGGATAGGCTTGCTTGCCCCGAGGAACGAACAGGATCGTCTCCTGCCCTCCTCTGGCATCGGCAAGCCAAGCCTCTACATCGGCCAGCTCTTCATCATGAAGCGGTTGGGTTTCGACATTGACCGTCCAATATTTATCATCGGTCTCAAAAATCGAGATGGCACGATTGCCCCACCTCGACACCGACGCCGGTTCCTGCAATTGCGGCCGGCCTATTTGTATCTTGATAGATGACGGCAGGAAGGAAATGCTCACTTGTACATTCCCCTCGTTGCCACCTGCTTCATTGATGCAGCTGTGCGCTGTACCGCCGCCTTTTGAGCCTGCTTATCGTAGGCCTTGATCGCGGCGACGATCTGGTCTTCGACTCCCGGGCCTGAGCCACGAGCATCGATGGTGTATTTCCGATTGTCATTCGTTGTGTTGTTGTTGGCCGAGCCACCTCGGGAGAAGGCTGTGCCAAGCCGATGGTTAGGCACGACTTGCTCTCCCCCCCCGAAGCGAACAATTTCAGGGCCTCTCTCTCCGACCATCGCCATACCTGCACGAGCAGAAGCGGTTCCAGTCGCATACATCGACCCTCCAGGGGCGGATGGGAACGCACCCTTACCGCCGCCGAAAAGCCCACCAAACAGACTGGATAGGAACCCACCCCCGCCAGACGAAGAACCGGCGTTGGAAACCTGAAAGACTGCATCAAGAACTTGGTTCAACAAGCGGTCAGTGATGCGATCAAGCACCGACAAAGCCGCATTGCCGAAAGAAGCCCAAAAGCCTTCACCATTCTTCAGACCGTCGCGGAGGTCGTTGATAAAGCCTGCTGTCGTGTTCTTGATGAAGCTCATCGTCTCGTTGGCGCGCTTCGTCGCTTCAGTGAGCTTGTTCTGCTCGACAGCCGCTTGTGCATACTTCTCAGCCTGCGCGCCGATCTGGGCCGTTAGTTCCGGCGTGATCGACTTCTTATCCTTCTCAGCGGCCAGCAGCAGATCCGTTTCAACCTTGGCCTTGGCCACGGCATAGCCGTAGTCATTCATGGCAGGGTTGAGAGACTGCTGGGCTGCTGTCTGGGCTTGGAGAGCGCGTGTCTGCTCGTTGATGGAAGCTGTTGCAGATTCGTAGGCCTTCTGCTTGGTGCCACCGCTGCCTCGAACCTTTGGCATGCCTTCCAGTTCGATCAGTGGGCGGCTACCGGGTGTTGGGCCGTCCTCCGGTAACGGGAACATCTCTCCTTGGATCCGCCCGTCAACATTACTTTCCAAACCAACGCCTCTCCAAGTCCGAGGGTCGTTGATACGGGACTGCGCAATGTTGGCGGCTTGGGTCGCAGCTCCAACGCTTTCAGCGGCATTTAAAGCTGACGAACTCAAGGTGTCGAAGAACGCGCGGAAGCTATCAATAGCCGGTATGCCAGTGCTATTGACTGCCGCCGATAGAGCATTCTGCACCCTTTCCACTTCTGAAACCTGAAGCGATCCATCAGCCGCGCTCTCAGCGAACCTTGCAAAGGCCTCCTGAAGCTCGCGAATAACAGTAGCCTCTTCGCCCGCAGCAGAGAGATTTGACACGAGATCAGCAAACCCCAGAGTCACGTCCGAGAGCCGACCACGCACAGATTCGAGCGTGTTGTCGTTGAGCAGGCTCAACCCCTCGCGCAACTCGGCAGCTTCTCGGGCGCGTGTGAGTTGGTCTGCGTACTCCCTCAGCGCTGGGATTGCATCTCCCCACCTGTCCGCAACGGTCTGGATAAGCTGCGCTTGCTCTTTCAACAGTTCGTTGGCCGACGATCCTTTGCTCATCCATTCGGTGAAGTAAGAGATGGCTGCACTTCCGAGGAAGACAAACGCCGTGGTTGCCAAGCCAAGAGGGCTTATCAGTCCAGCGATGGTTTGCTTCATGGCAGACAGCACGCCGTTCAACTGGCCTCCATTCTGGGTGACCTGCGGCAACTGCTGGGCAAGCAACATAAACGGCGACTGGCCCATGGCCATCATCGTAACGATGTCCTGCATCTGGTAGGAAAGGTTTTGAACCTGCTGACGTGCGGCGCCTGACGCTTGGCCTAGAGACTTGACACCATTGGCTCCAACTGAACCGGCGCGCTGAGCGGCCAGTGCAGCTGCAGCCATTGCCTTAGCCGCAGCATTTGATGTTTTCTCTACGCCCCCCATAGCGGCAGACATTGCCGCGATCTCAGAAGTGGAAAACTTTCCCGACGCATCAGACAATCCAGATGCCGCCCGCTCGGCAACGCGTGAGGCGTTTGTGAACTGCTTGAGATCGTTCGTCGCGCTTTTTACGCCCCCTGACTGAACTTCAATCCCGAGCTGTGCGATGTCCATAGCTTTGCCTTCCGCAGTGATGCAGATTATGTTCCCGCTCCAAATCGGAGTGAGGATCACGAAATGAGAAAAGTCTTATTTGCTACCGCAGCAATTTTACTGGCTGCAACATCTGCCGGTTCACAGGTCAGAACGGCGCCTGATATCCCTCAGACGGCCGATACTGAAGTTGTGAAGCGAGAGCGGTGCGCGGCTTCGATCAGCGATTTTCACGGATGGCAGTTGGGACAAGCGAAAAGGCTTCGTGATTGGTGCCGGGACAACGGTTACATCACATACGATCAGCAGCTCGACGCCGAGGCAAGAAAATAAGCTAACCGAAAACTATCCGGTTTCCCTCGCCTTCCGGTGGACTTCCATCTCTTCTGCCAACGCAATCCGATACCCGTCATCCATTCGGATTAGGATGGTCACCTCCTCGCGGAGAACCATATCGCCGGTCATCCGTGACCATACCTCGATATCCGCGTAGGTGATCGGCTGTGGGCCGTTCATGCCCTGCAATCGTCTGGCGTGAAGATGCCAGAACCAAGCCCAGAGGTGCTGACCTTCGTCAGATATCTCCGGCTGATCTGGGTTTTCATCCTCCCGGCCAAAGCGTTCGTTGAACTCCCGCCGCGATAGGATGATCTTCGACTTCTTTTTGCCCTTCCCTTTGCCGGGACCGGAGGGCATTTCCTCCAGCTCGTATCCGGGGGTTTCCCATTTTGCGATCTGGGCGACTGCGGCGACTAGCTCGTCGCCTAGCTGGCGAAAAAAGCCGCCTCATCTCCAAGAGCAAGATCGATCTGCTTGGCGATTACGGGATTGGACAGCAGCTTCCGCTTGTTGGCAGAGTTGCAGGCAGGTTTCTTGTCGCCTGCAAGGTTCGCTTCACCGGTAAACGTCCAGTTGACGATGGTGGCCGAAAGAATGGCAATCGTGTTATCATCGATCTTTTCGGCCGTCACGCGGTTGCGGCCCGAGGACAGCGCCTTGTTTTTCAAGGAGCGCTCAACTGCCTTCACCTCGTCGCTTTCGATGCTCTGCAATTCGACAGAGACGCCGAGCAGCTCGCCAGTGCCTGGATGCTTCAGATCAACGGTGATCGTGGATGGTGTCAGTGCAAGGATGTCCATTGTTCACCTTATGGAGTTTCGACAGGGGCGATGAAGAGCGGACGCTGATCCGTGAAGGCGACGGTGTAGCTTTCGCGGATAAAGTCGTCAGTGCCACCGCCAAGAAGCTGCGGGCCAGCGACAGGGCCTACCGCGTACATGATGGTGTTGCTGTAATCTTCGTTGGGTGCGTCCTCGTATTCGATCTTGATCGCATAGTTGAACTTGGTGCCGGCAGCCGCGCGCATAGCGATCTGGCCGGGGTCATCAAAGATTCGGGCCACCTCAATCGACATATCGCCAGCGTCTTCCACACCCTTCGCCTTGGAAGCGACTTCGGTGTCCAGGGTGTTGTAGGTCACCATGTTAGGTGCCGAGCCATAGTCGCCCAGATTGCCAACCGAGCCGATGGGCGTATAGCTCAAAGCGGCAAATGCAGCTTGGTTGAGAACAGGTGAAACGGGTGCGGTGCTGATGGACACAACGGTGCCCGCCAGTGTGGTCTTAATGCCTGCCATGGGGATATCCTTTCCTATGCAAAGGCGTGGTATCGAACCGTGACAGGCACCTGCACACGGTCGGTTTCTTGAAGTGGTGAGGCAGCGTAAGGCTTGCGATCAATGATGATCTTCAAGCCGCCACTGTGGAGTTTCGTGCCCTTGGCGAAGTGGGCGATGATCTTGTCTGCGACTTCCATCGGCTTGATGTGCCCAACGCCTTTCTTCCAGAACACCGACACCTGCAACATGCCTCGGCGCTGCTCCTGCCCTGCCCCAAGCTCGCTGTTGGTCGTTTCATTCGGCATGAAGAACGCAGCGAGATAATTATCTGGCTTGGGCTGTCCGCTAGTTGGGAAGTCGATGCCAGGCATCGCGATCTGGAGTGCGGGCGTAAATGTCAGTTGTTCAAGATGCGCGAGCAGCGCAGCAAGGATTATTGCGTCCGGTCCCGTCGCCATGTATTCAACCTCTATGTCTGCGAAAAAGCCTCTCAGCGATAACGATGTTCACGACCGCCTGCATGATGCGATCAAGGCGCTGGGTCATGACACCTGTCTTACACCGCTTGGCACTGCCACAATGGCGGCAGCCATGACGACGCTGGTAAATCTGCAAGGATGCCTGCTGATCGCCTCCGAGCGAGGCGACCGCAACAACGGCGCGATCATCGACCCGAACGGGCTATAGCTTCCTTCGTCGCCTCCTGAACTGCCTCGTTCCAACGAGCCGCCGCAGCGCGTGTCCAGCCTCTTGGTGGCTGATTGTATGACCGGCCCAGCGAATCCGTGCCAGTGAAGCCGTATTCCAGCCTGCGGGCATAAACCATGGTGTACGCCGAGACGATTCGATCACCGGCAACAGCGCCAGCCAGCGCCATCTTCATGTAGGCGTCTGTGTATGGGCCTAAACCATCCTCGTCGGTCTTATCAGCCTTTGGCGGGTCTTGGTTGACCAGCACCACGAGAGAGGCACGCAAGAAGCCATCCCGAACCGGAACGTTCTCCTGCATGTAGCTTATTACCTTTTGCGTGGAGAGACGAAAGACGGCGTTTATCCGCTTCTCTGTCTGGTTCACCCACGCATCAATCTGGCTTGAGAATCGAGCTTTCCCGAAGGAAGCCCTTCCCGCTCTTGTCGTTACGCTTGGTCCGCGCGCCATCAGTCTAGATCCGCCAAGAAGTCGATGACGAACTCCATCCAGCACCGGCAGCAAGCGCATTCCTCGACGCCGCCTTCCGGGTCTCCGGGGTGTGCCATGAACCTACCCCGCGCCGTCTGGAACTTGTCGTTGAACGCCACTCGCGTCTTGTTGAGCAGTCGGTGCGTGAACCGTGTCCGCTCATCAAGGAAGGCGTGCCAGACCTTCATCACGACAGCGGCAGATAGTCGGCCCTCTGCAATGGCCTGCCCCATGGAGGACATCTGGCCCTTGTTGAAGGCGGTCATGGTCTCGGTACGGGCGATTGTCTCACCGCGCAGTAGAAGCAACCGGTCAGCGTATCGGCCCGTCATCCGGTCAACAGTGGCCTGATCCAGCTTCTTGCCGGTCTTGATGGCTTCTAGGATCGACCGGTCAAAGCGCTTGTCACGGCGCTCCATGGTCAAAACCTTCTTCAGTTCTTCCTTATCGCCCGACAGCAGCCGCTGGCGCATGTTCTCGACATACTTGGCCTGCGGGTTCGAAAGGCCAAGGATACCGCCCTCGCGGCGTCCTGTGATGCGATCAAGCCTGCCGACGATATCCAGAGCAGTGCGGCGCGGTGCCCTGCCCTGTGCGATGCCGTCTGCCAATGCATCACGGACAGCCTGGCGCTGGTCTTCACTGATCCTGGTGACCAGTGTCGAGCTATACTGCCGCAAGTCCTGTTCAGCGGTTGGATGCCTGACATCGAAGCGAAACGTTGCTGTTGCCATATCTGAAGGCTTTGGCACCTTCTTTGATGCCTGCGTACCGCCGCTCTCGAAAACGTCTTCTGTGGCCTTCTGTAGTGGTCTGTAAGCGCTGGCGTCGATGTTTAGCAGCCGTAGCGCGCCATCAAGGTCTTGCCGCTCCAGTTGCTCGACAATCCGGTTCAGTTCGATATTGGATCTCAGGTTGTCGATGCTGTCGAAGAACGCCTTCTGAACCGTGGGCTCCAGATCATCCAGCAGCTTGCGGATTTGCTGCTTGGCTGTTGGTTTACGTGCCATCTGTCACCCGATTATCCAGGCACCAGCAGCCCAGCCAAGCCTTGCGGCACACGCAATGAGGAAGCCAATAATCACGCCGCGCACGAGAATGCGGGCTGCGATTGATGGCGGCACGTTGTCGTTCATCGTCTGCCCTGGATTTCGTAGAACACAACCAGCCCGGCAGGCGACAGCGGCTTCAGCTTCTCGACGGCGTATTCCTTGCCATCGGCAATCACCTTGTCGCTCTCTGCCAGCGTGATCGCGAGGCCAGCCGTTGAGATGTAGATCATCTTGTCGGTCTTGCGGATCAGCGTGCCGTCAACCTTGCCGTCCTCGTAGTCGAGAACCACCAGTTGGCATGGGTAATCCACATCAGTGATGACCGGATCGTATGACGGGCCGGATTGAACAGAGCGGCGGATGGTGCCCTGCTGGCCGAACTCTGCGATCAGCTCCTCGACAACAGCCTGCATCTCGGTATAGTCGAATGTCGCCATGAATTAGCACCCCACGGACCAGATGCCGATATACTGCAGGTCATCATCCTTAAGGAACGGCGCAAGCATCCCGTCAACAATGGAAATGAGCGGTGTCATCCAGCCCGCGGAGCCATCATCTTTAGCGGTCTGGTATTCCTTTTCGATCTGCCCGACCTTGACGCGCTTCACTGCGCTGGAAGATGAGCCTACCACGATCAGACTCCCGGGCTTGGATGCTTCCTGCCACGCGGCTTGATATGAAGCGTTTATCACGGCGGCTGGGACCACATCGGACGGCAGCAGCTTGCCATTCACGATAGCCCCTTCACGCGGCCATTGCCGTTCCTGCGATGGATCAACCACACTGCCGAGAAAGCGAGAGCCGTACACCCCATCGATGTATTGGCTCCCACGGTTGCGAAGAACGGCAGGCGCTGGCGCTGTGACCGGCAAGACATACCCGTTATCGGACAGCCAAGCCGTGAACCCATCGTCTGTGCCATAGCCTGCCATGTCTCGTTACTCCGTCTTCAGCGTGGCGACGTGCGCTGCCTTGTCTTCATCCGACAGTGCGTTGAAGATTTCAGCGTCATCCTTGCGGAGCGATTTCACTTCCTTGCCGTCGGCGTCATAGATCGCCCACCAGCCGCCGCCCTTGTCCTTGGCCTGAAAAGGAGCCTTAGCTTCGGAGGGGTTGACGATTGCCGTCTTGGCACCGCCCTTGTCCTTGGCCTTGTCGCCGGTATCGGAGCTATCAATCACGTCATAGCGACCGACCCAGCCGATTGGTTCTTCCTTGACCGTCAGTTCAGTGCCGATCTCGATTTCCTTCGCGTCGGCTCCGTAGATGCCCGACGACGTGGCGCCCGTGTAAGGCGCCTTGATACGAATGCGCATAGAATTGCTCTCCTGTTGAAGTGGAAAAGCCCCGCTCGAAAGCGAGGCCAGTCATCAGGTGTTGGTGGAGTAGAACACGCCAGCCTTGCCGTTGATGTCCGCTCGGATTTCGATGCCCATCGCTCCCATGATGAGGAACTGATAGTTATCCGTGGGGTTCTGGCGGGTCTTGGCAGTCGTGTTGACAGCCATGCCGACCAGAGGGCGGATGTATTCAGCACTCGGGACGAAGCCGAAGAACTCGTTGCCGGACAGTTCGAAGCTGACTTCGATCTTGTTGATACGACGGTTCGTCAGCAGGTACTGCAGCAGAGTGCCGCCCTTGAAGCCGGAAGAGCCGGAATAGGACATATCCAGGCGGCGGCCGATATCGGGCGACACATAGAGGTTGACCTTACCGGTGACGAGGTTGGCGTCGAGCATGGCACCCATGGTCTGGGTGAAATATGCGTCGATCTGGTCAGCAGTTGCCGTCGTCAGGTTGATATTGGCACCGGATGGACCGATGTTCAAAATCTTCGAGAACGGCGACGTGCGGATGCCATAGGCGGTATAGCCTTGGAAGACGATGGATGAGTCGCCGTTCAGTGCATAGAGCGCCATGTCGCGGCGGATCTTCGCAGTGTGGGCTTCCTGATCGTCCGACAGCGCATCAAAGTTTTCCGACTGCAGCGTGTTCCATTCGCGCCACTCACGGCCATAGCCGGTGGAGAAGATTGGAACGGGCGTGCCGCGGTAGTCGTAATTGACCTTATCCAGCGGTACCGGCACCTGACCGGACATGGAGCGGACAACCACACCAGCATCGCCAGACACGCGGTTGAGAACCACGAGCTTGCCGATATTCACGGGCTTGGCCAGCGGCATGAGATCTGCCATCCATGCCTGACCTTCATCAGCGCGCATCACACGGCGCGTGATGCCGTCGAGTTCAAGCCACGCATCGCGGGGAAGAACAGCAGCGGCATTGCCAACGCGAACCCCGGAGGCTGCAAGCGCAGCACCGGTATATTCAGCCATGGCGTTTTCAGAGTTGTGGAACCAGTCACGGTCAGCATTGACCTCTGCCCACCAGCCGCGATGGGCAGCAGAGTTGGCGAGGAGTTGAGTGGAGAAATATCGCATTGGTCAGCTCCTTACGCCGATGCCAGATTGCCCTGTGCCTTGCGAGCACGGACGAGCTGATCTGCACCAGAGGTGTTGTTGTATGCTTCTTCAGCAAACATGATGATGCGCTGGCCAGTCGTTGCGAGAACGAACTTTCCAGCCGCGTTCGTGGTGAGCCCTGCACCGCGCGTCACGTTGGTTCCTGTCGGCACACGGACGTTAAAGAACTGCTCATCAAGCGGCTCCATGCCGATGACACGATCGTTGGCAGGCCATGCCGTGTCCACATCCTTCAGCGCCAGGTAGTTATCCTGGGCGATGAGGATCTTGGCATTAGAAGCTGCACCAGCCTGCGCGAAGGCAGAACCGGATTCGACCAGTGCGGTACCGGGCAACACAGCAGTTGCGCAAATGCGCTCCTGAACCTGAGGTGTGGCCTCGGTATAGGGGCCGGCAAAGATTTTGTTAAAGCGCGCCATGATTATTCGCCCTCCGGTGCCTTGTAGGCTGGCTTGTCATTGCCATTGGCCTTGAATGCGGAATTGAGCGGGGCAGCCTTGCCCATCTCGGTTTTTGGCGCCAGCGCACGCAGTGTGTTGAGGGGAGTAGCTTTGGCTGTTGCTTCATCGAGCAGGTTGGCTTTGACCACCTTTTCGACCAGCTCGGCAGTTTCAGCTTCTTCCTGGGCCTTCTGGTTGGCAACCAGCGCTTCATGCTGATCGAGAACCGGCTTCAGGGCGGCTGTCACCGCATTGGTTACTGCCTCGGCAATGGCGGAATTTACCGCCTCCGAGGGCTTTCCGGCAGTCTCCGAGAGGGTATCTACCTTCGCGGCGAGAGCCTTGATCTGCTCTTCAACAGTCATCTCTTCGTCCTTCGTGTTTGTTGTGGGTTCCCGCTCGGAAAAGCCCATGGCTTCCAGTATCGCGGCTTTCATCTTCTCCCATGTGCCGACCGATTCCCGGCGTTTGAGAGCATCCACAAGGCGGGAACCCGCCCAGTCGATTTCGCGGTCAATGTCGTCAGTGATAGACGAGTTGATGACCTGTATTTCTTCGCGCTCGCCTTTCGCATTGACCATCATGCCTACGCCCTGCTCAGGGGTAGCCGCGCCGTCCTCATCCAGGAGGATGGCGTCATGGTCGAACTCGATTTCTCTGGCTATATTCTTGTAAGGTACATCGCCGTTTGCGGCCTCAAGGAGAGCAAAAAGGCCGGTTGATGTGTGTACTGGCTTGCCCTTCTCGATCGCGTTCAATACGCGCTTACCGCCCTCTGAACGATTGGCCATCTCGACATCGATAACCTTGTCGAGGAAAACCCGGCCATTCTCTCGTCGCAGGTTTTCATTCCATGCCCCGATCCAGCCCAGATTGAGCCCTTCGGGATCACGAGCAGAAACAAATTTGCCGTTGATAGTGGGATGGCCCAGAGGCGCAGGAGAACGCTCAAGGCCCGCAAAGCTCTTCTCGATCTCATCGGCTGGGTAGAGAATGCCGTTCATCACCACGTCATCAGGCAGGGTTGCCGATGGGACGATCACGACATCGCGGCCATTACGCTTTTCCTTGCGGACAGCCTTAACGTTCGCCAGTGACCTGACGTTGACACGCACTTGGGGCATTGTTGCTTATTCCTCTTCGATAGGAGGCGGGTCGCCGAGAGCCGCTTGCGTCTCTTCGTCGGTCTCATCCCGGTATTTGTCGGCATCGCTCAAGGGCTCGTAACCGACGGCAGCCCGGATCTCTTCGTCCGTGAAGACGTATGTCGAATTGCCCATTTTCTGGTTTGTGTCGGCCATCTTGTTGGCGCGATCGATCTTTTCCGACATGGAGCTTTCCGTAAGGTCCGCTTGATCAACGAACCAGTCTTTCTTCGGCAGGATGCCCCACTTCACCAGTCGCGTGACCAACTCCATGATGTTTGGATGGGTGATGTTCGCCCGGCGAGCCATATTGGTGGTGTTCCACTCGTCGGAGTCCTCAGTCGATGCGCGTTCGCCGTTCTGGTTGCCTACAAGTATCTTGAGGGGCATCCCGACCGAAGCAGCAAAGGACTGAAGCGCAGCGCCGAAGAAGTGTTCCGGGCTGGGCAGCGTCACACCGAGCGTCTTGGCAGTCATGCCCTGCAGCATAAGCATCTGGTCGAAGCCCTTCTGGAAATCAGCGACCTGCTCGTTCATCTTGTCGGCCACGTCCTGCACCGTGACGCCCATGGCCTTTGCCATCTCGGCAATCTTCACCTCGGCAGGCATTTCCAGAACTGGAGAGCTCTTGGCGTTCTTCCAGAAGCCCTCGCCACCCGCGCCCTTGATCTTTTCAAGGTCGATCAGGTCATTGTAGCCAGGCTCAAGCAGAGAGCGTCCATTCACCGTGCCGTCGTCAGACCAGATGATGATGCGGTCTGGATGGATTCGCAGGCTGCGCTTGTTCGGGTTGTCGTCCTGTACTGCAGCCTCATTGAACTCGTACATCGTGGGCTCGCCGTAAGTCTCCGACGAAGTGTCCGTATCCCAATCAGCCACCGTAAGCTGGCCAGACCAGACAGGGTCTATGCGGAACAGCCCTTCAAGCCCGCCGTTCACGCGGTCCACAGGCTCGTCAAACCGCTTGCTGTCCTTCAGGCGGATGATGACCCCGGAGTAACCACCAACCATCGATTTGCGGTCTGCCTCGGCCAGCTTGGCCCAAAGGCGCATTGCCGCGAACTTGAGGCGGATATCCCTCTCTAGCTTCGTTTCCTTGCTCTTGCCCTTCTGTGAGCCATCACGCTCCTGTTCCAGAAGGAATGGCATGTCCTGCCATGTCTTGAGCGCCGTCTTGTCCACGGCAGCCGCTGCAATGCCGTTGCGGCAATACATCTTGTGCAGCAGATCAAACGTCAGAACGTCTGGGTAGCCGAAGTCCTTGTAATGGTCATGCTTAGCAGACCCACCGAAGCCCCAACCGGGGAACATCGCGCTAAGCTGCCGTGTGGCATAGTTTGCCAGCGCAACAACATTGTTCATCGGGGCCTCTTATCGATGGCGTTTCGTGAGGAACATGGCAACGCCGGAGCTTGCGATATTCACGTTGTCGGCCGCGATCAGTGCGTCAGCCAAGTTATGTGATTTGACGCCCAGATCCTTCTTGAGCTTCACCTTTGGAACGACGCGCTTCTTGCCTTCTGTTTCCACCCACCAAGGCACACACAGTTCAGTGAACAGCGCGTCCAGCTTTTCCTTGCCGATTGCCGATGAGAACGACAGAACGTCCTCTGTGCGTATCGCCTGCCCTCGTGTGACAGCGTTGAATGTCAGCATGGCGCGGCGGGCCGTGTTGGCCCATGCCTGCGCCTTCAGGTTCAGATATTCGTGCTTGTTGAGCGGGCTGTTGCTGTTCTGCACGTCGCTCGGCTCATCCGGGTCCATAACCGCGCCGCCAGCGTGGAATGCAAAGTGGTCAACGGCTGCTTTGTTCTCTGTATTCTGCTCATCAATGTAGCCACCGACGAACGCGCCAACGCCGATGGTATCGTATGACACCGTCGCATCTGCGTTCTTCGCTCTAGCCCAAACCCGCTTTGCGTTCTGAACAAGCTGATCTTTGCCTGATGACCAGTCCTCTGCGTCTGTGAAAACGCCTTCGATCTTATCGACGGTCGCGCTCTTGTCTTCGCCATCGTCGGCAGGGTCAAAGCCAATGATATTGCGACCCGTCAGTTCTATCTTCAGAACCTTGTGAGCATCCACGCAGGCATCCAGCCAACGGCGCTTGAAGATGGAAAGCTCGCTATCCCCAAGAGGAATGCCGCCATAGATGTGCTCGAATAGCTCAGGGTCGCGCTCTTGCATTGCTGCGATGTCGCGTTTGGCCTTATCCGAGAGGAACGGGTTCTCGGTGTAATTGATCTTGTGCACCACGCAGTGTGGCGGGGTACTGACAACGAAGTTCTTCCAGACGTAGTCAGTGACCATCTTCGGGTTGAATAGCAGGATAGCAAGGCTGTCTTCCTTGCGGATCGTAGGCGCGATAACCGCCCACTGATCTGCGGTAAGCTTTTCCGCCTCTTCCACCCATAGGATGTCGATATCCGCCGTCCCCTTGATCTCATCAAGGTTGCGCTCGATACCGTAGAATATGAACTCGGCGCCGGACGCGATGTGTATGATCGTTGTCTTCTGGACATCGAAGGCGTGCTGCAAGCCAAGATGGCTGATAGCCCATTTCAGCTCGGTATAGACCGATTCCTGAATGCGGTTCTGGAAGCGGCGGATGCACATGATACGCATCTTGACGCGCACATGCTCAACCAGCCGCACCAGTTGACATGCTGTATCTCTGGTCTTCGAGCTGGAACGACCGCCATGCAACACGGCTATGTCGTTCTCTCCAAAGAATACCTGCTCCCAGAAGTCAAAGAGCGCCGGATTTGTGAGTGAGGCTGCGGCGATCAGTCCTTCGTCTCTTGCCGCAGAACCTCTCGCCATGTCCTCGTCTCTGTCTGTATTGGCCCACCGTCTGGGCCTGAGTGTTCATGCTTTTCAACGAACATGCCCAGGTGCTTGCCGATATCGACCAGCGCGCCCTTCTTGTCGTGAAGCTTGATCTTGATGCCGCCCGTGCTGTTCTGGCTGATCTCAGCGATGGCCCCGGCAGTGTCATCGTCTATTTCATCTGAGGAGATCAGCGTGACGTTGTTCGTGACCACGCTCTTGATGACCAGCACATCGCCGCCGTCCGGGTTGTCTTCCTCGGTAACCAGTGTGCCTTGCCATTTGATGGCCTTGCGAATGTCTGCGAAGCCAATCTTGGCTAGCTCTGCGAGCACCCGCTCTTTCGTGATGGCAAGCTTGTCGATGGCCTTCTCTGTAGCCTTACGCTCTACTGTTTGCTCCCACTCCAAAAGCTCTTCGACGCGTTTTGAAATGCTTTGTTTCTGCTTTAGTGTCGCCGCATTGCCTCGGTTCGGTTTGAACCCTGCCTTCTGATAGGCTTCATCCGCAGTCAGCCCCTTTGCCAACCCTTGCGCGAATGTCTCGTGCCGTGCATTCTTCAGGACTGGCATGGGTTAACCTTGGGGATGAGAAATGGATATTGCTGGTTCGATAAGCGCAGTCACATCGGCGCTCGGCCTGGTCAAAGAGCTGAGAGAAATTGACGCCCAATTTGATAAGGCCGAAATGAAATTGAAGGTGGCAGAGCTAACAGTTGCACTTTCAGACGCAAAACTTGGCCTAGTTGACGTTGCCCAGACGTTGAAGCAAAAGGACCAAGAAATCGAGACCTTAAAATCGGCTCTTGTCCGCAAGCACGACACGGTTGAAAGCGATGGATATTTCTACCGAAAGCAAGATGATGGCAGACCAATCGGCAACGCCTTTTGCCCCGTGTGCTTAGAGGATGGTAAATTCGTTCTCACAGTCCAATCGCTGACCTCTGGGATGCCGTATGTATGTCCTAAGTGCAAAGCAAATTTCGGCTACCTAGCAAGTTACCTCGCATAGTCTCCACTCCTGCTCATTCCACCGTCTTTGGTAAGCGCCGTCTGGGCGGAAGTCGTAGAAGCCTGATGTCTGTTCATGTGGACCGGGCATGATGAGTGTCCAGCATTCGCCTTCCGGCAGTTCTTCAATCCGGTGGATGTGCGATGCGGCGATGTCGAAGCTGTCACCTACCTTGCGGTGGATGAGTTCGCTTGAGCCGTCCGGCTGAAACACCCGTTCAACATATCCGCCGTGAAGGATGATCGATCGGAACCCCCATGGATGGTCATGAGGATGCGCGTCTGGCGCGTCGGCTGATCCGAAGTGGTGCAGCACCGCAGCGTTCGGCAACCCGCGGATATGGTACTTGCAGAAGAACTCTGCCATGCGCTCTTCATCGACCGTGATCATGGCTTGTCTCCATAAACGAAAGCCCCACCTTGTTACGGGCGGGGCTGGTGAACTGGTTGCAGAGGCGGGAATTGAACCCGCGATATTCCGGTTATGAGCCGGAGGCCTTACCACTTGGCTACTCTGCGGAATGTCACCGGGGAGGCCGAAGCCTCGCACGCAGACGCGCTCCCGAGTGTTGTTTACGCAGCCTCGCGCTTTCTTGCTTCACGCTGGCGGCGGCGTTCATTCTGAGTAGCTGCCCAACTGAAGTCTTGCAGGCCCTCGTCAAATCCGCAAATCGGCTTGGCATCATTTGCGCGCCACACTCCGATTATGGACCTTTTATCGTCTGTTTCGGGGGTGTTTGTAAAGTCGGGTTCTGCCTCATTTTCGTTATGCTGCAATGGCTTACGGTCAAATGCTCTAGCGATGCATTCAATTGCCGAATTTTTCCGCCAATCTCCCAGCTGTCTTGTGATCCCTTCCACGTCTCGGCACCACTTGGCGAAGAACTGTCCACCAGCTTCCGAGACAGACCAAGCCCAAAGAGCGCGGCGCTTTTTGACACATGGGACAAGCTTCATCACGTCCAAGGCGGCTTCCCAAATGCCCATGTCGTTGGTGCTGTTGCGAAGGTTCTTCGGGTCAAGCCATGCCCAGTTGTTTGCGTGCTTGTCCTCTGCAGACCATCCGTTGATGTCGGCGGTGTCGTGGATATAGCCGTAGTTGATGGCCTTATCCCGCGATGGCCTGGCCGTATCGGGTAGCTTTCGGTCTACCTGAGCGGCGCGAACGAATAGCTCAATGATCTGGTCGTGGTTCATATGCGCTCTCCGTTGTATGTGAGACAAACATTTACCGGCCTGATTGGCACAATCGGGTTTTGATGACCAAGGGCACCTATGCCGAGAAGACCGCCTTTGGCGTTGCAAACTATCTCGGGCTCAACTTCGGAAACCCATTTGCCAAGAGCCTCACGCAAGCTGTCATCTGTGAGCTTGGCATGTGCTGCTATCATTTTTTTTGTTAGCTGGTTGGGGATGGGAAATCTCATGCCAAGTTCCTTATCTAAAAGGTCCGGGTCGATAGAGGCGGCATAATCCTCTGCCAAGTCTTTAATGTCGTCAGTTATGTCGCTCATGCCCTTATCCTTCCATCGAAGAGTTCGCCTTGGGGCTCGCCAAATACCCGGCAAGCTCTCTCCCATATAAGCCCGACAAGGGCTGCACGCTTGTTTGTTATGCCATCGAGACCGAAGCACCAGTATTGTAGCTTACCAACGGGAATCCCGTCAAAGAACGTCAGGAAACGAGAAACATCATTCTCCATGACGTTGGGGTAATTCTTGCGGAATGCCAGGATGATGTCTGAGGTCGCCCATATCCCGGTTTCATCAAGGCTTGCCCGGTTGTTAGCGCAGTCGGCCAGAGACATGATGACGAACCGGGCATGATCTTCACCATACCGCTTGATGATCCTGTGGAGTGTTGCCACCGCTCTTGTTTCACCCACAGCCGGGACAACATTCGCAGGCACGACGCGAATGCCGAACTCATCAAAGATTGCCTCGGCGTCAGGGTGTGAAGTCATCCCTTCCGCCTCTCATTCCTGTTCGGCCAGCCAAACGTTTTCTTCCAGCCGGTGATTGAGCGGATGCTGATGCCGTATCGAGCGCTGATGTCCTTCATCCGGTCTCCAGCGGCATATTGCTTTCGAACCGTCTCGATGAACTCCAAAGAGTAGAACTTCGTTTTTGATTGAAGCAAATCCTTGAGGCCTAATTCATTCACCCTTCGGCTGATGGTGGAATCGGAAACCTCATAGATTTCAGCAATGTCCTTGATGGTTTTTCCGTCTCTCAAATACTCTTCGAGCTTTGGGAATTTGTCGTTGAGCAGGTTGGGCTTGATGATGCCGAGCCGCCGAGACTCGCGCTCCACGCTGCGAACGATCGTAGAATGATCGCGGTTCAATATCCGGGCTATTTCAGACAGCGGCTTGTGCGGAAACATCAGGTACATCTTGAGGACCACGCTATCAAAAGCGGCAACGAGTGCCCTGCTGTGCCGAACCAACCGGATCTCTGAAAGAGTTGTCCCGGCTTCCTCGCAAAGCTGCTGGGCATGTTCCATCATGTTGGTGCGCTTGAAGGCGCAATCCATCCACTGACGGTACGATCTCACATGGGCATCGGCTTCTGCAGCCAGTGTCTTGCCCATTGATGTGTGCTTCTTCTGCTCTACCTGGGCCAGCACCTCCCGGATGATGTTCACCCGCTTTGGCGTTCCCATAAGGCGGCGACGGACTTCTGCGGCTTTGGCCTTGACTCTGTCTTCATAGGAGATGTGTGCGATCTGGTTCATGCTGCCACCTCGTCATGGCACCAAATGCAGCTCATGCCGTCTTCATCGACGCGCCTGCCTTGATCTACCCACTTGCCCCACGCGTACCAAAAGGGGCTTTTTTCTGCGAAGAATGGGTTATTGGCGGAATCGCCATCCTTCTTTAATCGAACCGGCCCGAAGCGATCGCTGTCCTCGAAGCGGAATGTCTTTCCGAGATATTCGATCATAAGCGGACCAGCTCCCCACATATCAATGTGGACACCTGCGCTTGTCGCGTGGAAATGCCCATATTCGCTCATGCTGCCACCTCTTGGGATTGCTTTGCCTTGAGGATGGCTATGCAGAGGGCAATGGCTGGCGATGGAGCATGCGCGCACTTCGAGTGAACGCGGCCCTCACCGGGCTTCTGTGGGGCAACTAGGTCGCACATCCACTCTCCCCGCTCGCGAAGGACTGTCGCTTCCCACTGGCAAAGGTTTTCAACATACCAGCCGGGAAGAGCGACTTTCAAAAGGCGCAAAGAGGCATCAACCGATGCCGTCAACTCCATGCTATCCCAGACAAGACCAAGGTCGCCATTGTCATGCTGGACACCACACATGCCGCGAGCCTTCTTATGAGCCGCCCATGTTGGGAAATTGTCCCATGCCCAATCATAGCCTTGTCCGTCGCCCTGCATCTTAATAGCGCCAAGACGCAATGCCGCGTCGATCCTTGCATCTATCCACCGGCTTGGCTCTTTAGCGGACTCAAGCTGTTCGATTAATTCAGCGTAGCTCATGCCGGTATCCTCCGTCTCTCTACCTCATTGCGCTTCTCTCTCCCCTTGGCCTTTACGGAACGGGGGAGATTGAAATGGGAATCGGCCAGCGACTTGGCCGCGAATACCAAAGCACCATCGCGCCGCATCACTCTCTGTTCGACGGAATAGAGGACCCGCCATGCAGCAACCTCGGCGGCTAGCTCTGTGGCGAACTTGGCGATAGCGCCGCGGTTCTTCACCGTTCGGTATGAAGCTGCCCAGACAGGGCGGTAGTGGGCCTCGTACTCATTGCCAGAAGGCACGGCCTTGACTGCGCTCTCGTTCATGCCGCATCTCCTTTCGTGATATTCTCCACCATCTCGATGCGCCGGCCGATCCACCTCATCGCGTTGACAGCCATACTGTTTCCGAGAGCCTTGTATCGAGGCCCGTCTGGTGACGTGTCTTTCTTGCCCCATGGGACATTGGTGAAATTGTCGGGGAAGCCTTGAAGGCGTTCGCATTCGGTTGGGGTCAGGCGACGGACGGCCCATTCCTGCGCCACGTAGCTCTTGCTGGAACCACCAGATGCAGCGCGGATGTTTGCAGTCTCGTGAGGGCATTCGAACTGTGCGCCGCCATCACGCCCTCGCATGTCATAGGCAACCGCTGCTGGCTGCCCACCACCTGTCGGGCTTGGGATTGTCAATGTCGGGCTGATATCAACGGCGAACTTTGGCGTGACACTGGTGGCGAGGCCGTAAGCAACAGCTTGCACCTCTGATCTAGCTTCAAGCGTGTAGGAAATGCCTTCCTGAACTCCGACACCGTCTGGACCACTATTCGTGTTCTCGCGCAGCGCACCGGCTTGTATAGCGATTGGCAGTAATGCCCCTTGCTCATGAGGCATCCGCGCTGCGCTTGCGGCCATACCTGCAGTCAGCGGGAATGCAACCATGGTTTCAGTCTCATAATCCTGCCGACCCATGCCGCCTGCATTCAGGCAGTGGGCTACATCGCCAGTTGATGTAATCAATCCTGCGTCAAGGTCGAAGTCGGTGCCAAGTCCGCCACCGCCTGTAGGGCGGCTTGCAATTGTGGGGGCAACTCTTTTCCCCGGTTCCCGGCGCGGCGCAGAATCCCCGCGCATGCCTTGGGGCTCAAGTAATACTGCGGCGGCACGTCGCCAGTCTCCAAGATATCCGACAAGGAACACACGCCGTCGTCGCTGAGGGACAGCGCGTTCAAATCCGTCCACTCGGACATATTGAGCGTCAAGAACTCGGTAGGCGAACCCATACCCGCATTCCCGAACGAATGAGAGAAAGGTCGCAAAATCGCTTTCTTCAATCCATTCGTCTCCGGCTTCGCGTCCTTCAATTCCTGGCTGAACTCCGCTTTCACCGTCCTCTTCATCCGTGACAGATGAAACGACACCGGGGACGTTTTCCCAGACGATCCAACGGGCGCGCAAGCGCCGAGCCAAGCTGAGATACTCAAGGGCGAGGTTACCGCGCGGGTCATCCAGTCCGAGACGCTTTCCTGCGACCGAGAAAGACTGGCAGGGGGTTCCTCCCACAAGAAGGTCGATTGGTCCTGCTTCTGTGCCGATCTGCGTGAAGTCGCCATAGTTCGGTATCCCGTTCTTTGCCAGCGGTTCACCCGGCATGTTTGATCCATAGTGATGAGCGAGGACAGCAGATGGGAATGCCTCAATCTCGCTGAAGAATGCCGGTGTCCAACCGAGTGGATGCCAAGCCATTGTTGCGGCCTCGATGCCGCTGCAAACTGACCCGTATCGCATCAAAACATCCTCCCTTGATCCGACGCTTGAAGTTCGGTGAACATGGTCATTGGATCCAGCCCTCCCGCAGAGCCTTGGCGACGAGGGCGGTTTCCTTCGAAACGCCTGCCTTTTCGCGGCTCATTTTGAGGTAAGCACTCACAGTGTGAGTGGATATGCCGAGCTTATGAGCAATGAGTTTTGTGGATTCGCCATCAGCAAGAAGCGTGACGCATTCCAGCTGGCGGGGAGAAAGTGGACAAATCATTCGATCCAACCTTTCCGAAGCGCCATAGCGACAAGGCCATGCATGTTGAAGGTTCCTACTGCCTGATGCGCTCGGCTTACATGCCTGGTGATAGTGTTGCGGGCGCTGCCCATGATCGCGGCGATCTCGACCTGCTCTTTACCGTCGGCAAGCCATCTGATGATTTCGATCTGCTTGTGTGTGAATGGGCATTCAGACATGTGGCGGCTCCCAAACTTCTAGCAGAGACGCAAACCAGATTGACCCGACAGAGCGCTCTTTCTTCTTCCACATGTTGATCGACATGATGTGATCGACGCCCGTCGCGATACAGCGGAACCCTTGCTTGGCCAGTTCATCAGTTTTCTGTCTTTGCTTGACCACATGGACTAGATAGTCCCGTGGTGGCGGCTGGTATGGGATGGCTTTCGGACGGTTGAGAGCATCGAGCCGCGCTTGCTCCGAACGGACATAAGCTGCCAACTCCGGTGCCTTGGGGCAGAAATGCTTGCTGGCCTCTTCGATCTTACCGGTACGCAGGTTGTTGATCGTGTTCCATATCGCATCGTTGCTGAACTCGGACAGGGCGAAACAATACGCATCAAGGATTGCTCTCTGGCGTTCCCGAGGGTCACCGTCAGCGCCATCGTTTGATGCTTTTGCGGGCAAGGCCACCCATAGGGCTTTCAGCGCCTCAATGGTTGATGGTCGGTACGTTTGAGCGTTCATAGAACCCCTCCATCAAATCGTTTGCGAAATCCGCCATGTCGCCGGTGCGGCGATGAGGCAATTGAGATTGTTGGCGCTGGCCTGTCTTGGCGATTTCGTTGAAGTACCAGCTGGCCTTGAAGCCCTGCCAGGACATTGAAATCTGCATCTCCGCAGCGGCCACGGCATTGCCGGTTGCCTGATATTCCTTCACCAGCAGCTTGGCGGCATAGCCTGTCAGCGGAGCTTTCTTCGTGTGTCGGCGAAACTCGACAATGGCTTTTGCCAATTCGTCGCCAAGGAACGGCTGGAGGGCTTCAAGGGCGTCTTTCTCTGGTCCGGTCATGCTGCCACCTCATTGAGTTTGCCTGTCTCGTCGCCCCATGAAGTCCAGCCCTTGCGATCCGTCCTGCTGAAAAGCTCAAGGCGGCGCGCGCGCGGCATCAGCCGCTCTGCTTCTGCAAAGGCCTCTTCTGGCTTCTGAGAGTGTCCACGAAGCTTGCCGTGGATGACGGAACGGGTAGATCTCGTAAGCTTCGGCTCGCCACGCTTGGCAATGATGAAAGGCTCATGCGCGCCACGAAGGCCGTAGCCCGTGCCGAAGGCGACCTTGCCGTGCGTGGTCATCTTCACCCAGACACCCTCGGTGCAATATGTGAAGCCCCAGGCTGCGGCTGTCTGGATTTGCTGTGGAAGCATTGGCGCTGTGCACCATAGCCACAGGGTGCAGTTCTCTGCCGCCAAGTCCAGCACAGGGAGCGCGTTGATCTGGTCAATAGGCATAGTGCGATAGTGCTTTTGCGCGCTCTTGTTCTCTCCCTTTTCGGAGCGAACGATGAACTGCCAAGGCGGATCGGCCATAATGAAGTCAAAGCTATGCGGCTGTAGATCGCCAAAGGGCCAAAGGTCAGCGAACAATCTCATGCTGCCACCCCGCTTGCTATCGAGATCGCCCAATCCATGGCCTCCGTCGCGCTACCGATGCGAATCATCTTTCCGCCGCGCCAAAAGTCGTTGAACGCTTGCTGGTTGCTGTTGAGGGCTTTGCCGTAGGCTGTGCCATTGGTCTTGCATTCAACCAGATAGTTCTTGCCACGGAAGCCAACTAGAAGGTCGCAAGGCTCGTTAAGCCGGAACACTGAGAATCCGCACTGCTCAAGAGTGCTAACGATCTCCGGTTCGCTGGCATCACGCTTTGCGGCGCGACGGGCAAGGCTCATGCCCCGCTTGGGCTTTACGCCCTTCTTGTATGTCGCTGCCTTCATTCGACTTCCTCCAGTTCGGGGCAAACCCAAAGCGCCCAATCAGCGCCTTTAGTCCTGAGCCATACCGCCAGTGCCATGCGCTGCTGTAAGCTGAGCCACCGCACGCATACGGGTGGTTTTTTCCATGAAATCTGCATGGTCTCGCCGCGCCTTCCTCAGTTGCTCGGCAGTGTCGTAAAGCTCCATCATCTGGAAGTGCCTCACGACATTGCTCTCTCGGTTCCACCACCCTCGTAGGCGGCGTTCTGTCCATTTGTTCTGCGGATCGGTCTTGTGCGGGAACCTCTTGTTGAGTTCCTTGACTGCCGCGTGGATCATGTCTCCGACGCGGCGTTTCCCGCCGATCTCCTCGACCAGAAAATTTGCGGTCGCTACATCAGACATTTGCTTGCAATTTCCCTGTTTTAGTTTTCCCGAATCTCCGGGTGAAATTCCCGACATTTCCGATTCCTTCTGTGGTTTCCTATGCTTGTGAGATGCACAGGAGGCCCACAGATGAGCCGTTCTAAAATCGAGGGAGACATCGACGCTGACGCCAATCAGTCCGGTGATCCCTCATCCTCCGAATTGGAGGGCTTCGTTGAGTTCTCAGTTCCTCTCGCGGCAGTCGTTGCCAGGCTGAGGGGAAAGAGGATCGTTAAAGTGTTGCGGGGTCCGCAGAGGGAGGAGGATCGGCAGACCCCGCTTTGAGCGCTGTTTCAGGGACGCTCAAACTTGTGTCAGTTCGCATCACCGCTCTTCGCGGCGTTGAGAAGCGCCATGATCATCGTTCCAAACAAGGAACCGCCAATGAATGTGATGATGAGCCAGCCGATCATTTCGGCCACTCCCCAGTGACAAGGCCTTCGGCGCAATATGCAAAGACGTGGATTAGGGCCAAGAAAATGATGGAGGCATCAAAGATTGGTAGACCCGGGATAACCCGAACCCCGGAACTGACGAACCCGATTATCGCTAATCCGGCTGTTATTCGCCTCGTCATCATGCCCGCTCCTCCTGAAACTTCACTTCTGGGTCTTTGCCGCATCGGTCGCAGAAATGCTCAACCAGCTCCGCAATCGAAACCGGGCGCTGGCAATTGCAGCACTTCACGGCTGGGCGAAACTCTGCCTGTCTGGCTTGGCGGCTTGCTTCAATACGGGTGGAGGTCATGCGTCACCGCCAACATCATCAAGCATGAAATGAGTTGCCGGGCTTTCACCGGCGCCAGCATGGGTCACGTTACCGTCTTCCGTTTCTGGGATTGCCTTACGGGCGTTTTCCGCTTCCGCACTTCCGGTCTCAAGAGAGCCTTCCGTGGAGCGTTCCATCTCGAATGGATGCGCAGGCACAACGAAGTGCTGCCAGGCGATCGGCACTTGGGCGGCAGTGAAGCCAGACCAGCGCGCAGGACCAGCTTTGGTCTCAGGCACCCAATAAGAGCGCGTGACCTTGCCATCCGCCCAAGCCAGCCAAACCGGCGCGACGTGATATTCACGCTTCGTGCGATCCTTGCCGTCTACCGTGATCGTGGTGAGCTTCTCTTCGCCCCGCGGCGCGGCGCTGATGTCGTGGTTCCACTGGGTCATGAAAGAACCTCGCTGGCCTTCTTCAAGGCCTCAATGATCAAGGAAAGGTTGTGATGGCCGCAGATGGAAACGACGTTCTCATGAATGTTGCCGCTGCTATCCTCCTGACGGATATCGACGCGGTTCTCTTCTTCGATCACATCGACGCAAACGTAGTCCTGATGGGGGATGACGATGCTCTCGCTCATGCTGCGTTCTCCGAAACTTCGAAGAACGACTTCGGCTCGACTGCCCCGCCGGTAGCGCGGCAAATCTCTTCGATGATGCTTTTGCTGAGATTCTCGCCACGCATGTACCGGTGCACTTGTGCCCGGCTCTTGCCCAGCAATGCTGCAAAAGCTGTTACGGTGGTGTGATCGTGGATGTACTGTGCAAGGGTCATGTCGCAATTATTGCTACATCTTCAAACCAATGTCAACACAAGTGTAACATATTTTGGCATAGAAGCCGATCAGAAGTTGGCGGATAACATGGCCATGTCAAAAAACTGGCTCGATCCGTTCATCAAAGCATCAAAAATCGGCTCACAAGAGGCGCTGGCTGACGCATTGGATTTGTCGCGTGCGACAATCAACCGACTGGCAAATGATCATTCTCAGCTGAAAAGAGAGCGTGCTGAAAAGCTCGCTGTGCTGCTGGGCGCTCGGGTTGAGGATTTGATGCTCAATCGGCCGCCGGTGAAGCAGAACTTGGTGTCTTCGTTCGATCCCGACGACGGCGAGGAATCACAGCAGGAAGAAATCGCCAGCTATAGCCGAGAGCATTGGAAGCCATCGGTCGATGGAGCCCTGCCGGAAGTGGACGTAAAGCTTGGCGCGGGCTCCGGCGTCGTGGGCGAGACGATCAACATTCCGGTAGGCCGTGAAATCGTTTCAGGTCATGCCGTGGTGGCCGAATGGCTGATCCCTCTCCAGTACCTTCGGAACGAGGCAAAGGCTTCGCCCAACCATACGCTCGTGATGGA
Source organism: Rhizobium sp. Leaf311 (assembly GCF_001423445.1). Taxonomy (NCBI): domain Bacteria; kingdom Pseudomonadati; phylum Pseudomonadota; class Alphaproteobacteria; order Hyphomicrobiales; family Rhizobiaceae; genus Rhizobium; species Rhizobium sp. Leaf311. Next base: position 49,520 of record NZ_LMNZ01000020.1, on the reverse strand, counting down.
AGTCATCGGGGACTCGATGCAGCCAACCTATATGCCAGGCGACCGCGTGCTGGTGGACCTTTCGCAAACATCGATGTCCAGCGACACTGTCTATGCCATCAGTGATGGCCAGAGTGAGCCGCAGATCAAGCGGCTTCAGCGCGTGCCATTCAGCGATCCTGTTGAAGTCCGCATTATCTCGGACAATCCTAATCTCGATCGGTTCACTGTCGAGCTCGAGCGATTGACCATCCTTGGCCGGATCGTCGGCCATATCGCTCGAAAGTAGTTAGGAGAGCTTGCGCTTGGATGTGGAGATGTCAAACCGGCGGCAGACCTGCACGATGTCATCGAGCACCCAACGTTCGGGCATCTTTCTCATCTCACCGGGGTTCTCATCGTCTCCGACCACACCAGCAATCGGGATTATCTGGAAGTCATCACTTTCGAAGGGGGAGTTCTTTTGAACCAAGAACTCATAAGCCGGAAAGCTCTCATTGAGGTGGGCCTTGAACAGTTCTTTGTTCTCTACAACGCCCTCGCACTGATCTTCTGGCGGCACTACGAAGAACTGATTTACCGCTTTCTGAGCCATTTTTCTTCTCCCGTATGTTCTCATTTCGTTCACGGTAAGAAAGCAGGTTCTAAATCAAGAGTCGAGTCGTTTTTGATTCGTGACGGGGTGGCAAATGTCAGAACGTGAGAACCGATACGGCATGCGAAAGAACGATCATGACGAATACTGGACGGTGTTCGACATCTTCACGGGCTTGGCGGCAGAGGTGAACGGCAATCTGATGGACGCACTGGAAATGGAGGAGGCAGACGATCTGGTCGATCTGCTAAACGCTCAGTATGTCGAGCGACGTGGGGGAACAACGCATTGAGTGACCGCCAATCAGGGCTCAGACACTACATCGAAAGAACATCCGGGCCTTGGAAAGCGGCGGTGTGCTTTCTCTTTGTGGTGATGGTTCTGATGTTGCTCAACGGCGCAGCGATACTGGCGGGCTGGCACGGCGCATCTTCTCGGTTGATGGCCTATATCGCACTGGCTGCCGTGGGCTTTTTTGTATCGCTAGCGTTTCATGCGTATCTCAGCATAAGGGCATCGAGGATTAAGAGATTGGAAGAACGTAAGCGGCGTGGCGGAACAACGCATTGAATGAAAACGGGGCCGAAGCCCCGTAATTTTTTAAAGCGAAAGCCCTGAGGCGTTATTGGCGTCTATGGCTTGCTTGACAAAAGCCGTGCTGCGCTTGGTCGCACTCAAGCACTGGACATTACCTTCGAGCTCACCCTCAACAATTTTCTTGCGAGATAGCGATTCCGCAAACATCACCGACACTAGTTCGTCAGTGTCCATCGCGTCCCGCAGACTGCCAGATTTCGTGAGTACGCCTTTTTCGGCTTTGAGAGCTTGGGTGTCCGCACCAAAAAGCCCAGTGTAGACAGCGTTGGTCACTTGGCCGTAGCCAGCGCCGACTACGCCGTGCGCCTGCAGAACGGATGTGAACTCGTTTCGTTTAGCTCGACTCAAGGCACGAACACCGGCCCACTGGTTATCCTCCGGGCTTGCTCGCTGGAGAATTTCATCAGCAAGAGAAACATCGCCCGATCGGAAGCGAAGCCAGACCTCTCGCGTTTCAATTTCAAGCTTCGGGCTTAGGTAACCGGCATACGCAGCGGCAAGAATGGGATGGGCAAAAGTACCCGAGTTACCGCGCCCAGTCTTTGCGTAAATCACTGGAATGTTTGGCTTATTTTCTTTAAGGTAACCCGCAGTTACCTTTTTCTGGAGCTCCTTTGTGAGCTTTTTTACGGACCCGATGTCGCGCCAATGTTTAGGCTCTTGTGAAGATTTCCCCTTGGCGATCAACCAGATGTCATTGAGGTTCCAGTGACCGTAGTCGTCTTCCTCTACGAGAACTCCACGTAGGCGTATCAGTGATGATTTTGCATCAGTCATTCAGCTTGGCCCCTTCTGGGCTTGTTTGACCGCTGCTGATCTTGACACTCGTGCGTAATTTAATACATGAATGGCGAGTGATCACACAGTGGCCGTAAGGTTGCTATTCAAGCCCAAGGATGTTGACGCGTCCTTGGGCTTCTCCATTTCGAATCTTTCGACCGAGCGAAGAAAACTATTCTCCTCTCGATACCGTTTCAAGTGGCTCGTTCACCTATACCCCCGCTTTGTTCTGTGTTTGCTCACCCGCTCCGGCGGGTTTCTTTTTGCCCTGTTTTTGCTGATATTTGGATTCTGAGCATAGTTCGGCCTATCAAGACGTATGCCCCCATGAGGGAAACACCACGGTCCTGAATTACGGAGGGCGCTCTAAGTCAGCAGCCAGTCCGGGACGCTTTCAAGTCACAGTATCCACAGGTGCCCGTTTCACAGGTGGGCCAGTCCTTCCCCATCATCGACGCCGAAGCGCCCTCATGGTCCGCATAACCCTGCTTCAATCTCTCAAGCCACGTCCAAGCCAGTCGAAGGGTCGTCTAATCCCCTGAGACAGTCTGCTTCAGCCTGGGAAGCAGCAACCGCGATGGGATTGATTTGCCGGAATGATCGGCGGCGCGGGTCAAAGCCCTGAAAAAACCGCTGCCTTTGCACCTCTAAACACAAAATCTTGCCGGGAACCTCCGAGCAGACGCAAGATTTTGCGCTTTTCAGCGCCTGACAGCATGCACACCCATTGCAGATATATACCATTTTTGGTATGCAATAGACCTCAGAGTACATATGTCAGCCCCGGTCGGATCATCCCGCTGGGGCTTTTCTTTTGCTACATTCAAAAGCCCATGTCAAATATTTTGCGTCATTTTATGTTACATTTGCTTGACACTGTAGCATAAGCTGTTACATTCATCCTCATCAGCCCACCGAATGAAGCTCCCTCGGGAGAACGAAACGGAAGGCGGAAACAGAACCCCGGATGAGGATGGAACGATGGCTTACACAATCAACATGGGAAACAACGAAAGCATCAGCTGCGGCGTCTTCGAGATGAACGGCGCTTTCACCGCCCTCCTGTTCAGCCAGAGCAAAACCTTCAAGACATACAACGGCGCGGTTCGCTGGCTTGCCAAGTTTGGCCGCGGCCCAGACGGAAAGAGCCTCTGATGGCTCGATATCTGAACCCCTGCCACAAGCCTCACGACTCCTCATACGGCCCAGCGTTCTACGAAACTGACGTGAACCCGACTGAGTACAAGGGCTTCAAAATCTACAACGTCCACCACATGCGATTTGACTGTGTGTTGGAAGATGCGACCGCCCCCGTTTGCATGATGCAGATGGCGGGCATCAACGGCGCAAAAGGCTACATCGACAAGTTTTGGAACAAACAAAACGCCGCCTAAACCCGCACCCAACACGATCTCAACCAATGAGGATGAGGACAATGGAAAAGCCAGCTTACACAATCGGACGCGACGAAATGCTTCTCATCACCGTTCGCTGGAATGACGGTGACACGGTTCTGCTCGAGACGCCTGTGCGGTTCTATAAGGCCGAGGAAATCCAGGCTCTGATTGACGAGACGGTTTCCGACAAGTGCGATGTGGTCGGCGTTGATCTCTACGACTTCAAGGCCAAGAAGGGCCAGTCCATTGCTGACGATTTCGATGTCCGCACATGGGCAGAGCGCGAAGAAGACCGCATCGCAGCCGAAGGCGCTGACGAGCTGGCGCAAGAGCGCATCCTTCGTCGCGGTACCGGCGTGTATTCCGCCCTCAATCACGTCCAGCAGGGCATTGGAGCGCGGGCATGAGCAAGATCACAGTATCTGCCAAGTCAATTGCTCGTCTCGCTTATGGCTACGAGCTGATGTTTTCAACACTCTGCAACATCGCCGGGACTTCCGGCGGATCAACTCACTGGTTCACTCAGAAGGGTTCGGAAGCCATAGGGCGCGTTGACCCACTCTGGAAGCTCAATGAGGACAGTAACGCTCATAAGCCGGGTGATTGCCTATCGCAGCACGTTCCGTTCGCTGAATGGGCCGCTGATGCCGAGAAGAAAGCCAGCGCCTTGGATAACTGGCGCGATGAGGTTGGAAAGCTTCATTCGCAGATCGCCAGCAAGGACGCTGAAATCGCCCGCCTGAAAGAGACGATTGCACTGGCTGCAAGGGCCACCGCCTAGCCGTCCACGATCACTCCGATGGCAACCAAGAGGGAATAGGGAATGAGCGACAGCTACCAAAGCCGCGTTGAAGCAGCGCACTATGCACTTTTCCATGACGATCCGACCGACATTGCGGAGCGCAACGCCCGCTGTTTCGAGGAAAGCATAGAGACGGCGCAGGCGTTCGGCATGACCGAAGACGAAGCAATTGCGCTAGTGAAATACACCTTCAGTCGTCCGGTTGGCGATCCTGCCAAAGAGATCGGAGCAAAGGTTCTCACAGCTTTCTCTCTCGGCGTCATCGCCAACATTGACGTAATGGCAGCGGCAGAGGCCGATCTGGAAAAACTGCAGCGCCCCGAAACAATCGAACGCATCCGAGCCAAGCGCGCAACCCGTCACGGGCGCGGTCCACTCCCCGGCTTTGATCCTTCCACAATCTGAAACCACACCCACCACGCTTTACCCGCGCAATCAAGGGGCAGGACAAATGGTCTGCGAAGAAGTCACATACGAAGAAGGCAGTGCATGCCCAGAGGACGGTTGCAGCGGGACGTTGGTTGCCGCCAAGAGCAAGAACTGCTCCTGCCACATAAGCCCGCCCTGCTCTTCCTGTGTCGGCGCTGGCTACGAATGCCCAGAGTGCGGTTGGGAGAACGGCGAATATCAAGAGCCTGAGTTTGAACCGTTCACCCGCTCACGCCATGCCCCCGGTTCACGGCGCGATCAGTACACCCGCACCCATACCGCCAACCCTTACAACTCCACACCATTCACCGATTGCTGCGGAATTGCAGCCATCAACGAAGAACGCTGCCCGAACTGCAAAGCCCAAATCACGGGCCACGATGATGGGCTTTCTGCCCGTCGCAGGGAAGTCGGCGTTGGCAACTGCCTCATGTGCGGGAAGCGCAGAGGCCCGATCAACATCAGCGGCAATTGCTGCTGCTAATCAAGGAGGCAGATCGTGATGGACGCTTTCCCAACACCAGAAGCAGACAGCCTGCACGACGAGATCAAGGTCGATCTCCATTCTCTCAACAAGCGCCAGCAAAGCATCGACGCCAAGCTCCGTAAGGCTGAACGCACCGAGCTTCTGGTCATGGTTCTGATGAGCTGCAGCCTGATGTTCGGCGGCTGCCTGGCGCTTGAGCACACCCTTTCAATTCAGGCGATGGAACAGCAGGAGCAAATCGCATGGAACAGGTAATTGGAAATCTTGCCGCGAAGATCGTGGGCCGTTGGGCATGGTGGCAGAACGCGCTCAAGGGTAACTTTGGCCCGATGCACGAAGGCCAGCCCGAGCAAGGCTTTTACCGCACCCGCTTCAAGGGCGGAAAGTGGGAGCCTGTCGCCATCTGGGTTGACGAGGACAGCGGCAATTGGGTGGCGTATCGCTCTGGCCGCGAAGTTGATCCTGCCGAGGTTTGGAACTTCTGCCGGACGCATCCGATCAGCCGCGCTGACTATGATGGCGCAATGGAAGGCAAGCCATTTCCAGACGAGGACGTCGTTGTTGCCGAGCAAGTAGCGACCGCCGGTCATAACTCTGGCGATGCTGATCAGACCGAGGAACTGCGCGACCAGATCGCAAATGCGCTCAAGGGAATGGACGCTTACAAGACAATCACCGACGATGCCACAGCTGGTAAGGCGCTATCTCTCCGCAACCGTCTCAATGAGCTTTCCAATCAGGCTGACAAGGTACGCGTGAAGGAAAAGGCACCTCACCTTGAGGCCAGCAAAGCCGTGGATGAGAAGTGGCAGCCACTGGTCAAGAAGGCCAAGGAAGGCGCGAATAAGGTTCGTGACGCCATTGGCACATTTGAGACTGCGAAGCTTCAAGAGCAGCGCAAGAAAGAGCGGGATGCTGAAACGGCTCGCCTTGCCGCAGAGAAAGCCAACAGCGCGAAAACCGATACCGTCGCAGTGATTGATGCGCCAAAGGTAGAAGCCGCGCCAGCAGCGATCAAGCCAACTTACGGCAAGGCAGCAAGCGTTCAGATCAAGAACGTCCTAAAGGACGTAACCGACTGGAAGGCTCTCGCTATCTACATGTGCGACCATCCCACGATGCAGGATACGCTTCGCCAGTTGGCGCAGCGCGCCATCGACGCCGGTCGCACGAATATCCCAGGCATCACCGTTGAAGAAGTCGCGGCGGTGCGATGATGACGAAGCGGAAGTGGCAACAGGGCCGGAAGTTAACGCCTCTTGAGGCTATGGCCGAAATTTGCGCCGGACGCCCGGTCTACTTCCGCAACAAGTGGACACACAACGGATGGGCTCGTGGATGGCAGATCGCCATGCTGATCGGCTCGGCCAATAGAGGCTTCATTTTCGAAGCAATTCCAACTCAGGGAAATGACCAATGAGCGATCTAGCAACACAGCAAGCAGCCCCTCGCCTTCCTACGCTGCAGTCAGGCGGCTCGGTAAAGGCAATCGTCCCACAAGACTTCGATGGCGCTTGGCGCATCGCAACAGCCGTCGTCAAAGCGGGTATGGCTCCAAAGGGGCTGGACACTGCAGAAAAGGCAATGGTCGCCATCATGCACGGCATGGAAGTTGGGCTGACGCCGATGGCCGCGCTGCAGTCAATCGCCGTCGTCAACGGACGCCCGACGATCTGGGGAGATGGTGCGCTCGGTCTGGTTCAGGGATCTGGCCTCATGGAATCCCACAAAGAGTGGTTCGATGGCAGCGGCGACACTCGCAAGGCTTTCTGCACCGTCAAGCGCAAAGGCGATCCGGAAGTGAAATCAGGTGAGTTCAGCGTGGCCGATGCAAAAAAGGCTGGTCTGTGGGGGAAGACCGGACCGTGGACGCAATATCCTGACCGTATGCTCAAGATGAGAGCAAGAGGCTTCGCGCTTAGAGACGGGTTCTCTGACGTTCTGCGTGGCCTTGGCATTGCCGAGGAAGTCCAAGACTACCAGGCTATCAAGGATGTCACCCCACCAAAGCCGCCGACACCACCAGAACCACCGGCCGAGGAAGGGAAAGTCGAGGACAGCACCCTTATCGACATCAAGCCCGAGAATGCCGATCAGTCTTCATCCGAAAATATGACGCCTGATGATTTCGTTGAGCTGATCAAAGGCGAACTTGGCACGGCACAGTCTGCAGAAGACCTTGAGGAAGTATGGACCGCTCGCGATCCCATGGCCGTGCTGGAAGGCGATGACGTTCGCCAAGGTCTGGCAGTCGCGCTGAAGAACAAGAACCTCAAGCGTTTGGGAGTTTCGCTATGAGCAGGTCAGGTCAAGTTCCAATCCGTATGCGCGTCGAGGGAATGCGTCTCGTCCCGGCATCAGCTTTCGATCAGGAGGCTTTGTCGAGCTACAAGAATGGCGCGGTCATTCAGGTGTCGTTCTGGCAGGGCCGAAATCCAGATCTCCTGCGCAAGTTCTGGGCTATCCTCTCGAAGGTAGTAGAAACCTGCAACACGCCTTGGGAAGACAAGGAAGAGGCTGCAGACGCACTCAAGCTGGCCTTGGGCATTACCGACGTTGGCAGCACAGTCAACGGACAGATGTTTGTTCGCCCTGGCAGCATCGCTTTCAACGCCTTGGATGAAGCCCGCTTCCGCAAGTTCTTTGAAGACTCGATGATGATCCTATGCCGCATTACCGGCGTGGACGTGGAAGAGCTTGGTCGTGAAGCCGCCGATACCGGCCCGGATCATGATCCACAGACCGGCGAAATTCTCGACAACACCGATACCGACGAGCCCGCCCCTGCTTCGTCGGTTGACGCTGGCACCCAGCCAGCAGAGGGCGAGGTGGAAACCCCTCCAGCCGCCTCGCCCTCCAATGATCCCGAGCGAGATATCCTGATCCGGTTCGCCGCTGAAATGCTGCCCATGTCGGCAACTGCAAAGACAGAAGCTTGGAAGGAATCCGAGAAGGGCTGGTCTGAAGGCGAGATGAAGGGCCTGTCAGATGCCGGGAAGGCAAAGGCAAAATCCATCAGCCAATCGATCCGAGCAATTGCGGCCGGGAACACCAGCCTGGAATCGGCTGCCGAGTTCTTTGCCGAGGTTCTGGATTGCTCCCCGGCAGATATCGGAGGTTCCGCAAATGGCTGACCTGTTCAATGCAATCTTCTATTCGTTCTTCACCTTTGCTGGCACGGCGATCCTTTTGGGAATCGTGACCAGAGGCATCGTGGCAATCGTCGCTCTTCTCGTTATTGGGGGAAGATCATGAACCTGACTTTTTCACCAGAAGCTATGGCGCGGTTCAATGCGGTCATGGAAGCCAAGACCACCAATTTCATTGAACTATGCCGCCTTGCCGGACTGAATCCGGAAACAGACCTACGCTTTTCTGATCTGTCAGGAACTGACCTTTCAGATTGTGACCTACGGGGCTTTGACCTGACCGGGTGCGATCTCACCGGGGCAACTGGCGTCAACGTCGCCTGGGATAGCAGCACCATCTTGGAGCGCGCTGACATCGGCGGTTCAATCTTCGAGGTGTCGCCATGAACCGCCTGATCCGCCGCACGATACACCTATGGCAGTCATGGCGCGCAAGGCAGAAGCTTGCCCGGGCCTACCGGTGGCAATCCGACATAGACGCCGCAATCAAACAGGCGAAGCGAACACACGGCAGAACCGGAAGTGTTCGCGAACTGGAAAAGCGCAAGCGGGACGAGATGACCCGAGCGTTGGGAGGGAATGTGTGATGGCCCGGAAGGAATTCACGCGGAAGACAAAGCAGGAAGCTTTGAAGAGGGCCGATATCAAATGCGAGGCCACAGGCACGCGCTATGGCTTCGCGGAAGGGCAGCGGTGCAATTGCAGTCTATCCCTCGGCGTTCAGTACGATCACGCTGTGCCGGACGCTCTGGGCGGCGACAACAGCCTTAAGAACTGTCTGGCCATCTGCGTCCAATGTCACAAGTTTAAAACCCGCAACGATGTGAAGCAGATCGCGAAGTCCAACCGGCAGCGCGATAAGGCAAGCGGCGTCATCAGACCGGCCGGCAAGATCAAGTCTCCGGGTTTCGCCAAATCTGAAAAGCCGAAGAAGTCCGTCATATTCCGGCCCGTCACGTTCTATCGCGAGGATACGCCATGACCGCAGATACGATCACAGCAATCAAGAAGGCGCTGGTGGGCGTGACGCCGGGGCCGTGGCACGCGGGTCATCTCGGCGGTGGAGGGAAATGCCAGTGCCAGTCGATTTTAAGCGAAGGCATCAGCGGCGCTATCTGCACAATCCACGTGGATAACGGCAAGCTCATTGGCGAAGGTGGCAATGATGCGCCGCCATTGTCGGAGGCGATTGCAAATATGCACTATATCGCCGCCGTCAATCCGGTCGCCATCTCCGAGCTTCTCTCCACCCTCGAAAGCTTGCAGCGCGAGAACGCTCAGCTTCGCATCCAGGCAAGCAACTATGCCGCCGATGCTGAAACGGTGCGCCGTGAGCGTGATGCAGCAGATTCCAGAGAGAGCAAGTTGCGGGAAGCACTCACCAAGCTAGTGCGCGAGGCTGGCGAGGTATCAAATCTCGGGGCAGTTCCTGGCCGCCAGTGGACGCTATTGGCTGGCGCGCTGATCAATGCCCGCGCCGCCCTTTCCAGTACTGGAGACACCCATGGTAACTGATACGATCAAGAAAGTCGCCAACGCAATCCTTGATGCCGGTGAAGGATGCCAGTCTGGGCTTGTGTATGTTGATCCTGTTGAGGCGGCTAAGGCTGCAATTGCGGCGTTATCTATTGAAGAACGCTCATACAGAGCTGGCTTCAACGATGGATGGGAAGCTGCGAATGGAGAGCCACCCGATCACGCCCTATCGACGGACGCGGAGCCGGTGAAGACAGACTGCGAATTCTGCAAAGGCAGCGGTGTAGAATTCATTTTAGCTGGGCACGGAAACATTAATGAAGAGCCGTGCCCTACCTGCTGTGGAACAGGAAAAGAAGGCAGGCACTCTATCTGCCGTGATTGTGATGAAATCCAAGTAGTACACAAACCGTTCGCTTTTAACGTTCGCGTTGAAGGATGGGGGGAAGAGCTTCTGTACACTGAGTACAGGGCAAAGTCCCTGATAACTCGTCTTCGTAGGACCAAGAGTCAAGACGGTAAAGCAACGATCACGCCGCTCTATGCATCCGCCCTCTCCGCACAGGTGCAGGACGTGGCAGTGCCGGACGGCTGGCAGCTTGTGCCGAAAGAAACGACTGCTTCGCAGTTGAAGAACGCCGCTTACAGTTTGATGGTAAAATACGGGCCTGAATTTGTTGTCTCCAATCTAACGGCTTCTCGTATATACGCCGAATTGGTAGCCGCAGCACCCGCCGCCAAGCTGGAGGAAAAGCCATGAGCGAACAACCTCACCAATTTACGCTTACGGATATGGACATTGATTTGATGGCCTCTGGCGCGATGTCAATAAGTGGCTCTCAAATGCAAATGGCCCAGGAAATCCTTCGCCTCCGCACACTCCTATCCGAAGCAGATCAGCGCGGGAAGGACGCAAGGCGGGCGCCTGATGGTTGGTGCTTAGTCCCGAAGGAGTTGACGCCTGAGATTATCCAGAACTTGCAGATGAACACAGAGATCGGGGCCTATGTCTGCGAAAATCTGTCCGGTGCTTACGCCCTGATGGACAAGTATCATCTTGCTTTGGTCGAGGCCTCTAAGCGTACCCTGCAATCGGAGGAGCGTTGATGTATGCCCAGAGCGAGATGGAATTACTCTCTGACCTCAAAACCAAGCCTATGGCCGAATACAAAAGCCACCCTAATGCACCTCTGCGAGGTCTCATCAAGCAAGGTCTTGCAGAGCCATCGAAATGGAACGATGGCGGTCGCGTCGTTGGTCTGACTTGGACGGGCAGAGCGGCGCTTGAAAGGAGCGAGGGATGACAGCAGCAGCACTCGTCAAATCGGCCGACCTGAAGCGCATGGCCGATATTGCCCTATCCAAGGGCGTGCGCGTGGAGATCGAGGTGGACGGAAGAATTATCCGCGTTGCCCCCGATATCCCCGTAACTCACAAGCCATGTTCAGTTGACTTGGCGCCAGTTCCTACAAGCAATAGCCTCTCCGAATGGAGGGCTCAACGTGAAGGTCGACTTGGTGGGCGTCCACAAAGTAAGAAAAAAGCTGGCTAGCGGACAAGTCGTCTTCTACCACTATGCATGGCGAGGAGGTCCGCGGATCAAGGCCGACCCCTCGAATGCTATCGAGTTCACGGCTGAGTTTGTCCGCTTGCAGCGTGACCGCCCAGACGCTCCCTATAAGGGATGCCTAGCCGAAATCATCCGGGAATATCTCAAATCGCCCGCTTATACCGGTCTTAAGCCGAGCACTCGCGAAGGGTACGATTTCGCAATCAAAGAGATTGAAGCCAGTTTCTTTGAGATGCCCGCCTCACAGATATCCGCTCCCGGCACCAGAACCACATTCCTGCAATGGCGCGATGAGATCGCCCAAACTCACCCACGCAAAGCAGACCTCTACATGAGCGTGCTGAAGCGTATTTTGTGGTTTGGCCTCGATCGGGAAATGATTGAGCGTCACCCGCTGGAGCGCGTGGAAAAGGTCAGCGACGGATCGCGCCGTGACGTGATCTGGACAGATGACGATATCGACGTTTTCCGAAACGGGAAAAAAGACGCGGCCGGTTCTTGGGAGATTAAGCCATCATCGGAGCCGCTGGTGCGCGCACTCTTGCTGGCAGTCTGGACGGGGCAGAGACAGGGGGATTTGCTCAAGCTGACATGGAAGGCATATGACGGCCATTCCATCTATCTGCGCCAGTCTAAGACCGGATCGCACGTCAGGGTAAAAGTCTCTGATGAGCTGAAGAGACATCTGGACGGAGTGAAGCGTGGCAACTCCGTTACGATCCTGACCAATGGTCAAGGCCAGCCTTGGGCGACCGGCTTTAAATCGTCTTGGCGCAAGGCCGTAGAGAAGGCTGGGATTGAAGGAAAGACCTTCCACGACCTGCGGGGAACTTTCGTCACTCTCGCCTATCGGAACGGCGCTTCGATCAAGGAAATAGCCGAAGTGTCCGGTCACTCTGAAAAGGACGCCGAGACGATCATTCGCAAGCACTATCTGGTGTCGAGCGCGGCTGTGGAGAGCATCGAGAATCGCCAAAAACGGTTTACAGGCGAAGCGGGATAACCTTGATTTCTGTGGGCCAGTAAAGTGGTGGTCTGTAAACTGAAATTCCCAAAGGCGCTGGAATATAAGGCCTCTAGCGTTTAACTACCCGACTGGGGGTCAAGGGGTCGTGGGTTCGAATCCCGCCGCTCCGACCATTTCCTCCGAGGTATCCCCCATACCTCGTTCGCCTGAAGAATGAGGCCGCATCTTCAACCCTCAGATCATATCCTTTGGCACGTCGGTCATCGATGTAAGCGTTTGCAAGTGTTCGAGCTCTTCCCAGCTTCTATCCATGGCATAGGCGGACGACAGGTAAGGTATGCCGAGATGCCCATAGCGGATTGAAAGCTGCTGTTCCGCCGTTTCCTCATCCAGACCGGCCACACGGCTGACATAGATTGCGGATGCGAGGCCTGTGCGGTCGGCACCGGACTTACAGTGGATGAGGATAGGCTTTGGCGCGTCACGCATGATTTGCGCCAGCTGCGTCATGCGGGCCAGCGCAAGTTGCTTGCGGGCAGACATTCCAAAGTCGATGTGCTGCACACCCAGTTTTTCAGCGGTTTGTGTTTCGTGCCTGTACCATGACGATCTTTCGTTCTCACCACGGAGATTAATGATCGTCTTGATGCCGTTTGCTTTGACATACTGCGCCAGTTGGCTGTCGCTCAACTGGCTTGAGCGGTAGACCTGCCCGGGGATGACTTCGTGGAAATTTCCCGAAACCAGCAGCAATCCGAAATAGGTGAAAAAGATTGCAGGTAGAGCCAAAGCAATCGCAAAGCCACGGACCAAAAGAATGCGCATATTCATCTTTCCTGTTGTTCAACAGGACGATGGCCATCATTTCTGACAGCAAGCTGAACACGGAAGTCCTTTGCATCCGGCGGTCAGGTCACGGCCGCGATGGGTGTCACCGGGCAAAGACATAGACAGCATAGACCGCAATCAAGGCCCCTGCTCCCACGGCGGTAATGACCGCAAGACGCTTTTCAATGAAGTGCCTGATCGACTCGCCATATCGCTGCAACAGCCCAGCCAGAATGAAGAAGCGGGCGGCGCGTGTGACAACGGCAGACAGGATGAACAGGCCAAGGCTGATATTGGCGGCACCGGAAAGAATGGTCACGACCTTGATTGGTGGAAGATGCGCAAGGCCCGATGTGACCAGAAGCAGCAAGATCGTTTCATAATCGACCGATGCCTTCATGTGCTCAAAGCTTTCCAGCTTCCCATAGAACTCCAGCACAGGCCGCGCTACGCTTTCAAAGGCGTAGTGCCCCAGATACCAGCCACCGATGCCCCCTAATACGGATGCGATCGTCGCAACTGCCGCATAGAACATCGCACGCCGTGGCTTTGCCAGTACCATGGGAATGAAGAGGACATCGGCGGGAACGACGAAGATGGAGCTTTCCACGAAAGCGACGATGGCGAGCCACCATACAGCTGTCTTCCGGGCGGCAAGAGCCATTGTCCAAGCATATAATCCTTTGAGCATCGCGCACCTCTTTCACAGGGCCGTTCTAGCCGCCGTCATGCCCGGTGGCAAATGCTGCGGAGCAGTAAATCGTCGAACATCGACCATTATTTTGCATTGCAGCAGAATTAAGCCCCCGCAAACCCGGGGGCAACAGTAAACCATATGTTGCACCACGGAAAAAAATCCATTTTTACTGGCAGTGGAGGTCAATCTGAACTATAATTTCAGCGGGACGCATGGAGGAGGAAATAGTTATGGACTATGTCGGCTTCGTTACTTCTATCAACCCGTTCATCGTCGGCATTCTTCTGGCGGTTCTGGCCATCGGCGCTTATAATTCCTGGGTCTCGCACTAGACTGTCGCGCCATCCCAGCAGACATTGATGCCCGACGTTGGTGTGAAGCGGGTTGGTTTGCCATAGGCATGACATATCGACGATGCTATCTATCCGGAAGGAAAAATAGCCTCAGGATAAGTAATGACGCAAAACTTCACCTTTACGGACACGTCTGAAAGTCTCAGCACGGTATTGCAGAGATTGATCGGAAACCTGAGTGGAAAAACGATCACATTGCGGGATTTGATGGAAGCAATCGGCGAGCAGGGCTTGCTGCTGATGTGCGCCATTGCCTGCCTGCCGTTTCTCATCCCCGTTTCCATACCGGGTGTCAGCACTGTGTTCGGTGCAGCGATCGTCATGATCAGTCTCGCAATCACGCTCAACCGTCTTCCGTGGCTTCCCAAACGCATTCTGGACAAGGAAATGGAAACCGCCCGTCTGGTGCCGGCGCTGGAGAAGGGCGTCAACATCGTCTCGAAGCTGGATCGATATATGCGCCCTCGCCTGCCCGGCCTGACAACAGGGACGGTTATGGCGCGGGTGAACGGCCTTGCGATTATGACGGCCGGTGTTCTGTTGATGATGCCGCTCGGTTTCGTGCCCTTCTCCAACACCCTGCCCGGCGTTGCCATTCTGCTGTTTTCCGCAGGGATGATCCAGCGCGACGGCGCGACCGTTCTTGGCGGCTATCTGTTCCTTGTCCTCACGACGATCTATTTCGCCATTCTGGCTTATGGAGCGTTCTGGGCAGGACAAGGCCTCAGCAACTCTCTCACGGGCGCGTAGTGCCTCCACGGCGCGCTTGCCTGTCGCGCCGCCTGTTTGCCCACCAAACCGTAAGGCGCCGCCTCTGGCGCCTTACAAACGGCAAATCCTGCGAAAGCACGAGGAGCCCGAGCGGCACCATCCAGAAGCCGAGGATCGGAAGAAATCCGAGCACACCGCCGACGATCAGCAAAACGCCGATAATGATGCGCCCGACTCGCGAACGCGGCATCGCAACACTCCATTTTCCCAAATGAAGGCGCCCGGTTTTCGGGTGAATGCCAAAAGTCATCGCAAAACACCCCCGCTAAAGAAGACGATGTGAATTTTTTTTAAGGTCAACATTCCCAGAAACGTGGGGACTTCGGTGGATAAAACAAGACTGATGCATTTTTTTTAAAAAAACCGCTTGGCAAAAGGGAAAAGCATTTGTATTACCCCGCTCACACCGCGCCAAGCAGCGCACGTTCCCTGGTAGCTCAGCGGTAGAGCATTCGACTGTTAATCGACAGGTCGCCGGTTCGAATCCGGCCCGGGGAGCCACTTCTACCGATATGGTTAAGTGGTACGCTGCAAAATCAGCAAACATACTTTACATAACACACCCCCACTGATTGGCTGATACCGTTTTGCTGCCTCAACCACAGTTGTCAGTGATTCCTGAACGATAGCGTTCTCCGTCTTCTCCTTCCAAGACAGCGCCAGCACAGCGAGGCTAACCGCCATACGGTTTGAGCTTCGATTCGACTGTCCTCCGAGTCAGAACCGCTTATCTGGATCCTCAGATCCCGGCGAAATCTGGCGTCGGCTTCCCTTCATGCAAATGTATAAAAAGAATGAAACCCGACAATCCAGCAAATCGGCGATGGAAGGTCCGGTATTTGACTTTTGACAAAGTTCAAAACTGAAAAGTGCGAAATTTGCGGTCAGCTGCACTGAAAAATTGACAAATGACTAAACGACAAGCTTATAAATTAACAATTCATTCCGCAATAAAATACAACTATTCGCAAATTTAATTAATATAGTATTTGCAATTTACTTAATAAAAAACGGTCAGATTTTCGTAGTTAAATCAATTGCACACCCACCCATTTATAGGAAAACCCTAGGGGATAAAAATTGAAAAACCTGCCAATATTAACTAAATTTATGATAATTATGGCACTTAGCACAGTATTTTGTCTAGGTGTTGCAATTTATACTTCAAATAAAATGAAAAATATTGACGATTCTTATAGTGGCCTCCTGGAAGAGGAAGTTAATGCTGCAATTGCATCTTCGCGAGCAAATCGTAGCTTTCAGTCAATGCGCGGCTCTGTTGGCGAGGTGCTTATGGCAACCGATCAGGCTGCCTTAAATAAGTCCAAGGCCGAATTTGATGCTTCTCGCGCACGCTTCATCGAGCAGATGGACGTGGCAGCGAAGGCCTTACCTACCGACAAGTTGCTGGTGGAGGCCAAGAACGAAGGTCTGCGTGTTGCTGACACGGTGTGCAGTGGTTTGGTCGCAGCAGGCATGGCAACGACTGACCCAGAAGAAAACAAGCAACTTCAACAGAAGTTCTTTGAGAAGTGTCAGCCAGAAATTGCGCGCGTATCTGCAATGATGACGGAGAACACAGCTCGCATTATCAAGCTGACCGACGTCCAAAGCGTGGAACTGACGTCTCAAACAGAATCGATCGTCATGTCGTCGCTGGCTGGTATTGTTCTTGGAATGGGCATCGTGCTGGCCTTCGGGACATTCGTCATTCGCTCCTCAGTATCAAGCCCCATTCGCCAGTTGGCATCGACAATGGGCATTCTTGCCGGGGGCAATCTTTCCGCCGAGGTAGAAGGCACGGAACGTCGCGATGAAGTGGGCACCATGGCCAAGGCCGTGCAGGTGTTCAAGGATACCGGCCTCAAGGCTCGCGAGCTGGAGACACAGGCGGCCAGCGAACGCAATATGTCGGAAGCGGAACGCGCCCGTGTGGCAGAAGCCGATCGTCAGCGCGCCGCGGACATGGCAGAAGCCACCACCGGTCTTGCAGAAGGTCTGCAGCATCTGGCCGGCGGTAACCTCGGCTTTGAGCTGAGCCGCCCATTTGCGGCCGACTTCGAAGGCCTGCGCAGCAACTTCAATGCCGCCGTCGCCCAGTTGCGTGAAACCCTGTCTTCCGTGGCTGATGCAACCCGCGCCATCGATAGCGGCTCACGGGAACTCTCTGCCAGCGCCAACGACCTGTCCAAGCGTACCGAGCAGCAGGCCGCAGCACTGGAAGAAACCGCAGCTGCGCTCGACGAAATCACGGTCAACGTCAAGAATTCCACACATCGCACCGAGGAAGCTCGCGAGATGGCGGTCGACGCCAACAAGTCGGCACGTCAGTCGGGTGAGGTAGTGGCCAATGCCGTCAACGCCATGCAGCGCATAGAGGCTTCGTCCAACCAGATTTCCAACATCATCGGCGTCATCGACGAAATCGCATTCCAGACCAACCTCCTGGCGTTGAATGCCGGTGTTGAAGCCGCCCGCGCGGGTGAAGCCGGCAAGGGCTTTGCCGTCGTTGCCCAGGAAGTGCGCGAACTGGCACAGCGCTCGGCGCAGGCGGCAAAGGAGATCAAGGATCTTATCCGCACGTCTGCCGACGAAGTGGAAAGTGGCGTCAAACTCGTCACGGCAACCGGCGAGGCGCTGAAGGTGATCGATGACCACGTAGCCGCCATCAACGGCCAGCTGGACGCGATCTCGACATCGGCCCGCGAACAGTCTGTCGGTCTCTCAGAGGTCAACACCGCCGTGAACCAGATGGACCAGACCACGCAGCAGAACGCCGCCATGGTGGAACAGGCTACAGCGGCCAGCAGTACCTTGGCCAACGAAGCCGATAAGCTGCGCCAGCTCGTCAGTCGCTTCCAGCTCGGCAATAGCGGAACGGGCCGTGCAGGTGCAGCGCCCATGGCCGTCGCCTCCCCGGCACGGCACGTCGCAGCCCCCTCGCCCGCACGCAATCTCGTCAACAAGCTGGCCCGCGCTGTCGGCGGTGGTGGATCGGCAGCGGTCGCAGTACAGAACTGGGAAGAGTTCTAAGCCACTTGCCCTCGAAAGATATCAGCATAAGCAAAGGCCTGGCATATGAATCTGCCGGGCCTTTGTTATGGCGGAGAAGCTTCCGTAACCATTTTGCCATTCAGCTATTTAGGCACATGGACAGATTGATGGAAAATTCGTCAGAGAGAGTTTCGCGAAGCTTGGCTAAACTAGGGGTGGTTGGCGGGACCTGGGCTTTCTCGCGCCTATCTTCGCAGTAGGTGATTTCAAGGACGGCAGAACGCGGCTCCAAAGGTCCCGTCTGCCTCTCACCTTACCTTCACTGCCACCCATGAAAACTGGCCTTGAGATCACGCAACGGATTCCCTGCCGAAATGGTCTGCTTAATGCTGATGCTTCGGACGGCATGAAAAAGGCGCCATTCTTGGAATGACGCCTTGTGTTTTCGCATTGGGCTACAAGTGCAGGAGTTAGCGGCGCTGCGCAGAACTCTTGCTGTTCATGTTGTTATTCGCGCTTCCCGATGTTGTCGTCGATGTAGCGGAGATCGGGTCGCTGGCTGGAAAGCTGTCTTCCAGGCCTTCCTCCAGATCCTCGTCCTTGCTGTTGTTGTGGGCGTCTGCCTGTTCATTTTTCATCGACTGGGCTGCGGAAGACGTTTCTTCTCCAGTAAAGCCTACTTCCTGCTCGGCTTCGCTCCAGTGGCGCTCGTGGTCGCCTTCGCGGCGGCCCTCCTGCTCCCACTTCTCGTAGGCCTTCCTGCGAATTTCTGCGTCACGATCAACCATGTCGTCCTCCTTAAGGTTTGATTGTGGGAGAAACAAATGATCAGCAAGGTTGGTTCCTGAGGGCACCAACAATCCTTTTGCGGAACCTCAGGGGTGCCCGCCCGTTGTTCCTTCATACCAAGGAGAATTACAATGGACGAGAAGCACAAAAACGCGCTGGACATTGACGACAAGGATGTCGCTGATTTTCATACTGAGCGCGAACTCAAGGGCGATCCGGAAGAAGTGGACCCTGATGGCGACATGAACCTGAGGGCGCGTCGTCAGGCGGCTCGACAGCACGAGGACGCCTTTATTGTCGCAACGGATCTCGAAGATGACGATCAGCGCGATGCTGCTCCCGGCACACGAGAGCAGCCTTAACCGCATACGTTCTAGCGGCGCACCGAAACGATGGACTTCCTGCTGAAGTTCGACACCTGAACGCGACCGGACTGATTGCCGCCCAGAATCTGGGCGGTATTTTTGTTGAGGCTCTTTAGGATACCGGCATGATAACTCCTGCCGCTTCTGACCACCACAACGTCGCCGGGCTTTGCACCACTTGTGGGTACGGCGTAACCGAATGACGTCCAGGACTTTGCAAATCCGGAAGATTTAGGCGGCTGGCGGCCTGATTTTTCTGCCACGACACTCAGGAAATGGCCACACCAGGGTGTCTTGCGTGGGTTTACACCGAGAATTGCCTTCAAGGTCTTGTTGTTTTTGCCCTCATGAAGGCCGGAATACCGCTCAGCTTGATTGAGCATTCCAGCAGATGCAGGAGCAGTGAACGCTGCGCAAAGTGACGCAGCCAGAACGAACGCAGTTACTTTCAAATTCTCGCCCTTTAGAAGCACGCAAACACATCGGCCCTGCCCCGTCGGAAGTGTTGTGTGCATATTCAGAGTACAGCGGCGGAAAGCGCTCATTCATTTTGCGCTGGCCGCCGATGACGGTCGATCTATTCCGCCAATCCAGCGAGAATTTGACCAGATATAGGCGAAAATTAGAACGTTTCTTAAGGGATTTTCTTAAGGTTATCTTAAGTATTCTGCAAGTCGGTTTTTGTGCTCTGCCACATTTCGAGATCATTGAGTGGCGGATGCCCGAAAAGCAAAAGCCACCCGGCTTTTATGGCGGGTGGCTGTCGTTGCGATCAATCCGTAAATCTGGTTCAGGAGGCGAGTTTCTGCGTATCCACGAGGCAGTGCGCATCACGGCTGGCCTCGATGAAGGCTATGCGGGCGATCTCGCCAGCCACGCTTCCAAGAAGCGAAGCTCTGCACAGCCTCAGCGCCTGCTCATAGACCTTGCCAGAACGGCTTGGCCACTCATGCTGCAAAAAATCAAAAGCCTCGTAAACGCCGTTGAAGGTTCTGGGTGCGCCATTTTCCAGGGAAATAATAACGGGGGCTTCCCATTTGACGTCGTTCAGCATCATTGATTGGACTTCCATACTCAATTAACCCGCCTCTAACGCCGGACCCGACATATGGTTCCGGTGCAAATGGTTTCAAGAGATAATAATTTACCCCTTGAAAATTATGTTCGTAGAGGGCGTGATTGTAGACTGTTTGACGGAACAAAGCTCTTCAACAATCATTCAAGGTCCAGTGAACCGAGGGGCATATGACGAAGACGAAAAATTCCGTTCTAGTGTGGTTTCGTAAGGACTTACGCCTTGCAGACAACCGAGCGCTACAGGCAGCAATCGACCATGGCGATACCGTGGTGCCCATCTATATCCGTGAGGACGAGGCCACGACGAATGGTCCTCTGGGAGCGGCACAGACCTGGTGGCTGCACCACTCGCTCGACACATTGTCGAAGGCGATGGAGAAGGCGGGATCCAGGCTGATCCTGCGTTCGGGAAAGCCGGAGTCGGTTCTCAAATCGCTTTGCGAGGAGACCGGAGCGAGCAGCATATTCTGGAACCGCCGATACGATCCCGCGGGTATGGAAACCGACCAGACGATCAAAAAGACGTTTCGTGACGATGGTTTCGAAGTCGAGAGTTTCGCCGGATATCTTCTGCATGAGCCCTCGCAGCTCAAGACGAAAAGCGGCGGGCCCTACCGGGTTTACACACCATTCTGGCGGGCGCTCGAAGGCGGCGAGGAGCCGGACGAACCCCTGCCCGCGCCGAAGTCCATACCGTCCCCATCCAGTTGGCCAAAATCCGAGAAACTGGCGGATTGGAAGCTGCTCCCCACCAAACCAAACTGGGCCAAGGATTTTGACGAGGTCTGGAAGCCCGGCGAGGCAGCGGCAGCGGACAAGCTGAAAGACTTCGTGGATGGCGCCTTGAAAGGCTACGAGGAAGGCCGCGACTTTCCCGCAAATCCCGCCACCTCGATGCTGTCTCCGCATCTGACCATGGGCGAAATATCGCCTGCCCAGCTTTGGGCTGCCACGCAGGGTCTTTCACGGCATGTGAGTTCAAACGACGTCAGCCGCTTTCGCAAGGAGATCGCCTGGCGGGAATTCTGTTACCACCTGCTGTTCCACTTCCCGCACCTGGATAAGAAAAACTGGAACGACGCCTTCGATGCCTTCGAGTGGCAGACGGACAGAGCCAAATTCAACGCGTGGAAGAAGGGCAAGACAGGATATCCAATCGTAGATGCCGGTATGCGCCAGCTGTGGAAACATGGCGTCATGCACAATCGCGTGCGGATGATCACGGCCTCCTTCCTCATCAAGCATCTCCTGATCGATTGGCGCAAGGGCGAGGAGTGGTTCCGCGATACGCTTGTTGATGCCGACCCCGCCTCCAATGCCGCCAACTGGCAGTGGGTCGCAGGCTCTGGCGCGGATGCGTCGCCGTTTTTCAGGATCTTCAACCCCATTTTGCAGGGCGAGAAATTCGACCCCGAAGGCGAATACGTCAAAACCTTCGTTCCCGAGCTTTCCAAGCTGGAAAAGAAGTTTATTCACAAGCCGTTCGAAGCGCCCAAGGCGGCGCTGGAGAAAGCAGGCGTGGAACTTGGCAAAACTTACCCGCAGCCGCTCGTTCACCACGATACGGCTCGGAAACGGGCGCTCGCCGCCTATTCGGACATCAAGAAAAGTGGATAAGCGGCGCTATCGGGAAGATTTTGCGCAAGAGACCTATTCACCGGAAGATAATTTCTTGTCACAACGCCTGTAGACGAGGAGATAACGGCATCATCTTCGCGACAGATCAAAAGGCCCCATCATGACCATTCATAGCTCTGTGATCACAGCCATTGGCAACACGCCGCTTATCCGCTTGAATGCAGCGTCTGAGGCGACCGGGTGCGAAATTCTCGGCAAGGCCGAATTCATGAATCCCGGCCAATCCGTCAAGGATCGTGCCGCGCTCTATATTATCAAGGATGCCGAACGGCGCGGCCTGTTGCGCCCCGGCGGCACCATCGTGGAAGGTACTGCTGGCAATACCGGCATCGGCCTGTCCCTTGTCGCAAATGCACTGGGCTACAAGACCGTCATCGTCATTCCGGAAACCCAGAGCCAGGAAAAGAAAGACGCATTGAAGCTGCTTGGCGCGCAGCTGATCGAAGTGCCGGCAGCGCCCTATTCCAACCCCAACAATTACGTCAAGGTTTCCGGCCGACTGGCAAAGCAGCTTGCGGCCACCGATCCGAACGGAGCAATCTGGGCCAACCAGTTCGACAATATCGCCAATCGCCAGGCGCATATCGAAACCACGGCTCCGGAAATCTGGGATCAGACCGATGGCAAGGTAGATGGCTTTGTCTGCGCCGTCGGTTCCGGTGGCACCCTTGCCGGTGTGGCGGATGGCTTGCGCGACTTCAATTCGGATATCAAGATCGGCCTGGCCGACCCGGAAGGCGCCGCCCTCTATGAATTCTACAAGAATGGAACACTGAAATCCGAGGGATCTTCCATTACGGAAGGAATTGGACAGGGCCGCATCACGGCCAATCTGGAAGGTTTCCAGCCGGACTTTGCCTATCGCATTCCAGATGCAGAGGCCCTGCCGATTGTGTTTGATCTCGTCATGAACGAGGGACTGTCGCTGGGCGGTTCATCCGGAATTAACGTTGCCGGTGCGATTAGGCTTGCCCGCGACCTCGGTCCGGGGCATACAATCGTCACCATTCTTTGTGACTATGGCAACCGTTATCAATCGAAGCTTTTCAACCCTGCCTTCCTGCTGTCCAAGGGGCTGCCCCTTCCAGTCTGGCTCACGGAGAAGCGGGAGATTTCGGTGCCCTACGAAACTGCCTGAGGTGAGTGTCAATGCCCGTGAATGCCCTGTTTCGTGACGACTTCTACCTGTCCACATGCGAAGCGGTTGTAACGGCAGTTCACGAAGATGGTGGCATAGAGCTGGATCAGACCTGTTTCTATGCCACATCCGGCGGCCAGCCCGGAGATACCGGTTTCCTCGAACGCACCGACGGCTCTAAGATAGAGATCGGACTGACGAAACACGGCGCAGATAAAAGCGTCATCATCCATGTCCCCACCGAGGGACAAGCCGCTCCGGAGCTTGGCGAAAAGCTGACCCTCCATATAGACTGGCAACGTCGCTACAGGCTGATGCGTATGCATACGGCCTGTCACCTCCTGTCCGTGGTTTGCCCGTGGCCGATTACGGGTGCTGCGGTGGGCGAGGACGAATCGCGTGTCGACTTCGATATGTCCGAAACCATCGACAAGGACGAGGTTACCTCAAAGCTGATGGACCTCGTTCAGCAGAACCACCCGGTTTTTCTGAAATGGATCACCGACGAAGAACTTGCCGCCAATCCTGATATCGTCAAATCCAAGAATGTCCGGCCGCCGCTTGGCCTGGGCCGTGTAAGCCTTGTCTGTATCGGCGAGGATTCGGCAGTTGACAGCCAACCCTGCGGGGGCACTCATGTGTCCGAGACGCAGGAAGTTGGCGAGATCTACATCGCCAAGATCGAAAAAAAGGGCAAGGAGAACCGTCGCTTCCGAATTCGCTTTGGAAAACCCGACGCATCCGCCTGATTGTGGGAGAATTATCGTGAGCACGGATAAAAGCCGCTTCGTCGTTTCGGCGGATTGGGTAGAGCAGCAGCTCGGCACCCCGCATTTTCGTCTGGTCGATGCCTCCTGGTATCTGCCGGCGCACAAGCGCAACGGCAAGGAGGAGTATCTGGCCGGTCATCTGCCCGGCGCAGTGTTCTTCGATCAGGATGTCATCGCAGACCACGATACCGGCCTGCCGCACTCCCTGCCCTCACCCCAGTTTTTTGCCGATGAAGTCGGAAAGCTCGGAATTGGCGAGCATGACACCATCGTCGTTTACGATGGTCCGGGCTTTTTCTCCGCGCCGCGCGTGTGGTGGATGCTGCGCGTTATGGGCGCAGAACAGGTTTACGTGTTGGATGGTGGGCTGGACGGCTGGAAGGCCGCAGGCAAGCCACTGGAGACTGGTACACCTGTCATAGAGCCCGCCATTTTCGATCCGCATTTTAAGCCCAAGCGCGTCGTTTCCTTTTCGGCAATGCGCGCCCTCGTTGACAGCGGCGAAGAGCAGATTGCCGATGCGCGCGGCGCCGGTCGTTTCACGGGCGAAGAGGCAGAGCCACGCGCCGGAATGCGCTCAGGCCATATGCCGGGTGCACGCAATCTGCCTGCCACGGCCTTTTCCGAGAACGGCCAGTTCAAGGACCTGCCGACAATCCGCAAGATGATAACGGAAGCGGGCATTGATCTGTCTCAGCCCGTCGTCACCAGCTGCGGCTCTGGCGTAACCGCTGCCGTCATTACGCTGGCACTGGAATCGCTTGGGCACACGGACAATGCGCTCTATGATGGTTCCTGGTCGGAATGGGGCAGCAAGGACGACACGCCTGTCGTAACCGGCCCGGCAGAGCCCATCCCGACGCAGGTCCATGGCCCGCTGAAGGCACATGTGACACAGCTGGAAATGACGTCCGCACCGAAGGTCAGCCTGCCGGTGCCGGTCAACATCCAGACCGCCATCATGCGGACGACGAATATTCCCCTGCATTTTTACCGCTACCTCTACTGGCGTGTGGGAAAACGCTGGCATTGGCACAGGCGAATGCGCATGAGCGATGCAGAGCTTTCGGCAACGCTGCGCGATCCAGCCAATTGCGTGACCGTGCTCTACATGAACGGTGCGCCAGCAGGCTTCTTCGAACTGCAAAAACTCGACGCCGATGTCACCGAGCTCGCCTATTTCGGATTGATGGAAGAAGCGATTGGTGCGGGCGTTGGCAAATGGTTCCTCCTGCAGGCGCTCTATTCGGCGTGGCAGGATAATCCAAAGAAAGTTATCGTTTCCACCAACACGCTGGACCACCCCCGCGCGCTGCAGCTTTACCAGATGATGGGCTTCTCACCCGTCAGCACCTATCAGGCATGGGTAGAGCCTCTGACAGATAGCGAGTATCTGGAAATTTCCCGCCGCAATTGACCGGCTAACGATAAACGGTGCGTGGGGTCTCTCCAGGCACCGTTTTCACATCAGCGACACAATTCTTGGCAAAGGCGCAGGTTACGAGATCCGCGCCGCCGTCAGGTTACAGTTCCTGCCCCAGATTGACCGCGGTCGGAATTTCCTGAGCAGGATTGCTTTCCTTTTCGTTGCCCGCGGCTGCGAGATGGGCGGCTATCAGTTCGCCATGGAACCGTGCCATTTCATAGCAATAGGTGATTTCCCGCTTTTCGGCTGACCAGTAGACATCAGGTCTGCCGCAGGTGCGGGCCGTCAGCTTGACTTCGCCCTTGAGCGCATAGCCGGTAAAGCTGCGTGCAATCAGGTCCAGAACCTTGGATTCCTTGAGGATCGTAGCATAGATATCCAGAAATGGATCGCGAACCGGCTCATAGCGCGACACGAATTTCGTGGCACCGGCCTTGGCAACATGCGGCTTCAGCAGCTCGTTCCAATGGGATACTGTCTGAGGATAAGAGGCCTCGCAGGCCTTCCAGTCGCCTTTCGGCAGCCCCATCATGTCGGCCAGATCACCGTAGCCACCAGCGTCCTTGCCAACCATCAGGCACGCCATCTGGCGATCACGAGTGGGGTTTGGCACCAGAACCGAATAGAGCGGCGCATTATGATCCGGCAACGCACCTGCCGAACGGGCCAGATACCAGCTGTCGGTGGCGTTGACGATGGCTGTATCCAGCCATTCCTCGTTCGCCTCCAGCATCATGGTCCCGGCGAGCTGATCCGCGGAATCGCGGCCTGCTCCCGCATCGGGCAAGGCCAGATCGGAGATGAGCATACGCGATGCTTCGTGAAAGAGGCTGAAGATCGCATTTCCGATGACGAAATTGACCGTCTGCTGCAGCTGCTCATCGGAAAGGCCATCCAGCGCGGGAGCGGTTTGCGCATGGGCTGCAGGTGAAACGAACGAAAAAACCGTGACCAGGGAAGCGGTCATCAACCTGCGCAGCATGGACGTCAACTTTCAAAAACGAGGACGTTCGATTGATTGCCATACTCAACGATTCAAGCAATGGGCTAGTTGCGTCTTTACGCAAGAAACGGGTGGATACACGACTCTTTGAAGCGCATAGCGACAAACAAGCAACGCAGGAGAGCCAATATGGCGCGCATTACTTTCACCGCAATGCCAGCAGAGGAAGCCGAGGCCTATCGCAACGGAAAGCTGGACGCCTATGGGCAACAACCCGAATCCTCGATCGCAAGCGGATCTCTCCCCTGCCGCGCCTGTCTAGGCCAGATCAGAGACGGTGAACGCGTGCTGCTGCTTGCCTATCGACCTTTTCCAGACCTGCAACCCTTTGCTGAAACGGGTCCGATTTTCATTCACGCTGAAGCTTGTGCAACCTATGTCGCCAAGGAGGTCCTGCCGCCCATGCTCGACAGCACGGATTACATCGTCCGCGGCTACAGCGCTTCCAACCGCATAATCTATGGAACCGGCGCGGTCACGCCAACAGACGCCATCAGGGACCGCGCAAAAGAGCTTCTGATACGCGATGACGTCTCCTATGTGCATGTGCGCTCGGCGCGCAACAATTGCTACCAGTGCCGGATCGACAGGGTATAAATGGGCGATTGCGGTAGATTTTACCGAAATCGATAAGCCGGCTTCAAATTTTCCATGCGATTTTGACCTGTAGTCAAAAGGGAATGGCAATGTCCGGCACATTGAGCACGCATAAGCGCGGCGCAGACCGCAGCAAGACACGCATCTTCGGAACGGTCCACTACGTCAATCAGTCTGTGAAAGGTCGCGTCGTCGATCTTTCAGCCACGGGGATGGCGCTTGAACTTGAAGGCCCCTTTGCCGCCGCAAAGGGAAGCCGGGTCAAGGTTCAGAGCGAAGATCTGGGCCACATCGAAGGCATCGTCCAGTGGCAGCATAGAAACAGGCTCGGGCTGCAGCTGCAGCTTTCAACCAACACGCTGGCGCAGATTTCGTCCTATTTCCGCTTCTTCCATGAAGACGTGAAGCCGACACTTGCCGTATAAGGAATTTTGACAAGGCCGCCCGAAAATACGGGGCAAATCATACGCATGTCATTTTGATGATGGACTCCTCGGCAATTCGTTTTACGCTGACACCTTCCCATGCAGCCTGAAATCATTGCAGGAGTTTCCATGTCTTCCCTCATCGGCCTTCATCCCATCACGCGACGTTCTCTGCTGGGAGGCATCGCCGCCTCCTCGGCGTTGGTCATGCTTCATCCCTTTGCGGCGCGTGCACAGGCCAATCAGGCGCATCTGCGCATCATGGAAACCACCGATATCCATGTCCATGTCTTCCCCTATGATTATTACGCCGACAAGCCGAACGACACCTTGGGCCTTGCACGCACCGCATCCATCATAGACAGCATCCGCGCCGAGGCAGGCAATACGATGTTGGTCGACAATGGCGACTTTCTACAGGGCAACCCGCTGGGTGATTACATTGCCTATGAGCGTGGAATGAAGGCGGGAGACAAGCACCCGGTCATCAACGCCATGAATGTTCTGGGTTATGATTGCGGCACACTGGGCAATCACGAGTTCAATTACGGGCTCGACTTCATGTTCAACACCTTGGCCGGTGCAGGCTTTCCATATGTCTGCGCAAACCTGACCAAGGGTCAGCTCGCATCCGACCCGAAGCAGGACGACCTGTTCTTCAAGCCCTACGTCATCCTCGAAAAACAGATAAAGGACGGCTCCGGGGCAAGCAGCCCGGTCAAGATCGGTGTCATCGGCTTCGTGCCGCCGCAGATCATGATGTGGGATGCCAAGAATCTGGAAGGTAAGGCGCAGACCCGCGATATCGTCGAAGCTGCCAAGGCCTGGGTTCCTGTCATGAAGGAACAGGGCGCCGATATCATCATCGCGCTGTCCCACTCCGGCATCGAGGGCAAGGGCCAGAGCGAGCGCATGGAAAACGCTTCACTCTATCTGGCTGGCGTCAAAGACATTGATGCCGTCTTTACCGGCCACCAGCACCTCGTCTTCCCCGGCCCCAAGACCTGGGACGGGATAGAGGGCGCCGATCCCGTAAAGGGCACGTTGATGGGCAAGCCTGCCGTCATGGCTGGCTTCTGGGGCTCCCATATGGGCCTCATCGACCTGCTGCTGGAGAAGGACGGCAAGAGCTGGAAGATCGTGGACTTCACCACCGAAGCGCGCCCGATCTATCACCGTGACGACAACCGCAAGATCGTGGCTGACGTGAAGGACAAGGCCGAAGTCATAACCGCCGTCAAGGCTGACCACGAGGCAGCACTTGCCTATGTCCGCCGCCCCGTGGGCAAGACATCCGCGCCGCTCTATTCCTATTTTGCGCTGGTGGCAGACGATCCATCCGTGCAGATCGTGTCCAACGCCCAGACCTGGTACATCAAGGACATGCTGAAGGACGGCCAGTATAAGGACCTGCCGGTGCTATCGGCAGCAGCGCCCTTCAAGGCAGGCGGCCGTGGCGGCTCGGACTACTACACCGATGTCCCCGCCGGTGACATTGCCATCAAGAACGTGGCGGACCTTTATCTTTATCCAAACACAGTGCAGGCGGTCCTCATCACCGGTGCTCAGGTCAAGGACTGGCTGGAGATGTCTGCGGGCATGTTCAACACGGTCGAAGTGGGGGCAAAGGACGCACCTCTGCTCAACAACGATTTCCCGTCCTATAATTTCGACGTTATCGACGGGGTCACCTATCAGATCGATATCTCGAAACCTGCGAAATTCGACAAGGATGGCAAGGCAGTCAATCCGCCAAGCAGCCGCATCGTCAATCTTCAATTCGAAGGCAAACCCATCGACCCCGAGCAGGAATTTGTCGTTGCGACAAACAATTACCGCGCCAGTGGCGGCGGAAAGTTCCCGGGTATTTCCTCCGATAAGATCATCTTTGTGGCACCCGACACCAACCGCGACGTGATCGTCCGCTACATCATTGCCGAGGGGACCATCAATCCCGCCGCCGATGACAACTGGTCTTTTGCGCCGGTCGCAAACACGACAGCCATTTTCGAAACCGGACCGAAGGCGCGTCAATACGCCAAGGATGTGAAGGGGGCGAAAATCGAGGAGGCCGGCGATGGGGCCGAGGGGTTTGCCAAATTCAGGCTGACGCTCTGACGGAATTGATGCCGGGGCGCGCAGACCACTGCCGCCCCGTTACTGGCTGGCGTCCGAGATGCACATTTCTATCGGTGTTCTCGGAAATTTGTTTTTAGAACATGCTCCAATTCCTTCTTTTTCTCGTATTGTGAAACATACTTACAGTGCCAATGGCGCAGGTATTGAATGGCAATACTTCGAATTGGCGTCTTCAGGAGGTTTCAATGCCCGCCTACCGTCCGCCACGCATCTCTGCTGCCGAAATAACACCACGCGACGTCTATCTTTCCAGACGACATTTTCTGGGAACGGCTGCCGGTCTCGCCACGATAGGTCTGACGGCTGGCAATGCGCTGGCCGCGCCACTTGTCGCAAAGCCCGGCGCCTACAAGCTGGATGAAAAGCTCACACCGCTGGACGCCGTTACCAGCTACAATAATTTCTATGAATTCGGCACGGGCAAGTCAGACCCGAAGGAAAATGCCGGCAGCTTCAAGCCCACACCGTGGACCGTGAAGGTCGACGGTCTCGTGGGTAAGCCGCAGGAATTCGGCATCGAGGACCTGCTGAAATATCCACTGGAAGATCGCACCTATCGAATGCGCTGCGTCGAAGGCTGGTCGATGGTCATTCCCTGGATCGGCTTTTCACTGTCCACGATTCTCGACAAGGTCGAGCCACTGGGCAGCGCCAAATACGTCAAGTTCGAAACCGTGGTGCGCCCCGAAGAAATGCCCGGTCAGAGCGGTCTTTTCCAGCCACTGGATTGGCCCTATGTCG
Source organism: Rhizobium sp. Leaf311 (assembly GCF_001423445.1). Taxonomy (NCBI): domain Bacteria; kingdom Pseudomonadati; phylum Pseudomonadota; class Alphaproteobacteria; order Hyphomicrobiales; family Rhizobiaceae; genus Rhizobium; species Rhizobium sp. Leaf311. The sequence continues at coordinate 19,541 of NZ_LMNZ01000020.1, read as the reverse complement.
AAGGCTTGCGCCTGGACGAAGCGCGCCACCCGCTGACAATTCTGGCGGTTGGCCTCTATGGCGAAACATTGCCCAACCAGAACGGCGCACCTATCCGCCTTGTTGTTCCCTGGAAGTATGGGTTCAAGGGCATCAAATCGATCGTGCGTATCTCGCTCGTTGAAAAACAGCCTGAGACAACGTGGAAAAACTCCAACGCACGCGAATATGGTTTCTATTCCAACGTTAATCCCAATGTGGACCATCCGCGCTGGAGCCAGGCGACAGAGCAGCGGATCGGTGAAGGCGGCTTCTTCAGCACGCAAAATCGCCCGACGCTGATGTTTAACGGTTATGAGGAAGTTGCGAGCCTCTATTCCGGGCTGGATCTGAAGGCGAATTACTGACCATGGCATTTGCGCTTTCGCTTCCCGCCCTTCCCAAGCGATACCAGCCCGCCGCCATCTGGGCGCTCTATGTCGTCGGGCTCTGTCCCGGCGTCTGGTATTTTTATCTCGCCGCCACTGGCGGGCTAGGGTTCAATCCGGTCAAGGATTTCGAACACCTGCTTGGCATATGGGCTTTGCGCTTCCTGTGCCTCGGCCTCTGCGTCACACCGCTACGCGACCTCTTCAACGTCAATCTCATCGCCTACCGCCGGGCGCTGGGCCTGATCGCCTTTTATTATGTGCTGGCGCATTTCGCAGTCTATCTCGTTCTGGACCGCGGGCTGGTCATGAGCTCAATCATCGCAGATGTCCTAAAGCGCCCCTATATCATGTTCGGCATGGCGGGGCTGGTTATGCTCGTACCCCTGGCTCTCACGTCCAACCGATGGTCGATTCGCAATCTGGGCTCGCGCTGGAACACGCTGCACAAATTGTCCTATTTCGTCCTCATCGCTGGCATCCTGCATTTTGTGCTCGCCCGCAAATCGCTGACGCTGGAGCCTGTCTTCTACATATCGGTGATGGTCATCCTGCTCGGATATCGAAGCGTCAGACCGGCAATCATGGCCCGCAAACGGGCTCGCAAGGCCGCCCTCTCACCCGGACGTGCCGGACGATGAACGCAGCCAACATTATCCCCACGACATAACAGGCAATATTCCAGAGCGAAAAAACGCGGCCAAGCAGCAATGCCCCGGCTGTGGTTGCCCGAAACGCATCCAGCGCTGGAAAATGCACCAGCCGCAGCAATTCCACAACGATTGCCAGCCCGCAGGCAATCGCTACTGCCAGATTCCGTCTACGCGCTGGCATGATGGCTTCCACGAGCAGGTAGACCATCGATCCCCACAGCACCGACCCACCGTATTTCACGACAACAAAGGGCAGCCCGGCCATATAGCCATATCGTCGCAGCAGCAGACCGGCGGCAATCACGCCGCATGTGCAGATAAGAAGCGCCAGTCGGCTCTCATAAAATCGGTGGGCATTCTTCATCATCATGTCGCTTTATTTCCGGTTTGTTGTAGAGATACAATCCTGCCGAGCAAGAGGACTGATGGCTTTGACAAGCGAAACCACCTACCCCGCCAGCCGCCTTGCAACGCTTGACGCCCTTTTATGCGATCGGCAGCCATGGGGCGAGTTGAAAGGCATAAAGCGTTTCATCGTCGAGTTTCTCTATTTCGGCATCAAGGAAGCGCGCGCCTGCATGTTTGCCGGCTTGTTCTTCATCTCCATCTTTCTTGTGCCGCGCGGCGGTCTGTTCGGTCTGCCGCGCTATGATGTTCTCCTGGTCGTCGCTCTGGCCATCCAGTTCTTCATGATCTGGAGCAAACTGGAGACATGGGACGAAGCCAAGGCCATTTTGCTTTTTCACGTGGTGGGTTTTGCTCTCGAAGTCTTCAAGACATCCAGCGCCATCCAGTCCTGGTCCTATACAGATTTTGCCTACACCAAGGTTTTCGGGGTACCGCTGTTTTCCGGTTTCATGTATGCCGCCGTCGGAAGCTATATCATCCAGGCATGGCGTCTGCTTGATGTCCGCATTCGCCACCACCCGCCCTACTGGATGGCGTCGATGATCGGCATCGCAATCTACGCCAACTTCTTCACCCACCACTTCATCGGCGATTATCGCTGGTACATCGCCGCCTGTGCGCTCGGCCTCTACGCCCGCGCCACCGTCATCTACCGCCCCTATGATCGCGACCGCAAAATGCCACTGCTTCTGTCCTTCATCCTCATCGGCTTTTTCGTCTGGCTGGCAGAAAACATCTCCACATTCTTCGGCATCTGGAGCTACCCAAACCAACTCGGCGCGTGGTCGGCAGTGCATATCGGCAAATGGAGTTCATGGTCGCTCCTCGTCATCATGACCTTCTCCATCGTCTCTTACCTGAAGCACATCAAAGGGCGCATCTCAGTGCCGGAGTGAACCGGAGCCTTTCATGAAAATCGCAGCGGCGCAGAGTGTCGTTACAAAAGACGTTGCCGAAAATGGCCGGACGATACGTGCGCTCATTCACCAGGCTGCGAAGGACGGTGCCCGCCTCGTCAATTTTTGCGAAGGTGCTTTGTCTGGCTATGCGAAGGCGCAGATTGCTTCTCCCGAAGACTGGCGAAACTTCTGTTGGGATGCCCATGCCGACGAACTCAATGCCATCGCCGAGACATGCAGGGAAAACCGCATCTTCGCCGTCATTGGTTCCGCATCTCCACTGCCTTTGCCACACCCACCAAACAACAGTCAGTATGTCATTAGTGATCAGGGTGGGATGACCGCTCGATACGACAAGCGCTATCTTTCCAATTCCGAACTCGAGCAGGAGTGGTACAGGCCGGGAAAACATCCCACAGTTTTTGAGGTCGATGGCTACCGTTTCGGTTGCCTGACCTGCATCGAAGTTCAGTTTCCTGAACTGTTCATGGAATATGAACGTCTGGATGTGGATGCAATTCTGTTTTCATCCTACGGAATCGGCAACTTCTTTCAGATTGCGCTGCGCGCGCACGCCGGTTTCAATTGCATCTGGATCAGTGGTGCAACGCCCGCACCAAAAGCAGCTCAAGGCCCTGCCATTGTTGTTGCGCCAGATGGAAAGATCGTCGCCTCATGCGATGGAAAGCCCTTCAACGAACTCGCTGTCGCGACGCTAGATCGCGAAGACGCCAACTATGACATTCCCCTCAACAAGGCTCGGCCCTGGCGCAGGTCCGCAAGGCTGGGCATGATAGATTTGCAAAAGCATACCCCTATTGATTGACCCGAGCCGGTGCCAGTGAGGGAAGGCAAGGAAACAGCGCGCCGGAGTAGTCGCTGGTGCGTCATTTTATCGTTTCTGCTCCATGCTTTGCTCTTGGCTGCCTTCTTTCTAAGTCCTGCGCCTCAACCGAATTCGGTCTCGCAGGACGGTAGCATCACCGTGGAAATTATAGCCTCGGCCCCTGCCCCGCCACAGCCGGTCACCTCGGCTGCATCTGCGAACAATTTGCCGACCCCGCCTCCGCCAGCCGCGACTTACCCGCCGAACGACAGTAAGGCGAGCACCCCGCCAACTGAAAGCTCGAATACGCCGCCGCAGCAAGCCCCAGTGAACGACAACGGAAAAACACTCGTGAAGCCGTCGCACATGCTCTCACAGGAGGTTCTCGCGGACCACCGCAGCAGACAGGCGCGCGACGCGCTGAAACAGCTCGCACCGGCAGATCAGATTGAACAGCTTTGTAATCTCGAGGCCATGGCGCAGGTTGGCGCGTGGAGCAAGAGCCTCAAGCCAGACCGGGTTGTGGCCTATGCCATGGCTGACCCTGAATTCTCTGGCACCAATTTCATCGCCAAGGGTGCCGCGATCCACAGTGAGCACGACTGGTATCGCCTTCAATTCAAGTGCCAGCTGACCCCGGATAAAGAGAAAGTCGTAGCCTTCGAATTTCTAATGGGAGACGCAATCCCAAGAGACATCTGGGCCGAGCACAATCTGCCGGACGAAGACGGCCCATCCGATTAACGGCAACCGCCGCTGTTCCTGGACGCCCAGCCAATCCGCTAAAAAAATATTTCCCCAAAACAAAAAAACCGGGTGATTTCTCACCCGGCTCTCGATCATCAAGCGCTTTTCAGCGCTATCAATTATGCAGCTTCGGCTTCAGCAGCTTCTGCAGCAACGCGTGCCTTGTCGGCCTTGCCCTTGGCGTCTACGTCGCGCTCAACGAACTCGACAACAGCCATGGCAGCGTTGTCGCCCTGACGGTAGCCAGCCTTCATGATACGCAGGTAGCCGCCGTTGCGGGTTGCGTAACGTTCAGCAATGGCGTCGAACAGCTTGCGAACAGCATCCTGATCCTTGATCTGCGAGATGGCCTGACGACGAGCGTGCAGGTCGCCACGCTTGCCGAGCGTAACCAGCTTTTCAACGATCGGGCGGATTTCCTTCGCCTTAGGAAGCGTCGTTACGATCTGCTCATGCGTGATGAGCGAAGCCGCCATGTTGGCAAACATTGCCTTGCGGTGGCTGGCGGTTCTATTGAGCTTGCGGCCTGAATTTCCGTGGCGCATTGCTATTCTCCTTTAATGCAGGCTTCCTGTCCGGGCCTGCCGTTTCCTGGCACATGCAGGCAACCAGTCTTTCGTGACGGCGCCTGTTGTTTGACGGGGAAAGGCAGTCTTTAAAGGGCCTGCCTTTTTATTGGTTAATATTGATCTTCGTAACGCTTGGCGAGATCTTCGATGTTCTCTGGCGGCCATGCTGGCACTTCCATGCCGAGATGCAGACCCATGGAAGCGAGAACTTCCTTGATTTCGTTCAGCGACTTGCGGCCAAAGTTCGGAGTACGAAGCATTTCGGCTTCCGTCTTCTGAATGAGGTCGCCAATGTAGACGATGTTGTCGTTCTTCAGGCAGTTTGCCGAACGAACGGACAGTTCCAACTCGTCGACCTTCTTGAGAAGCGCCGGGTTGAACGCCAATTCGGTTACAGATTCTTCCTCTGCTTCCTTCTGTGGCTCATCGAAGTTGACGAAGACGCCGAGCTGGTCCTGAAGAATACGAGCAGCAAATGCTACTGCGTCTTCGCCGGAAACCGAACCGTTGGTTTCGATCGTCATGATCAGCTTGTCGTAGTCAAGAACCTGGCCTTCGCGGGTGTTTTCCACCTTGTAGGACACTTTCTTGACCGGCGAATACAGGCTGTCGACCGGGATAAGGCCGATCGGCGCGTCTTCAGCACGGTTACGCTCTGCAGGCACATAGCCCTTGCCGTTGTTGACGGTGAATTCCATGCGGATTTCAGCGCCATCATCGAGCGTGCAGATAACGTGATCCGGGTTGAGGATCTCGATGTCGCCTACGGTCTGGATATCACCAGCAGTGACAGCACCAGGACCCTGCTTGCGTACGACCATGCGCTTGGAATCGTCACCATCCATCTTGATGGCGATTTCCTTGATATTCAGCACGATGTCCGTCACGTCTTCCCGAACGCCGGGAATGGAAGAGAACTCGTGCAAAACACCGTCGATCTGAACCGCTGTCACAGCGGCGCCACGCAGAGACGACAAGAGAACGCGACGGAGCGCGTTACCAAGCGTCAGACCGAAACCGCGTTCCAGCGGCTCGGCAACCAGCGTTGCCTTGGTGCGGCTGGAAGACGTGAACTCGACCTTGTTCGGCTTGATCAGTTCCTGCCAATTCTTTTGAATCATCTTTAAACCTTCCGTTCGCCGCCACCATCCAATCGTGACGGACCGAGCATGATCACCGAGAGGAACCCAAAAGTTCATCGGAGGGTTTGAAAGCGTTGGTTTGCCGGATGAACCAGCACCACACGCCGAATACGCGAAAATTCCGCCAAACCGAGGGTGAGGCGGAATTCCCAGACAGAAGCGCGTTAGACGCGGCGCTTCTTGCGCGGGCGGCAACCATTGTGCGGGATCGGCGTCACGTCGCGGATGGAGGTGATCATGAAACCGGCAGCCTGCAGAGCGCGAAGTGCAGATTCACGACCCGAACCTGGACCGCAAACTTCTACCTCAAGCGACTTCATGCCGTGTTCCTGAGCCTTCTTGGCGCAATCTTCAGCAGCGATCTGGGCAGCAAAAGGAGTCGACTTACGCGAACCCTTGAAGCCCTTTGCACCAGCAGACGACCAGGCAATCGCGTTGCCCTGTGCGTCGGTGATGGTGATCATCGTGTTGTTGAAGGTTGAGTTGACGTGCGCAACACCCGACGTGATATTTTTGCGTTCGCGACGGCGTACGCGTGTGGCTTCCTTGGCCATGATATACCTTTCATTGATCTCTTCACCGCCGTAACACCAGCGGCTACACCGGCGAAAAGCCCAGAAGACCTTTCGCCAAACTCAGAAAGGCTGGTGCGGCCTGCACCAGCCTCCCCTTCCGGAAGACCGGAAAATTACTTCTTCTTACCAGCGATCGCCTTCGCCGGACCCTTACGGGTGCGAGCGTTGGTGTGCGTGCGCTGACCGCGGACCGGAAGGCCACGACGGTGACGCAGGCCACGGTAGCAACCAAGGTCCATCAGGCGCTTGATGTTCATCGCGGTTTCGCGACGAAGATCACCCTCGACGCGATAGTCGCGGTCGATGGTTTCGCGGATCTGAAGGACTTCGGCATCCGTCAGCTGATGAACGCGCTTTTCAGCCGGAAGACCGACCTTTTCCATGATTTCCTGCGCGAATTTCGGACCGATCCCGTGAATATAGGTCAAAGCGATAACAACGCGCTTAGCCGTCGGGATGTTGACGCCAGCGATACGTGCCACGTCTATTCTCCTTGCGTTCCAGTTGCCATCCGGCAAGTGGTGCTTTCATTTGAGCGGCACGATTTTGCCGCCAGTTCAAATTCCTGTTCGTCACAAGTCAAAACGACCGAACCCGGACTTTCCTTCCCTAAAGGAAAATCCGCGCCAGTCGCTTGGGTTGTCGCGAGTTGGCGCGGTGTTTAACGGAATCGGTTCAAAAAAGCAACCGGCTCCGCCAAGATTCTTTAGATACGCGCGGCTGAAGCAGATGATCCCGCATCTTTTTCAAGCACAGCCTCAATAGCGGCCGTCACGTCATCGACGTCAGCCATGCCATCAAGCACCACGAGCTCTCCCTGCTCCTGGTAGTAGGCAGACAAGGGTGCCGTCTTCTCACGGTACTCTGAGAGCCGCTTACGGAACGATTCGGGGTTATCGTCGGAACGCACGGTTCCACCTGCGGCAATCGTTTCTGCCACGCGGTTTTCGATTCGGCGTATGAGCGCTTCCTGATCGACCTTCAATTCAATGACGGCATCCAGAACGAGATCCTTCTGCCGAAGGTTTTCGGAGAGCGCCTTTGCCTGTGGAACGGTACGCGGATAACCATCCAGGATAAACCCATTGGCACAGTCCGCCTGCTCGACCCTTTCGGAAACGATCTGATTGACGATGTCATCCGAAACGAGACCGCCGGAGTCCATGACTTCCTTGGCACGCTTGCCGATTTCAGAACCGGCACTCACGGCCGCACGGAGCATGTCCCCCGTGGAAAGCTGTGGGATACCGTATTTGTCTGTCAGACGCTTCGCCTGGGTCCCCTTGCCGGCCCCAGGTGGTCCCAAAAATATCAGTCTCATCGTCCCCTCTTTCCTCCACGCAGTTTCGATTTCTTGATGAGCCCCTCATACTGCTGGGCAATCAAGTGACCCTGAATCTGTGCCACTGTATCTAGCGTTACACTGACAACGATCAAAAGCGAAGTACCACCAAGGGCTAATGGGATGCCTGTACGGGCGATAAGCGTCTCAGGAAGGATACAGACGAAGACCAGGTAGATCGCACCCACGACCGTGATACGGGTCAGGACGTAATCGATATACTCCGCTGTCCGCTCACCTGGGCGAATGCCCGGGATGAAGCCGCCGTGTTTCTTAAGATTGTCTGCCGTATCCTTCGGATTGAATACGATAGCTGTATAGAAGAATGCGAAGAATGCGATGAGCAGGCCGTAGAACAGCATGAACAGAGGTTGGCCGTGCTGCAGCGACGCAATGACCGTCGTTGCCCAAGTCGGCAATTTCGTGCTGTCGGTAAAGCCCGCAGCCGTTGCTGGCAGCAAAAGCAGCGATGACGCAAAGATTGCCGGAATGACGCCCGCCGTGTTCAGCTTCAGCGGAAGATGCGAGGTATCGCCCTGGAACATCCGGTTACCGACCTGACGCTTCGGATACTGGATCAGCAGGCGCCGCTGCGCTCTCTCGACGAAGACGATGAGCGCGATGACACCGATGCAGACAACGAGTACCGTCAACATCAAGGGCGTGGACAGCGATCCTGTCTTGCCGAGATCAAGAGTACGCGCCAATGCGCCGGGAAGGCCCGCTGCAATGCCGGCGAAGATGATCAAAGAAATGCCATTGCCGATGCCGCGTGACGTGATCTGCTCGCCAAGCCACATCAGGAACATGGTACCGCCGAGAAGAGTGATGACGGTGGAGACACGGAAGAACCAGCCTGGATCGATGACGAGCCCTGCCCCGCTCTCAAGACCGGCAGCAATGCCGTAGGCCTGAAGCGTACCGAGCAGAACCGTGCCGTAGCGCGTGTACTGGTTGATGATCTTGCGGCCTGCTTCGCCTTCCTTCTTCAACGCTTCGAGCGAGGGCACGACCGAAGTCATGAGCTGCACGATAATCGAAGCGGAAATGTAGGGCATGATGCCGAGAGCGAAGATCGCCATACGCTCGACAGCGCCACCTGCAAACATGTTGAAAAGGCCGAGAATACCGTTGGCCTGGCCCTGGAATGCCTGTGCATAGGCTTCCGGGTTCAGACCGGGAAGCGGGATATGCGTGCCAAGACGGTAAACGAGAAGTGCGGCAAGGGTAAACCAGAGTCGCTTTTTCAGATCTTCAGCTTTCGCGAAGGTCGAAAAGTTCAGGTTTGAGGCCAGTTGTTCCGCTGCTGAAGCCATAAATTTCTCCGCATGACCCTTGTCCAGCGGCACGGAAACCGGCAATTCCGGAAAAGGTCGTAAAGATACTGGTTCAAAAACCGGGCTTCGGACGGATCACGGCTCTAACGCCGGAATCATGCCTCACCCTGTTTTCGTTCGTTCGCTCCACATTCAACTGAATGCTTCGGAACTGTGAGGCTCTCCCCGCAACATTCACACATTGCTTGAGAGTATCCGCATAAGACATTCTAATCGATTAGGATTCAAAAGCTCATGCGACTGTAGAACATGAAAGCCCGGAGTGAAACACCCCGGGCGTTCGTCATCTTATATTACTCTGCGGCTTCGGCTGCAACAACCAGAAGCTTGATGGAACCACCAGACTTCTCGATCTTTTCAACAGCAGGCTTAGAAGCGCCAGCAACTTCAAAGGAAACCTTCGTCGTCAACTCGCCGTCAGCCAAAATACGAACGCCATCCTTCGGACGACGGATCACGCCAGCGGCCTTCAGAGCAGCTGCGTCGATCGTTGCCTTGGCGTCGAGCTTGCCAGCATCGATAGCAGCCTGAACGCGACCGAGAGAAACGGTAACGAATTCAGATGCGAAGATGTTGTTGAAGCCGCGCTTTGGCAGACGACGGTAGATTGGCATCTGGCCGCCTTCGAAGCCGTTGATGGCAACGCCCGAACGAGCCTTCTGACCCTTGACGCCGCGACCACCGGTCTTGCCCTTGCCGGAACCAATACCGCGACCTACGCGGATACGGTTCTTCGTCGAGCCTTCGTTGTCTTTAATTTCATTGAGTTTCATGATGACTTCCTCCGTCTCACTTCTCGTCTACGACGCGAACGAGATGCTGGACAGCACGGATCATGCCGCGAACAGCTGGAGTGTCTTCCAGAGTGCGCTGACGGTGCATCTTGTTGAGACCCAGGCCGATCAGCGTCTGGCGCTGAACCGCAGGGCGGCGAATTGGGCTGCCGATCTGTTCGACCGTAACAGTCGTCTTGGCTTCAGTAGTCTTCTTGGCCATGATACTGCTCCTTATTCTTCAGTCGCGTTGCCGGAAGCGGCGCGGCGGGACTGAAGGGTCGCATACTTGAGACCACGCTGTGCAGCGATGTCCTTCGGATGAACCTGGTGCTTCAGAGCGTCGAAAGTTGCGCGAACCATGTTGTATGGGTTCGAGGAACCGGTCGACTTTGCAACAACGTCATGAACGCCGAGCGTTTCGAAAACAGCGCGCATCGGACCACCAGCGATGATACCGGTACCAGCCTTGGCCGAGCGCAGCAGAACCTTGCCGGCGCCGTGACGACCGTTGACATCGTGATGCAGCGTGCGGCCATCGCGAAGCGGAACGAAGATCAGATCGCGCTTTGCGCTTTCAGTTGCCTTGCGGATCGCTTCAGGAACTTCACGAGCCTTGCCGTGACCGAAGCCAACGCGACCCTTCTGGTCGCCGACAACGACGAGAGCAGCAAAACCGAAACGACGGCCGCCCTTGACAACTTTCGCAACGCGGTTGATCGCGACCAGCTTGTCGACGAACTCGCTATCGCGCTCTTCACGGTTCTGGCGGTCGTCGCGAGAACCTCTTTTTTCTTGTGCCATTGTCCTTTTCCTTTTTCTTTTACGGGTGGAACGGCAAACGAAAAGACCATCGGCTTCATTTCTGAAACCCGCATGGTCCGGTGAAACCTGCCCGGACAAGGCCCGGGCAGGAAATGATGATTAGAAGTTCAGACCGCCTTCGCGGGCTGCTTCAGCCAGAGCCTTGATGCGGCCGTGGTAAATGAAAGCGCCGCGGTCGAATACGACATCCTTGATACCAGCCTTGCTGGCGCGCTCTGCAACGAGCTTGCCAACAACGGCAGCTGCTGCAACGTCAGCACCCGTCTTCAAGGACGAGCGCAGATCAGCCTCGAGCGTGGAGGCAGACGCAAGCGTCTTTCCAGCCACATCATCGATGACCTGAACGTAGATGTTCTTCGACGAGCGATGAACCGACAGGCGCGGGCGACCGTTGGCAACCGCCTTGATCTGGCGGCGCACGCGGTTCGCGCGACGTGCAAGTGCTTCTTTCCTGCTAGCCATTTCGCGTGATCCTTACTTCTTCTTGCCTTCTTTGCGGATGATCCGTTCTTCAGCGTACTTGACGCCTTTGCCCTTGTAGGGCTCGGGACCACGGTATTCGCGGATTTCCGCGGCAACCTGACCGACCTGCTGCTTGTTGATACCCGAAACAATGATTTCCGTTGGCTTCGGAACGGCAATGGTGATGCCTTCCGGAGTCTGGTAAATCACGTCGTGGCTGAAACCGAGTGCCAGCTGCAGGTTCTTGCCCTGCATGGCAGCACGATAACCAACGCCGTTGATTTCGAGCTTGCGTTCGTAACCGTCCTTGACACCCTTGAAGATGTTCTCGACCATCGTGCGGGACATGCCCCACTTGGAACGAGCTTCCTTGGAGTCGTTGGCTGGCGTCACGGAAACCGCGTTTTCTTCCAGTTTAACCTGGACTTCGTCATTGGCGACGAAGAACAGTTCACCCTTAGGACCCTTGGCAGTAATCTTCTGGCCGTCGACAGTGGCCGTCACACCTGCAGGAACCTGAACGGGCTTTTTACCGATACGAGACATATTTCTATCCTGTCTGTCCGTTAAGGAGATCCCTGCTCAGTCTTAGAAGACCGAGCAAAGAACCTCGCCACCAACGTTCTGTTCGCGAGCCTGATGATCGGCCATAACACCCTTCGGAGTCGAGAGAATGCTAATGCCGAGGCCGTTCGCGACCTGCGGAATGGACTTGACCGAGACATAAACCCGGCGGCCCGGCTTGGAAACGCGGCCGATCTCACGGATCACGGACGCGCCTTCGTAGTACTTCAGTTCGATGGTGAGCTCGGACTTGCCGTTCTCGAAATCGACCTTGGAATAACCGCGAATGTAGCCTTCAGCCTGCAGCACGTCGAGAACGCGTGCGCGAAGGCTGGATGCTGGCGTGTTGACCGACGACTTGCGACGGGCAGCACCATTGCGGATTCGGGTGAGCATATCACCCAACGGATCAGTCATTGTCATGTGCCCGTCTCCTTACCAGCTCGACTTGACAATACCCGGCACCTTGCCGGAGTTGCCCAACTCGCGAAGCGCAATACGCGACATTCCGAGTTTGCGGTAGAACGCGCGCGGACGGCCCGTTACTTCGCAGCGGTTGCGGATACGCGTCTTCGAGCCGTCACGCGGCAGCGAAGCGAGCTTCAGAGTTGCCTGGAACCGCTCTTCGATCGGAAGGGACTGGTTCATGACAATTGCCTTCAGGGCGGCACGCTTGCCGGCCTGCGAGGCCACTGTCTTGCGGCGGCGCTTGTTCTTTTCAACTGCGCTTGTTTTCGCCATATCGGAGTTCCTTTTCTACGCTCGTCGTTACGGTTATTGACGGAACGGGAAGTTGAACTCTGTCAGAAGAGCCCGTGCTTCGTCGTCCGAAGTCGCCGTCGTGCAAACGATGATGTCCATGCCCCACATCTGATCAACCTTATCGTAGTTGATCTCAGGGAACACAATGTGCTCCTTGATGCCCATGGCGAAGTTGCCACGGCCGTCAAAGCTCTTGGGGTTCAGGCCCCGGAAGTCGCGAACGCGCGGAAGCGCGATGTTGACCAGACGATCAAGGAATTCGTACATGCGGGCGCCACGAAGAGTAACCTTCGCACCGATCGGCATGCCTTCGCGAACCTTGAAGCCCGCGATGGAATTGCGAGCCTTGGTTACAACCGGCTTCTGACCTGCGATAGCAGCCAGATCGCCTGCGGCAACCGTTGGCTTCTTCGAATCAGCGGTCGCCTCACCAACGCCCATGTTGATGACGATCTTGTCCAGCTTGGGGATCATCATAACGTTGGCGTAGGAGAACTTCTCCTGCATTGCGCCACGAATACGGGAAACGTATTCAGTCTTGAGACGCGGCTCGTACTTGGACTCAGCCATCGATCACTTCTCCCGAACGCTTGGCCACGCGGACCTTCTTGCCGTCAACAACCTTGAAACCAACGCGAGTTGGCTTGCCATCCTTATCGGCGATGGCGAGGTTGGAAATGTGCAAGGAAGCTTCCTTGTTGATGATGCCGGCTTCCTGGCTCTGGGTCTGGCGCTGGTGACGCTTCACCATGTTCACGCCACTCACGATAGCCCGGTCTTCTTTCGGCAAAACCTGTTTTACTTCGCCGGTACGGCCCTTGTCCTTACCGGTCAATACGACAACCTTGTCGCCTTTGCGGATCTTCTGCATCGCTATCGCTCCTTACAGTACTTCTGGAGCCAGCGAGATGATCTTCATGTGGTTCTTAGCGCGAAGTTCGCGTGGAACCGGTCCGAAGATACGGGTGCCGATCGGCTCTTTCTTGTTGTCGATAAGAACGGCTGCGTTGTTATCGAAACGGATGACGCTGCCGTCAGCGCGGCGGATGTCCTTGGCGGTACGAACAACGACCGCCTTCATCACGTCGCCCTTTTTGACGCGGCCGCGCGGAATGGCTTCCTTGATAGAAACGACGATAATGTCGCCAACGGAAGCATACTTACGCTTCGAGCCGCCCAGCACCTTGATGCACATGACACGACGTGCGCCGGAATTATCCGCCACGTCGAGGTTTGTTTGCATCTGAATCATGTCAGGTCGCCTTCTTGTTGTTACCGGACCGGTTGGGCAAGTCTATGAGACCGCCCCCTGCTCCAGCTTATGAAATGTCTCTGTTTTCGCGCGGAATAATCGTGACAGGGTGGTTTCCTAACGGACCTTCCGTGCGCATCAAAGCAAAAGAACGCCCGTGAACGAGCGTCCTTGCGCTGCTTCATACAGACTTTCGCGCATATAGCAAGTGCTGCGCGAAAATCAGTTGAAATTATGCCTGGGCGGAAACGACCGTCCAGCGCTTATCCTTGGAAATCGGTGCGCATTCCTCGATGGAAACGACATCGCCGATCTTGTATTGGTTGTTTTCGTCGTGCGCCTTGTACTTCTTCGAACGGCGAACAGTCTTCTGAAGCAGCGGGTGAGCGAATCGGCGCTCAACACGGACTACGACAGTCTTCTCGTTCTTGTCGGACACAACGACGCCCTGCAGAATGCGTTTAGGCATATTATTCTTCCTTTAGGCCTTGGCTTCTGCCGCCTTCTGGCGGGCAATGGTTTTCACGCGGGCGATGTCCTTACGAACTTCGTCGATGCGCGAGGACTTTTCCAACTGGCCGGTTGCCTTCTGGAAGCGCAGGTTGAACTGCTCCTTCTTCAGGTCGGCGAGCTTGTCCTTGAGCTGATCGGCGCTGAGGCCGCGAACGTCTTCGGCTTTCATGGTGCCTGCTCCTTACTCTGCGATGCGCTGAACGAAGCGCGTCTTAACCGAGAGCTTGGCAGCGCCGAGACGGAGCGCCTCGCGGGCGATCTCCTCGGAAACACCGTCGATCTCGAACATCATACGACCGGGCTTGACCTTGCATGCCCAGTATTCAACAGAACCCTTGCCCTTACCCATACGGACTTCGGTCGGCTTCGCCGTAACCGGAGTGTCTGGGAATACGCGGATCCACACACGACCAGCGCGCTTCATGTAACGCGTGATCGCGCGGCGGGCCGCCTCGATCTCGCGCGCGTTCACGCGGTTCGGTTCCTGCGACTTCAAGCCGAATTCACCGAATGCCAGGTCAAAGCCGCCCTTGGCCACACCCTTGATGCGACCCTTAAACTGCTTACGGTACTTAGTACGCTTTGGCTGCAACATTTTCTAACTTCTCCGAGCTTATCTTTCGCCAGCGTCAATCAAGCGTTTTCGCGGCGACGGTCGCCACGATCGCCGCGCTCGCGGCTTGCCGGACCCTGTGCATCGCCTTCGAGCGCACGACGCTCGGAAGCCATCGGATCGTGCTCAAGGATTTCGCCCTTGAAGATCCAGACCTTGATGCCGCAGATGCCGAATGCGGTTTCGGCTTCCGCCGTACCGTAATCGATGTCCGCACGCAGGGTATGCAAAGGAACGCGACCTTCGCGGTACCATTCGGTACGAGCGATTTCAGCACCGCCAAGACGGCCACCGCAGGTGATCTTGATGCCTTCAGCGCCAAGACGCAGTGCGGACTGAACAGCGCGCTTCATTGCACGGCGGAATGCCACGCGGCGCTCAAGCTGCTGAGCGATCGACTGGGCAACAAGCGTTGCGTCGATTTCAGGCTTGCGCACTTCAACGATGTTGAGGTGCGTTTCAGAAGCGGTCATCTCGGAAATCTTCTTGCGAAGCTTCTCGATGTCCGCACCCTTCTTGCCGATGATCAGACCAGGACGAGCCGAGTGAATGGTCACGCGGCACTTCTTGTGCGGACGCTCGATGATAACCTTAGCGATGCCGGCCTGCTTCAATTCCTTGATCAGGTAAGCGCGGATAGCAAGGTCTTCGTGCAGCAGCTTGCCGTATTCGGCAGTGTCCGCATACCAGCGGCTGTCCCACGTACGGTTAATGCCGAGGCGGAAGCCGATTGGATTGATTTTCTGACCCATTATGCGGCCTCCCCTTTTTCTTCCACTTCACGAACAACGATCGTCAAGTGAGAGAACGGCTTTTCGATACGCGATGCACGACCACGGCCACGAGCGTGGAAACGCTTCATGGTGATGGACTTGCCGACATAGGCCTCGGCGACGACAAGAGCGTCGACGTCGAGGTCATGGTTGTTTTCGGCGTTCGCAATAGCCGATTCCAGCGTCTTCTTGACGGTGGAAGCGATACGCTTGCGGGAGAACTCGAGCTCGGCGAGAGCGCGATCAACCTTCTTGCCACGGATAAGAGCGGCAACCAGGTTCAGTTTCTGGGGGCTGACGCGGAGCGTACGGGCAATGGCCTGAGCCTCATTGTCCTTCAGCCGGCGTTCGGTCTTAGCCTTCGCCATGATTACTTCCTCTTTGCCTTCTTGTCCGCACCATGACCGTAATAGGTCCGGGTCGGAGAGAATTCACCGAACTTGTGTCCGACCATGTCTTCGTTGACCGAGACGGGCACATGCTTGCTGCCGTTGTAGACGCCGAATGTCAGACCAACGAACTGCGGCAGGATCGTGGAGCGACGGCTCCAGATCTTGATCACTTCATTGCGTCCGCCTTCGCGCACCTTCTCAGCCTTAGTGAGAAGATAGCCGTCAACAAACGGACCTTTCCATACTGAACGAGCCACTTGAGACTTCCTCTCTTACTTCTTGCGCTGATGGCGCGAACGCATGATGAACTTGTCGGTCGACTTGTTCGAGCGGGTGCGCTTGCCCTTGGTAGGCTTACCCCAAGGGGTAACCGGGTGACGACCACCCGACGTGCGACCTTCACCACCACCGTGAGGGTGGTCAACCGGGTTCATCACGACGCCGCGAACGTGTGGACGCTTACCGCGCCAGCGCGAACGACCGGCTTTACCGTCGTTGATGTTGCCATGATCGGCGTTAGAGACAGCGCCGATGGATGCAAGGCAGGAGCCATGAACCAGACGCTGCTCACCGGAGTTCAAGCGAAGGATCGCCATCCCGGCATCGCGGCCAACGAGCTGAACATAGGTACCGGCGGAGCGAGCGATCTGACCGCCCTTGCCCGGCTTCATCTCGACGTTGTGGATGATCGAGCCGACTGGGATGTACTGAAGCGGCATTGTGTTGCCTGGCTTCACGTCCACTGCCTTGTCGGAGGCGATCACCTTGTCACCAGCAGCGAGACGCTGTGGCGCGAGAATGTAAGCCTGTTCTCCGTCCGTGTATGTCACGAGCGCGATGAATGCGGTGCGGTTAGGGTCATATTCCAGACGCTCGACCGTACCTTCAACGTCGAACTTACGACGCTTGAAGTCAACCAGACGGTAGGTCCGCTTGTGACCGCCGCCCTGAAAACGAACGGTGATCCGGCCCTGGTTGTTACGGCCACCCTTCGAGCTGAGGCCCTCTGTAAGAGCCTTTACCGGCTTGCCCTTGTAGAGCGAAGCGCGGTCCACGATAACCAGCTGACGCTGGCTTGGCGTGGTCGGATTGAAACTTTTCAATGCCATTTTACTTGTTCCCTTTTGGGTCTTTGCCCGCTTGGGCCTAACCTTTAGAGTCCGGTGGACACGTCGATGGATTGACCTTCGGCGAGCGTGACGACGGCTTTCTTGACGTCCTTACGCTTACCGGCGAACCCACGGAAACGACGGGTCTTACCCTTGCGGATAAGCGTGTTCACTGCCGTGACCTTGACGCCGAAGAGTGCTTCGATTGCAGCCTTGATTTCAGGCTTCGAAGCGTCCTTGGCGACGTTGAATACGACCTGGTTCTGTTCGGATACCAGCGTCGACTTTTCCGTGATCGAAGGAGATACGATCACATCGTAGTGGCGAAGATCCGTCATTTGAACCGCTCCTCCAGAGCCTCTACAGCAGCCTTGGAAAGCACCAGCTTGCCACGGCGCAGGATGTCGTAAACATTGATGCCCTGAATCGGCAGAACGTCCACGTTTGGAATGTTCTGAGCTGCGAGCTTGAAGTTGCCATCAAGTTCAGCGCCACCGATAACGAGAGCGTTGGTCAGGCCAAGCGTAGCAAAATTGCCCAGCAGAGCCTTTGTCTTTGCATCGCTGGCAACGAGCTGATCGACGATGATCAGGTCTTCTGCCTTGAGCTTTGCAGAGAGCGCGTGACGCAGAGCAAGCGCACGAACCTTCTTTGGAAGGTCATGAGCGTGGCTGCGAACGACTGGGCCATGAGCCTTGCCGCCGCCGCGGAACTGCGGTGCGCGAGCCGAATGGTGACGAGCGCGGCCCGTACCCTTCTGCTTGTACATCTTTGCACCCGTGCGGGAAACTTCCGAACGGTTCTTGGACTTGTGCGTTCCCTGCTGCTTCTTGGCGAGCTGGTAACGAACCATGCGGGCCAGGATATCCTGGCGTGGGTCGAGGCCGAAAATTTCGTCCGACAGGGATACCTTGCCGGCGTCTTTTCCCTCGAGGGTTTTGACGTTCAATTCCATTGCTGAGGCTCCCTTACTTCGCTGCCGACTTAACGGCGTCGCGGACGATGATCCAGGAACCCTTGGAACCGGGAACGGCGCCCTTCAAGAGGATCAGACCACGACCTTCATCGGTCGAGACTACTTCCAGGTTCTGGGTGGTGACGCGTGTCTGGCCCATGTGACCGGCCATGCGCTTGCCCTTCCAGACCTTGCCCGGATCCTGGTTCGAACCAGTCGAACCATGTGCACGGTGCGAGATCGAGTTACCATGCGAAGCGCGACCACCACCGAAGTTGTGGCGCTTCATGGAACCGGCGAAGCCCTTACCGATCGTGGTGCCGGTAACGTCTACCAGCTGGCCTGCCTGGAAATGATCTGCGGTCAGTGTTGCACCGACGTCGATGAGGTTCTCGGGAGAAACCCGGAACTCGACGAGCTTTGCTTTCGGCTCGACGCTGGCGGCAGCGAAATGACCGCGGAGCGCCTTCGACGTGTTCTTGACCTTGGACTGGCCTGCACCGAGCTGAACTGCAGTGTAGCCATTCTTGTCTTCCGTGCGCTGTGAAACAACCTGAAGGTTGTCCAAACGCAATACTGTTACTGGGATATGCTCCCCGGCGTCGTTATAGACGCGGGTCATACCCACTTTCTGTGCAATCACACCTGAACGCATTGGTTCAATCCTCTTGCGAGCCTTGAAGGGAAAACCCTCTCTGGCCTTTGTTAAGGAGTTCCCTTCGACATCTCACGACGTTTCCGGTCTCCGGATTGGAAGACGTTGGATTACTCCACGTACCTTCCTTGTTATATCGGCCCTTACTTTCGCAAGGTCAGGCCGAGGTCTTAGAGCTTGATTTCCACGTCAACGCCAGCAGCGAGGTCGAGCTTCATAAGAGCATCGACAGTCTGAGGGGTTGGGTCAACGA
Source organism: Rhizobium sp. Leaf311 (assembly GCF_001423445.1). Taxonomy (NCBI): domain Bacteria; kingdom Pseudomonadati; phylum Pseudomonadota; class Alphaproteobacteria; order Hyphomicrobiales; family Rhizobiaceae; genus Rhizobium; species Rhizobium sp. Leaf311. Next base: position 735 of record NZ_LMNZ01000020.1, on the reverse strand, counting down.
TATCGAGAAGACGCTTGTGCGTCCGCATTTCGAACTGCTCACGGCTCTTCTTGTCAACGTGGGGAGAGCGGTTGACAGTAAACTTTTCGATGCGGGTAGGCAGCGGAACCGGGCCGCGAACGCTGGCGCCGGTGCGCTTGGCGGTCGACACGATTTCACGGGTAGAGGCATCGAGGATCCGGTGATCAAACGCCTTGAGGCGGATACGGATATTCTGGCCGTTCATTCGTCTTGTCCTTGTTCTTTGTTATTGATTTCCGCACGCGGAAATACATGAACCTAGTTGATCGTGGCGCCGCAGATTTTCAAAAATCAAGAGGAGTGCTTAGGCGCACCCCAATCATTTCGGTAGTCTGTATTGCTGAACCGCCGAACCGCGCAATGACTTGCGAATCCGGCATCTAACTGTGAGTGCGCGTTTACGCGCTTTCACTGCATTTTTCAAGCACTAAAAGTGCAACGCCATGACGCTTTTTCTCAAACGTCCAATGGCGGTGCTTTTCACACCGCCATTGTCCAGAATTATCCCGCCAGGATATTGCCCGGCGTTGTCTGCGACGATGCCGAGGCACCGTCAACCAACATTACTCGACGATCGAGGCAACGATGCCAGCGCCGACGGTACGGCCGCCTTCGCGGATAGCGAAGCGCAGCTTTTCTTCCATCGCGATTGGAACGATCAGCTCAACAGCAACGGTAACGTTGTCGCCTGGCATAACCATTTCCGTGCCTTCT